>JAJZPL010000007.1 GCA_021811185.1 bacterium
TGCTGGTGGGACTCATGGCGATGGCGAGCAGCGTCAACGCCGCGGGTTTCCGCCTTTCAGAGCAGGACGCTAAGGCGAACGGCATGGGCAATTCGTTCGTAGCCGTGGCCGATAACGCGTCGGCGGTGTGGTACAACCCCGCCGCCATGACCGACCTGGAGAAGACTAACCTCTCCCTCGGTTCCGTAATGGTAAATCCCGCCATGAAGCACGAGTACACCGGCGGTTCGGATGAAATAAAGAATACCCTGCACGTCCCCCCCTACTTATACGCGACCCACAAACTCAACGAGAAATGGGCGCTCGGCTTTGGTTTCAATGCTCCCTTCGGGTTGTCCACCGAATGGGATAAAACGAGCCATGCCAGCGGTGTAGCCACGCTATCCGATATTAAGGCTTTTAACTACAACCTTAACGGAGCGTACAAACTTAACGATAAACTATCGTTCGGCCTGGGCATAGACTACGTCTCACTTGACGCCAAGCTTTACCAGATGGCTGCGCCCACTATGGAGATGCAGCTCTCAGGCACCGGCAATGGCTGGGGCTACAATGCCGCGGCCTTCTACAAGCTGAACGATAAATGGAGCTTCGGCGCCAACTACCGCAGCCCGGTAAAGGTTCTTATTGACGGCACCGCCAAGGTAACTAACACGCCTAAAGACAACGACGCGAGCACCAAAATAACCCTGCCCGACACCTTCCAGGTGGGCGCAGGTTATAAGGCGAGCGACAAATGGCTGGTCAGTGCTACTGCCGACTATACCGACTGGGCCACCTACCACGCCCTAAAAATAAACTCAGCCACATTTGCCGGTGGAACCACCACCGCCTACAAGGGCTGGAAGAGCGTGTGGGCTTTCCGCCTCGGAACAGAGTACAAGTACTCCGACAAGTGGAACTTCCGCGCCGGTACCTTCTACGACTATAACCCGGTCAAGGAAAAGTACTTCGAGACCCGCGTGCCGGATTCCGATCGCGTGGCCTTCTCCCTTGGCGCCGGCTATGCCGTTGCCAAGAACATAACGGTAGACCTTTCTTACACCTACCTCATGTTCACGGAAAGAACCATACACGACAGCGTACAGGATCTAGCCACCAACACGCTCAACGGGAAGTACAAAGCTTCCGCGCACCTTCCCGCGCTCGGCGTCAGCTACAAGTTCTAAGAAAAGAACTTAATTCAGGGGATAAAAAACCCCGCGTCCGGAAGGGCGCGGGGTTTTGCTTTGTACGGCCGCATCCGATTTTACGCGGACTTTACATTCGCCCTTTCGTGAATTTATATAATTGAGTCATACCTTTCCAGAACAGGAGCGCAAACAATGTCCGAAGCCCCCAACCATCCCGCAGCGTACCGCCGCCGCCGTTTCATGAACTGGTTCCCGCTGGGCCTCACCTACGCCACTTTCTACATGGGCCGCTACAACCTGAACGTGGCGTCCAAGACCATGATGGACATGTTCCACCTGAACAAGGCGGAATTCGGCACCATCGCCACGGCTGGCTTCTGGACCTACGCGCTGTCGGTAATGTTCAACGGCCCCTTGGCTGACCGCATCGGCGGCAAGAAGGCCATCCTGATAGGCGCGGTCGGCGCCGCCGTCCTGAACCTGGTGATCGGCCTGCTGTTCCTGGGCGGCTGGCAGACCAAGATAATCGTGGGCATGTCGCTCCTGTACGCGGTGAACCAGTACTTCCAATCCTTCGGCGCGCTGTCGGTGGTGAAGGTGAACGCCCCCTGGTTCCACGTCAAGGAACGCGGCGTGTTCGGCGGGATCTTCGGCATCATGATCTCCGGCGGCTACTTCCTGGCCATGACGGTGGGCGGCTGGATCCTTTCCACGATGAACTGGTACATGGTCTTCCTTATCCCTTCGGCCGCGATGCTGCTGATGTTCCTGGTGGACCTGTTCCTGGTAAAGGACAAGCCCAGCGAGGCCGGCCACAACGACTTCAATACCGGAGACGCTACCGCCCACGAAAAGGACCACGCGACGCCGCTTAAGTTCGGCGAGCTGATGAGGCGCGTATTCACGAACCCCGTCATAGTAACGCTGGCCGTTTCGGAATTCTGCACCGGCTTCGTGCGCCAGGGCCTGCTTTTGTGGTTCGTCCCCTTCCTGGCCGAAGTGCATAAAGTCGTGCACGGCGGCCTGGCCATCTTCGGCGGAAAGGTAACGCTGTTCACCATAGCCACCTCGGGCATAACCATAGGCGGCATTGTGGGCGGCCTGATCTGCGGTTATATTTCCGACAAGCTGTTCCAGTCCCGCCGCCCGCCGGTGGCCTTTATCTTCTACCTCGGCCAGATAATCTCGCTGTTCATCCTCGGCCAGACCGCCAGCCCGGTGGTGGCTTCCTTTATGATAGGCGTCTGCTGCATGTGGATCTTCGGCGTGCACGGCATGCTCACCGGCACGGCTTCCATGGACTTCGGCGGCACGCGCGCCGCCTCCACCGTGGCGGGCCTGCTCGACGGGGTGCAGTACCTGGCCAGCGGCCTTACCGGCTTCCTGATGGGGCATTTCCTGGACAAATGGGGCTGGGCTTCCTGGACCTACATGATCATGCCTTTCTCGCTGATCGGCGCGCTGCTGATGACCCGCCTGTGGAACGTAACGCCCGGCAGGAAAACTTCGGAACCGCTGGCAGAGGAACACCGGCCGCTGGTGGAAGACGAAGCTTAAAGCCCGCCCGGAGCGTAAAAAGCGAAGAACCGCGGGACAGCCCGCGGTTCTTCTATGCCCAGGCGGCCGTTTAAGGCATGTAGGGTTCGTTCAGCTGCCGCATCTGCCACCCTTCCGGGAGCAGGTCGTACACCGACTTCCCCGCGGCCAGGATAGTTTCCTGCAAGGCCCGGTACGGGGCCTCCGAAACGGGGCTGAAGCCGGTGATATCCGCCACGGCGGAGAGGGCCTTCCTGCCCTCGGGCGTGCCGGGCAGGGCGGCCAGCGCGGCCTCTATAGCCTGCCGTTTTTCCGGCAGCAGGCTGCGGCGCACTACTACGGGTTCGTTGGGCACGGTGCCGGTAACGGCCAGCACGCGCAGCTCCGGGCGGCCTTTGGCGGCGTCGGCGTAGGTGGCGGCGGCGTCCGCGCTGCCGTCGAGCAGGGCGGCCAGGGCGGCTTTATGGCTGCCGGCAAAGACCGGCGTCACTTTCACGCCGGCTTTTTTGAGGAAGACGGAAGGCAGGAAATACCCGCTTATGGAGTAAGGGTCGGAAAAAGCGAATTTCTTCCCGGCCAGGCCCGCGGCGTCCTTAGGCCCCCCGGCCGCTTTGACGAGGATGACGCCGTCGTACTTGGTCTCCGCCCCGCGGCGGTTAACCTGCAGGGCGGCCTGCACGCGGTACTGCTCGCGGGCCACCAGGTATTCCTCGGTGGTCATAAAAGCCACGTCGGCCTTGTCCGAGCCCAGCATATCGATGATGTCCAGCGAGGAGGCGGCCGTCTTCAGCTCCACCGTCATGCCGGTCCGCGCGCTCAGGTAATTCTTTAAAAATACGAGCGGCTCGCGCGTGCCCGCGGGCGCGTGCTCCGGCGACAAAGCCACCACCAGGGGATTCCCTGGGGTTCCGACCGTAGCCTCTTTCCTGTTGGCGCAGCCGGCCAGAACCAGCGCGGAAACCACACTAACGGCCGCAATACCGCCTATAAATATTTTTTTCATAAGTTCCCCTTTAGCTTCGCCCCCTATTTCACTATATCTTGGCGCTGATTTCAAGCCCGCCTTCACGCCCCGGCGGGCGCGGCGCAGAACCAATGGCGCGTGCCGTTGCAGAACTTTACCACGCTGAGCATTACCGGCACCTCCACCAGCACCCCCACCACGCAGGCCAGGGCTGCCCCGGAATCCGGCCCGAAAATGGCTATGGCGGTGGCCACGGCCAGTTCGAAGAAGTTGCTGGCGCCTATCAGGGCGCCCGGCGCGGCCACACAATACTCCACCTTGAACTTCCTCATAAGGAAGTAAACCAGGCCCGCGTTGAAATAGACCTGCAGCGTGATGGGCACGGCTATCAGCAGCACGTGGGTGAAGCGCGAGGTAATGTTCTCCGCCTGGAAGGCGAAAATGAAGACCAGCGTGGCCAGCAGCGCCAGCACGCTCACCGGGTGGAACTTCGGCAGGAATGAATTCTCGAACCAGTCCCGCCCGTGCGCCTTGACCAGGGCCGAGCGCGTGAAAGCCCCGGCGGAAAGCGGGATGACTATAAAGATGAACACCGCCCACAGCAGCACGGAGAACGGGATGACCAGCGACGAGGCCCCGCCGACCAGGAATTTAACTATAGGCGCGAAGGCGGCCAGCATGATCAGGTCGTTCACCGCCACCTGCACCAGCGTGTAGGCCGGGTCGCCTTCGGTAAGGTAGCTCCAGACGAAGACCATGGCCGTGCACGGCGCCGCGGCCAGGATGATGACCCCGGCGATATACTGCTCCGCCAGCTCCGGCCCGATCCAGGGTGTGAAAATGTGCTTGAAAAAGACCCAGCCCAGCAGCGCCATGGAGAAGGGCTTTACCAGCCAGTTCACGAAAAGCGTGATCAGCAGGCCCCTGGGCTTCCTTCCGACGTTGGCCAGCGAGCCGAAGTCGATCTTCAGCATCATCGGGTAGATCATCAGCCAGAGCAGCACGGCTATAGGGATATTGATGTGGGAAGCGGCGCCGAATTCCATGCCCCGCAGCCAGGTGACCAGGCCCGGGAAGGTTTTCCCGGCCAGCACGCCTATGCCCATACAGGCCGCCACCCAGACGGTAAGGTAGCGCTCGAAAATATTCATCTTTTTAGACGTATCGCTCATAGCCGCTCCAGGATCTCCGGCAGTTCTTTTACAAATCGCTTTATCTCGTCGCGGACCCGGCGATAGTGAGGCATGGCGGTTTCGTCCGGTGCGCCGGGCCCGGAGAGCGTGCCGGGATCGTCGAAACCGCGGTGCAGTTTACGGCCCGCGCCCCAGTAGACGGGGCAGGTCTCGCGGGCATTATCACAGACCGTCACCACAAGGTCGAAAGCCTGGTCTTTATATATTTCAAGGGATTTGGGCTTTTGGCCGGAGATGTCCACGCCCGCCTCGGCCATGGCTTTTACCGCGCGCGGGTCGACTATATCTCCAGGCCGCGTGCCGGCCGAGAAGGCTTCCGCCTTCCCGGCCAGCAGCGCCCTGGCCCAGCCTTCGGCCATCTGGCTGCGGCAGGAATTGCCGGTGCAGAGGAAAAGGACTTTCATACAGGCCCGGGTTTAATGCCCGCAGCCGCAATCGCCGCCGCTGCCGCAGTCGCCGCCGCCGCAGCTGTCGCCGCAGCCGTGGCTGGGCAGACCTTTCAGGATTATGCCGCCAGCGGCGTCGCAGTCGATAGTGGCTTTCTCGAGCTGGGGCGCAGCGTCCTTGTGCACGTACAGTTTGAAATCGTTCTTAACGATCTCGGCGTCGTCCTTGTCCGGCTTGGGCGCCAGGTCCATGGCCAGCGAGGGGCCGCAGCAGCCCTCGGTCGTAAAAATGCGCAGGCAGGAGCCTTTCCCTTCTTCTTTGATCACTTTCTTAAGCGTCTCTATCGCGGCGTCGGTAATTTCCATAGCATGTTCCTCCGGTTTTGTCGTTTTCAGCAAAGTTTTAGTTCGCGGCCTCCGCGCTAGCACTTGCAGCCTATCACGCAGACGCCTTTCTCGCGGCGCGCCAGCCTTTCCTTAAGGCGGGCCAGATCTTTGGCTATCAGCCCGCAGCACGGCGCCGGCCTGACCAGTTTCATAAGATACGCGTTGAGCGGTCCGCGCTCCGCCAGCGTGTACATGGCCCAACGGCCTCTCCTCTCTTTCCTTATGATCCCGGCCGCGCAGAGGGCGCCCAGGTAGCGAGAAACGTTATACTGGCTTTCCCCAAGCGCGTCCACCAGTTCGCATACGCACAGTTCGCGCCCCGCCCGCGCCAGCAGCGCGGCCGTCCGCAGGCGGTTGCCGTCCCCCAGCGCCTTCAGCGCCTTAAGGCAGGTTTTAAAATCATTCCTCATAGCAGAAGATATGCCGCTCTCATATGCTATTATATGCATATGGCAGGCGGCTTGTCAAGATACGGGCGCAGCCGGCCGCCGCAACTTGAGGTAGAATACCAACTATGCCGCAACACGTCCAGAAAATAATTATACTGCCGGCGAGAAAGAGCGCGCCGGCCGGCGGCCCCGAAAGGGCCAGCGCGGACTACACGGCCGCCGACCGCCTGGCCGCCTGGAAAGCCCGCTGGGGAATCAACAGGATGGCGTACCGGGTAAACCCAGGGCTCTATGCCCTTGGCTCGCCCGGGAGCGAGTCGCCGGTTTTCGCCACCGCTAACTACAAGCTCAGCTTTGACGCCCTCAGAAGGAACCTTAAAGGCGTAAACGCCTGGCTCCTTGTCCTGGACACCAAAGGCATAAACGTCTGGTGCGCGGCGGGCAAAGGCGCCTTCGGCACGCTGGAGCTTACGCGCTCTATCAGGGAAACGGGGCTGGAAGAGCTGGTCAGCCGCCGGGACATCGTTCTCCCCCAGCTGGGCGCGCCGGGCGTAAGCGCCCACAAGGTAAAAGCTTATACCGGCTTCTCCGTGGTCTACGGGCCGGTACGCGCCGAGGACCTGCCAGAATACCTGCGGCTGGGCGGCAAAGCTACCCCCGGAATGCGCAGGGTGCGGTTCAATTTTTTAGACAGAATGATCTTAGCGCCGGTGCAGCTGGTTTATTACGGTAAATACTTCCTCCCGGTCTCCCTTCTGTTGTACTTCTTCGGGTTTAAGACCGACGCGGCTTTAACGGCGGGAGCCCTGCTTGCGGGAACCGTCCTGGTGCCCGCCCTGCTGCCCTGGCTGCCCGGCAGAAGCTTCGCCGTAAAAAGCGCGGCGGCCGGGCTGCTGGTGGCGGCGCTGGTTTCCTATGCCGGCGGCCTCGCTCTCTACCAGTTCGGCGCCCGGGCTCTAATCTACGCGGCGGCGGCCTCCTACCTCGGCCTGGACTTCACCGGCGCGTCCACCTACACCTCTTTGTCCGGCGTTAAGAAAGAAATGCGCCTGGCTATGCCGGCGCAGGCGCTCGCCGCGCTGGCGGGGCTGCTCATGCTGCTCGTTAAGAGGTATCTATGACCATGAAATATCTGCGCGGCGTGGCAACGCTGAAGCTGGACGCCGCCAAGTGCAGAGGCTGCGGCATGTGCCTTAACGTCTGCCCGCACGCCGTGTTCAGGCTTGAAGGCCGCAAAGCCGCCATCGCCGACGCGGACCTCTGCATGGAATGCGGCGCCTGCGCCGCCAACTGCCCGGCGGAAGCGGTCTCCGTAAAAAAAGGCGTGGGCTGCGCGCAGGCCGTACGGATGGGGTTCCTTAAAGGCACCGAACCGGACTGCGGCTGCGGCGACGATTCTTCCTGCTGCTGACCTCAGCTGCTTTTAACCTCAGGTCCCGGCAGCGAACCGGCACGGAACACGCTTTACCGTGTTGCTTTCCCCCCGCCCTTTTGTAGAATGAAGAAAACGCAGCCGCTTTCGGTAAAGGGAACGCATATGGACGTTAAAATACGCAACACGGCCGAGTACGCTAAAATTTCAATAGAAGAAACCTTCACGCTGCTGGGCAGCGGCCCGGAGGGCCTCTCCGGCGCCGAAGCCGCCGGCCGCCTGGCCCGGTACGGCTACAACGAGCTCACCGAAAAAAGCGAGAACCTGCTGCTGAAGTTCCTGGGCCGTTACTGGGGGCCCATGCCCTGGCTGCTGGAACTGGCCATGGCGCTCTCGTTCTTCCTCAAGCACGACCTGGAAGCGTGGCTGATCTTCGCGCTGCTCACCGTTAACGCGGTGATAGGCCAGGCGCACGAGCGCAGTTCCCGGGCGGCCATAAACCTGCTGAAGAAGAAACTGGCGATAAACGCAAGGCTCCTGCGCGACGGCGTCTGGACGCTGAAACCGTCCCGGGAAGTGGCGCCAGGCGACGTGCTCTCGGTGAAACTGGGCGACATCGTACCCGCCGACGCAAAACTCCTTAGCGGCGGCCTCACCGCCGACGTCTCGGCGCTTACCGGCGAATCCCTGCCCTCGGAACTCAAGCCCGGCGATATCGCCTATTCCGGCTCCGTAGTGAAGGCCGGCGAGGCGCGCTGCGCTGCGGTCAACACCGGGGCCGGCACCTATTTCGGCCGCACGGCGGAACTGGTCAAGACGGCCGCCCCCGCTTCCCACCAGACGGAAGTGATGATGGCCGTGGTGCGCTACATGATGTACCTGGGCCTGGCCGCCTCGGCGCTGGTCGCAGGCTACGCCCTGTTCACCCACGCGGCGCTGCCGGTGATACTCACCTTCGTGGTGATCTTCCTGATGGGCGCGGTGCCGGTGGCCCTGCCCGCCGTGCTCACCATAGTGCAGGCGGTGGGCGCCCTGGAGCTTTCCCGCCAGGGGGCGCTGGTGACCCGGCTGGATTCCATAGAGGACGCGGCCTCCATAGATCTTATCTGCTTCGACAAGACCGGCACCATAACGCAGAACAAGCTGGCCGTGGCGGACAGCGCGCCTTTTAACGGCTACACCAAAGAGCAGGTGGCGGCGCTGGGCGCTATGGCCTGCCGCGAAGAGAACCTGGACGTGATAGACCTGGCGGTGCTGGACTACGCCCGCGGCCTGGGCTCCGCCCTGGACGGCTACAAGCAGCTCTCGTTCACGCCTTTTACTACGGCGGCGAAAAGGACCGAAGCCGAAGCGCAGGACAAGAACGGGCGTTTCCGCGTGGTAAAGGGCGCGCCGCAGGTGGTGCTGGCCCTGTGCCCCGGCACCGCCCCCGGCGTGGCCGCGGCCGCCGCCGCGGCGGTGGAGGGCTTCGCCGCCAAGGGCTACCGCACGCTCGCGGTAGCCAGGACCGACGGCGCGGGCGGAGAGCTGCGCCTGGCCGGCTTCCTGCCGCTGTCGGACCCGCTCAGGCCTGACTCCAAAGCCATGATAGCCGAGGCGCGCCGGCTGGGCATAAGACCCATGATGCTGACCGGCGACAGCCTGCTGATAGCGCGCGAGATAGCGCGGCAGGCCGGCATCCCGGGCGAGATCAGGCGCCTGCCCGAGTTCGAGGCGCTGCCCGCCGCCGAACAGGCGCGGCTCGCCGGCGAGCTCGGCGGCTTCGCCGAGATCTACCCGGAGGACAAGTACAAGATAGTAAAACTTTTCCAGGCGCGCGGGCATATGGTGGGTATGACCGGCGACGGGGTGAACGACGCGCCGGCGCTGAAGCAGGCGGAGCTGGGCATAGCTGTAAGCAGCGCGGCCGACGTGGCCAAGGCGGCCGCCAGCGTGGTACTGACCGAGCCCGGCCTGGGCGTGATCGTAGACGCGGTTAAGATAAGCCGCCGCACCTACCAGCGCATGCTGAGCTGGGTCATCAACAAGGTCACCAAGGTGATAGAATTCGTAGGGCTGCTGACCGTGGCCTTCTTCTGGCTGCACGGCGTGGTGCTTTCGCTGCTGGGCATGGCGCTTTTGGTGTTCGCCAACGACTTCGTTACCATGTCGCTGGCCACGGACAACGCGGATTACACCGGCAGCCCCAACAAGTGGAACGTAAAGGACATCACGCTGTCCGCGCTGGCGCCGGGGCTGCTGCTGGTGGTAGAGGGCCTGCTGGTGCTCCTCGCCGGGAAAACCCTGTTCCGGCTGGACTGGGAGCCGCTGCGCGCGCTGGTGCTGCTCAACCTCATCTTCAATAGCCAGTTCCGGGTGCTGATAGTGCGGGAGCGGCGGCATTTCTGGGCGTCCCTCCCTGGCCGCGACCTGGCCGTGCTGAGCGGCGCCACCATAGCAGCCTTCGTGCTCCTGGGGATGAGCGGCCTCTTCATGCCGGCCCTGCCGCTCTACCAGGTGCTCGCTGTGCTGGGCTTCTCCCTGGTCTTCACCCTGGCCATAGATTTTCCCAAGGTCTGGATGTTCAGGAAGTTCGGGCTTTAAAACGTCTAAAACAGGAAGGTGAATTATGAAAAAACTTATTCTTATCCTCGGGCTGGGTTTTCTGGCGGCAGGCTGCGCCACTATCGGCACCCGGTTCGACTCGGACGTAACACAGAAAATAAAGACCGGCGTCACCACCCAGGCCGACCTGAAAGCCCTGCTCGGCGAACCTAACCGCGTAGGGGTGGACGACGGGGACGTAACCTGGACCTACCTTTACTATAAACTCGGCCTCTTCAGGAAACAGGATGAAAAAGACCTCTACCTGCGCTTTGACGCGGCCAAAACGGTAAAGTCTTTTTCCTTCAACTCCACTTTCCCGGAAGACAAAGCGAAACTGGCGAAATAAAGAAAGCCTCCCGCCGCCGGAATTACATTTAAACGGATGGTGGCGCAGTTTATCACGTAACGCCAGTGCAGCGGATCGCCTTAACTCCGGGATCCCCTCTTTTACGCCTTATCTGCGCCGCTAAAAGTAGAGACTCGTCTGCACCTTAAAAGAGCCAACTACGATTCCTTCGAGATCGCTATATTTATAGTCCGCGACCAGAGCGATGAGCTCAGAAGGTTTTATCGTCAGGCCGCCTCCGAGAGAATATAGCGAGGAGGATTCCGAGCTGCAATTTAAAGGATTGGAAGAATCGGTATAGGTCCACTTGCTGGTTCCGCGCAGATAGGAAAGAATAATACTTACATGACTTAAAACAGGATATTCAAAACCTGCGGCGTAGGTACGATAAAGGCCGGAATCCGTTGAAGTCCGTGAGTAAGCGAAATCATTTGTCTCTTCGCGAACTTCAAATCCGAGCAGACCTGGCTCCAGCCTCCAAGCCACACCTGCCGCCTTAATGTCGTAAGAAAATTCCTCCTTATATCCATCACTTGGCAAAGCGACATAATCAAAACTAGCTTTATAGATTCTTTTCGTGGATTCCAATTCTACCCCTAAATTCACGGGGATACTTTCAAAACGCTTAAAGAGCCTTACCGCGCCTGTTTGATACGCGTCGTTATACTTGTATCTGGCGTAAGAATAAACATTTTCGCTATCCATTTCACCGCTGTGCGCTTTCAAACCCAGCGCTCCGCCGTCGAATTTTAAAATTGACTGCAAACCATATTCGGGCCCCTCCCAGTTTGAATCCGAGGCAAAATCGTATGATTCCCTGTTTTTGTTGACGCCGCCATCAACGCCAACGGTCAGGGCGCTGTTTGAAAATTTAAAAGTAACTCCTCCGCCAAAAAGGGTCCTATCGGAGGTCGTCCGGTGATTGCTGCCCCAGTCGTTGCTCTCGTAGCCGGTTCCAGTCCATAGCGCGCCAAAAAGCAGATTACTGGTTTTAACTCCGAAGGCCGCGGAGCCGCTCAAATTTTCCGACTCATCCGGGGGGGAATAGGAAAAGGCGTCCCGTAGTCCTTCCACTTCTATCGCGGCGCTTTTGCTTGAATGCGAAAAATACAGACCGCTCAATTCGCGTGAAAAATCCGCTTCCGAACCATACGAACTCTGCCCCCACATGAATTTTACTGTGTTCCCTATATTTTCAATAAGTCCGGCCGGGTTATCCCCCCAACTGTCAAGTCCGATATAGTTTGTCTCATCCTCCACCGGGAGTGACAACTGCAGGGCGTCCAGACGCAGGCTGGTGTGCTTTAACACGCGGCCGTAGGGCAGCGGGCTGGTCGTCCAGTAGATATCAGTAACCTGCGCCGCGGCCGCTCCAGGGAGGGATAAAATCATGAACAATGGAAGCAGTTGTTTCAAGGCCGCCCTCCGAAATAGTATTTAATAAAGGCATTCACTCTCGGGCCGGAGTAATCATATTCGAACAGGCGCTCATTGGCGGCAAGGCCTTGCGAAACAGGCGCGGTGCCTAGGTACTCCAGCCCGTTTGCCGGGTCTTTTACCATTACAAGGCGGGATTTAACGCCATCCACCGTGCCGCGCAGGTCGCGCACCTTTCCGCCGAACAGGTACTTAACGTTCAGGCCAAGAGAGATCTTGGGGCCTATAAAATACTCCCCGCCGGCGGCCGCGTGAATGGCGGAGCCGGAGGCCAGGAAGGGAGAAAAATTATAGGCATAGCAGGAATAACTCCCGGAAGCGGAGCAGGAAGCAGTTATGTTCGTGGTCGTCCGCAGATAATCTGCTCCCATGCCGAAGAAAAATGAATGTTTTTCCCTTTCCGGAGAATATTTAACGTAAATTTCAGCCGGGAATATGCCCGCGATGTTATCGAACTTTCCCTTAAATGAGACGCTGCCGGAAAGATCCGATTCGGAAGTCCGATAGTCGTACCAGGAGTGGTCCGCCAAGCCGAGGCCTAAGGAGAACCCCAGTTTCCAATCGTGCTTTACGGCTGTCTCGCCGAAAAGATAGGCCGTTCCCGCCGCGCCGGTCTGGGCGGTTTCCCCGCTGAATGACTGCCCTGCCGCGAGGCTGGCCTTTTCCCATGCGATGTCCCTGGTGAATTCCTTGGTCCTGGACCTGTATGGTCCCGCGTCAAATCCTGCGCCCAAGTGGATCACAAGGCCGTCTTCGTGCGTCGGCGTCTTACCTCCGGGAGCCCCGGGAGCGGCCGGAAGCGCGCCTTGCGGTGCCGGGCTCGAGGCTGCGTAGCCGTATTTTTGCATCGCTTCTATTACGGCATTACTGACCCCGGCGGTTTTCAGATTGAGCAACTGCCGCGTGTCCAGATTAAAGCCGGTGACGGAGTTCCCGATGGCGGCGATAATTGCGGCGTCGCTCAAACCTGCCTTGGACAAGGTTATTACGTCCTCGCAGGTAATTGGCTTGAACTCCGCCGCCGCGGGCGCGGTCTGCTGCTCCGCGCGCTTTTTTACAGCGTTTATCACGGCGTTGCTGACGCCTTCGTCATGAAGGGCCATCAGCGCTTCCAGACTGGAGTCAAAATTGGTTTTTGACTGTTCAATCAGGGATATTATAGTCTCGTCGCCTGCCCCCGCTTTAACCAGAGCGACTATCTGGCCGTTCGTGAGAGCGTTCCCACCCGTTGCCTGTGGACGCAGTCCTTCCGAGTTCGTGGACAACTGTTTCTGCTGTTCGGCGGACGCTGGATATGCGAATAGTAGTGCCGCAAGAAAAAGAAATGCTCTCATATGTTTTTGCGGTGCAATTGCAGGAGACTTATTTCGAGATATGGCCGAACTCGGTTACGGCCGCCTGCCTCACGGAATCCTTGAACGTCTCACTCAACGAAGATTTTCCGATATTGTCAACAACCCAATCCAAATCGAGCACTGCAAGAGAGTAAAGCTCTCCGGTCTCCGGGTTCGTCCAATGGTCCTTGATTAGAACTCCTGACAAAACGGCCTCTGTACCGGCATATATATTTCTTTCCGCCTGCGTTCCCGCCAAAGATTGCCGCTCGGAATAAATGCCGCGCACAAAAACAGAAAATATTTTTGATATCTCGACTCTCGCCTTTGCATCTGCGGATTCCATCAGCATTGAGCGGCCATGGATGTCGGAAGCCGTCCCGACTCCATAAAAAGCCCGTTTTCCGGACACCTCAGCTGCCCATCCGCCTCCATGCACTACCCACTCCGGAGCGTTTTCCATTCCCATGGTCGGCCTTGGTTTGTGAACACAGCCCATAAAAACCAGATTCAAAGCGGCACAGCAGATTACGGATCTTCTCATGGCTCCTCCCCGACCTGTGACCGGACCAATTTTTCAAGAGCACCGGCCAATTCGGTTCCCGCCGCTTCCCCGGCTTCAGCGGAAGCATTGACCTGCGCAAGAGACGGTTTCCTATTGAAGCCTTTGCCGTGAATAGGAAGCGTCATTACGGTAGCCTGGCTCGACAGCATTGAAGCCCTGACGCTACCTTCCGCGGAATATGCCAAGTTTCCAAGAATTATGCCGCCGCGCAACAGTTGCAACTCCGCCTTCAATGAAATCGCAGGAGCCTTGGGATCATACGAAAAACCTTTTTCGGACAACTTTGACAACAGGGCGGAACGGAAAGCCAGAAGCGCTGTTTTAGAGCCGTTCGTTTTTATTTTCAAATCAACCTTTCTCAAGGCTGAATCCGCCTCCCATATTTTTTCCCCAACCTGGCGACGCAAAGCGCCGCAAGTCCCGGTTTCCGGCATATCTATCGGCGTAGAATCCTGGGCAGTTTCAAGAAGGTGTAAACTATCCTTATAGAATTGTAACGCCTTTATATACTCATGCCTTTTTTCAGCCTGCCTCGCGCTCCTCCAGTCCTTTATCGCCATCGCAAGGCTGCTTTTCCTCTCTTGCTCCTGGCGCTCCCTTTCAGATTCAGCTGCTTGCCTGGAATAACTTACAAGCACATAAACATCGTATTTTCGTATGGAAAAAGATTTTCCAGTTCTTACTGCGGACTCATAATATAGCTGAAGTATCTTGAAGTCAGTGAGAGCCGCCGTGCTTTTAGATTTTATCTGGCGCGATAGTTTTTGCCCCAGTTCTGTTGAGATTTCGGAGTAATCAGCGCGCACTTCCGAATATACATATTTGGCGATTTTTGAGGCCGCATCTTCGGCGGCCGCCTCCTCGCCAGCCTCAAGGCTGTCGGCTCCTGTGCAAAAACCTACGAAGAACAGGTTCTTTCCATCTTCAGGCGGCTGCATTATCCAGGAGGGTCGTTCGGAATCGGAGGATTGGCGGACCACATTCGGCGGCGCCGCGCAAGACAAAAGCAAAACTGCGGCGCCGCCGAGATATATGACCGAAAACGGGACTTTCGTACGGGGCATTGATTACATGCCCTGCTCTTTCAATTTGCCGGCCTCTTTTTGCAACTGCTGCACGCTTGACTGTTCCGCGAGATATTTGGGAGAGGATTTAATCATGTACGCCTTTTTAAGCGCGGCCAGGGATTGGGAATAGTCCCCGGAATACTCAAGGGCAAGCCCCAGATTCCAGTAGGCTTTGGCAACGCTCGCCGGTTTTACCGCCGGATTTGTCTCAGCGGATGCGGCCGCGCTCTGGAATATATTGGCGGCTTCCTTAAGATCCCCCATCTGCGCGGTCTTTATACCTTCCTCCAGTATGGGGATGGCTCCGTCCTTTATGAAGGCGATGGACCTTGTTTCGCTCCATGGTTTTATTGCACGTAAAAATATCGCAACCTCTCCGGCCAGGGCCTTTTGTTCCACGTCGCTACGGTCTTCACATGCTGGAATTGCATCCACCGCGCTTGTCTGCAGGGAATATCCACCTTTGAGCCGCCGGCTTTTTATAATCTGACCGCTTTGAACATCAACCACATCTATACTGCCGGAGTTGCTGGCCCCGCAGATTCTGGTATATTGCTTGCATGGATATTCTTCGGATTTTTTCTGGCTGATAATCCTGGTGCAGGTCCTGTCTTCATAGGTTGTTTTATCACTATAGCTGCTCTCTATGTTCTTTCCGGTCAACAACACTGTCGCGCCAAGCAACTTGCCAAGTTTGGCACGGGAAGAGGCGGAATCCGCAAGATCGCTTTGGGACAGCTTAAGCTCACCCAGTATCTGGTCAAGTTGCGAGCGATCCACAACCTTGAAGGAATTATCGTTCACAAGATTTTCCTTAAGGGCGTCCGCAAATTCTTGTCCTTTACTTCCAGAGAACTCCCCCATAGCGATCTGCTTATATGGGGTCATGTTTATTTCTGCGGGATGCGTTATACTAACCGCAATTTTAGCCGTACTCGCGCATCCGGACAACAAAAAAGTTCCAATAACAAAAGTTCCAATTAATCTCATAATATTTAACCTCGTTTTTTCCGTTATGACGCAGGCGAACGCAAACAGTATGAATTTAGGCTCTCAACGCGAATCGCACGGCTTATTTCCCGAACTTCCAGTTGAGCCCTGCGGTCAACAGCAGGCTGGAGCTGCTTTTTATGTCCCAGGCGGCGCCGAGAACGGGGTCGTTCACCGTGTCTTTTGTGCCCAGGTATTTCCAGCGTCCCTCAATACCCAGAAGAAGAGTATCGGTCAGGAAATGCTCGAAACCAGCGCCTATGGAAAGAGCCAGGCCGCCTAAGTTCTCATCGAAGTTAGTACGGCTTTCAGTGGTTCCGGTATCGACCCAAGTCGCCCCGCCTATAGGCTTCGTCTGTGTTTTCTGTTTTAAGTTGCCGTAGCCTATGCCGCCGACCAGATAGGGGCGGGTCTTCTTGTCCGCTGCAAAAGTGTATTTGGCTATACCCTGCACATCCAGAGCCCCGGCACTCTCTTTAATTTCGGCAAGGCCGCCGAGATCGTGGGTTTTATCTCCGAAAGCGGAATAAGAAACTTCGCCGCCAAAAGCCCACTCCGGTGTGGTGTGGTAAAGGTAACGGCCACCGAAGTCAACGCCGCTCTTCACCGCGGTCTCATTTTTCCCGCCCAGGCTGGTAAGGTCGGTTTTAGTCAGCGGAATAGCGCCGCCGACAGTAAATCCAGCCTCCGAAGAGCCGGAAGAGAACTGCGCCATAGCCGTACCAGCAACAGCGAAGACCCCGGCAAACCCAATAACAGCAATCACTTTTCTCATTATTTTCTCCTTAAATACCACAAATACCGCCCCGGCCGCCGCCGGATAACAACACCGCGCGAACGCTTTTAAGCGCATCCGCTAACGTATGACTTCAGGGGAATAGCTGTCTAAAAGGTTGAGTATTACTTGCCCCGCATCAAATATTTTATAGCAGATAGCACGACTGTAGGTCAACTGCATAGTTGACTTGTACATTATGTAAGGCGCCGCCGTATGTCTTCTACAATTGATTTCGCGGGATGGAGAGCGGCAGCGGAGGACTTAATGCGCAGGGACATACATTCTATTGTGGGAGACCGGATACGCGAGGAGCGCAAGCGGGCCGGCCTTACCATGGAGAAACTCGCAGAACTGGCGGGAATAAGCACAAGCTTCATAGCGTATATAGAAACCAAAGGCAAGAAGGCCAGCCTTGAGACTATAGAGAAAATCGCCGGCGCGCTAAGAATACCAGTAGCGGACCTGTTCCGGACCGTGCCAGGCCCGCAGAAGGACCACGTCTATGACGCCGCCAGGAATTTTGCGCAGTTGATAAGGGATAAAAGCCGTGACGAGATCCGTGCCGCTCTGTCTGTAGCCAAAACCACCTTAAGCACCATTTCTGGCACGGTCGGAAAAAGAAAATCTACGAAGAAGTAGCCCCCTCAGATTGTCCGTGGCCGGGCGGCCGCGGAAAGGCACCAGCCGGCCAGAAGCGGCCATCGTCAGCCCCCCCCCGCCGGAACTGTCCGTAGTTTTTTGTTTTATGGTGTTCCAGGGCGGGGTCAGCGGTTCTTTATCAGGCCGGTGCCGGCGCAGCTTTCATATTCTATCTGCAGTGTGGCGTGGTCTATCCCGTAGCGTTCGTGCAGCAGCTCTTCTATTTTTTCTCGCAGCGCGCAGGCCTCGCTCAGGCGCAGGTCGGACGCGGCGTTGACGTGCGCCTCGAAGTGGATATCATGCTCGGAAAGGGTCCAGACGTGCGCGTGGTGCAGGTCCTTTACCCCCTCCAGGGCGGTTATTTCCTTTTCTACGCGGCGCAGGTTCAGGCCTTCGGGGGCGTAGTTCATAAGCACCTTCAGCGCGTCCGCGGCTATGCCATAACCCTCGTAAAGCACGTAGACGCCTATAATTATGGTTAGCAGCGGGTCCACCCAGAGCAGGCCCAGGAACCGGATACAGAGCGCCCCCAGCACAACGCCCACCGAGGAGAGCGCGTCGGACAACAGGTGCAGATAGGCCGCGCGCATGTTCATGTTGGCGGCCGCGCCGCTCTTAAGCATAAAGGCGGAGGCCGCGTTGGCGGTCAGGCCCGTAAGCGCCACGGCCAGCATCAGCCCGGTGTTTATAGGCGCCGGGTGCAGGAAGCGCGCCAGCGCCTCGTTGAAGAGGAAGGCCGAGATCAGGATGAGCGCCAGCGAGTTTATGAAGGCGGCCAGGATCTCGGCGCGCTTGTAGCCGAAGGTCTTTTCTTCGCTGTTGCTGCGCGCGCCCAGGCGCATGGCGATAAGGCTTATAATAAGCGCCACGGCGTCGGACAGGTTGTGCAGCGCGTCCGACAGCAGCGAGAGGCTGCCGGAAAGCAGCCCGCCGGCGGTTTCCACGCCTGTTATCAGGAAGTTGAGCGCTATGGAGATCCAAAGCGCCTTCTGGTCTTTGCCCGCGCCGTGGTGGTGGTGATGCGGGCCCATATTTAAATTACTCCCGTTAATTTAAGCGCGATCTGCGTGGCGAAGAACCACATGATGAAGGCGAAGGCTATCTTTACGAAGGCCGGGCTGGCTTTTACCGTAACATGGGAGCCAATCGTGGAGCCGATAACGCAAGCTATGGAGGTGGCGATCATCAGCGGCGTGGAAGCGTGGGCCGAAGCGTAATGCCCCGCCGTGCCCACCAGCGAACTGACAGCCACTATAAAAGAATTAGCGCCGGCCGCTTTCTGCGCCGGGTATTTCATGTAGAGCACCAGGAACGGGAAGATGATAAGCCCGCCGCCCACGCCGATAAGGCTTGAAAGCACGCCAACGCCGAAAGAGAAAGTTATTACCAGCGCTATGAGCCCCGGCGTCAGGGACTTCTGCGCCTGGCCGGGCGCCTCCTTTTTGGAAAAGGCCATAAGCGCGCCGGCGCCGTAGAGAAAAACGGAGAAAATGCCCAGCAGCAGGTTTTTGGGAGCGTGCGCTGAAAGCACGGCCCCCAGCAGCGAGCCGATGATAGTGCCGGGAAGAAAAACATAACAGAACTTAAAATCCACCAGCTTATTGCGGGCGAAAACGATGGTGGCCACCACGGCGGTGACCAGGTTAAGGAAAAGGGCCGTGGCTATGGCAGCGCCCACCGGCAGGCCCAGCATCACCAGCACCGGCGTGTACAGCGAACCGCCGCCCTTGCCGAACATGGAGAACACGCCGGAGATGACCAGGATGACTATGAAAGGGATAAACATTTAAACCTCCCCGCCGGGCCGCCGGCCTTCCGGCGGCGCGGGCGGAGTTGCGGCCTTAGTAGCCGGAGCAGGGTATGCAGACGGTCTTGCCGTCCTTGGTGCGGGCGTAACGTTCGAATACCACTTCGCCGCAGGAAGAGCACAGCGCCTTGTTGAAGGAGCCCTTAACCGGGGTGAACTTGAAGTCCGGCTTGAGTTCGATCTTGAACATGAACTCGTCCGTCTGGGCGTAAACCCAGTTCAGGACCTCGTCGGCAGCCGCGGCCGGGATCTGCGAGGGCTCCAGCCCCTTCTTGCGGTGCGCGAAGAATTCGAACTTGCCGAACCCCTCCAGGAATTCCGGCTTCAGGGAATACCTTACCGCCCCTTTCTTCGGATGATAGAAGGTAACGGCCAGCTTGCCGTAGGAGGTTTTTTCCATCAGCAGCTTGCCGTAAGTGGCGCCGGTGGCGGCCTGTACGCCGTCCACCATGCAGGTCTGCGGGTGGCCCACGCCTATCTCCGGGAACACGAAGAAGCCGTGGTCCTTCTCCCGCTCCACGCCCAGCTTTTCCATGGCGAGCAGCCCCATCCTGTAGCCTATAGGCATGAACGGGCATTTGTGCCCGTGGAACTCGAACGCCCATGCCGGGGGTATATATTTATTTTCCATACTTTTTCTCCTTATTCACCGCTTTTAGATCAATCCTGTTTCCCGGCGGGCTGCGCGGGAACTTCCTTGCCTGAAGCCATCAGGTAGTAGAAGTACGGCACGTAGACCAGCGTGAGGAAGGTGCCGAAGATGAGCCCGCCTATGGACACTATGGCCAGCGGCGATAGGCGCTCCAGGCCTATGGCCCACTCAAGCGCTATGGGCACCATGCCCACCGCCGTACCGAAGGCCGTCATAAGGATGGGGCGCGTGCGCACGGTGATGCTGTCGTAGATGGCGGTCTTAAGGTCTTTCCCCTCGCGCTCGTAGGTCTGGATGAAGTCTATGAGCAGGATCGAATTCTTTACGATGATGCTGCCCAGCAGCACGAAGCCCATGATGGCCGGCAGGCAGGCGTGCTTGTCCGCCAGCAGCAGCGACCAGGCGCCGCCTATGGCGCCCAGCGGGATGGCTATGATGATGGCCACAGGCGCCTTCCACGAGCCGAAGAGCGGCACCATCACCAGGTAAAGGATCACTATGCCCATGGCGATGGCCGAAAGCATGCGCAGCATGGCGTTCATCATGGTGTCTATGTCGCCGGTCTGTTTTAAAGTAACGCCGTCGGGCAGCTTAACTTTCTTCATGGCGGCGTCGAAACTTTCCATGATATGCGTTATGGGGAAAGTGGAGCGGTAGCCGTACACGTCCAGAGAATACTGCATGCCCTGCCGCGTGATGACGGTGGGCTCGGTGCTGTCCACGAAGTCCCCCATGGCCGCCAGCGGCACAAAGCCCCTGGGCGTGGCCACCAGGTAACTCCCGAACTTGCTCACGCGGTCGCGCAGGTCGGCCTTCTCTATGACTTTTATCAGCAGGCCGGTCTCGTTGGGGATGGTCAGCACGGAGGACACCGCGCCGGTGAGCCCCTGGGCCACCTGCCCCGCCACGCCGCCCGGCGTGACGCCGTACATGGCGCATTTATTCTTGTCGATGCGGAAGTCCTCTTCCCGGCTGTCCATGTCCCACGAGCGGGAATAGGATTTGAGCCCCTTGGTTTGGGCCATGGCGCCCATAACGTCCTTGCCGGCGGCGTCCAGGTCCTTTATGGAAGAGCCGAACAGCGTGGCGTCCACGTTGGCCACGATGGACGAGAAAGCGGTGGCGCCGTAGTCGTAGACGTCGGCGTATTTCACGCCGGGCAGCCCCCGCGCGAAGTCCCGTATTTTCCCCTCCAGCGTCCAGATACTCCGCTTGCGGTCGAAGCGGTTGACGAAATGCACCGTCATCAGCAGCTGGTAGGGCGTGCCGCCCGCCACGGTGAACACGCCGGGCTCCGTGCCTATGGCGGTGGAGACGGACTGGATATCGCCCAGGCTGTAGATGTATTTTTCCAGCTCGGCGGCGCGCGCGTTCACCTTCCAGATGGAGGTGTTGGAGGCCAGGGTCACTTTCACCTTGGCTATGCCGGTGTCCATGGGCGGCATCAGGTCGCGCCCTTCCAGCGGCAGGATCACGCGCATGCTCATGGCGAACAGCATGAACAGCGGCAGAATGAAGGCCGGGCGCAGTTTCTTATGTTCCATCATGAACCGGTTGAGGTTTATGTAGAAGACCTTGAGCGGGGCGAGTATTTTCTCCATCCACTCGTTCAGGCGGCCTTCGAACTTGAACCCTTTTATGCCCATGAATTTCTTGGCCACGATGGGGATGAAGGTGATGGACACCACGTAGGAAACCAGCACGGCTATCATCAGCGTGCCGGCCAGCGGCCTGAAGATCTTCTCCGGGAAATCGCCGACGAAGAGCAGCGGCAGCATGATGACCGCCGTGGCCAGCGTGCCGCCGAAGACCACCAGCATCACTTCCTCGGTGCCGTCTATGGCGGCCCGCTCGGGGCTCTTGCCCAGTTCCTGGTGATGGCGCTTGATATTCTCCAGGATCACGATGGCGTCGTCCACCAGCATGCCCAGCGCCAGTATTATGCCGGTGAGGCTCACGATGTTGAAGCCTATGCCCAGGAGCCACATGATGCCGATGGTGGCCAGGTACACGAACGGGATGGACAGCCCGGCGATGACGGTAAGCGGCAGGTCCGCCAGGAAGATGAAGATGACCAGCGACGTGAAGAGGATGGCGTCGCGCAGCGCGTCTATCATGTTGGAGTTGCTGAGCTTTACCAGCTCCTCCTGCGAATCCGTGGTCCGGAGCTCCAGCTGCGGGAAGCGCTTCCTGAGCTCCGGCAGCAGCTTATTGACGGAGTTAATGGTGTCCAGCACCGCGCCGCCGAAAGGGCGCTGTACGGCCAGGGCTATGCCCTGCTCCCCGTTGCCGCGGTAGAGCGAGGTGGGGTCTTTTATGCCGTAGGAGACCGCCGCCACGTCCTTCAGTTTTACCGACGGGGTTATGGCGATATCTCCTATCTGGCCGAGGTCCGCGGCCTCGGTGAGCAGGCGGAACACGTTCTGGTTGGCCTGGTTCATCACGATGCCCATCGGCATGTCTTTGTTGCCCAGCTTCAGCGCCGCGGCCACGTCCTGCGCGGTCAGGCGCAGGCCGGCCAGCCTGGCGTTGTCCACGAAGATATCTATCTCTTTCTGAAAGCCGCCGAACACGTCCACGTTGGAAACATTGCCCGCCTTGAGCAGTTCCGGCTTTATATAGTTCTCCGCCATGTAGCGCAGGTCGGCCAGGCCCAGTTTGGAGCCGGGCTTAGGCGAGAGCGAAAGCACTATTACCGGCGGAGTGTAAGAGGTGATCTCGTAGACCGACGGCGTCTGGATGTCCGCCGGCAGGAGGTTCCCTATCTTGGTAAGCGCGTTGGCCGCGTCGGTCTTGGCCTCGGCTATGGGCTTGGCGTAGTTGAACTCGGCCGTCACTATGGAGAAACCGTCGTTGGAGGTGGAATAAACGCGCCGGATGCCGTTTATGGTGTAGAGCTGGCGCTCTATGATGGCGCTGACGTGGTCCGCCACGTAGCGGGCCGAAGCGCCCGGCTCCACGGTGACCACCGCCACCTGCGGCCTGTCGGCCGGCGGGAACAGGTCGCGCGGGATCCTGAAAAAACCCACCGCGCCCAGCGCCGACAGCCCGATGAGGACCGCGAAGACCAGGTGCGGCCTGGAGATGAAATACTTAGTCATAGGTCCCGCTCTCCCGGACCGCTTTCACTTTCTGGCCCTCGTAGATCTTAAGCAGGTCCTGGGCCGGCGCCGTGCCCAGCCGCGCGGCCGGGTCCAGCCCCTCCACGCAATAGCTCGCGGCGTCGGCGCCCAGCACTTTCACCGGCGCCCAGTGCACCGTCCCGTCTTTCACCGTCAGCGCGAAATAGCCGTTCATGTTGCGCGACACCGAATTGGCCGGCACGATGAGCCCGCGGCTGACCGAGGTGTAGAAATGCGTGTCCACGTAGGTGCCGGCGGGAATGCCCAGCTTGTTGCCGGAGAGCGCCAGCTTGACCGTCATAAGGTTGTTGGCGGCGGCAGGCACCACGGCCTTTACGCGGGCCGTCTGGACGCCGCCGTTAAAGGCTATCTCCTGCCCGGAGCCGGGCTTTATTTTGGCGGCGGTCTCCACCGGCAGGTCGGCGTAGACCTCGTAGCCGGGTCCGGTGCCGTCGAGCTGCAGCAGCGGCTTGCCCGGCACGGCGGTGTCGCCGGGCTGCAGGTAGCGCTTGCCCACCACCGCGTCGAAAGGGGCGTTCATCACGCCGTAGCTAAGCTGGGCGGCGGCGGCCTCGTAGGCGGACACGGCCTGCTGGTAAAGGTTCTGGGAATTTTCCAGCTGCTCCTGCGAAATGGCCCCGCTGGAGAAGAGGATCTTGTCGCGGTTGTAGACCTTCTCCTGGTTCTGTTTCTTGATATCGAAGGCCTCGGCGCCGGCGGCCAGGTCCGAGGTGTCCAGCCGCAGCACCACGTCGCCTTGCTTTACGGCGGTGCCCTCGTCGGCTATAAAGACCACGCGGGCGCTCAGCCTGGAACTCAGGGCCGCCTGGTTCTCCGGCTTGAACAGGCCCAGGAAAGTCTCCTGCGCGCGCAGCACGCCCAGGCGCGGCGAGGCCAGGTCCAGCGCCACCGGGTAGGTGTCGGGAGCTTTCTCCCGTACTATGGCCATTTTCCGTCTGATGACGGGCACGGCGATAACTATTATTGCCAGGGCTGGCAGCCCGAACTTACGGACCGCAGGGTTCTTAAAGATATCGGCAAGTTTGCGCATAAAGTTCATAGCTTTTCTCCCGCGCTGAGTTCCAGGTATTTGCCCGCCGTGAATACCCCGTAATACGCGCCCCGCTCCTGCGAAACCGCGTCGTAATACTGGGCCAGGGAAAGCAGCAGGTCGTACATGCTGCCCGCGTTCTGCTGGTACTTTATATTCTCCACGTCCCGGGCGTCTTTGGCGTAAGCCAGGGCCTTGGCGGCGGCCTCGTGCAGGGCCTGCTGCGTGCGCAGCCCGCCGTAAGCCTCCACCACCTCGCGGCGCACGGCCAGCTGCTGGGCGGTCTCGGCCTCTTTGGCGCTTTTGTATTCCTGCTTCTGGCTGACCATGTCGAAAGCCCTTTTGCCGAAATCGAACACGGACCACTGGGCCGCTACGCCGTAGTTCCACAGCGGCACGCTGCCGCCGCCGCCGATGCTCCTGAAATAAGTGTAGTTGGCGGAGATCTCGGGCAGGTAGGCGTATTTGGATTTGGAATAATTGGCCGCGGCCACCTGTTTTCTCTTCACGCTTACCGCCACTTCCTCGCGGTCCAGCAGGGCGGCTTTCACCAGGGCCTCCAGCGGCGGGTAGTCCTTCTCTTTAAGCTCGACGGGCTCGAAATCCCACTCGTCCGTCTCCAGGCCCGTAAGCTGGTCCAGCCCGGCCTTAAGGGAGGCTATATTGTTCTCCAGGCCCTGCCGCTGGGCTTTTACCATTTCATACTGGTAAGCCACCTTCTTAAGGTCTATGGCGGCGTAGCGGCCTATCTTTACGCCCAGCTCCACGTTCTTGCGCAGCTCGGCCAGGGCCTTTTCCTGTTCGTCCTTGGCCTGCAACTGTTCTTTGAGCGCCAGGCCTTTGAGGAACAGCGAGTAGACGTTGAACTTCACCTGTTTTTCAGTGAGCGAGCTCTGCGCCTTGGCGATTTCGGCCGAAAGGCCTGCGATCGAAATATTCCGGCTGAGCTTGAACCCGGTGAAGAGCGGCAGGGTGTACGAGCCGCCCACGTTCGTAATGGTGTCGTCGGACAGCGGGAACGGCGGGGCGATCGGCGGCACCATAGGGGTGAGGGTGCGCGGCAGGTTATAGCGGGTAAGGGTGCCGATAACCGTAACCTCGCCCAGGCGCGAGACGCGCGCGCCGTACTTTCTGTATCGCTGTGAAGCCGCGGCCTCGCGCGCCATGTTGACGGCCGGGCTGTTCTTAAGCGCGGCGTCCAGCGCCCCGTCCAGCGTTAAAGCCCGCGCCGCCCCTGCGCCCAGGATGACGCATAAGGCCGCCGCTGTTATTATCTTTCCCTTCATATAACCGTTCTCCTACTTTGCCAATATCCCCGAGAACAGGAAGAACATGCGCTTGCAGAAACTCTCCGTGTTGACGCCCTTGCGGTTGAGCACCAGCTCGATATTCAGGCTTATAGGTATCCCCATATACATCATGGCCGCGTCATCCACTTTTATCAGGTCGCGCCAGAGCCCCTCTTTTATGCCGTCCCTTATAACCCCTATCAATAGCTTTTTTTGGGAAGAAAGTATACCGTGCAGTTCCGTTTTGAGCACGCTGTCGTTATAATGGGCCGCCTCGGAGAACAGTAGGATGTTTATCCCCTCGTTCTTCAGGATGTACTTGACCTGCGCGCACATCAGCTCGAACAGGCGCTTGTCGGCGGGCTTATCCTGCTCCGCCGCAGCGCGCATCCCCCCCACCATATCCGTTTTGACGTCCCGCATTATGCCCAGGATAATATCCTGCTTGGTCCTGAAATGCCGAAAGATGGCGGCCTCGCTTATTCCCACCCGCCGGGCCAGGTTGCGCGTGGAAAGCCGCCCCAGCCCCTCGGAGGCGATGATTTCCAGCACCGCCCGCTTGATCTGCTCCTGGCGCACCCCGGTGGCCTGTCTTTTTCCGGATGATCCCATAATGCCTCTCTTTGTTAGTTATCACTCACTTACATTGTAGCAGGAGAACGCGCGGCTGTCAAGACCCGGCTCAGATAAGATTGAAGATATCCCTGAGGCCCAAATACACGCCGGCGGCTATGAACACCCACCCGGTGGCGGGCCTGGCGCAACCTTCGAATTTAGCGGCCAGGCCGGTTATAGCGGAGAGCTTCTTAAGGCCGAAGTCCAGCGCTACGGCAAGGCCGATGACCGGCAGGGCGGTCCCGACGCCGTAAAGCAGCGGCAGGGCTACCGGCGCGGAGTTCTTGGCGGCCAGCGGGATTATTACGCCGAAGTACAGCGCCGCCGAGATGGGGCAGAAAGCCAGCGCGAAGACCGCCCCCATCGCCAAGGAAGAAGCCGCCCCCCCTTTCGCCTTGAATTTAGAAAGGTCGAACACGTTAAACCCCATAAACCCGCGGCCGAACATGTCCAGCATGTACATGCCGGCCAGCACCAGGACTGGCGACAGCGCCTGGCTGCCGTATTTCTGCATGAAGAAAGAGAAGGCCGGCGCGGAGAGCAGGCTTTTCACCAGCAGGAAACCTATAACTATATAAGCCAGCGCCCTGCCCAGGGCGTAAAGCCCCCCATGCGCCAGAACGGCCAGTTTATGCGAGCCGGAATGTTTTGAGATATAGGTCAGCGCTGCTATGTTGGTGGCCAGCGGGCAGGGGCTCACCGAAGTGAGAATCCCCGTCCACAGGGCAGTCAGGGCCGCCGCCCAGAGTTCAGCGCTCACTTTTCATCCAGCAGTTTGCGCGTTCCTGCTGTTACGTAATTCAGGAAAGCGTCTTTATCGCCGAGGAGCTGCCACACTTCTTCGAGTTTTCCCCACTTAAGAGCCTTATCCCCGGAGAATTTCTGCACCACCACCGACTTTGAATTGAGCCAGTAATCCTGCTTGAAATGCGCGTTCGGCTGCTCGTCCAGGTTCACGCCCTTGAAGACCACGTCCCAGCCCTTGTAAGGCGCAGAGAAGTTCTTCTCCACCGCTTCCCGGGTATAAGCCTCTATGGTCTTGCAGGAGGAGCACCGCGTATTGGTATAGAAATAATATACCACGGCGGTTTTCTCCGTTATTTTTTTTACGACCACGGGAGGCGCGGCTGGCTTTACCGCAACTGGCTGAACGGCAGCCGTTCCCGCGGGCGCGGCCTGGGGCTTCCCCGGAGCGGAGGCCGCCTTATAAATGGCGACGCATAGACTCAGGGCCACAAAACCCATAAGCGCGTACTTCATTTCGCCTCGGAGATGACCTTCTTAAGGTCCTCGTGGCCGGGCACCCTGCCGGCGAACTTAACCTCGCCGTTCACGGCCAGCGCAGGGGTCATCATAACGCCCAGTTCCGTGATCCGCTCGATATCGGCAATCTTTTCCATCTCGTAGGCAATGCCCAGCTCTTTGGCCGCGGCTTCCGCCGCCTCATAAAGCTTGTTGCACTTGGCGCAGCCCATGCCCAGGATCTGTATTTTTTTCATACCGGGTCTCCTTATTTCATCACGTAATTAAAAAGAAAGCCGGTGAACATTATGCCGGCGCCCACGATGCCGAAGAAGATGAAGAGCAGCTTCAGCTTCATCACGCGCCTGAGAATGAGGAATTCGGGCAGCGAAAGGCCCGTGACCGCCATCATGAAGGCGAGCGTGGTGCCCAGCGCCACGCCCTTCTCGGTAAGCGCGCTCACCAGCGGGATCACGCCCGCCGCGTTGGAATAGAGCGGAATGCCCACAAGAGTCGCCAGCGGAACGGCGTACCATTTGTCCGCCCCGGCCCAGCGGGCCAGGAAATTCTGCGGCACGTAGCCGTGGATCCAGGCTCCCAGGCCGATGCCGATCAGCACGTAAGGCCAGACCGTCCGAAGTATGTCCGCGGTGTATTCGCGGGCGAAGGCGAAGCGCTCCGGCCAGGCCATCTCTATCCCGAAAGCCACGTTCTTTATCCTTTTGGAAAGGTCGAAGCCTTCCAGCAGGTGTTCCAGGTTCAGCCTGCCTATGATCAGCCCTGAGACGACGGCGATGACAAAACCGCTGAAAGCGTAAAGCAGCGCTATCTTGAAGCCGAACATGCCGAACAGCATCACCAGCGCCACCTCGTTTATCATGGGCGAAGCCACCAGGAACGAGAAGGTGACGCCCAGCGGGATGCCCGTCTGGACGAAGCCCAGGAACAGCGGGATGGCGCTGCAGGTGCAGAACGGGGTAATGATGCCCAGCGCGGCGGCCCACAGGTGCCCGGAAAAACGGCTCTTCTTAAGGATGATCTCCCTGATCTTCGACGGCGGCAGGAAGGTGCGGATAATGGAAACCGCGAAGATGATGCCGGCCAGCAGAAGGAAGATCTTAATGGTGTCGAAGACGAAGAAGTTCAGCGACGAGCCCGCAAGCGTATCGCGCCCGAGACCGAAAGCGCCGTAGATCAGCCAGTCCGCGAAGAGTTGCACGGGTTTGAACATATTATTTCCTAAGCCCCGCTATGCAGTCGGTGAAATCGAGCACACAAGGGCAGGCCAGGCGGTAATGCAGCCAGTTCCCGTCGCGCCGCACGGCCACCAGGCCGGCGTTCTTAAGCACCAGCAAATGCTTGGACACGGTGGACAGGTCGTCCCCCACCAGGTCGCGCAGTTCGCAGACGCAGGTTTCCCTCTTCTTGAGGGAATGCAGGATCAGCAGCCTGGTCGGGTGGCCCATCGCCTTCAGCACCGAGGCCTGCGCCGCGTAATCCGCTTTGGTCTTGATCTTCATATGGCTATTTTGCCAAATAGCCAACTACTTGTCAAGAGAGGGCGCGCAAGAGAGGGCGCGCTCTTCCCCCTGTGCATTATGGGCTATAATAATAAGATGGCTAACGACTTTTCAAAGGTGCCGCTGGAGCGGGCCCTCTCAAAACTGGGCGCGGCCTCCCGCAGCCAGACCCGCGAGTTGGCGATGACCGGCCGCCTCAAGGTGAACGGCCGCGTCATCCGGGACCCCCTCTTCCAGGTGAACCCCGACACCGACAAATTTTACGTGGATGGCAAACTCGTCGTAAAAGACGCCTGGCAGGCCATCATGCTGAACAAGCCCAAGGCCGTGGTCACCACCAAATCCGACGAGAAAGGGCGCAGGACGGTCTACGACCTTCTCCCCCCGGAGCTGGCGAGCCTGCACCCGGTGGGCCGCCTGGACATGGCCTCCACGGGCCTCCTGATCCTCACCAACGATACCCGCCTCTCCGCTTATCTCACCGACCCCGCCAACTCGGTGCTTCGCACGTACTCGGTGACGGTAACAGGAGAAGTTACCGGCGCGGAACTGGCCAGGGCCTCCGCCGGCATCATGGACGACGGGGAGCTGCTTAAGCCCTCCAAGCTGACGCTCCGCAAGGCCAGCGGCAAAGAATCGCATTTAATGGTGGAATTAACGGAAGGCAAGAACCGCGAGATCCGCCGGCTGTTCGCCGCCCTGGGGCACGAAGTAACCCAGCTCAAGCGCATAGCTTTCGGCCCCCTCGCGCTGGGCGACCTGCAGCCCGGCCAGTTCCGCCCCCTCACCCGCGAAGAACTGAAATAAAGGGGACAGGCTACTTTATTTTTAAAATAAAGTAGCCTGTCCCCTTTATTTAGTTAAGCGTCTGCCTGAAGCGCTTGAAGGCCAGGGTCACCGTGCCCGCGGCCATCAGCAGCAGGATGCCGGTATTCTGCCAGAAAACCAGGGGGTCCCCCCCTTTCAGCATTATATTCCTGAAGAGCTTAACCAGGTACATCAGGGGATTCAGGTAGGCCGCGGCGATTATCGCGGCCGGCATGTTCTCCACCGGGTACATAACGCCGCTCATCAGGATAGCCGGGAACAGGAACATGAAGCCGCCGAGCATGGCCTGCTGCTGGTTCCTGGCTATGGTGGAAATAAAAGTGCCGATGCTTACCGTGTTGAGCACGAAAGCCAGCGCGGCCAGGGCCAGCTGCCACAGCGGCCCGCGCACCGGCACCCCGAAGATCAGGTAGCCGGCCAGCACCACCAGGCCGGCGTCTATCATGCCCAGCAGCACGTAAGGCAGGGTTTTACCCAGCAGCACTTCGGTATTGGACAGCGGCGCCGAAACTATGGTCTCGAAAGTCCCTATTTCCCTTTCCCGCGTGATGGACATGGCGGTGAGCAGGATGGTTATAAGGCAGACCAGCATCCCCATCACGCCCGGCACCAGGAACATGGAGGACTCCATGGCGGGATTGTACAGCACGCGGACGTCGAATTTTACCGGCGGCCTGGCCTCGCCCGGGTATTCTTTCAGCGCGTCGGCGGCCACGATGCTGCCGGCGTAGGCTTCCACGGCGCGGGCCTTGGTGGCGTTCGAGGCGTCCACCAGCAGCTGGATCTTCCCGTCGCCGCGCTGGGCGGAGCGCGCCAGGCCGTCCGCCGGGGTTATCAGCACGGCGTCGGCCCGGCCCGAGGCGATCAGTTCCACGGGGTCTTCGCCGGGCTCATAGGCCACGGGCTTGAACCAGCCGGAGGAATAAAAGCGCTCGGCCAGCCGCTCGCTCATGGCGTCGGGCGGGGCCGAGAAGACCGCCAGCTTGATGTTCCGGATCTCGGTGGAAAGGGCCAGGCCGAAGACCGTCATCTGGATTATGGGCGCGCCCAGCAGCAGCGCGCGCATGCGCCCGTCGCGCAGCGTCTGCGTGAGTTCCTTTTTGACGAACGCCCTTAGCGTAAGATTCATAATTTCCCGCCGCGCTCCCTCATTCCAGGTCCGTCTTGAATTTTATCAGCGCCAGGCCCAGCATGCCGGCGCTTAAAAGCGCCAGCGCCAGGAAAGGCACGGCCAGTTCCTCAAGGCCCGCGCCCCGGAGGATGATCCCGCGCGACGCGGCCATGAACCAGCGGGGCGGCAGGATCATGGTTAAATACCTGAAAAAAGCGGGCATGCTCTCCACCGGGAAAATAAAGCCGGACAGCAGCATGGAGGGCAGCAGCCCGGTGATGATGCCGAACTGCATGGACACCTGCTGCTGGCGCGTAAGCACGGAGATCACCAGCCCCTGCGACAGCGCGGCGACGATGAAGAGCAGGCAGGCCGCCAGGTAAAGCAGGTGGCTGCCGTTGAACGGCACGCCGAACACCAGCCTGGAGACGAGGTAGACGAAGACGATCCCGGCCAGCACCAGCGCGCCGTAAGGGGCCAGTTTGCCTATCATGATCTCCAGCGGGCGCACCGGCGTGGAGAGCAGCAGCTCCATCGAGCCGTTCTCCCATTCCCTGGCCACCGTAAGCGCGGTAAGGAGGATAGCCAGCAGGCCTATGATTATGGCGGAAAGCCCCGGGATGGTGAACCAGCGGCTGTTCAGCTCCGGGTTATAAAGGAACCGCGTCCGCAGCGAGAACGGCGGCCTGGGCTGAGGGCCGGCGAGCTTGAGCGCCGCCGAATTCTGTATGCCCGGCAGATAACCCAGTACCGCGGCCGCCTTGGAATTGTCGCTGCCGTCCAGCACGAACTGGGCGCCCGCGGCCCCCCCGCCCGAAATATCCTTGGAGAAGTCCGGTTCCAGGAACAGCGCGGCGTCGGCGCGGCCCGAATCCAGCATGGCTATCGGGCCGCCGCTATCCTGCGGCACCAGCCGGAAATAACCCGACGAGGAGAAGATCTGTTCCAGCCGCCGCGCCTGCGGGCCCTTGTCGCGGTCCGAAACCGCCAGTTTCAGGTCCTTAACCTCGAAGTCGATAGCGTAGCCGAAAAACGTGACCAGCATTACCGGCAGGCCAAGCGCCAGCGTCAGCGTGAACGGGTCGCGCATGATATGCATGACCTCTTTGCGCGCTATGGAATAAGCCCGGTGGAAATCGAAAGCCGTCATCGCTCCACCCCCTCTACCAGGCGGATGAACACGTCCTCCAGCGACGGCGCGATCCGCGCCGCGGAGGCCCCGGCGGGCAGCCCGGCCAGCGCCGCGTCCCTGGCTGCCTCGTCGTTGAAAGCGGCGTGCCAGCGCATGCCGTGCGGCGAGAGTTCAAGCAGGCCAGGCGCGCCTTCAAGCTGTTTGATAAACCCGCCTGGACCGGCCTCTTTGAAATCTATTTCGGTCATCGGCCCCGGGAAAGCCGCGGCCTTAAGCTCGGCCGGCGTGCCGAGGGCTATAAGTTTGCCGGTGCGCATCAGGGCTATGCGGCCGCACTGTTCGGCCTCGTCCATATAATGCGTGGTCACTATCACGGTTTTCCCCAGCGCGGTGATCTTGCGGATCAGCGACCAGAAGCGGGCCCGCGAGGCGGGCGCCACGCCCGAGGTGGGCTCGTCCAGGAAGACTATCTCCGGGTCGTGCAGCATGGCCGCGGCAAGGGATAATTCCTGTTTTATGCCGCCGGGGAGGGAACCGACCATGGTGGAAAGCGGCCTGGCAAAGCCTATCAGGTCGAAGAGCTCCTTGCGGCGCTTCCCGGCGTAGGCCGGTTCCAGCTTGCGCAGCCCCGCCGCGAAGTCGATGTTCTCCCCCACCGTCAGGTCGTTATAAAGCGTGAACTTCTGGGACATATAGCCCACTATCTTCTTTATCCCCATCCCGCCGTCCTCGAAGCCCAGGCCGCCGACCGTAGCCGAGCCGGAGGTGGGCACCAGCAGGCCGCAGAGCATGCGGATGGTGGTGGTCTTACCCGCGCCGTTGGCCCCCAGGAAGCCGAAGATCTCCCCGCGGCTCACGCAGAAGGAGATATCGTCCACGGCGGTAAAGTCGCCGAACTTTATGGAAAGGCCTTTAAGTTCCAGGGCGCAGGCGCTCATTTAACTCCAACCCCCTTCTTGATGAACAACTCCTCGAAGGTAGCCGCCCCGGCCCCGGCCAGCACGGCGCGCGGCTCGCCCGCGCCAAGCAGCAGGCCGGAATCCAGCAGGTGCACGCGGGAACAGCGCTCGGCCTCATCCATGTAGGCCGTGGAAACTATGATAAGGATCTTGTCCGCCGCCAGCGCGTAAAGCATCTCCCAGAATTCCCGGCGGCTGATGGGGTCCACGCCGTTGGTGGGCTCGTCCAGCAGCAGCACCGACGGGGACTGCAGCAGCGCGCACATCAGGCCCAGCTTCTTGTACATGCCGCCGGAAAGCCGGCCCGCGCGGCGGTCCCGGAACTTGCCCAGGCGGGTTATCTCAAGCAGTTCCTCCGAGCGTTTCGCGTATACCTCCGCCGGGAGCCGGTAAAGCGCGCGGAAGAATTCCAGGTGTTCCGTTACGGAAAGGTCGGCGTACAGGCTGGCCTGCTGGGGCATATAGGCCAGGCTGGGCCGCAGCTCCCGGAACGGCGCCGGGGCGCCGTCCTTAAAATATTTTATTTCGCCCGACGCAGGCCGGAGCAGGCCCGCGAGCATCCGCAGGGTGGTGGTTTTGCCCGCGCCGTCGGAACCGATAAGGCCGTGCAGCAGCCCGGCGGAAAAATCCAGGGAAACGCCGGCCAGGGCGTTAACCCTGCCGAACGACTTCTTTAAATTTTCCGTCCGTATAGAAAAATTCATGTTCTTATTCGGCTGATCCTCTCCCCTATTCCGGCAGCTGCACCTCCACCGTCATCCCGGGCTTCAGCAGTTCGTCCGGGTTGTAAAAGCTGACTTTTACGGCGTACACCAGCCTGGTGCGTTCTTTGCGCGTCTGCACGTTCTTGGGCGTGAACTCCGCCTCGGAATAGATCACCGAGATCCGCCCGGGGAAGGTCGCCCCCGCTTCGGGCAGGAAGGCCTTTACCTCCATGCCGGGCTTAAGTCTGGCCAGCAGGTCGTGCGGCACGTAGATGTAGGCCCACACCTCCGAGAGGTCCGCCACGGTAGCCAGCTTGGTCCCAGGCGCCACCAGCTCGCCGTTCTCGCGGTAGGTGTAAAGCGTGCGCCCGTTCACGGGGGACTTTATGGAGCACCACTCCACCTTAAGGGCGGAATCGTCCCGCCTGTATTTCAGCCGGTCGTAATTTTCCTTGGAGACCGAGCCGCCCTTGAACAGTTCCGCGGCGCGCTTAAAATCGTCGGCGGCTATGCCGGCGGCGAGCCTGGCGTCGGAGCAGTCGAGGTCCGCCACCGTCTGCCCCTTCTTAACCCGGTCGCCCTCGCGCGTGCCGTAGGCGGTTATAGTCCCGGAGATGCGGGCCGAAAGGTCTATCTCGGTGGCCTCCACGGTGCCGCTGTAGCGGAAGTCCCGCCCCGAGCGGACCTTTAAGAAGATCCCGACGGCCACGGCCAGCAGTATTATTACCGGTATTATTTTTTTCTTCATAGCTTCTCCTCCGAAAGACTTTCCAGCTGGGCGAGTTTTATCAGGATCTCGGCGTTGGCGGCGGCCGCGGTGGTCTTGGCCTGCAGCTCCTTGAGATTCGCGCTCTCCACTTCCAGCCAGGTGGCGCCGCCGGCTTTGTACGCTTCGTAGGCCAGCTTGGCGGCCTCGGCGGCGTCGTCCAGAGCGTCGATATTGATGACCTGTTCCTCCATAAGCGCCCGGTAAGAATCCAGCGCCTTGTTATAATCAAGCCCGGCGGCTTTTATCGCCTCGTCGCGTTTCGCGGCGGCCGCGGCGGCGTTCAGCAGGCTCTCCTTGCGCCTGTCGGCCAGCCGGCCGTCTTCGAATAAGGGCAGGCTGAGGGCCAGCCCGGCGGAGTTCTGCAGGAAGGAATACAGGTTGGGACCGTTGGGGTAATCTATGGAACTGCGCGCGCTTAAGGTCAGGCGCGGCAGCCGTTCCGCCTTGTAGCCGTCGGCCGCGGCGCGGTAAGCGCCCGCCGACTCCGCAAGCGCGGTAACCGAGGGCAGCGAGCCGCTCAGCCCGCTTTCCGCGGCCGGCATCAGGCGGTGGAGGCTCTTCTCGTAGGGTTCGGCCTTGACCAGCAGGCCGGGAGCTCCGACGTAATCCCGGCCGGCGAGGCGGGCGTCCAGCGGCAAGCCCTCTGCCTCGGGGACGGCCACGCCGGTAATATACCCGAAATCGCGCAACGCTCCCGAGAGGTCGGAACGGGCCTGCAGCAGGTCGCGGCGGCGCGCCAGGGTTTCCTGCCTGGCCCGTATGGCGTCCAGGCGGCTGCGGGTGCCGGCTTTTTCCGAGAGTTCGATATCTTTGTACTGCGCCAGGGAAAGCTGCAGGTTCTCGCCTATAAGGTAAACTTTTTCCAGCGCCAATTGCAGCCCGAAATAGGCCACCCTGGCCTTGAGCAAAGTCTGCCGCCGCGCGTTCTCGGCCTCGGCGGAGCGGGCCGAGGCGTTAAGGCGCGCGGCCTCGCGGCCCGCGCGCAGGGTTCCCCCGTCCAGCGTCCAGGAGGCGGCGGGCCCAATGGAATAATTCCAGTTGTCTCCGAGTTTTTTGACGCCTCCCATGGCCGGGGGCAGGGCTATGGCCGGAACAACTTTGGCGTACCTCAGGCTGCCCTCCAGGCTGAGCCTGGGGCTTAACAGCGTGGCCGAAGCGTCCGCCGCGGCGCGCGCGGCCTCGGCGGTGAATTTAACGCTTTTGTACTGGTTATTAGTGGACAGCGCGCTCTGCTCGGCGTCTTTCAGCGTTACGCTGAATTCGGCGGCCCCCGCCGCCAGGGGCGCGGCCGCGAGCGCCGCCATGAAGATAATTTTTTTCATAAACCTACTCCCCGCAGGGCTATCTCCGCCCTGCCGTTTATTCCCTCGTCGGAAAAGAATTCCTGCAATAGATCCTCCAGTTTTATCCCCCCGACGCTTTTGACCCTGTTGCGCTCCAGCACCCCGCTCATCAGGACAGGCATTACCATCACCGGGAGCAGCGTTCCTACCAGATAAGGAAGAGAACGCTCCTTGACCGCGCTGCGCGGCCGGCACTGCCGCGCCAGGTCCGACAGGTGACCGATATGCTCGGTGAAATTCCCGCTTAAAAAAAGGAACGCCTCCCGCTTGCCGTAAGCCAGGTCCGCCAGCAGCAGGGGTAAAGCCTTTCTCATCTCGCGCGCGAACTTGCCCAATTCCACCAGCGCTCCCTTTAATTTTTCCCTGGGCTCCCCCGCCACCGCGGTCTCTGAGCGCAATTTAAGCATAAATTCGGCGTATACTTCTTTGAGTATTAACTTGGTGAATTCTTCTTTGGAGCCGAAATAGTAGGCGAACATGCCGGTGTTCACCCCGGCCAGGCGGCAGGCCCCGCGCACTGTGAGGCCGGCCAGGCCCTTTTCCTGCAGGAGCTTGCGGCCCGCGGCTTTGATCTTTATATCCGTACCTGATGCCGGTCTTGACATACCACCTCCGCTGTTTATTATACGGCTGCATAATTATACACGCGGATAAGTATTTTGTCAAGCGGGCAAATAAAAAACCGCCGCCCTTTTCAGGACGGCGGTTCTAAAACCGTTAAAGGATTTTAGTTACCACTTGTCGCCGTAGCCGCCGCCCTGGCCGCGGCCACCGCGATCGCCACCGCGACCGCCGCGATCACCACCACCGAAACCGCCAGTGCGGGGGCGGGATTCCATGGGGCGAGCTTCGTTCACGGTCAGCTTGCGGCCGCCGAAATCGGCGCCGTTCAGCTTTTCCATGGCGGCAACGGCTTCCTCGTCGTTCGGCATCTCAACGAAGCCGAAACCGCGGGACTGGCCGGAGTACTTGTCGGTGATCAGCTTAGCGCTGGAAACCTGACCGTAGGTACCGAAAAGGCCGTTAAGCTCTTCCTCGGTGGTTTTGAAGGGCAGACCGCCCACGTATATTCTCTTGCTCATTGTACTATCCTCCTAGCTATCTTTACCTGATCTCAACTCTCTCTGCGCTTTCCTTACTCTACTGCTAGCAGGATAGGCTTCGAAAAATCTTGAGCTCTCGGTTTGACTACCCTTTAAGTATGACATTATTCCGGCAAAAGGTCAAGCGAAAAGTACTATACTGCGCCCTGTTCCCCCTATTCGCCGATATCTTCGTTCCAGAGTTCAGGCCTGGCCTCTATAAAATCGGCCATCAGCCGCTTGCATTCCGGCAGGTCCAGGTTCACCAGCTTCACGAATTTACGGGAGTAGCTCTCTGGCCCCTTGAAGGTCTTGTTCTCCCCTATCACCACGGTGGGGATCTTGTAGAGCAGGATGGCCCCGGTGCACATGGAGCAGGGCGAAAGGGTGGAATAGATCACGCATTCCTTATAGACGGAGGCCTTCAGCCGTCCGGCGCTCTCCAGACAGTCCATTTCCGCGTGCAGGATGGCGGACTTCTTCTGCACCCGGCGGTTATGCCCGCGGCCTATGATCTTACCCTTCCTTACGAGGACGGCGCCAATGGGGATGCCCCCCTCTTTGAGGCCCTTGCGGGCTTCGGCCAGGGCGGCCTTCATGAATTTGTGGTGTACGGACTGGCGCATGCGGCCTCCTAAGGCTTAAAGACCCTCATCTTGGCGGCGGCGGGCGGCACCCGCACCTTGCCCTTGCCCTCGGCGTTCTCCCGCGCGGAGCGGTAAAGGATGCCGTGGATATTACCCGCCAGCCCCATAAAAGAGAACTCGGCGCGCTTGAATTTATTGGAGAAGACCAGCATGCCGCGCCCCATGGCCGAAGTGATCTTAAGCGACTCGGGGCCGGCCGGGCAGGCGACCGCGTCGAAATTCAACTGCGGTTTGACGAAGACATGGACCTTCACGGCATAACAGGCAAGTTCCCCGGAAGAAACGGTAAATTCCCCGTTAAAACCGCTGCCGCTCTTGCCGGGCCCGGAGGCGCTGTAGGAGCCGCGGGAGTTCCCCGCTTCATTTTTAACCTCTACCGCCACGTCGTACTTGATGTCGCCGCCGTAAACGCGCCCTTCCCAACTGCCGGACGCTTTTCCGATCATGACCGGCTGGGCGGCGTTGAGGCCGCCGGGCAACAGGAACAACAGGGCGATCAATAAACTCTTGAACATATCACCTTAAGGTATTCGCCTTCCGGGTAGTCGGCCGCCACGGGATGGTCGGGGCCGGCGCCGGATTTCCTGAGGATCTGCACGCGCCGCCCGGAGTTGGAAGCCGCGCCGCGCACGATGAACGAGAATTCGTCCATGGAGACCATGCCGCTGCACGAGCAGGTCACGAAGAAGCCCCCCTCCTCCACCAGCGAGAGCGCCAGGCGGTTGAAGTCGCGGTACTTGAAAATGCCCTTGTCCCGCTCTTCGCGGTTGGCCACCAGCTTATAGGGGTCCAGCACCACCATGCCGTAGCGGCGCTTCAGGCTGAGCATCTGGCGCATGTAGGTAAAAGCGTCGGCGCAGACAGGGTCCATCTTAACCTTGTTGATATTGGCGTTGCGCTTGGAGAGCTCGCTGGCTTCCGGGTCCAGCTCTACGCAGGTCACGCCCTGCGCGCCGCCGAGCTTGCCGGCGTAGATGCCGAAGCCGCCGGTATAGGCGCAGATGTCCAGCACGCTCTTGCCGCCGGCGAAGGAGGAGGCGAACAGGCGGTTCTCGCGCTGGTCGCAGAAAAAGCCGGTCTTGCGCCCGGACTGCATGTCGACCTCGAACTGCACCCCGTTCTCGGTGATGCGCGTCTTGCGGGCGGGGCCGGTCCCGGGCTTTATCGTGAAGCCTTCCATGTCCTGGGTATAGGAGCTGGCGCGGTGGTGGAACACGGCGTTGGGGAAATGCTTGCGGAAGGCGGCCTCGATGTTGGGCCACAGCCGGTACATGCCGAGCGAGTAGAATTCCAGCGAGATATCGTCGTTGTACTTGTCCACGGTGATGCCGGGCAGGCCGTCGCCGTAGTCGTGGATCAGGCGGTAGGCGTTGGTGGTGGCCGGCAGCTTCAGCATGTCGTGGCGCAGCGCTATCGCGCGCCCGACGCGCTCTTCCAGGAAGTCGTCGATGCTGAAGGTGTCGGGGTTATTGCGCGAGAAGATGCGCAGCGTGATCTGGCTGCGCGGGTTGTACAGCGCCACGCCGTAGGGGTTGTTGTTCTTGTCGTAGACGGCCACCATCGCGCCCGGCTCGGCGCGGTCGCAGGTGTCGATCATGCGCTTGAAGGCGTTGGGCCCGGCGGGCGCGTGCGAAAGCTTGACCCTGGGCAGACCGCCGGCGATAGAGAATATTTTTTCAGCCATAAGTGTATTATACCTTTTGAAAATGCCGCCTAATCCTTCAGGATATCTATCTTCCGCCACAGTCCCGAGCGGAACCGCAGCGTGAAGAAGACCGCGAGCAGGAAAACGTAGAAGCCGCCCCAGGCCCAGGCGTGGATCAGCTCGCCGCCGGCGCGGTGCGTGATGTACCACACGCCCGGCACGAACAGCAGCCAGGCCGCGGCGCTGGCGCCCAGCATCTGGAAGCGCGTGTCCCCCGCCCCGCGCAGGGCGTCCGCGAAGATCATGCCGATGGCGTCGAAAAAGATGAAGACGGCCAGCACGTTCATCACGGGCCTGGTCTTGGCGAGGATCTCCGCGTATTCCGCGGAATTCCCTGCCCCGAAAATATTCACGAACAGCCCCGGCACGGCCACGAACAGGGCGCCCAGGAACAGCGCGTAAAGGCCCGCCATTTTCGCCGCGTTATAAGAGACCCGCATGGAAACGTCTGGCTTCCGCATGCCTATATATTTCCCCACCAGCGTCAGCCCGGCCAGCCCCAGGCCTATTACCGGCATGAAGGCGATCATGTTTATGGAGGCTATGATGTTGTTGGCGGCCAGCGACACTTCGTCCATGCCGCCGATGATGAAGATGAAAGCGCCGAAGGAGGCTATGTCCAGGAAGAAACCCACGCCGTTGGGCGCGCCGAACTTTACAAGCCTCGCGAACATGGGGCGGTGCACGGTCACCAGCCGGAAGGTGCGGTACCGGCGGCGGTTGTAGGCGGAGAAGATCATGCGCAGGTACAGCGCGGTCATCACCACCTGGCCCGCCACGGCAGCGTAGCCGGCGCCGCTTATCCCCAGGGCGGGCAGCGGCCCCCGGCCGAAGATCAGCAGCCAGGAGGCCAGCACGCACACGGCGTTGCCGGCCACGTTCACGGCCATCGGCGCCATGGTCTTGCCGCGCCCTACGAAGAAAGCCGCCAGCGCGGTGTTCAGGATGGGGAAGAGGGCGAAGGAGTTGAGGATGGCGAAGTAGGGCCTCTCCAGCGCCCGCACCGACGGGGCGTGGCCCGAGTGGTTTATGACGTAAAAACCCAGCGGGGTCAGCAGCAGGATGATAAACCCGGAGGCCAGCGCCAGCCAGACGCCCTGCCACACGGCCACGGACACGCTGGCCGCCTTGCCCCGGCCGTAATACTGCGCCACGAAGGCGTTGGTATAGGTGGCCGTGCCCATGAAGAAGCAGAGGAAGGTAAAGCTGAGGATGCCGGCGGGCACGCAGGCGGCCAGCGCGTCCGGGCTGTAATGCGCCAGAAACACGCGGTTGATGAACTGCATCACGGTGCCGGAGGCGGTGGAAAGGATAAGGGGGTAAGCCACGGCCAGCAGCTCGCCGGCGCCGCCTTCACCCCTGGTGAATAGTCTCATAAAATCCGGTTTTGGAGGTCCGCGTAAGCCCCGGCCGCCTTCGTCGGGGAGGCGGCGGCCGTGATCAGAACTTTTCCATAACGTACGGGGCCGCCATGAGGGCGAGCCCGACGATAACGATATAGACGGTATTCACCACGAAATACGGGTAGACCATCAGGGCCACGCCGCATGCTATCTTGGGCACGTTCCCCTCGGCGCGGCCGCGGTTAAGGTAAAAATAGCCCACGCCGGAAAAAACAAGGCCGACGAAGATGCCCCACATGCTCATCCCCGCAAGAAGGCTGGCCACCCCGGCTTTGCCGCCGGACTGGCCAGTCGTCATGCCTAACAGCGAATCCTCGTTCATTAATTAGTCTTCGACTTTCTCGCCGCGCTTGCGCTGGCTGTGGTCGAGGATCTTCTTGCGCAGCCGCAGGCTCTTGGGCGTGACTTCCACGAACTCGTCCTCTTCCACGTACTCGATGGCCTGCTCCAGGCTCATCCTGCGGGGAGGCGTCAGCGCCACGGACATGTCCGAGGTGGAGGAGCGCATATTGGTCTGCTTCTTTTCCTTGCACGGGTTGGTGACCAGGTCGTTGGAGCGGCAATGCTCGCCCACGATCTGTCCGGCGTAAACGTCCTCGCCGGTGCCTATGAACATGATGCCGTGGTCCTGCAGGCCGTTAAGGGCGTAGCTGGCGGACGTACCCGATTCCTTGGCTATAAAAACCCCGTTGCGGCTGGGGCGGTTGAAGCCGCCCTCCGGCAGGAAGCCGTGGAAGGAGTGGTGCATCAGGCCCGAGCCTTTGGTGAAAGTCAGGAACTCGGATTTGAAGCCGATCAGGGCGCGGGAAGAAATGACATATTCGAAGCGGACTCGGCCGTCCTCGCCTATCGACATATTTTTGAGCTGCGCGCCGCGCGCGCCCAGGCCGTTCATCACGGCGCCCTGGAACTCGGCCGGCGAGTCCAGCATCAGCATTTCCACGGGTTCCACGGTAACACCGTTCTCTTCGTGCGTTATCACCACCATCTTGGAGACGCAGAGCTCGAAGCCCTCGCGGCGCATGGTTTCGATCAGGATGGCCAGGTGCAGTTCGCCGCGGCCGGCTACTTTGAAGCCGCCCATGCCGGGGATGTCCTCGACCTTCAAACCTACGTTGATCTGCTGCTCGCGGTACAGGCGGTCGCGCAGCTGCGTGGCGGTCACGAACTTGCCCTCGCGGCCGGAGAACGGGCCGTCGTTGGCGTAGAATTCCATCGAGACGGTGGGCTGCTCGATCTCCAGGCCGGGCAGCACGCCGGGGTTCTCGGTGTCGGACACGGTGTCGCCGACTTCGATGCCTTCGAGGCCGGCCACGGCGACGATGGCGCCGGAGCGGGCTTCCTTTATGATGACCCTCTCCATGCCCTGGTAGCCCATCAGCTGCATGACTTTGCGGGTTTTAAGTTCGGTGCCGGGGGAGCCCATGGAGATCTGCTGGCCCGAGGTGATCTTGCCCTGCACTATGCGGCCCACGCCGATGCGGCCGGTGTAGGAGCTGTAGTCGAGCATCGTCACCAGCATGCGCAGCGGCTGGTCGTCCAGGTCCAGGGGGCCGGGGACGTGCTTTACGATGGTCTCGAAGAGGGGCTTGAGGTCGTTGGTCTTCACCTTGTAGTCCATAGTGGCCCAGCCGTCGCGGCCGACGGCGTAGACTACGGGGAAGTCGAGCTGCGCGTCGCTGGCGCCGAGTTCCATGAACAGGGCGAAGACCTTGTCCAGAGTGGCGTGCGGGTCGCAGTTGAGGCGGTCGATCTTGTTGACGACCACGATGGGGCGCAGGCCGAGGGCGAGCGACTTCTTGAGCACGAAGCGGGTCTGGGGCATGGGCCCGTCGAGGGCGTCCACGAGCAGCAGCACTCCGTCCACCATGCGGAGCACGCGTTCCACTTCGCTGCCGAAGTCGGCGTGGCCCGGGGTGTCCACGATATGGATGGTGGTGTTGCCGTAGCGGACGGAGGTGTTCTTGGAAAGGATGGTGATGCCGCGCTCTCTTTCGAGGTCGTTGGAGTCCATGATGCAGATGGCTTCTTCGCCGCTCTTGTCGTGGAAGGCGCCGGTCTGCTTGAGCATGGCGTCCAGCATGGTGGTTTTGCCGTGGTCGACGTGGGCGATGATGGCTATGTTGCGCAGGTCGGGCCGGCGCTTTGCGTTGTCTTGTTGCATGTGTGGTGTTCTCCTTAAAAATCCGTTATGTCCAAAAAATTCATTTCCGCTGGTTGTCTGGTCGGGGTGGCAAGGGTATGGGCCCGTCGGGCACGCTATCGGCCACACCGTGGCCGCGCTCCCGCTCGGCCTCGTCGCTTGCGCAAGCCTCGGCCTGCGCGAGGGCCCGCCAACCCCATACCCTTGCCGCCCCTCCGGTTTCGCTAACCCGGCCCCAGCGTCCAACGCCGGTCCCACGTAAGTCAAATCGGCTCTTACTTTACTGGCCGCTGAGGGCGGCGGCGTCTTCGAGCGCCTTGAGTTCCTCGGTGAAGGCGGCTATCTTGGCTTCGAGGGCGGACATTTTGTCTCCGAGTTCTTTTACCTGCTTGTAATCGGAGTGGATCTCGGGGGCGGACATTTTGGCGGCCAGGCTTTCTACCGTTTTGCGGGAGTAGGCTATTTCTTTCTTTAAAGTTTCGGCGCGGCGCGTTTTTTTACGGGCCTCGGCTTCCTGGCGCTTCTTCTCTTCCCAGTCGCCCGAGGGGGCGGGCGCGGCCTGCACGGGGGCGGCCTTGCGCTGGGCGGCGGTTCTTTCGGCGTGCAGCTGGTCCTGGCGGTAGCGGAAGTAGTCGTAGTTGCCGGGGTACACGGTGGTCTTGCCCTGCTCGATGTGCACTACGGAGTCGGCGAGGGCGTTGATGAAGTAGATGTCGTGGCTGATGAAGCAGAGGGTGCCTTCGAATTCCTTGAGGGCGGCGATCAGCGCGTCGACGCTGGCCATGTCGAGGTGGGTGGTGGGCTCGTCCATCAGGATCACGTTGGGCGGGTCCATCAGCAGCTTCACCAGCATCAGGCGGCTCTTTTCGCCGCCGGAGAGCACTTCGGTCTTCTTGTGCACGTTGTCGCCGGGGAACAGGAACGTGCCGAGCACGGTGCGCACGGTGAGTTCCGGGTTCATCCGGTCGTTGTCCATGGCTTCCTGCAGCACGGTCTTCCTGGGGTCCAGGATGCCTTCGCGGTGCTGGGAGAAATAGCCGGTCTTGACGTTCAGGCCGAGCACGCGTTCGCCGGAGTCGGGCTCGATCACGCCAGCCAGCATCTTGAGCAGCGTGGACTTGCCGGCGCCGTTGTGGCCGACGAAGGCCATCTTCTGCCCGCGCTGCAGCTGGAAATCGAAGCCCTCGTAGACCTTGATCGGGTCGTGGTCGGGGACGTTGTAGACCTTGCTGATGTTCCTGAGTTCCAGCACGTTGGTGCCGGTGCGGTTGGGCTGCGGGAAGCGGATCTTGACGGTCTTCACTTCCTGCACCAGCTCGATGCGCTCCAGCTTGTCGAGGCGCTTGATCATGCTCTGCACGCGCGCGGCGGTGGAGACGCGGGCCCGGTTGCGGGCTATGAAGTCCTCCATCTGCGCTATCTCTTCCTGCTGCAGGCGCCAGGCGGAGTAGGTCTTCTCTTTTTCGGCCTGGCGCTGGGCCACGAAATTCTCGTAGTCGCCGTGGTAGACGCGCAGGGTGCGGTCCTGCAGGGAGACGATGGCGCTGCAGATCTTGTTGATGAAGTCGCGGTCGTGGGAGATCAGGAAGATGGCGCCCTGGTAGTCGTGCAGGTACTCTTCCAGCCACAGCAGGGAGTCCAGGTCCAGGTGGTTGGTGGGCTCGTCCAGCAGCAGCAGGTCGGGCTTCTTCAGCAGCAGCTTGCCCATAGCCACGCGCATGGCCCAGCCGCCGGAGAGGGTGTTGACCCGGCGGGTGAAATCGGTAACCTTGAAGCCCAGGCCCATCAGGATGGCCTTGCCCTCGGCCTCGATGCGGCCGTCGTAATCCTCAACCCCGTCCAGGGTCTCCTCGATGACGGTGCGGTCGGAGACAGGCGGGTTCTCCTGCGGCAGGTAGCCAACTACCACGCCCTTTTTGAACTGGATCTCGCCGTCGTCGGCCTCTTCGGCCTTGAGCATCATCTTGAAAAGGGTGGACTTGCCGGCCCCGTTGGGCCCGACCAGGGCGAACCGGTCGCCCTCGTTCACCTGCAGCGAGGCGTCCTCGAAGAGGACCTGGGAGGAGAAGGATTTTGAGACGTTTCTAAGTGTTATCATGGTAGCGGGTCCCGCGGTGCGGGGAATATGCTTTAGCAGTAAAATTTGCCGGGAACTGAGGACTAACTGAATCAGGCCAACCGGATCTGCCGAAAATATATTTTAGCATTTTCGGACCTGTTAAAGATTCCTTAATAAGGCTTCCGGCAATATTTGAGTTATATTTGCGGGCTTCGCGCGAGCAAGGCGGATGACTTTACGGCGCAAAAAATATAGACTTTCGGGTATAGTTAACAGGAGGCATAATGGGCGCTACGATAATTAATATGGGCCTGGCGGTGGTTTTCGCGCTTACCGGCGCGGCGGCGGGCGCGGCCCTGCTTATCTGGTTCTCCGCGCGGATCCCGGCCATCTTCGACAAACTGACCCCGAACATAGACGAGGGCAAGGAAATAGTGCGCGGCAACCGCGCCGTGGGCGACTACTACGGCCGGATAGTCTCGGCTGCTATCCTGGGCGTCAGCATTATCATAGCGGCCTCGGTCCTTGGCGGCCTGATAGCGGCCCTCCACTGAAAATGAAATATCTGCTGCTCGCCCTGCTCCTCGGCGCGTCCGCGGCCCCGGCCTTCGCCCGGGCCGGCGGAAGCGGCGGCGGCTTTTCGGGAGGCGGCGGCTATTCCGGCGGGGGCGGCTACTCCGGCGGCGGTTATTACGGCAGCAGCAGCTACGACAGCGGCTACAGCGGCGGCTATTATTACAGAAGCCGCTACGGCCGGCGCACCACCATTTTTGATTATCTCATTCTCGCCATAGGCGCGACGATGGTCCTGGTCAGATACCTTTTTAACCGCACCATCTCGGGCGGCATGGCCGCCCTGACGCCCAGCGCCAAGAGCAGCGTGTTCCCGCTTGACGCTTACTCCGGGCGCGCGGCCAAAACCCGCGCCATCATGCAAAGCCTCGCCCGCGGCGACCCGGACTTCGATCCGGACAAGCTCGAGAGTTTCGTGCGCACGGTCTTCACCAGGGTGGAAGCGGCCTGGCAGGCCCGCGACTACGACGGGCTGGGCGACATCATGATGCCGGCCCTCGTCGCCGGGCACTCCGCCAAGGTACAGGCCATGAGGGACCGCCGCGAGATCAACGTGATGGAAAGCCTCAGTCTCCTGCGCGTGGATTTCGCGCACGTGCGCTGCCCGCGCGAGAAGGAGGGCCGGACTTTCACGGCGCTGATCACCGCCTCGGCCTGCGACTACGTCGTGGACGAAAGTTCGTATACCCCCGGCACCAGCGGCCGCGAGCCGGAAACTTTCCAGGAATTCTGGACATTCTACCAGCTTTGCGGGAACTGGGCCCTGGCCCGCATAGACCAGACCTCCGAAATGGATTTTCTGAACGCCCCCAACCTTCCCGAAACTCCCGAAGGGGCGGCCGCGTTCCCGGAGCAGCCGTTCGCCGCGGCCGCGGCTCCCGCTTTCGGAGCTGCCGCGCCCGCGTTCGGAACCCCGGAGGTCCCGTTCGCCGCTGCCGCCGCGTCTTACGCGCCCCCCGCCCCGGAGGCGCCGGCCTCGCCCTGGGACCGCCAGAAAATGGAAATAGCCGCCACGCTGGCTTTTGAAAGCGTTTACGAGGCCTGGGGAAGGAACGACGTCGCGCTGCTAAAGGCCGAGTTCGTCTCTGGCGAAGCGATGGCCAAACTGAGGAAGGTCCTTGAGGCGCGCAAAGCCGAAGGCCTGACTTTTGAATTTAAGGACCTGTTCACGCGCAGGGCCGAAGTGGTGCTTACCAGCCCGGCAGAAAAGAACCCGCTGCGCCTCGACGAATTCACGGCCCGGATAACGGCCACTTCGGTGCGCGCCATGTTCCGCAACGGCAAGCCGCTGCACCGCGACGAGGCGCCGCAGCCTTTCACGGAGTACTGGGTTTTCGGGAGGCAGAACGAGGACTGGAAGCTGCGCGACATCCTGCCGCGCATGGACCAGGAAAGCGCGGACACGACGCAGGACGGCGCGCCGAGCCCGGTGCAGATAGAATGGTATTGGGGAAACAGCTAGCCGATCAGCCTTACTTTGTAGCCGGCGGCCTCCAGCTCGGCCTTGACGAAAGCCCTGCGGTCGCCCTGGATCTCCAGCACGCCCTGCTTTACCGCCCCGCCGGCGCCCAGCCGCTTCTTGAACTTCGACAGCAGTTCTTCCTTGCCCGCGGGATGCATGGGCAGTTTCTCCACCAGCGTCAGCCCGCTGCCCTTGCCGGTCCTGCGGAACGAGATCCGCACCGGCTCGGTCTGCGTCCGCTTGCGCACTTCCCCCGCCAACCCCTCCGGGCACTCGCAAGGGGTCTTGCCGCAGTTGGGGCAGTTCACTTTGCCGTCGGGCCCCGTTGAATAGACCAGCCTGTCGTTATCGCTCATGGCTCCCCCTAAAATGCAGAAACGTTCCACTCCGCTTCTTCTTCCTCCGGCGGCGCCGCAGGCGCGGGCACCGGCGCGGGTTTAACCGCGCCCAGGCGCTTCCAGCGGCCGGTGCTGTAATATGCGCCGGAAAGCGCCAGCCCCGCCAGCCAGGCCACCGGCATGCCCCACCAGATCCCGTCGGTGCCGATGCGCGCGGAAAGGAAGACCGAAACGGGGATCCTGATCCCCCACAGGGCCAGGATGGTGACGATCATCGGGATGAAAGTATCCCCCGCCCCGCGCAGCGCGCCGTTAACCACGAACATGCTGGAGAACACTATGTAGAAGCCGCCTACGATCAGCAGGTAACGGCTGCCTATGGCCACCACGGCCGGGTCCGAATTGAACATGGACACCAGGTGCCAGCCGAACACCACCACGACCAGCGTGGTAAGCAGCGACGTAACGCCGGAGATGTACAGGGCGGTCTTCAGGCCTTTCCTGACGCGCTCCATTTTCCCCGCGCCGATGTTCTGCCCGACGAAGGTGGAGATGGCCATCGAAAGGCTCATGGCCGGCATCACCGCGAAGGTATCCACGCGCCCGGCCGCCGTAAAGGCCGCTATGGCGTTAGTGCCGAAACCGTTCACCAGCCGCGTCAGCGCCATCATGCCGCCGGCCACCAGCATGTTCTGCACGCCGGAAGGCAGGCCGATGGCCAGGCTTTTTTTCAGGACGGCGCGGTCGAACTCGAAGCCTTTCAGCCTGAACTTCAGCACTTTGTGCGTCTTGTTCAGGTAGACCACCGCTAGCAGGAACGAAACGGCCTGCGCCAGCACGGTGGCCCAGGCGGAGCCGGCTATGCCCCAGTGCAGGACCGTCACGAAGAACAGCACCAGCGCGGCGTTCAGAATAGTGGAGAAGACCAGGAAGTAGAGCGGCGTCTTGGAATCCCCCAGCCCGCGAAGGATCGCGCTTACGGAATTATAGCCGAACAGGAAGACCAGGCCGCCGAAAGTGATGCGCAGATAGGTCAGCGCCTGCGGCAGGATCTCCGGCGGGGTATTAAGCAGCTGCAGGACGCGCTCCGAGAAGAGCAGGCCCAGGCCCGTCGCCAGCAGCGAGGCGAAGAAGAGGAAGATGTAAGAGGTGTCGATGGCCCGGCGCACCCTGGCCATGTCCTTGGCGCCGAAGAACTGGGAGATAAGGATGGAGAACCCCATCGTAGCGCCGATGATGAGCGAGACCAGCAGGAAGATGATCGGGAAGCTGGCCCCGACGGCGGCCAGCGCGGATTTGCCTATAGCCCGCCCCACTACGATGCTGTCCACCAGGTTATAGGACTGCTGGAACACGTTGCCGATCAGCATCGGCACCGTGAAGTTCCAGATCAGCCGTCCCTCGTGCCCTTCGGTAAGGTCCTTCACCTGGCGGCCCCTTCCTTAACCAGCAGCGCGCGCAGGGTTTCCATGTCCGCTTTGAATACCGGGCTCTTGCGGTAAACCTTGTAAAGCCTGTCGGCCAGCTTCTTCCCTGCCTCTATGTCGGAAGGATGATGCACCCCGCCGATCACGCGGTCGAGCGCGGCCTGGTCGGCGCGGGCGAAGAATTCCTTCTTCCTGGACGGCGCCAGGTCCGCCAGCATCAGCGCGAACAGGCGCGAGATGGTGGCGTGCCCGCTGGGATAGGAAAGCCCGCCCAGCCGGCCAAGGCAGGGCTCGAGCGATGCGTCGCGCAGGAAAGGGCGCGGCCTTTTGAACATCTCCTTGATGTCGGCGGCCGCGCCGTCGGTCTCGGTCTTAACGCGCCGGAAAATTACCGCCGCGGCCTCCGGCAGGGGCTCCGGGAAAGGGCTGATATCGCCGAAGAATTCCTCGTAACCGGCATGGGCGGCGGCGTTGGCTTTGGCGCATTGCTCCGGAGTGCGCTTCCGCTGCCAGCTCTTCAGGACGGCCAGGTCAAGCAGATCGGCCCTGGAGCCCGCGGCAGGCGGGGCCGGGAAATCCGGGAACTTCTGCTGGTCGGAGGTTATGTAATAGGTAGTGCGCGGGATCACCCAGTCTTCCGCGAAGAGGGAGAAGGGGACAAAGAGGGCGAGGGCCAGGGCAAGGAGCAGTTTTCTGTTGCGCATGCGTAAATTGTACAAAACCGGCGGCCGCTATTCCCCCCTGCCATTGGAAAAAGTTATACTTAACGGAGAATTTACAGGAGGGACTATGCCCGCAACGACCAAGGAGAAAACTAAGACCATGAAGAAAGACTTTAAAGTTAAGGATATGAGCCTTGCCCCCCTGGGCCGCCGCGAGATAGAGATCGCGGAAAAAGAGATGCCCGGCCTGATGTCCCTCCGCGAGAAGTTCGGCGCCAAGAAGCCCCTCAAGGGCGCGCGCGTGATGGGCTCCCTGCACATGACCAACCAGACCGCCGTCCTTATAGAGACGCTGGCCGCGCTCGGCGCCGAAGTGCGCTGGTGCTCCTGCAATATTTACTCCACCAGCGACCCCGCCGCCGCGGCCGTCGCCGCCGCCGGCATCCCGGTGTTCGCCTGGAAGGGCGAGACGCTGGCTGAATACTGGTGGTGCACCGAGAAGGCGCTGGACTTCGGCAACGGCAAAGGCCCCAACCTTATAGTGGACGACGGCGGCGACGCCACCATGATGATGCACCGCGGCTTCGCGGCCGAGGACAACCCCAGGATCCTGGACGCCAAGGCCGGCACCGAGGACGAAGTGGAGCTCAACCTCTCCCTCAAATCTATCCTTAAGAAAACCCCCCGCCGCTGGCACACCGCGGTGAAGGAATGGAAGGGCGTCTCCGAGGAGACCACCACCGGCGTGCACCGCCTGTACCAGATGCACGAGGCCGGCACCCTGATGGTGCCCGCCATCAACGTGAACGATTCCGTGACCAAGTCCAAGTTCGACAACCTGTACGGCTGCCGCGAGTCCCTGGCGGACGGCATCAAGCGCGCCACCGACGTGATGATAGCCGGCAAAGTGGTAGTGGTCTGCGGCTACGGCGACGTGGGCAAAGGCTGCGCCAAATCCATGCACGGCTTCGGCGCCCGCGTGATCGTGACCGAGATCGACCCTATCTGCGCGCTGCAGGCCGCCATGGAGGGCTTCGAGGTGAAGACCGTGGAAGACACGCTGGGCGAAGGCGACATCTACGTCACCACCACCGGCAACAAGGACATTATCCGCCTCGAGCACATGCTCAAGATGAAGGACCAGGCCATAGTCTGCAACATCGGCCATTTCGACGACGAGATCCAGATGGCCGCGCTGAACAAGGCCAAGGGCGTGAAGCAGGTCAACATAAAGCCGCAGGTCGACCGCTACGACCTTCCCTCCGGCCGCGCCATCTACGTGCTGGCGCAGGGCCGCCTGGTGAACCTGGGCTGCGCCAAGGGCCACCCCTCGTTCGTGATGAGCAACTCCTTCACCAACCAGACCCTGGCCCAGCTGGAGCTGTGGACCAAGGAAATGCCCGTGGGCGTGTACCGCCTGCCCAAGCACCTGGACGAAGAAGTGGCCCGCCTGCACCTGGCCAAGATCGGCGTGAAGCTGACCAAGCTCTCCAAAGAGCAGGCCGAGTACATCGGCGTAAAAGTGGAAGGCCCGTACAAAGCCGACCATTACCGCTACTAAACCAGCAATAAGCGGAGGCTCAACCTCGGGGAATTGAGGTTGAGCCTCACTTATAAAGAAAAAGGAAACCCGGGGCGAAATCCCCGGGTTTTCTTTTGTATCATAACCGCATGCAGCTCAGCTTCCTTACCATCAACGCCCACAAGGGGTTCTCCACGCTGAACAAGCGCTTCGCGCTGCCGGAACTGCGCGACTGCGTGCACGCCGCCGGGGCGGACATAGTTTTCCTGCAGGAAGTGGTAGGGCAGAACATCCGCCAGGCCCGCAAATACTTCCACTGGCCGGTGAAGCCGCAGCACGAATACCTGGCCGAAAAATCCGGCTTCAGCCACGCCTACGGCAAGAACGCGGTGTACACCGCCGGCCACCATGGCAACGCCATCCTTTCGCGCTTTCCCATCCTGCATTCCGAAAAAGCCGACATCTCCACCAACCGCGTGGAGCACCGCGGCCTGCTGTACGCCAAGGTTAAGCTGCCGGAGGGCAAACTGCCGCTCCACTGCGTCTGCGTGCACCTGGGGCTGCTTTGCGCTTCGCGCAAAAAACAGTTCTCCAGGATAGCGGAATACGTCCAGCGCGTGGTGCCGGACACGGAGCCGGTCATCGTGGCCGGGGACTTCAACGAGTGGCGCAAGAACAAAAAGGACGAGTTGGAAACGCGCCTGCTGATGAAGGACGCGGGGCTGGAACTTTACGGCCGCAAGCTCCGCACTTTCCCCGCCCTCATGCCTGTTTTCCCGCTGGACCGGATCTACCTGCGCGGCTTTAAAGTGCTTAAAGCGCAGGTGCTCAACAAAGGCCCGTGGAAGGACATCTCCGACCACGCCGCTTTCTTCGCCGAAGCGAAATACGACTGGCCGCCCGCAGCCCCCCGCTAATTTATAGAATATCAGGGTGACAGAACGGCTTCCGATACTTCAGAGCGCGGAGCTCATCCTTAAAGCCGCGGCCAAAAGCCGCAGGCTTATTATTTCATCTCCTCCCGGTTCGGGCAAATCCACCAAGGTCCCGCAGCTGCTGCTGGACTCCGGCGCGCTGAAAGGCCGGATAGCGGTGCTGGAACCGCGGCGCCTGGCCGCGCGCATGCTGGCCGACCGCGTGGCCAAAGAGCGCGGCGGTACCGCCGGCGGCGAGGTGGGCTACCGCGTCCGCTTCGAGGACCGCACCGGCCCCAAGAGCCGGATAATCTTCGAGACCGAGGGCATCCTGCTGCGCGAACTGGTCTCGGACCCGCTGCTCACCAGATATTCCGCCATCATCCTGGACGAGTTCCACGAGCGCCACATCCACGGCGACATCACCCTGGCCGCGTGCCTCGCGCTGCAGCAGGGCCCCCGGCCCGACCTCCTTATAGTAGTGATGTCCGCCACGCTGGACGAGAAAGCCCTGGCCGCTTACCTGGCGCCTTGCGAAACGGTGCTGGCGCAGGGGACCGTGTACCCTGTCAAAGTCGTCTATTGCGGCACCGATCTGGCGAAGCTGCCGGTCTGGGAAGCCGCCGCCAAAACCTGCGCGCAGGTGATGCCGGCTGTCAAAGAAGGCCACGCGCTGGTCTTCATGCCCGGCGCTTACGAGATAAGCCGCACCGCCGCCGCCATAGCCGCCACTCCCGCCCTTTCCGGCTTCGCCGTAATGCCGCTGCACGGCGACATGCCCCCCTCCGCCCAGGACGCGGCGGTAGCCCCGTCCGCCCGGCGGAAGATCATAATAGCCACGAACATAGCGGAAACCTCGCTTACCATAGAAGGCGTAACGGCCGTGGTGGACAGCGGCCTGGCCCGGATAGCCCGCTACGACGGGGCGCGCGGCATAAACACCCTTTTTACCGAGAACATAGCCGCCCCCTCCGCGGCGCAGAGAGCAGGCCGCGCCGGCCGCACCGCGCCCGGCATCTGCGCCCGCCTCTGGACCGAGCGCGACAACGCCGCCCGCCCGGCCGCGCTGGAACCGGAAATACTCCGCCTGGACGTAAGCGAGGCCCTGCTCACGCTGAAGGCATGCGGCTATAAGGATTTCTCCGCGCTGCGCTGGCTCGACCCGCCGTCGGCGGAAGACGCCGCGCGGGCCGAGCGGCTGCTGCACGACCTGGGGGCGACCGATAAAGAGGAGAGCCTTACCAAAGAAGGAAAGGCCATGGCGGCCTACCCGCTGCACCCGCGCTATTCCCGCATGATGGCTGAGGGCGCGCGGCTGGGCTGCGCTTACGAATGCGCGCTTATAGCCGCGGCGGCGCAGGGGCGCGCGCTATGGCTGGACGAAGCCGGCCCCGAAACCCGCGCCGGCGGCGGGCTGCGCTCCGACCTGGCCGCGGTGATAAAGGCGCTGGAAGCCTGCGAAGCGGCCAACTTCGACGCCTACGCCTGCCAGCGCACGGGCCTTAAAGCTTCCGCGGCGCGCGACGCCTGGCGTCTGGCCAAAAGGCTGGCCGGCGGGGCGGAGCCCGGCGGGCCGCGGGAAATGGAGCTGGCCTCCCAATGTTTTCTCCGCGCTTTCCCGGACCGCGTGGGCGCGCTGTTCTCCGCCGAGCGCGGCCGCTACCAGCTGCCCGGCGGCAGGCGGGCGCGGCTGAGCCCTAAAAGCGCGGCGGCAGGCGCCCCGCTGATCTGCGCCGGCGAGGCCATGGAAAGCCAACAGCGTACCGGCGCTGATATTACGCTCTCCCTGGCGGCCGAAATAAAAGAGGAGTGGCTGCGAGAAGCTTTTCCCGGAGAGATAACCACCCTCTCCCGCCCCGCGCTCGACGAGGCAATGCTGACCCCGGTCACCGAGAACCTCACCCTCTACCGCGACGTGGTGATCCGCAGAGAAATAACCTCGGCCCGCCCCAGCAAACCATCCTCGGAACTTATCGCCGAAGAATTCATCAGCGGCAGGCAGAAGCTGCAGAAGTGGGACGAGGACGTGGAGGACTGGCTGGCCAGGGTGGAATTCCTGGCCAAAGCATGTCCGGATTTCGGCATCGCCCCGCTTTCCGGTGAAGACCTTAAACTGGTGATCGCGGAGATCTGCTCCGGCGCGCGCAGCGTGGCCGAGGCTAAGGGCCGGCCGGTGCTGCCGGTACTGCAGGACTGGTTCGGCTGGGACAAGAACCGCCTGATCGACAGGCACGCCCCGGCGAGGCTCGAGATGCCCGGCGGGCGCAGGGCCAAGATCCGCTACCCGAAGAACGGCGAGCCCTTCCTGGAAGCCAAGATCCAGGACCTCTTCGCCCTCACCGAAACGCCCCGCATAGCCGCCGGCAGGGTGCCGCTGGTGGTGCATATCCTGGCGCCCTCGATGCGCCCCGTTCAGGTGACGAAGGATCTCAAAAGTTTCTGGGCGGAAAGTTACCCCAGGCTAAAACCGGCGCTGGCCCGGCGTTACCCGAGGCATAAATGGCTTTAGTATTTTTGAAAGTAAGGCCCAAGGAGGAGATCATGAGAAGCATATACAGATTAACGGCCGGGATACTTATACTGGCGGGAACCGCCGGTCTGTACGCCTGCAAAAAAAAGCCGGCCCCGGAAAAACCCTCCGCCCCGCCAGCCGAACTTACGGAGGTAAGGTCCGCTATCCAGGCCTACTACGGCGACAACGAGGGGAAATACCCGGCCAGCCTGGCTGAACTGGCAGGAGAAGGCAAATATCTGAAGGAATTGCCTGCCGTAAAGTTCCAGGGCTGCGCGGCCTCGAACGCGGTTAAATACATACAGGCTAAAGAACTCTCGCCCGGGAACCTGGACGACGCCGGCGGCTACGCTTATTATAATTCCGAAAAATACCCGGACACTATGGGCGCGCTGGTGCTGAACTGCAGGCACAAGGACGACAAGGGGATCCCGGGATACAGTTACTGACCGCGACGTGCAAAACCCCAGCAGTTTATGCTAGGATAAGTCCGGTAGAGCCGTAAAATTACGAGGAGATCAAAAACCAAAATGAAAACCATATTCGCATTAGCCTTAACAGCCTGCCTTGGCACGATAGTGAACGCCCAGAATAACCCCGCTCCGGCCCCCGCCGCCCAGCCCGCCGTGACCGCGCCCGCGACCCCCGCCCCCGCCGTGCAGCCCGCCGTTGCGGCCCCGGCGCCCGTAGCCGCCGTGGCGCCCGCCGCCGCCCCGGCGCCCGCTATGACCATGGCCGAACTGCGCAAAAAGCACATCGACGCCGTTGCCGCCCTCAAAAAGAGCAACATCGACGCGATAAACGCCCTGCGCGCCGGCATGAAAGGCAAACCCCGCGCCGAGATCATGAAGGCCGTGGAAGCCAAGAAAGCCGAGCAGAAAGCCATCCTCAAGGACCTCGAGAAAGCCAACAAGGCCGAGATCGAGCAGTTCAAGAAGGACCACCCCAAGATGGCCAAGCCGGTAATGCCCAAGAAATAACAGGGTAACCGCAAAATTAAAACCCCGGCCGCGTAAAGCAGCCGGGGTTTTTTGTTTTATCGGGCGAAGTTCTACCGCCAGAGGAGCTGCCCGAGCAGGGCCAGCTGCACTACCCCGGCCAGGGAGCAGGCTGCTACCAGCAGCCGGCGCTTCCTCGAGACCAGCCTGGCGTTTATCACTATCTGCCCCACGATATCCTCATAATAAGGCGTGGCGGTTACCCCCCCGCCCAGGTATTTATCCAGCCGGTTGACCAGTTCCGCCTGAGGGTGCCTGGAGATATCCGAGGACTCGAGCAGGGACTCGATGGCGGCCAGCTTGTCGGGGCGCGGCTCCAGCAAAGGCGTGCGGATGGGCATCTCTATCAAAGGGGAAAGGGCGAGAATGCCTACGGGCAGGATGGCGGCCAGCAGCACCAGCGCGGGATGGTTCACCGGGCCGTCGGGAGAGACGAATTTGATCAGCGCCATCTGGAGCGCGGCAAAGCCCGTAAGCGCCCCCAGTTTAAGATCGGTCCATTCTACGGTACGGCGCAGATTTTCGTGGATGATCCAGAGCCGCCGTTCCGGCTCCGGGTTAAGGTGCGAAGAAACGCTCATTACCGCCTCCTTGCCGCTGTCTAACTATTATATTTTAAATCCGCCAAAGAAAACCCCGGGACCTGGGCCCCGGGGATCTTCCCGCCTGTAAAGAAAGTCTTCAATTCAGATTGAACGCGACCTTCGTACGGCCCGGATAAGCGGGATCTGCGCTCAGGGCTTCAGGGGAGATGTTCCCGTCGGTATCCTTAAGGCGGACCTCCAGGGTGTAGGCGCCGGGAGGCAGGCGCTGGCCGTTGATAGAGCCGGTCCAGGCGGTGGAAACGTCCTCTTTGCGCATGATGCCGGTCTCGTCCCTGACCTCCAGGGGGAACTCGCCGGTGGCGCCGACGCCCAGCTTCTCTTCGCCGCGGTAAATGGTCACCATGTATTTAAGGCTGGCCGAGCGGTTATCGAAGGCGGTGAACCGTATCATGGCGGCGGTCTGTCCCGCGTCCACGGTCAGGGAAGTCACGGACAAGTCCTTGATGATGGGCGGCAGCCTCTTCGAGGCGGCCTGGATAACGCGCACGGTGGCCTCGCCGGCGGCGGTCAGCTGCTGCAGCCGGATCTCCGGGTGGGCGCTGGTCCAGGTATTGTCGTTGTTGCCGTCCGAATTATTGAAATTATTGGCCGGCGGCACCGCGTACACGTCCCGGTTCCTCTTGCCGCCGTAATGCCCGCGCGGCCCGAAAGTGGCGTCCTGGCCGAGGGGAGGGGCGTCCGGCGCGGCCACCCAGTAAGGCAGATTGGTGGCGGGGTCGGTCCAGCCGGGCAGCTTCGAGCGGGTCTCGTCCTGCAGCAGCTGGTAATAAGCGTACGGTTCGAGGTCTTCGGCGAAGCGGATGGAAGGGATCCTGACGGTATTATCGTAGAAGCCTTCGAAACTGTCGCTGATACCGTGCTTGATATTGGCCACATGGGTGGGCACGGACTGGTCCTGCGTGAGGTGGATGATGGCCCCAATCCTTTCGTAAGCCTCGTGGAACTTGAAGAGCTGGTAGTTCTGCAGCACGCCGCCCTTGGTCCAGCCGGCAGCGCCTTCCCACAGGCCCCGCACATCGCCGCCGTTCATGGTATCGTTGGGGTGGCCGGTCTCGTCGTTGGCGCCGCACTTCAGGTCGTCTTTGGCCGCGGCCATGTCCGGGTAAAGGCCGCCGTCTATCAGTTTGAGCGAGGCCTTGATGATGGCGCGGTGGGCGGAGCCGAAAAAGTTCACGCTCCACCACTTATTGGAACTCTGGCCGGCCACGGCCTGCGCGATGGTCGGCTCGGGGACGGCTTCCGCTTTAACTTTTCCCTGCGCGCTTTTAACGTCTTTCTCGAAAGAGCCCGCTTGCAAAGCGCCGGCGATAAGTGAAACGGAAATCAAGAGCAAAAGGCTTTTTACTTTATTCATTTGATGTCACGCTCGGTTGGGGCCTTGTCCCCGCACATATAAGTTACAGATAAGTTATACACTGCAAACGGAGAAATTTCAAGGCCCTAACGGGCTTATCTGTGAGAAACAAGGACCTACGCCCGGCCAGGCCTTATGACCCAGCCCGGCCAAAGCAGGGCGGTCAGCTTGATTTAGCGGCCTTATAATGGCACGATAATAACTCGAATGAGAAGAAAACTGGACTGGCTGCTCCTGCTCCTCGCCCTGGGCGCGGCGGCTTATGAAGCTTATACGCACAGGGCGGAGCTGCGCCGCCTGACGCACCTTATCAGGGTGAAGGCTGCGCCCTGCTCCGTCCCTATCACCTATTCGCTGGGCTCCGTAGACGAACGTTTCGGCATTTCCACCGAGACTCTTTCGGGTGAGCTTAAAGAAGCCGAAACTATCTGGAACGAACCCGCGCGCAGGACGCTTTTCGAATATGTCCAAAGCAGCGGCGACGTGACCATAAATCTGGTCTATGACAGACGCCAGGCCGCGGCCGACACGCTGAAGGCGGCGGGCATCCGGACGAACCAGAACCGTGGATCCTACGGCGATCTAAAAACGCGGTACGACGCGCTCTCGGCGCGGGTGGAGTCGGAACAAGCGGCGCACGATACCCGCGTGGCCTTCTACACGAACAACAAGTCGGCCTACGAGTCCCAAGTGAAGCACTGGAACGAAGTCGGAGGGGCGCCTGCGGCGGTATACCGGCGGATACGGGCCCAGAAGGCGGCGCTCGCCCGGGAATTCGCGGCCGTAAAGTCTTTCGAGAACGCCCTGAACTCGGATATAGACACTTTGAACGCGCTGGCCACCACGCTGAACCAGCTCATAGTGGAGCTTAACCTGAACGTAGCGCAGTACAACCGCACCGGCGCGGCCATGGGCGTGTTCGAGCAGGGCCTGTACAGGCGGGTGAACGGCGTGCAGACCATAGACATCTACGAATATTCGGACCACAGGCAGCTGGTGCGCGTGCTGGCCCACGAACTCGGCCACGCGCTCGGCCTCGGCCACGTTTCGGAAGCCGGGGCCATTATGTACAAGATGAACACGGGAAACAGCCTGGCAGCCATGGACGCGGATGTAGCGGAACTCAACAAGGCGTGCCGGCGGTAAAATGGAACAACCCGGAGAAATTAAAAAGCCCCGCTAAAGGGGCTTTTTCGATTGACCACTCCGATCTCACCTGTCCTGGCGGGCGCCCAGCCGCGCGCGGATCCTGGCGTTGCCGGGGTCCAGCAGGGCCGCGCGCCTGAACTGCGCGGCCGTATGCGCCTTGCCGTAGAGGGCCATAGCGGCCACCTGCCCGGCGCTGCGCAGGACCGCCGCAATACCCACAAGGGCCACCGCCGCCTTAAGCCTACGCAGGCCGCGCGGCGAAAGCGCCAGCGTCCGCAGCGCGGGCGCGGGCGCCGCCAGCGAGCCGAAGAGCGCCCAGGCGAGGAACGAAGAAGCCGGGAGCAGCAGCACTACGTCGAAGCAGGCGATTACCGCCGTTACCGCCAGCGCGGCCGCGAGCGTGAGCCCCTCCATATAGTCGTCTACGCCGGCGGCCTGGCCGGCCTTGCGCCACGCGCCCGCCAGCAGCCCGGAAAGCGCCAGCAGGATAGCGGCCAGCGCCGGGAAGCCGCGCTCGGAAACGATGGCGACCCAGTCGCTGCTCGGCCAGGGGTTTATGGTCACGCCGCGAAAGTAGTCTATAGAGGGATCGAAGTACTCGGCCAGCTTCGGATAAACGATCTCCCAATTGCCCGGCCCCACGCCCAGCACCGGGTGCGCGGCCGCCAGGCGCAGCGTTCGCGTATACTGGATTACGCGCCCGTGCCCGCTGCCCTTCTGGTAGTTCACCAGCCCGGTAACCGTGTCGAGATACGGGGAGTCGCTCTTCCACTCCAGCGCGTTCGGCAGCAGCAGCGCGGCGAGGATGCCGAAGACGGCGGCGAGCGCCATAGCCTTCATCCGCCGCGCCAGTTGCGGATCGTTCCAGCGGCCGTGCGCGCGCCAGTACCCGAACGCCAGCAGCCCCGCGCCTGCGGCCAGGCCCAGGTAGGCGGCGCGCGAACGCGAAAGCACCAGCGCGTCGGCTATGACCGCCAGCCCCAGGGCGCCGGCGGCCGCGGCCCAGGAACGGCGCGCTTTAACGGCCGCAAGCACGAGCGCCGGCGCGCAGATGGCGGCGAGGTGCGCCATGAAGTTGCGGTTGCCCAGGGTCCCCCCCGGGATGCGGTTAAGGCTGAAGAATTCGCTGGTAAAGCCGTACGCCTGCGCCAGCGAGACCGCCGCGCCGAGCACCCCCGCCGCGGCGACCGCCGCAACTATCAGCCGGCGCTCGCCGGCCCGCGCGGCGGCGCGCGCGGCCCAGAACACCCCCGCGCCCGAGAGCGTGATCGCCAGCGCGCGCGCGGAAAGCCAGCGGTCGCCCGCGAACAGCGCGCTTACGAAACTGAGCGCAAGGTATAAAGCGAGCGCAAGGTCGGTCCCGCTGAATTCGAGCGCCTTCACCCGGCGCAGGCCCAGCAGCACCAGCCCGAGCGTGGACGCGTGCAGCGCCAGTTCCTTGGGCGCCAGGAAACGGTCGAGATCGAAAATTTTATAAGGCGCCGCCGCCAGCACCACGAGGATGGCGCCCAGGAGGAACAGCGTGCGGGAAGCGGTGCGGTCGTTCATTAAGAGATAATTATATTTCCGATGCTGTCACTTTTGCCTGGATGAACAACCGCAGCCGCAGCCGCCGCAAAAGTCTTCCCTCCCCGCGGCGCGGATAGTCTCGACGCCTTCCTGCCCTATCATAAAAGCGATCGCCAGGGCCGCGGCCGAGTCCACCCACCAGAAGAGCGGGCTTAAGCTGTACAACGCGCTGCCCGCCAGCAGGACGAACGACAGTTTGATGCAGGCCAGCGAACAGTCGGCGTCTTTAGCCACCGTCGCGCTGTCGAGCGCGCGGGCCACCTTCTTCTTGGCCGACCAGAGATAGAACATGAAGCTCAGGCTGAGGAGCGAAATGATCACGCCGGGGATGGTCGTGTCGGGGCTGCCGTGCTGGAACAGTTTTAAGGCCGAGCCCGCTATCGTGCCGGCGGCAAGCAGCACGAACAGCCAGCCTATGATCCTGGTCGCCGTCCGCTCGTTAGCCAAGGCCAGCGGGGTTGAAAACCCGGCTTCGCCTTTGAACCGCCACAGCACTACTATCGCGGACGCTACCTCTATAAAACTGTCCGCGCCGAACCCCGCCAAAGCTATGGAATCCTTTTCCAGGCCAAAATAGACAGAGACCAGGCCCTCTATGATGTTGTAGCAGATGGTGAACCAGGAAAGCTGGATGGCCCGTTTCTTCAAGGCCGCGCTGCCGATCGCTATTTTCATCATGAATAATTCCTTAAATCCTAATTAAACTATACCAAACAAAACGACCCCGGCAAAACCGCCGGGGTCCGAGTTTTAGTATTATAGCGGTATGGATACGCCGCTTAAGTTCATACTTCTGAAGCCCCGCAACCCGGACAATATCGGCGCCTGCGCCAGGGCCATGGCCAACTTCGGCCTGGGCGAGCTGGCCCTGGTCAGCCCGTTCGGCTCCGACTGGGAAGAGGTAAAGCACCGCTGGAAGGAAGAGGCTTCGGTCTCGGCCATAAATTCCATGGACGTGATCGACTCGGCGCGGATCTACGGCAGCGTCCCCGAGGCCGCCGAGGACTGCGAGCTGCTGCTGGGCACTTCCTCGCTGCACCAGATAAAGCCGGAAAGGGACGTGATACTCCTCAAAGACGCCGCGGACTATATCGCCGGGCGCGGCGTAAAAAAGGCCGGCATCCTTTTAGGCCCGGAAAAGACCGGCCTTACCAAGGAAGACCTGGCGCTCTGCCACGCCGTCATCAATATCCCCACGCTGCCCAAGCAGCCGTCCATGAACCTGGGGCAGGCCGCGGCCCTGATCGCCTACGAACTTACCGCGCGCCGCACGGCCGCCACGGCTTTCCCCCGCGCCAAAGCGCCGCAGGCCTCGCCCTACGAGATAGACCGCCTTACCGGTGAGATCCGCGCGAAGCTGGAGAAACTGGGCTGCAAGACCGGCACTTACCAGGCCATGGCCATCAGCCGCGGCCTGCTCGACGCCCGCCTCACCAAGCCCGCCATGCACATGCTCAAGCTCCTGCTCAAGAACTGACCCTATGAAAACATATTGCGTAAAGTGCTATACCACACATGACGACAGCGTGCCGTGCTTTGACGCTACCGCCCAAGCCGCAAAAGACATGGGCGTAAACACCGATGAAAAACCGCCTTCTCCGGAACAGGCGCGCCGCGACGACGCCGCCCTCTCCAAGGCTTCGCTCCTTGTGGTCTTGGCAGTATTCCTGCTCGTGCTCGGCGGCGCTTTTCTCTTTTCCAGATAGCTTCACAGCCCGTTCTTTATAAAAAAAAGGCCTCTCAAATGAGAGGCCTAAATTTGGCTCCGGGACTAGGATTCGAACCTAGAAAAACGGATTCAGAGTCCGCTGTGATACCATTTCACCATCCCGGAATACCTTTCTATTATATATTTTTTAGTACTTTTAACAAAGGGGGTCAGGGCTTCCCGCCTTAAACAGGTGCAATTTTGTAGAATATAGCCACGTTAGTATCCCAATAGAGCGGGGCATAGTGAAATGGTTCTCACGCGTGCTTTGGGAGCATGAGTTCCGGGTCCGATTCCCGGTGCCCCGATAAATTTCCAGCTACGATCCAGGCTCCGCCTTAGGCAGCGAGACCGAGAAGGTCATGCCGCCGCCGGCAGGGTTCTTCTGCGCCGTAACTCCGCCGCCGTGCGCTTCCATGATCTGCTTCACGGTGGCCAGGCCGAGCCCGATGCCCCCCACCTCGCGCGTAAGATAATCGGCGGCCTGGAAAAAGCTGTCGAAGAGATGCGGCATATCCTCTTCCTTCACCTCCATGCCGCTGTTCGAGAAAGAGATAACAACCCGGTCCGCGCCGAAGTGCGCGCGCACCAGCACGCCGCCGCCCTTCTTATTGAACTTGACCGCGTTCACCAGCAGCTGCCGGAAAGCCTCGCCGATAAGGTCCGGGGCCGCGGGCACCAGGTAGGCCTCGCCCTCGGACTGGATCTCCACCGTTATTTCCATGTCGTCGTAAAGGAACTTAAGCCCGCGCGAAGTCTCCCCCAGCAGCGCCAAAAGGTCCGCCGGCTTTTTATCCAGCTTCATGCTGCCTTTCAGCAGGTCGCTGAACAGCAGCAGTTCGCCGATGGCCAGCTGCAGGTTGCGCAGGGCCCTGTCGCTGCAGCGCCACAATTCCAGTTCCTTCTCGTCCTTCAGCTGCTGCCCCAGCAGCTCCGACGAGGCCAGCGCTATGGACATGGGCGTGCGCAGCTCGTGGTTAACGCGCGACAGGAAAGCGTCCTTAACTTTTTCCGAGGATTTAAGCTGCGAGTAGGCCGACTCCAGCTCCTGCTTCATCGCCTTCTCGCGCTCCAGCTCCGAGGTGAGCTTGCCCTTCTCGAAGACGTTCCGCACCACGCTCGAAAGATAATCTATGGAGAAAGGCTTTATGATGTATTCCATCACGCCCGACTTCATGCCGCCGATGGCCGTCTCCAGCGTGGGATCGGCCGTCATCATGATGATCTTGGTGTCGGGCGAGATGTTCTTGATCTCCTGCGCCAGCGCCACGCCGTCCCCCCCCGCGTCCAGATGTATGTCCGTGAGCACCAGGTCAAAAGTTTTTTTATGAAAAGCCGCGCGCGCCTCGGAGCTGGAGCCCGCCGTCTCCACTTCCGTAAGCACGGAGCCCAGGATGTTGGAACTGAGCATGAGCATATCTTCCTCGTCGTCTATGACGAGGGCGGAAGCCTTGATCTTTTCCATAGTCCCCCTTACAAACTCCGCAGGAACCTTTCGAGACCGCGTTTTATGGCCGCGCCCACGGCCTGCCTGGAGCCCTCGTCCAGCAGGAAGGCGCGGCTCTTCTCGATGTCCCCTATCTCGAGCAGCACCCGGTAGGGCGCCTTGTTAACGTTCTCGTCGATACTGTAAAAAGCCAGGCGGCCCGTGGAGGCGCAGCGGTAATCGTTGCGGCCGGTGGAGCTGTCCAGGTGCGTGCCGCGGTTCTCCAGGTCGGTGGCGCGGGCTATCTCCTCTATAAGGATATCGGCGAGCCTGCGGTTCTCCGCCATCATGGAGTCCCCGTCGTGAATGTAGCCCCACAGGGCGTGCCGCCCCGTGCCGGAATTATTGTGAACCCCGATGAACACCAGCGGCGAAAGCGCGTTGGCCTGCTTAAGTTCCCAGGCGTAGCCCGACAGCCTGCCGTCCTCCAGCGCTGAGGTGTGGGCGATAAGGGTGTTGGTGCCGGTGTCCGCGTGGTGCAGGCCGGGCTGGAAGTAGCTCCACACCTTGTGCTCGTCGTAATGCGGCGCCGCCTGCATGGCGTACTGCACCATGGCGTCGGCCGTGCGGGCCTCGTTATAATTTTCCCCGGTGTCGCTCTGGTGCGAAGGCTGGAACACCACCACGGCGGCCGTGGAAACTTCGGAGCAGAACCCGGGCTGAGCCAGCGCCAGGAGCAAATTCAGCAGTATCATGAACATTTCACCTTCCCCTGCCTACACATATAGGATTTTTAAGATAAGAATTCAAGGGCGTTACAGGCCAAGCAGCCCGGCTTTAAGAGCTTTGTCCGAAGGCTTGGGGCCGAGCCACACCCGGAAAAGGGCGTCCGCGAAATCCTTGCCGGCTATGCCGCCAAGCGCTTTACCGTCCGACAGCACTTCCAGCCCCTGGCCGGGCCGGTACAGGAAAACCAGCCTGTCCCCTTTTTTCACGTCGGGAATGAGCGCGCCGAACTTTCCGATGCGCTCCTTCAGCGCGGGCAGCGCGGCCCCGGCGTTGTTCTCGAAACCGTCCGCTATGGCCTTGGCCACGTCCTCGCCGGACACCGAGCGGAGGAAAACCAGTTCCATGCGCTTGACCTGCTCCGAGGAGGCTATCTCCATGCCGTCCCTGGAAGTCTTTTCCAGGTAAAGCCCGGCCACGTAAACCTTAAAGACCACCTTGGTGCGCAGCCCCAGGCCGTTGAGCTCGAGCGTCTTGCCCTCGGCCTGCATGGCGAGCGGCATGGTAACGCCTTTAAGCGTCTTCCCGCCTTCGGCGGCGGAAAGGGCGCAGGGCAGGGCTAAAAGAAGGAACAGCGCGGTAGTTTTCATATCTCTCCTTGGTTATCTGCGTCCCTCGTAAAATACGCCCAGGCGGGAGGGATCTTTTGCCGAACCTAAAGGCCGCAGCAGGAACAGGAAAGCCTGCGTCAGCAGTTCCCGGGAACTGTACAGCCGGAACTTGCGCCCGGAACTGTAATGCGGCGCTTTTGTTATTATCGCAAAACCAAGGCCCCGGGCCAAGCCCCAGCCCCGGAGCGCGCGGCTGAGCGCCAGTTCCTCGCCGGCGTAAAGCCGGGGGCTGAAGCCCCCCGCCGCGTCAAAGGCTTCCCTCCGGCAGAACAGGAAAGAGCCGGGAGCGAGGCTGAAAAGCCGGCAGAGCCGGTTCACCAGGGCGGTAAGCGCGCGGCCCCAGAACGGCGGGGCCGGGGTGAAAGCGATAAGAGCGCCCCCGCCCGCCACGCGCCCTGAGCGCATCAGCCCGAGCGCTTCGCTCAGGGTTTCGGCGGAAAGCGCGGAATCCGCGTCTATAAAGAGCAGCCACTCGCCGCCGGCCGCGGCGGCGCCCCGGTTGCGCGCACGGGCTATCTGGTTATGCGGCTCAAAAACCACCCTTGCCCCGCGCGCCGCGGCGAGGGCGCCGGTGGCGTCCGAGGAATTGTTGTCGCAGACTATAACTTCATGCTCCGCGCCGCCGCCGGCCGCGGCGAAGGCCGAGCGCACGCTGGCCAGGCAGGCGCCTATCAGCTTTTCCTCGTTAAAAGCGGGAATTACTACCGAAACTTTCATTACGGCATCATATATATTAAAACAAGGCTTTTCAATTTTGATAGGATTTATCTTATTCGCGTTATGGAACAGCTTTGTGAAGATCCCCATACTACTGCTAACAGGACTTACGCTTATGGCCGTTAAAACCCAAGCCATGGACCAGGCGGCCGCCGCGCCCCGGTCCTGGACCCTTGTTAATTTCCTGCCGGACGACTTCAGCGGCGCGGCGCTGAAGAACCTGGAACCCGCCGGCTTCCCGGGCGGCGTCTATAAAGTGGCGGATTCCAGCGCGTCCGCCGCGCTCACCTCACCGGAACTTACCTCAGTTTTCCCTTTCGACGAACTGCTGCTCTCCGCTGACGCCCTTTTCCCGGGCGGCGGCGCCCTGGAGGCGGCGGCGCAGGTTAAGACCGCCGCGGGCTGGAGCCCCTGGTTCAGCTTCGGCTCCTTCGGGCCCGGCGCGCCCCAGGCCAGCGTAAAAGGCCAGCAGAACGACTTCGGCCGGATGGACGTGGACGTGCTCAAACTTAAAGCCAAAGCCTCGGCCTTCCGCTACCGCCTCACTTTCTCCCCTTCCGGCGGCCAGCCGCAGGTACTGCGCCTGGCGGCGGCCGCTTACAGCGATTCCTCCGCCCCGTATAACCCTGCCGAAGCCGCGGCAAGGCAGCCGGACTTCAAGCCCCTTAAGCTCGCCCTGCCGCGCTACTCCCAGATGATCCAGCAGGTGAACTATGCCGGCGACATCTGCAGCCCCGTCTCCCTGACGATGGCCTTCAACTGCCTCGGGCTAAAAGGCGGGCCGCTGGACACGGCCGCCGCGGTGCTGGACTCCGCCGAGAACATCTACGGCAACTGGTTCCTGAACACCGCCCACGCCGGCTCGCGCGGGCTCTACGCCTTCGTCGCCAGGCTGAACACGCTGGAGGAAGCCCGGGCTTTCCTGGCCGCCGGCGCGCCGGTAGTGGCCAGCGTCACCTTCGGCCCGGACGAGCTGAAGAACTCCCCGCTCAAGAAGACCAAGGGGCATTTGCTGGTGATAACCGGCTTCGACGCCAGGGGGAACGTCATCACCAACGACCCCGCCGCTCCCGACGAAAAGACCGTGGAGCGCGTCTATGACCGCGCGCAGTTCTCCGCCGCCTGGCTAAAGAACAAGTACGGCACCTGCTATATCCTGGCCCGGAACCTTAACGCTTTCCTGGCGGTAAAAGGCAGAATGGCCGAATTCTACGCCATGCCCCCCGCCGCTCCAGCCGAACGCGCCAAGCTTATAGAAAGCCAGCTGCTCACCAACGAGCGGGTGGAACTGCTGGAGGTGAGCGGAGCCTGGGCCAGGGCCATCGCCACGGAACAGCACCGCCAGGCCAAAGACGGCAGGACCATGGCCCCGTACGAGGGCTGGCTTCCCCTGGATTCGCTGGCCTTCAGCCTGCCGCTGGCGCCTACCGCGGTAGTCAGGACCAAGACCGCCCCCACCGCCGACGGGGACCTTTCGCTGGGAGTGAAGGTGCGCGTCATAGGCACGGCCAAAGGCGGCGCCGCGCGGATCCTGCTCGGCTACGGCCGCACGGAGCTGCTGCCGGGCAAGGACCTTAACCCGCTGCCGCAAAAAGCCGGGCCGGAAGACCTGCGCGCCAAGATACTCGGCACCGCGCGCCTGTTCCTGGGAGACAAATATTACTGGGGCGGCCGCTCGGCCTGGGGCATAGACTGCTCGGGGCTGGTCAACCTTTCCTACCGGGCCTGGGGCCTGGACCTGCCGCGCAACGCCGACGACCAGTACGCGGCGTCCAAACGCGTCTCCCGTGAGAACCTGAAGCCCGGGGACCTTATCTTCTCTTCGGACGCGGCGAAACCGGGGAAGATCAACCACGTGATGCTCTACGCCGGGGCCGGCAGGCTCATAGAGGCCACCGGCGACAGCAACTCGGTGCGCGAGGTTTCCTTCAAGGAAAAGTTCGGCGCGGAATTCTCCAGGATAAAACAGGGCGCCCTGGTGAACGGCAAAAAAATATTCTTCGGCAGGATCCTTAAATAAACTATGCCGGGAACAAAAACTATAGCGGCCATGCTGAAACTTTTAAAGAAAGCGTACCCGGGCGCCGACTGCTCGCTGGACCACCGGAACCCTTTCGAACTGCTGGCGGCTACCATTCTTTCGGCTCAGTGCACCGACGAACGGGTGAATCTTGTAACCCCCGCCCTGTTCAAGAAATACCCCGGCCCGGCCGAAATGGCGAAAGCCCCCGTAAAGGACCTTGAACTGCTCGTGCATTCCACCGGTTTCTACAAGAACAAAGCCCTCTCCCTTAAAGAAGCGTCCGCGGCCATAACGAATAACTTCGGCGGGAAAGTGCCCAGGAGCATGGACGAGCTGCTCACGCTGCGCGGCGTGGCCAGAAAGACGGCCAACGTGGTGCTGGGCTCGGCGTACGGCATAGCGGCCGGCGTGGTGGTGGATACCCACGTAAAAAGAGTGGCATTCCGCCTGGGCCTGACCAAAGAGACCGACCCCGCCAAGATAGAGCGGGACCTTATGCGCCTTATCCCGAAAGCCGGCTGGATCTGGTTCGCGCACTCGCTGGTGCTGCACGGAAGGGCCGTCTGCGGCGCGCGCAAGCCGCTCTGCGGAGCATGCCCGCTGAACAAACTGTGCCCGAAGAACGGCGTAACCGCGCCCTGAACGGGGCTTAAGCTAAAAAAGAGACCCGGGTTATCCCGGGTCTCTTTTTTTACGGCTGGCGGCGTTCTATACGTTGGTAATATCCTGGAAGATGATGCCGGCGCCGATGTTCTTGCCGTCTACTCCCTGGATGTTGATGGAACTGTAGCCTATCACCTTGTCCTTGCCGTTGACCTTGCACATGAACTCCTCGCGCCGCACAGTCTTGTTCTGCTTCAGCACGTCGCCTATGGCGCCAACAACTTCGGGGCAGAGCTGAAAAAGCTCCACCACCGGCTTGTTCAGGTATTCCTGCCCCACGCCGAAGATCTCGGAGGCTTTGGGATTAAAGAAGATCACCCGGCCCTCGAGGTCGGCGCCGATGAAGCCGCCGGAAAGGTTATTGATGGTGCTTTCCCCCTTGAGGTTAAGCTGTTTGATGGTAGCTTCAAGTTTATTTATATAGACGTCGCGCGCCACCAGCGCGGCCAGCACCGCCGCGGCCTTCAGGTCGGCTTCGGTGAAGGCGCCGGTCATGGAATTTATGAACTCGGCCACCCCCAGCAGTTCGCCGTTGGCGATGGCGGGAACCGCTATAACGGTCTTGGTCTTGAACCCTGTGCCGTGGTCCACTTTTTTGGTGAACAGCGGGCTGGTCTCGGCGTCGTTCACCAGCACGGGCTTTTTGGAGTCGGCGCAGAAGCCGGCCACGCCCTGGTAGGCGAAGCTAACTCCGACCAGGTCTTCCCCCACCGGGCCGATGCTGGCGCGGAAGGTCAGGCGGTGCCTGGCCTCGTCGGCCTCGAAAAAGCTGGCGGCGTGGCAGTTCAGCAGGCCGGCGCCCTTGCGCACCAGGTAACCCCACAGCGCGTCCTCGCCCTGGGGGCGCTCCGCGGCCAGGTCTTCCATAAATTTAACGAGCAGGTCGGCGGCGTCGTTCATTTTTTTCCTTTTTTAGGCTGGGGCTGTACACGGAAGAAATTAAGCACGCCTTCCGCGCCCGCCGAGGCCAGCTGCTCCTGGAAGGCAGGTGTGTTAAGCTGCTCTTCCTGGCGCGGGAGGATCATGTAGGCGTTCTCGATCAGCGCCGCGGGCATCCACGTGGGGCGGACCACCAGGTAGTCGCCGTAACGCAGGCCCTCGTCGGGCAGCGGGATGTCCTTAAGGTAAGCGGCATGCAGCGCGGCGGCCAGCGCGCGGCTCTGGCGCTGGTAATAATAGACGGTAAAACCGCGGGGCTGGGAGAAAGGGTCCTCGCCGTCGCCGATGGCGTTATTGTGCAGGCTTATGAAGAGGTCGCCGCCGAGGTCTTTGGCTATCCTGGGCCGGTCGGCAAGTTCCACGTTCTCGTCGCCGCTGCGGGTCAGCTGCACCGCCGCGCCCAGGTCGAGCAGCTTCTTCTTAAGTTTCTGCGCGATGGCGAGGTTAAGGTTGACCTCGAAAGTTTCCATGGGCCCCACCGCCCCGTCGAGCGTGCAATGGGCCGAAGCGGGCAGAGAACTATAGCGGACGCTCTGCAGCGGCAGCCTTACGTTGTTTTCGCATTTCAGATAAGTGGAATGGCCGGGGTCCAGCACCACCGTAACCCCGGAGAGCGGGCGCGGCCACGCCAGCGCCGGCCTGGGCGCGGCCCGCAGGTCCACCTGCAGCGCCTTCGAGGCGGTGGAATAGGAAACATTATAGCCCCATAAGGCGCCGGGGCTGGTTTCAAAATCAATTTCCACGGTGTTGGAAGCGGCCTGCCTGAAGGCCACGTTCTTTACCAGCGTGTCCGAGGAATCGTAGACCACGTAGTTGGTATGCAGGTTCGCGTAATAAAGGGTGATCCGCAGCCCGTTCTCCAGCGCCTCGGCGATGAACGGGACTTTCTCGTACAGCGCGACGGAGGCCGAGGAGCCGGTCTCGGTCTTCCTGAGCTTTATGGAGCCGGTCTCGGTCAGAGGCGCGAACGGGTAAGGCAGGCCAGCGGCCGCCTGCACCTTGGAATCTTCGACCCAGGCCTCTACGCCCTGCGCCAGGCTGATCCTGCGCGAGCCGTTGGAGCGCCCCGTCGAGACGAGCTTAACCCCTTTGGGCAGGAACATGAAATAGCCGCCCTCGGGAGAATTCCTGAGCACCACGGTATCCGTGGAAGTCTCCAGTATGGCGGGCGTCTTAAGCACCCGCACCGTCCCCCTTGCCTTCGCCGAAGCGCCGCGGGCGAAAAGCCCGGCCTTGAAGCGCGCCGTGGGCGTGAACTCCCGCACATGCCCCGCGTCCGTTATCCGGTAAGAGCCGTAATACCTGCCCGAACCGGCTGGAGATTCCAGCAGCGGCTCGTCCTCGGCGAGCTTGCCCAGGGAGAAAACTGCTTCCTTCCCGGGCGTGCCGGCGGCGGAGATGCGGAGGTAATCCCCGGGGAAAACTTCGGAATCGGAGATCTGCGAAGTGAGCTCCAGCCGCATAGTGCCGGTGGAAACGCGCGCGTCGGCGGCTTCCTTCACCTTGAGCTTGCGCTGGGCGGTGGCGCCGTCGTCCAGCGCGGCGTTAAAAGAGAAGTCCCCCGCCGTAACCGGGAGGTACGCTATGAACCCGCCGTTCGAATGCACCTGGACCCGCTCGCCGTTTATAGTAAGGGCCGCGGTGGACGGCACGATATTGCCGAACACGAAAGTTTTAGCTACGGAGGGGATGACGGAGCCTTCGGGGGGATAGACGAAGTTTATCTGCCCGGCCGAAAGAGCGCACGGCGCGAGGACGACCAGGGCCGCGGAACGGAGAATATGGTGAAAACGCATAGCAGATACCTTCTTTTGGAGTTTTAAAGAAAATGAAATATATATTTAATATCCGTCAGATACAATTATAATATATTAGACCATCATGAAAAATCCGACACTACTATTGCTGGCCGCCTTCTGTCTCCCGCTCTCCGCGGCGGCCGCCGATTTCACTTCCCTGCGCCCCGGCGCCAGGGCCAACGCCCTGGGCACGGCCTTCTCCACCGTTGCCGGGGACGCCGCCGCCGTCTTCTATAACCCGGCCAACCTCACCACCCTTACCGACCTGGAAGTACGCGGCGAGACCGGCCGGCGCCTGGCCCCGGGAGCCCCCGAGGGCGAATCTTCCCTCACCTATATCCGCCCCGTGCCCGATACCCGCAACAAGGTGGCCGGCATAGGCTACTACGCGGTCCGCCAGAAGGGCGGCTACGACCTGGACTCCCTTACCTTCGCAACCGGCGACCGCACGGTAATGAAATATTTCCAGCAGCCGGTCTATTACGGCTGGGCCTTCAAGCTGCTCAGCCTGCGCTACCCGGAAAAGACGCATTTCGGCCTGGGCTTCGACGCCGGCCTGCAGCTGGAGAACAACTCCGGCGTCAAGACCGCGCTGGTGCTCTCCAACGCCTACCTGGGGCTGGGGAAGGCCCTGTCCACCATAACGCTGGGGAACTCCTACCGGATCAAGAACACCGTGCTGCTGGCCGACCTGCGCGCGCGCGGCTCTTACTCGGAGATCTTCCTGGGCGCCGAACAGGACCTGTTCAACGGCCTGGTGCAGGCCCGCGCCGGCAAAGGCCTGTCCCTCGGCGGCGGCCGCTACCTCGCGCTGGGACTGGGCGTGAACACCCTGCCCTGGACCATCGACGCCACCTGGTCCATCCCCTGGGCCGGCTACAACGAGAATTCCGGCTACTACGGCTTCAACGTGGGCTACCGCTTCGGCGCCGCCACGTTCAGCGAAAAGCTGGTGGGCGACGCGGCCCGCAAGGCGGAAGCCCTGAAGGCCCAGATCGACGACCTGCGCGTGCAGAAGGCAAACCTGGAAAGTTCCATCGCCACCGAGCGGGTCAACAAAAGCATGCTCGAGACCGACGTCACGATGATGCAGGGCCGCATGCGCGAGATGGAGACCAATCTTAAAGACCTGCAGGTACAGGCCCTGGAGCAGCAATTCAAGAAGGAGAACCCCAAGCCCGTAAAACGTTACGTGCCTCCGCCCCCCGAGCGCTGGCCCAGGCTGCACAAGGCCGCCGCCGGCGAGACGCTGCGCTCTATCGCCTCAAAATATTACGGGAACCCGAGCCTGTGGGAACGCATCTACGAGGCGAACGAGAAGAACATCTCGAAAGGCCTGCCGGTGGAAGGCGCGGTGCTGACGATACCTGCCCCGCCCCCTTCGGGAGCCCGGTAAATTTATGCACAACACGGTACAGATCATCTGCGCCTCGGAAAAAGACAGGACCATCCTGCGGGGGATCTTCAAGAATCTCGGGGCGGACGCCGTTTTTTCGCTCGACCTTAACGACGCGCTGGCCGTCTTCGAGAAGACGCGCCCGGCAGCCGTGTTCGCGGCCGACGGCGAAGAGCCGCCGGCGGAGATCCAGCTGCGCGAGCTGAAACGCGTCGCCCCCTTCATCCCGGTGGTCCCCCTCCTGAAGCGCCGCGACGCCGAGCGGGCCGTGGGCCTGATGAAAGCCGGCGCGCTGGACTGCGCGCACGCACCGTGGACCGAAGAAGAGCTGCGCCCCCTTTACCGCAAAGCCCTGAGCCTGAGCGGCACCTCGCTGGACCTGGACACCACCGCCCTGCGCGCGCGCCGCCGGAGCCTGGCGCTCACGCTCGCCGCTTTTTTCGCCTTCACCGGTTTCGCCGGCGGGTTCTATTACGCCTCGGTCAAGCTGGGCGTTAAACCCGCCAGCCCGGACCGCTTCGCCCTCCCCTACGCCCACCCCACCGGGCTGGTGGTACGGAAGGATTCCGTGCTGGTCAGCGACTGGTACAGCCAGGCTCTTTACGAGCACGACATGAGGACTTTCATGATCCGGCGCGTGACCAGCCTGCCGGAAACCACGCCGGTGGCCATGGCCTCGTCTCCGGACGCGCTCTGGCTGGCCGGGGCCGGCGGCGTTATAGAAAAGCGCCTGCCCGACGCGCGCTATACGGTGGTGTCGAAGACCGCCGCGTTCTCCCCCGCGCCCGACAGCGCCTGCTTCGACGGACTCTATTTCTGGACGGCAGACTCCCGCACCGGCGCCATCGTAAAACGCATGGCCTCGGACGCGCTGCCCGCGCTGAAGACCTTCAAATACCCGGGGCAGAAACTTTCAGCCCTTACCTGCGACAAGCGCTTCCTGTGGGCGGCGGACCCGGGCCTGAAAGCGCTGGTCAAGATGTCACTGGACGATCCCGAACGCATAATTTCGAGGACCGAGCTGCCTGAGTACGCCTCGAAAACGCTGAACCTGACCGCGCTGGCCTCCGCCGGCGGCAGGATCTGGTTCGCCGGGGACGACAACGGCCGCGGCCTGGTCTTCAGGAAAAATGAGCCAAAATAAGGCCGAAACCTACATCCCGGCGCTGGCCAGGACCTCGCTGGACATGCCGCCCCTGTGGGGCAGGCTGATCTCGCTCGCCCCGGAACGGGCGGACTTCCTGAGCCACTTCGAACTGCCGTCCGGGAGGATCATCACTCTCACTTTCGAACTGGGCCGCGCCGAATTCCCCGACATCCGCGCGCGCATCAAGACCGCGCTGCGGGACTCCGACGGTTACTACAACTACGCCCTGGTCTTCCTGGACCAGGGACAGTCCGCCCTGCTCCGGGCGGCCCTCATTGAAGCCGGCCCTAAATAAAACTACAATTTAGTGATGCTTATTACTCGCGCCAGGGTGACAGCCGCCGCGCTGCTGCTTTTTCTCGCCGGAGGAGGCGCCTTCGCCTACTTCAAGTACCAGAAGATCTCGCATTACCTTATAGACCAGATAAACGGCCAGGCCTCGAAGAAGCTGGGCCGGCAGATAAAGTTCCGCTCCATCTCCTTCTCCCCCCTGAGCGGGATCATCATCAAGGACGCCTGCGTCTCGCGCCGGCCCGACTTTTCCAAGGGCAGCATTTTCTGCGCCGAAAAGGCGGTAATACGCCCGCAGCTGGCCGCGCTGCTGAAGAACCAGGTGTACTTTTCCAGGATAGCCCTGATAAAGCCCGTGATCAAAGTGCGGGAACGCGGCGGCGAGTGGGACTTCGCCGACCTGCTGGCGCTGCTGCCCAAGACCAACAAGGGTTTGTACCTCACCTGGAACGCCAGCGAGCTTACCATGCGGGACGCGGCGCTGGAGGCCGACCTGGAAACCTCCGGCCTGTCGCTGGCGCTGGAGAACGCCAACCTCAAGCTGAGCCACTACTCCTCCTTCGGCGGCAACTACGGGCTTGCCGCGGACGGCCTGGTGAAGACCGCCGTAAAAGGCAAATTACTCTCGGCCGATGTCAAATTCGATACGGACGCCAACTTCGACTACGGCGGCCTGTCCTCCACCAAAGGGACCTTCGGCGCGGAGCATACGTCCTACGGCGCCATCACGCTGGAAAAGTTCACCGCGGACTGGTCCCTGTTCAACATGCGCAAACCCCTGGCGGAAAAGAATTACTCGGCCGGACTGAAGGCGGAGAACCTGCTGGTGCCCGGCCACGAGAACGCGGCCAGGGACGGCGTGGCGAAAGGCCTGGAACTGTTCTCCACGGCGATGGGACGGCCCGCCCCGAAGATCGACGACATCGAGATGCGCTCGCTCTCGGCGGCTTTCCGGCTGAACGACTCCGAACTCTCCGTAAGCGGCATCGCGCTGCGCACCAACTTCATGGACCTGGATTCCGGCATAACCATCAACGGCCCGGCCGGGACCGCCGACGCCTCGCTGGAGGCGCTGATAGGCGCCAACAAGCTCAAGATGGCCGCCTCCGGCCCGATGAACGCGCCGGAGATTCGCCCCGTGCTCTCGGACACGCTGTCGGCCAAATTCAAAGAAGCCCTGCTCGGCATAGAAGCCTCCCTTTTGAAAACTTTCCCTGTAACAGGAGAACGCTAAATGTCTAAAAAAGTAATAGTGATCGGCGCCGGCCCCGGCGGCTACCCCGCGGCGCTCCGCCTGAAAGAACTGGGCGCGGAGGTTTCCATCGTGGAGGCCTGGGATTTCGGCGGCACGTGCCTCAACCGCGGCTGCATCCCGTCCAAGGCCTTCCTGGACACCGGCCACCGGGTGCACGCTTTCGAGGGGCTGAAGAAACTTTTAAAAGAGGATTCCGGCGTGAACTTCAGCGCGGATATGCTGGACTGGGGCAAAGTGAAAGCCCGCCGCGCCGAAGTGATAACGAAGCTGCGGACCTCGCTGGAAAAACTTTTCCAGGCAAAGAAAATAGAAGTTCTCCGCGGCCGGGCTGTCTTCTCCGCGCACCACGAGGTTACTATAACCGGCCCGCAGGGCGAAATAAAGAGGACCTTCGACGCGGCCATCCTGGCGGCCGGCACAAGGCCGAGCTTCCCCCCTCCTTTCCGGGACTTCAAGGACAGCCTGAGCGACTCCGACCGGGTTTTCGACCTGCCGGCTAAACCCAGGTCCGTCATCATCGTGGGCGCCGGCGTGATAGGGCTGGAGTTCGCGTGCTTCTTCAACTCTATCGGCGTGGAAGTAACCGTGCTGGAACTGCTGCCCGACCTGCTGGCCGGCGAGGACCCCCAGGTTACCCGCGCGGTACGTTCTTCCTTCGAAAAGCGCGGAATCAAGTTCCACTTTGGTAAGAAGACCAACGCGGTCGAATTCTCCGGCGGCCTGAAGGCCGTAAAGCTGGACGACGGGACCAGGCTGGAAGCCGAAGAGATATTGGTGGGGGCGGGCCGCGCCGCCGACCTTGCCGGCATGGGGCTGGAGGCCATAGGCCTGCCCTGGGACAGGAAGGGCGTTAAGGTAAACGAGTACATGCAGACCGCCATCCCCGAAGTTTACGCGGTCGGAGACGTGAACGGCATCTCGCTGCTGGCGCATTCGGCCAGCCGCCAGGGAGAAATAGCCGCAGAGAACATAATGGGCGGAAAACACACTTTCGACGAAACCATAGTTCCCAAGTGCGTTTACACCTGGCCGGAAGTGGGGTCCGTCGGCCTTAACAAGGCGCAGGCCGAAGCCAAGGGCCTGGCCGTAAAGACCGCGCGGTCTTTCTACCTGGGCATCGGCAAAGCCGTGGCCACCGACGAGACGGAAGGCTTCGTACAGCTGGTTTTCAACGCCGCGGACGAGACGGTGCTGGGCGCGCAGATCGTGGGCGGCCCCGCCACCGAGCTGATCCACGTGCTGGCGCTGGCGGTGAAGCTCAGACTTAAGCGCTCCGACCTGAAGGGAATAATTTACGCGCACCCCACCATGGCCGAGGCCATCCACGAGACGCTGTATAAATAAATGAAAATACTTTCCTGGAACGTGAACGGCTATAGGGCCGCGCTAAAAAAAGGCTTCGGCGATTTTCTCCTTAAGTCCGGGGCCGACGTGCTCGGGCTGCAGGAAGTAAAATCCACGCCGGACCAGCTGGGCGCGAAAGATACCGCTTTCCCGGGGTACAAGTGCGCCTGGAACGGGGCGGAACGGAAGGGCTACAGCGGCGTGGCGGCTTTCTACGCCGCGGACCCGCTCGCCGTGACCAACGGCTTCGGCGAACCCCGCTTCGACAGCGAAGGCCGCGTGATAACCCTGGAATACCCCGCCTTCTACCTGCTCAACGTCTATTTCCCCAACGGCGGCCAGGGCCCTGAGCGCCTAAAATACAAACTGGATTTCTATGAAGCCTTCCTCGCGCACATAGAAAAACTGCGCAAAACGGGCAAGGCCGTGGTCTTCTGCGGCGACGTGAACACCGCGCACAAGGAAATAGACCTGGCCCGCCCCAAGGAGAACGTTGAGAATTCAGGCTTCATGCCTGTAGAGCGGGCCTGGCTGGATAAAATTACCGCCGCCGGCTGGGTGGACACCTTCCGCGCTTTCCACCCGGAACCTGGCAAGTATACCTGGTGGGATTACAAGACCAAAGCCCGCGAGCGCAACGTAGGCTGGCGCCTGGATTATTTTTTCATCAACAAAGAAAAACTGCCGCTGGTGAAGGACGCTTTCATACTCCCGGACGTCCAGGGCTCGGACCATTGCCCTATCGGCATAACCCTGGACCTGTAGCAGGCAAGGAGGAACTGTGGATAAATTAGACTGGGTAAAGGGCGCGGTGATCTACCAGATCTTCCCCGACCGCTTCGCGCGGGCGGCGGACGCGTGCATCGACGGCGTTTTCGAGAAATGGGATTCGCCGGAAACCCCTGAAGGGTTCAAGGGCGGCAACCTGAAGGGCGCGGAAGAGAAACTGGATTACCTTAAGGACCTGGGCGTTAACGCCGTATATTTCAACCCTATCTTCTCCTCCGCGGCCAACCACCGCTACCACACCTTCGACTACTATTCGGTGGATCCCATCCTCGGCGGGAACCAGGCCTTCAGGTCTTTTTTGAAAGCAGCGCACAAGCGCGGGATCAAAGTCATCCTCGACGGGGTTTTTAACCACGCCAGCCGCGGCTTCTTCCAGTTCAACCACCTGCTCGAGAACGGCGCGGCCTCGCCTTACCGGGACTGGTTCCACCCGCGGAGCTTCCCGCTGAAAGCGTACAACCTTGGCAAGGACGAAAAGCCGAACTACGCCTGCTGGTGGGACCTGCCGGCCCTGCCCAAGTTCAACACTAAAAATCCGGAAGTAAGGGAATTCATCCTTGGCGTAGCCAAGTATTGGCTCGAACAGGGCATAGACGGCTGGCGGCTGGACGTGCCCCACGAGATCGACGACGACGCGTTCTGGAAAAAGTTCCGGCGCGTCTGCAAAGCCGTGAACCCCGGCTGCTACATTACCGGCGAGATCTGGGGCGAGGCCAGGCGCTGGCTGAAGGGCGACCAGTTCGACGCGGTGATGAACTACCAGCTGAGCGCGGCCTGCATCTCCTATTTCGGCGGCAAGAAGCTTAAACTCACCCACGCCTACGACGGGCGCCGCCTGGAACCCGGCGACCAGAAGAAGTTCATGGCGGACATAGAACGTCTGCTGGGCCTGTATAAGCCGGAGACCACGCTGGTGCAGATGAACATGATGTCCAGCCACGACACCGACCGCATGCTGAACACCTACGGCGGCGACGCCGCCCTGCTTAAAATGGGCGTGGTGTTCTCTTTCCTCTTCCCCGGCGCCATAAACGTGTATTACGGCGAGGAAATAGGGCTGGAAGGGGCTTTCAACGCCGGCACACGCAGGGGCATGCCGTGGGGCCGGAGCAAGGACCGCAACGAGGACCTGCTGAAACTTTACCGGCGGCTGGCCGCCCTGCGCGGGAACAACCCCGTGATTAAGCACGGCAAGTTCGAATTCCTTAAGGAATACTGCGACGGGGAAACGCTGGTTTTCAGGCGCTTCCAGGGCGGCAAGTCCCTGGTCTGCCTGATGAACAACGGCGCCGCGCGGAAGACCCTGGCGCTCGATAAAAAATTATTGGGAAGGCTCCCCTCCGCCGTAATGAACCACGGCCTCACGCTTAAAACCGCTGGAAAGAACCTTACGGCGGCGCTGGCTCCCGGGGCTTACGCCATATTCAAAATATAAAGGAACTTATGAATAAAGTTACCGAAACCATCAAGAGCCGCCGCAGCATCCGCAAATACCTGCCAGAACAGCTCAGGGAAGAGGAACTGCAGGTCATCCTCGAGGCCGGGAACTACGCCCCCAGCGCGCACAACGAGCAGTCCTGGCATTTCACCGTGATAAGGAACAAGGAACTGCTGGACCGCATGAGCGTTAAGGCCAAGGAATTGATGGCCGCCCAGGGCACGGACTGGGTGAAGGACATGGGCGGCAACAAGGACTTTCACCTCTTTTACCACGCGCCCGCAGTTATAGTTGTGTCCATGCGGAAGGCCGCGCTTTCGCCGCTGGTGGACTGCGCCGCCGCCATCGAGAACATGCTGCTTGCGGCGGAAAGCCTGGACATCGGCTCCTGCTGGATAGGGCTCACGCGGTATTACTTCGCGCAGCAGGACGAGCTGCCCAGGCTGAAGCTCCCCGCCGGGTACGAGCCCTGCTACGCGGTGGCGCTGGGCTATAAAGGCCAGCGCCCGGCCAAAGCCCTGCCGCGCACGGCGGCGCCGGTCACCTACATCGATTAAATATAGGGCAGGAAAGGTACCCAAAGGGCCCTTGAAATTCCGCATCTCAGGAGCTACAGTATATTGGCAGGAGGGGTCTCGGGCAGCGGTTGGCGAGGGGCAATGCGGTGCGGTGGAAGCAGCGGCGCAGTAAGCGAGACCCCCGACAAGGGGCGGGCAATTGGGCCCGCCCCCTTGTTATTTAGGGACGGCCAACCCGCGGGCGGCGCAAAAAGCGAGCATGTCGGCGGGCAGCGGCGCGCGGTACACACGGTCGGCCCCGGCCGCCCGCATGTCGATCTCCGAACAGTGCAGGGCCTGGCGGGGCATAAGCAGTTTGCCCTCGAGGGCGGCGCTCCAGCCGTGTTCGATGAACTCCAGGAAACAACCCGCGTCGGGACCGTAGATCTTGTCCCCCGCCAAACTGTGTCCAAGCCATTGCGCGTGAGCCCGGATCTGGTGCTTGCGGCCCGTCCCGGTGACCACGCGGGCCAGCGTAAAGCCGCCGCCGCGGGAAAGCGGGGTAAAATGCGTGAGGGCCTGCCTGCCGTCCGCTCGCACCGCGGCTTTGGCGAGCACCGGGCTTGCCGCGTCGTCGCCCAAGGGCTGGTCTACCGTGACCGGCCCCGGAAGTTCCCCGGTCATAATGGCCAGGTAGGCCTTGCACACCTGGCGGAGGCGCTGCGCTTTTTGCAGGCGCGCGGCTGCTTGCGGATTTTTAGCGAACACGACCACGCCGCTCGTTTCGCGGTCAAGACGGTAGATCAGGTGCGAAACGGCGAGGCCAGAGTACTCGCGCACCGCCCCGGAGAGGCTGGACCATGGCCCCGCTTTTGAAGGATGACAGACCACGTCGCCTGGTTTATCGACCACGAGGACTTCCCCGTCCTCGTGCAGGATCCAGTTTTTCAGCTCGACCGGGGTAATAATGCGCGCATGCACCGGCCGCGCCAGCCGCGGCCAGGCGCAGGCCAGCCGGGGATCGAGGGCGGCGGTCGAAGGCGTCTGCAGATCTTTTAAAGGCATATATTTCCAGCGCACGGGCAACGGATACACCGACTTTTGTATTATAGCGGTAGGGGCTTGAAGTTGCAATGCATAACAAGAGGCGGTCGCCAGTGCGGCTTAGCCGGGGAGAACACCAGCCATGAAAAAGTATTCCATATTCCACGCGCCGTTCATGTCTTTTTATTCCGGGGATTTTTACCGCGACGTAGGGGTTAACTGGTCCGGCACCGGCTTCGGTTTCCTTTTCCTGCTGCTGCTGCTGTGCGCGATCCCCAAAGCCGTCCGCCTGCAGTTTTCCCTGCTGAACTTCTCCGAGCACAGCGCCCCGGCCCTGGTAACCCAGGTGCCGGAGATAAAGATAGCCAACGGCGAAGCGTCTTCCCCCGCCGAGCAGCCCTACACTATACGCGTCCCGGGCTCCGGCAAGCCGCTGGCGATCGTGGACACCACCGGCGCCACCGCTTCGCTGGAAGGCTCGGAAGCTTTCCTGCTGATAAGGAAAACGGATATGGTGGTGAAGCGGAACTCGCGGGATACCAGGATCGTAAGCCTTAAGGATATAGAAAAATTTACGCTGAACCAGGACGGGATAAATGCCGCGCTGGGGCTTGTCCGACGCTACGGAGTGCTGCTCTTCTCCGTACTGGCGCTCCTGGGCGCTTTCATTTTCAGGATCGCGCAGGTTCTCCTTTACGGCGCGCTGGGGCTCGGCATGGCCGGGCTGCTCGGCGCGGCGGTCCCTTACGGGACCCTGCTGCGCCTGTCCGTCATGGCGGTAACCCCGGTGATCATCGTCACTACGGCAGCCGGAGCGGCCGGCCTGAGCCTCCCCCATCCGTGGCTGCTGGGATTCGCCGCCGCCATGGGGTTCCTGCTCCTCGGGATTAGGTCAGTTTCCGGCAGGCAGCAGCCCGCCGCCCCGATTATCGACGACCAATATACCGCCGGCCCGCAGGGAGACTGACCCCAGGCTCCGCCTCAGGAGGCGCTTGAGGAATATCTGAGCGGGATTTCAACTTTACCTTAACTGCCCGATCTATAATATAATAATACGGCAATCATGGAAAACTCGCGAAAGCAGCAAGAACCGGACGGCAAGAACGCCGAGGCGCCTAAAGGACGGCCCCAGCCTCCCCAGCCGCCAAAACCCTTCGGCATGTATGTCCCCTCCATCTCCAACCGCCTAAGCGGCAAAGCGCCCATAGGCAAACCCGCCGCGCCCGCCGGCAGGCAGTCTTTCGTAATGCAGCCTCCGCCCCCTCCCCCCCCGCCCCGCGTTAAACAGGGCTGGGACATGGAACTGCCGCTGATCCCGGCCACGCTCATCCCGGGCGCATATAACCGCTTCGCGCACGCTGCCGCCATGACCGTGGTGGACGACCCGGGCATGATCTGCAACCCGCTGATGGTTTTCGGCGAACCCGGCTCCGGAAAAACACACTTCATAAACCACATCGCCTACGCCCTTTCTTCAAAAGTCGGCTTGAGCGCCATCCTGGTCACGGACGGCATAAGGTTCTCCCGCGGCATAGACGCGGCGCTGGCGGACGGCTCGATAGACCGGCTCGAGGCTTTCCTGGCCGGAATAAAGGTCCTGATCATCGACGACCTGCACCGGCTGGCCGTTTCCGCGTCGAACAGGACTTATATCGCCAAAGTCTTTAACGGTTTTATATCGGACAACAAGCAGGTCATCCTGGCCTCGGGCTTCCCGCCGGAGTACATAGCGGGCCTGGAAGAAGCCTCGGGCGTACAATTCACCCAGGGCTGGATAGTGGATCTTAAACGGCCCACCCCGCAGCAATACAAAGCGATCCTGGCACAGCGCATACGGGAACTCGGCCTCACGCTCCCGGAAGCGGAACTGGATCCGTTATTTTTTTCAGGCAGCACGCCGTCTTTAAGCGAGGCTATAAAAGCGCTTGAGAAAATGAAAAACCAGGCTTAAAGCCGGCAACACAAAAAAACGGACCTCGTGGCCCGCGCTTTTTTTAATATCAGGGTTCAAGGATCTATGCGAAAAAAAACATTGCTTCTGGCGAATTTGACCGCCGCCTTCCTGCTCGGGTGGGCAGGCTGCCTGCCGTCCGGGGCATGGGGTCAGACCGACTCCGCCGAACAGGGCGACGAAGAGGGCCAGGCCACCGAGGGCAGCAACGGCAGCCTTGCCCGGCAGCAGGACAATAACGGCCGCAACGAAGACGGGGAACAAGGTAACGGCGGCGAGCAAGGCGAAGAAGGCGGCGAAACCGGCGACGGCGGAAACCGGGGAGGAAACGGAGGAACCGGCGGCGGGGGCCACGGGAACGGGCGCGGCAGGAACCGCCCCGCGGCGAAAAAAGTTTCTTATAAAGACAGCTTGGCCAGGGCGGCGAACTATACCGCCAGGAAGCAGTACGCCAGCGCGGCCAGGGAATACAACAGGGCCCTTACCGCGCTGGCCGAAGACGACAGCCGCAAGGTCTACGTATACGAAAGGCAGGGCTGGCTGGCCTTAATGCAGAACGACATCCCAGGCGCAGAGACTTTTTACCTCGCCGCCATTTACCAAGCGGAGAAAATTGAGACCTTCGACAAGAACGCGGTGAACGCCTACCGCGGCGCGGCTTATTGCTACGAGAAGGAAGGGGATATCTCTTCTGCGGTGGAAAACTACCAGCTGGCCCTGAAACACGCCGCCGACAAGGGCACCAAGGCGGATATCAGGAAAAAACTTCAGCGCCTGCGGGCCGGAAAACGGAAAAAAGCGCGGTAAAGATCACTTTTCAGGATAGCGGACGGAAACTATTTCCAGGTCGAGGTCGCCGCCAAGGCGGCCCATTACGGCCCGGTCCCCGGCTTTTTTCCCGAGCAGGGCGGCGGCCAGCGGCGAAGCCCAGTTGAGTTTGCCTGCCGCGGCGTCGGCCTCGTCCTCGCCCACGATGGCGTATTCCTTTAACTCCCCCGCCTGGTCCCGTACGGCTACCAGCGCCCCGAAGCGCACGTCTCCGGCCTTCAGGCCGCGGTTGTCCACCAATTGGGCGCGCTTGAGCTGGGTTTCGAAGTAGGAAAGGTCGATCTCGGCCTGCTGCAGGTCCAGCGCGCGCTGTTCCTCGGGCCTTTTGCGGCCCAGCAGCTCGGCGCGCAGCGCGGTAAGGCGCTCCACGGAGGCCTTAAGCCGGGCCAGCCCGGAGGGCGTAACGTAGTTAGGCCTCCCGCTTGGCTGCCGCCGGAGCGGTTCCTCGGGGACGCTGCTGTCTTCTTTTACGAAAGCCCTGCTCATAATATTCCGGTTTCCTTGCGAAGAGTCTCCGCTACCGCTATAATACCAAAATATAAAATGAACGAGCATGCGCCGCGCCTCAATCCTCCTAAAGTGACCCTGCATGGCGGGCGCGCCTTGTTTTACCTGTTGTTAAGGACCTCTCTCTGGACGGCCGTCATCCTGGCCTGCGGCCTGTACTATGTTAACGAAGCGTTGCGCCCCGCGCCGGTAAAACCCGCGGCAGCCGCGGCTGCCCGCGCGAAAAAGACCCCGCGCCCGCCGGCACTTGAAAAACCGCCGAAAGCCCCGCCGGCCCAGGGCCCGGAGATGGCCGACCCGCTTTCCCTTATAACTGCCCCGAGAGCCGGCGCCAGTACGTACGAAAAAAAAGGCGCCCGGGCGCTAAGCGCGGCCAGGACCCGTCTGAAAGCCGTGACCTTCGGCGGCTCGGGCGGGAATTTCGTCCCGCTCGGGCAGGAGGAACAGGAGCAGGCGCCCGGCCTGACCGAAAGCGCGCCCCGCGACCAGGACGCCGTACTGCTCCCGGCCTCGGCCATGCTGAGCTCGGTCAAGGTAAAAGGGGCCCGGCCGGTGCCGGCCGCCGCCGGGAAAAAATATTCCGGGGTAGACCCGGAGGCCGAGTTCCTGCGCGAGCGCATGCGCCGCCAGGCCGAGGCCGCCGAAGCGTACCGTATACGGCTGCGAAATGAAAAGCTGTCCCTCGCCGGCTGGCTGATCCTGCTGGTCCTGGCGGTCACGCTTATCGCCTCGCGGGTGGTAAAGGCCTGGCGCGCCATCCACAAGCCGGAAGGCTCGCACTGGACCCTCAAGTAAGGCGGCATTTGCCGAGCTATCCTGATATTTGTTATAAAATTATATACCTTACAGCCGCAACCAAATCTACAGGAGGAACTATGTCCACCGCAACTACCATTCGCCGCACAGCGCTCAATGAGACCATGAGGAAGTACGGCGGCAAGATGGTGGACTTCCACGGCTGGGAACTGCCCATCGAGTTCGCCGGCATCCTGAAGGAGCACGAAGCCGTCCGCAAGTCCGCCGGCATCTTCGACGTTTCGCACATGGGCCAGGTCTTCGTGACCGGCGCCGACGCCTTCAAGCTGCTGCAGATGACCAACGCCAACGACCTGCGCAAGGCCACCCCCGGCAAGGGCGTGTACTCCCACGTCACCAACGAGAAGGCCGGCCTGGTGGACGACATCATCGCCTTCTGCCTGGCCGCCGACCGCTACCTGGTGATCGTGAACGCGACGACCTCCACCAAGGACTACGAGTGGTTCAAGGCCCAGGGCGCCCGCATGCACGTGAAAGTGGAGAACAAGAGCGACGATTACTCGATGATAGCCATCCAGGGCCCGAACGTGCCCAAGATGTTCGATACCTTCGCCCCTGAAGCCCTTAAGCTCCCCCGCTTCGGCATCGTGGAGAAGGACCTGCTGGGCGAGCATTGCTACATCAGCCGCACCGGCTACACCGGCGAGGACGGCTTCGAGATCACGGCCCCCCACAAGATCATCGTCCAGCTCTGGGAGCAGATGATGGAGCTGGGCAAGCCCTACGGCATAGTGCCCTGCGGCCTGGGCGCGCGCGACACGCTGCGCCTCGAATCCGGCTACCTGCTTTACGGCTCCGACGTGGACGACGTCCACACCACCTACGAATCCGGCTACGGCTGGGTGGTCGCGCTCGATAAGGGCGACTTCATAGGCCGCTCCATCCTGGCGGACCAGAAGGCCAACGGCGTGAAGCGCCGCCTCACCGGCGTAACGCTGACCGGCGGCGTGCCCCGCACCGGCTGCAAGGTCTTCCTGGACGGCAAGGAGATAGGCGAGCTGAACAGCGCCACCTATTCCCCCACCCTCAAGAAAGGCATCGGCGTGGGCTACATGACGCCGCCCGACCTGAAGCCCGGCACCCCCGTAGAGGTGGAGATCCGCGGCCGCCGCGTGAAGGCCGAGATCGCCCGGACGCCTTTCCACAAGGGCACCGCTTTCAGCAAGACGCTTTACACCGGCAAGTAAGCCGGCGACGGATCCAGCAAATCAAGGAGACTAACATGTCTAAACCCGAAGAACTCAAGTACACCAAGACCCACGAGTACGTGCACCCAGGCGCCGAAGCCCTGGTCGGCATTTCCGACCACGCCCAGCACGAGATGGGCGACGTGGTGTTCGTCGAACTCCCCAAAGTGGGGCAAAAACTCGAGAAAGAGAAGCCCTGCGCGGTGGTCGAATCCGTAAAATCCGCTTTCGACATCTACTCCCCGGTGTCCGGCGAGGTCACCGCGGTGAACGACGCCGTCGCCGGCGAACCCGCCCTGCTGAACCAGTCCCCCCTCGAGAAGGGCTGGCTCTTCAAGATGAAGCCCGCCAACCCTGCCGAGGCCGAGACGCTGATGGACTGGGCCGCATACCAGGACTTCGTAAAGCAGTCGGCGCATTAAGCCGGCCGCCGCGCGCGCTGCTGCCGTAGGCCATAACTTCAGGGAGCTTCTCCCTCGAACTTATGGCTTACGGCGTGCAGTTTAAGACGTACCGGATATTCTCACTTCAGGAGTTCCCATGTACATTCCCCACACTAAAGCCGACAAAGAAGAGATGCTGAAGGCCATAGGCGCGGCTTCCTTCGAAGACTTGGTCAAGCAGGTCCCCTCCAAATTTCTCTGGCCCAAACTGAACCTCCCGGCGGAAAGCCTGGACGAAGCGCAGCAGGCCGCCCGCATGGCCGGCCTGGCCGCGAAGAACTGCCGCCCGCTGAGCTTCCTCGGCGCCGGCGCCTACGAGCGCTACACGCCCGCCGCCGTCAAGGCCATCACCTCCCGCACCGAGTTCCTGACGGCCTACACGCCCTACCAGCCCGAGGCCAGCCAGGGCACGCTGCAGGCCATCTACGAGTTCCAAAGCACGGTCAGCGCGCTCTACGCCATGGACTGCGCCAACGCGTCGATGTACGACGGGGCCAGCTCCTTCGCCGAAGCCGTCCGCGCCGCGGTGCGCGTGACCGGCCGCAAGAAGATCGTGTACGCTGCCGGCGTGAACCCGCAGTACATGGACACGCTGAAGACCTATTTCGCCCACTCGCCCGAATACACTTACGTAAAGGTTCCGATGAAGGACGGCGCGATGGACCACGCGGCCCTGCCGGCCCTGCTGGAAGGCGCGGCGTGTCTCGCCGTGCAGACCCCCAACTTCCTCGGCCTGATCGAGAATATGGACGGCATAGCCGACCTGGTAAAGAAGGCCGGCGCCATGCTGGTAGCCGCGGCCGACCCGGTCAGCCTCGGCATCCTGGCCGCTCCCGGCGAATACGGCGCCGATTTCGCGGTGGGCGAAGGCCAGAGCCTGGGGCTCCCGCTCGCTTACGGCGGGCCGTACCTCGGCCTGTTCTCCTGCAAGAAGGAGCACGTGCGCCAGATGCCGGGCCGCATCACCGGCATGACGAAAGATAAGGACGGCAAGCGCGGCTTCGTGCTGACGCTGCAGGCCCGCGAGCAGCATATACGCCGCGACAAGGCCGCCTCCAACATCTGCTCCAACGAGGCGCTGTGCGCGCTGGCCGCCACGGTGTACTCGGCCCTGTACGGCCCCGAAGGCCTGAAGGAGCTGGCCGAATCCAACGCCGGCGCCGCCGCCTACGCCGCCGAGCGCCTCTCGGCGATCAAGGGCTGCTCGCTCAAGTTCAAGGGCCCGTTCTTCAACGAATTCGTGCTCGCGGTGCCCGGCAAAGCCGCGGCCCTGCGCGAGAAGGCCCTGGCCCGCGGCGTCGACATCGGCCTGCCGCTGGCCCCGCTCTACCCCGAGCTAGGCGAGACGCTGCTGGTCTGCGCCACCGAGACCAAGACGGAAGCCGACATCTTAAAACTGGAAGCCGCCATAAAGGAGGCCCTATGACCTGCGCTCCCAAGCTCGACAACCGCCTCAGCATCGAGAAATCCGACGCCGGCCGCCGCGGCCTGTTCTGCAAGAACCCGCTGCGCGCCAAGGCTAACGTGCCCGCCGCGCTGAAGCGCAAGTCCCCGCTGCGCCTCCCGGAACTGGCCGAGTTCGACGTGGTGCGCCACTACACGCGCCTGTCCAAACTCAACTTCTCGGTGGACACCCACTTCTACCCGCTCGGCTCGTGCACCATGAAGTACAACCCGCGCTTCAACGAGGAGGCCGCCGCCCTTGAGGGCTTCGCCGGCCTGCACCCGCTCGCGCACGACAACTGCGCGCAGGGCACGCTGGAGCTGATCCACGACCTGTCCGCCAGGCTGATCGAGTTGTGCGGCATGGACGCCATCACGCTGCAGCCCGCCGCCGGCGCGCACAGCGAGTTCACCGGCCTGCTGCTGGCCAAGGCCTACTTCGAGGCCAAGGGCGAGAACCGAACCGAGATCGTCTGCCCCGACTCCGCGCACGGCACCAACCCCGCCACCGCGTCGATGATGGGCTTCACCACCGTCAACCTCGCCTCCGGGCCGGACGGCCGCCTGGACGTGGAGGAGCTGAAGAAGCATCTCGGCCCCAAGACGGCCGTGCTGATGCTGACCATGCCCAACACGCTCGGCATCTTCGAGAGCAACATCGAGGCCATCACCAAGGCCGTGCACGACGCCGGCGCGCTGTTCTACATGGACGGCGCCAACCTGAACGCGCTGATCGGGATGGTGAAACCGGGCGACTTCGGCGCGGACCTGATGCACCTGAACTTCCACAAGACCTTCTCCACCCCGCACGGCGGCGGCGGCCCCGGCGCCGGCGCCATCGTGTGCCGCAAGGCGCTGGCCCCGTTCCTGCCCGTCCCGACGGTGAAGAAGGAAGGCGGCCGGTACGTCTCCGACTTCGGCGACGGCCGCTCGATCGGCAAGGTGAAGGCCTTCTTCGGCAATACCGGCGTGCTGGTGCGCGCCTACGCCTACATGCTGGCGCATTCGGCGGCGGAGTTCGGCGACATCGCCCGCTGCGCCATCATCAACGCCAACTACGTCCGTTCGCTGCTCAAGGACATCTACCCGTCCTACTCCTCCGAGTACTGCATGCACGAATGCGTGCTGACCCCGGGCAAGGACATGACGGACAAGGGCCTGAAGACGCTGGACGTGGCCAAAGGCCTGCTCGACCGCGGCTTCCACGCCCCGACGATCTACTTCCCTACGATCGTCCACGAGGCGATCATGGTGGAGCCGACCGAGACCGAGTCCAAGGCGACGCTGGACGAGTTCGTAGCGGCAATGAAGGACGTGCACGACTCCGCCATGGCCGACCCGCAGGCTTTGAAGGACGCCCCGCACACCATGCCCGTCAAACGGCTGGACGAAGTGCAGGCCGCCCGCCAGCCCAACCTGCGCTGGTAGTGGGACGGGCACCACTGGGCTGACGTAAATTTGCGCTGGCAACTGTCAGGGCGACGCAGGGGCCGGGTTAGCAAAAGCCTCGCGCAGGCCCGAGCTTACGTAAGCGCGAGGGCCGAGTGAAGCAGGAGCGAGCACGGTGTGCGAGACTCCGGTTTTGCGTTCCGGCCCCTGTGGCGCCCTGACAAGCCGACTTTCTACTTTAACTATGGAAAAAGGCCTTATAATCGAAACGCAGCCGCTCGACGTTTACGGCCAGATGGCCGCGGACGAGGCGCTGTGCGATACGCTGCCCGCGCGGCACCTGCTGCGCTTCTACAACTGGAAAGCGCCCGGCATCACCTTCGGCTACTCCCAGCGCGCGGCGGCCGTGCGGCAGGCCGTGGACGCGGCCGGCTGCAAGATACAGGACATCGTGCGGCGCCCTACCGGCGGCGGCATAGTGTTCCACGAGACGGACCTCACCTTCTCCTTCATCTTCCATTCCCCCGGCGTCTACTTCGAGCCCGGCAAGACCTACGACCGCCTGCACCGCGCCATCAACGCCGAGTACGCGCGCCAGGGCATAACGTTCGACCTGCTTAAAGAGAAGACCAAGGATTACGCGGTGAACGACCCGGTCATGAACTGCTTCGCCAAACCGGTCAATATGGATATATTGTATAATGGAAAAAAAGTGCTTGGAGGGGCCCTCCGGAAGTTCGGGGATTACATGCTGTACCAGGCCTCCTTCCAGGCCCCGGACGCCAGGCAGAACGAAAGGGCGCACCGGAACGCCGTGATCAAGGCGCTGGCGGGCGAATTCGGGCTGGAGTGGGAAGTAGCCGGGATCCCGGCGGAAACCCTGGCCCGGGCAGAGGCGATAACCGCGGAAAAATACCGCACCGCCGCCTGGAACGAACGGATATAGGAACAGGAGAAAAGATATGATAGCTTTCGTACTTTGCAAACTGGTAGCCGGCCTCGAACAGAAAGCCGTGCAGCAGATCAAGAACATCCGCGGCGTCAAGGACGTGTATATGACGTTCGGCGGCTGGGACGCCATCCTGGTGGCCGAGTCCGACACCATCGACAAGCTCAGCGGCCTGATCGTGCGCGAGGTGCGCGGCATCCACGGCGTTCAGACCACCGAAACGCTGGTCACCACCAACCTTTAAGTTTTTTCGGACTTCAGAGGAAATACATGGAAAACACCGCTTTCGGCAGGCCGGCTGACAAGCTGGTACTGATAGTTGACGACGACGAATCCGTCAGGGAACTGATCGAATTCATAGTGAAGAAAGAAGGCTTCCGGGTAGAAAAAGCCTGCGACGGCGAAGAAGCGCTGACAAAAGCCCGCACCGTGAACCCGGACCTGATCCTGCTGGACCTGATGCTGCCCAAGTTCGGCGGCTTCGAGATCCTGCGCGAGCTGCAGAGCGACGAGACCGGCAGCATCCCGATCGTGATCATAACCGGCCGCTATACGGACCGGTCCACCTCGGAGATGATAAAGCAGGAACCGAACGTGAGGGATTTCATAGAGAAGCCCGTAAAACCCCAGGTGCTTACCGCCCTGGTGCACAAACTGCTCCATACCCAGCCCCCCGTAAAAAAGGCCTACTGAGGTGATCAAGAAGTTTCCGCGCATCCTGGTCTGGGCCGCGATCGCGGCCCCGGCTTTTTTATTGCTGGCCGCCGGCGACCTGGCGCTGCGCTCCCGGAGCGCGCTTGCCGAGGCGGACAGGCAGGAAGCCTGGAGGAGCGCACCCGCGCTGAAAGCCGCCTATTTCGAAAACTCGTACCGCGAAAAGCTGGACGCGCTGCAGGCGGAAGCCGCCGCCGGAAAGATAACCGGGGAAAGCGCGGCGCGCGAGGCGGCGCTGCTCAAGGCGGAAAGGGATTTCCGCGTTTCCGAAAGCTCCGCCAAGATGGCTTACGTCTGGTACAAGACCGCGGCCGGGGAGTTCTCCTCCCCCTTTAACCCTTGGGCGAAGACCGCACGAGAGAAGCTGCCGGATGCGCTGGCGGCCTGGCGCGCGGAACTGGCCGCGCAGGGGATAAAGACCGAACCCTGGATGACGGAATAACGCAGGGAATACAATCCCAGGAGCGGCGGACCTTTTTAAACGGATGCGCCCTTTCAAGACCATAACAGGAATAATCTTAGCGCCCGCGGCGCTGGCCGCCGTTTGGGCCACCGGCGCCGCGCTGGGCCCCGCCCTGGCGAAGTTCAGCGTCACCTTCCCGCTGCTCGGCGGGGCGCTGGCCTGCGGGCTGCTGCACGCCTCCGGGCGCGGCAAGCGCCTTTACGTTACCGCCCACGAACTGACGCACGCGCTGGCCGCGGTCTTCAGCGGGGTCCGCGTGCGCAAGATCTCGGTAAAGCGCCAGAGCGGCTACGTGCTGCTGGACTCCACTAATTCCTTCATTTCCCTCGCGCCGTACTTCATCCCGCTCTATACCCTGACCGTGGCGGCAGGGTACTGGCTGGCCGGGCGCTTCTGGCCCGCAGCCCAGTTCCGCCCGTGGTTCCTGGCCGCGGCGGGCTTCACGCTCACCTTCCACGTGCTGCACACCGCGGACGTGCTCACCGGCCCGGTGCAGAGCGACCTGAAGAAGGCGGGCGGGCCGGTCTTTTCCCTCCCGCTGCTGCTGCTGCTCAACTGCCTGGGGCTGACCGCGGCCATAAAACTGCTGTTCCCGGAACTGGTGCACGCCCGGGCCTACTGCGCCGGGGTGCTGCACGCCCAGGGCGCGGCTTACCGGGGAATTTACAGCGCCGCCTCTTACGTCTTCAATACTGCTAAAATGTATTGGCGAACATGAAACTCTTCAAGCAGATACTGGCCAGGATAATCTTCCTGCCGCTGATCCTGGCGGCCGGCATCGCCACCACGGCCTTGGTCGTAGCGCACTTCATGTTCAAGCCCGCCGACCTGGAGTCCGTGGTCGTAAACCAGTTCCAGGAGATCCTCAAGCGCCCGGTGCGCATAGAATGGGCGCGCCTGTCCGCCACCGGGGAGATAAAGATCAAAGGGCTGCAGGTTACGGAACCCGGGCCTGAGACCTTGGATTTTTTGAAAGCCGACTATATCTACGCCACTTACCGCCTGCTGCCGCTGCTGCGCCGCAAGATCGAGATCGACAGCGTGGTGCTGGTCTCGCCCAAGATCAGGCTGATCAAGCGCGCCGACGGAACCTGGAACATCGCCGACATCTTCTCCGCCTACCGCGGCGGCGGAAGCCACAGCCTGAACAAGATAGACCAGACCGAAATAAAGGACGGCGAACTTATCGTTTCCAACACCAGGTCGGGCGCGTCCTACGCTTTCGAACATTTCAACGCCACACTGAAAGACTTCAAACCCGAAGGCGACTGCCCCTTCTACGCCTCGGTCTTCCTGAAGAGCAACGCCTTCCGCCGCCCCGTGGAGGGCAGGCTGTACACCGAGGGCCTGGTCAACTTCGCCGCCTTCGACTGGACGAAGGCCGAAATAAAGGGCCTCAGCGCCGACCTTACGCTGCTGGAAAAGGCCGCGCATATCACCGGCGGCATAAAAAATTTCAGGCGCCCGGTAATAACGCTAAAAGCCGAAACCCCGGCCTTCAAGAGCACCGAGATGGCCTACCTGTTCAATTCGCCGATGGAGTTCACCGCCCCGCGCTCTTTCTGGGACATCAGCGCCGTCTTCACCTCCACCAAAGCCGCCGAAGTGCGCCTTACGGCGAGGCCGCTGAACCTGAAGGCCGAAGGGACGTTCGACCTGTCGGTTTCCACCCCGCAATATTCCTTTACCGTCTGGGGCCCCCCGTTCAACCTGGACCAGGTCAAGAACTACGGGGCGAAGCTGCCGGTGGAGGATCCTTCCGGCAAGATCCAGGTCCGGCTTAAGGTATCTTCCAAGGACGGCAAACCCTTCCTCTCCCGGATCTTCGCGACCACGGCCAAGGCCGGCTTCCAGTACCGCAACCTTAAGGCCTCGGACCTGGACATGACGGCCCTGCTGGAGGAGAACTTCGCCAACAGTTACCTGACGGCCTCCGGCGGCAGGCTGGCCATGGGCAAGGACACGCTGAGCGGTCTCTCGCTCAAGACCCAGTTCTCCAAGGACGAACTGGAGATAAACTATTCCGGGCAGCTGAACGGCTACCCGGTGAAAGGCCGGACGGCCATCCTCCAGCCGTTCTCGCCGGAGAAGACCGTGACCTTCACCGGGTATTCCAGGAACCTTGTATACTCCGAGATGAAGAACCTGATCCTGGGCGCGCGCGAGCTGCGCACCCCCCCGAAGAAAGGCCGCGTTTTCGAGTCCAAGCTGGCCTGGCTTAAGACGCTCAAGAACTCCATCCCCAGCGGCTACGCCGCGTTCAAGCTGCTCTACAAGGCGGACCATTTCAAGCATGAGTACCTGGACGCCACAGATTTCTATATGTCCGCCTCGCTCAAGAACATCACCGGGGACATCAGCAAGCTCCGCGGGGATATTTCCATCAAGTCCGGCCCCGGCACGTTCTACCAGGTGCAGAAGACCTCGGAGAAGGACAGGATCTATTACCTCGTCTCCATCCCGCTGCTGCAGATCTCGCGCATGAACCGGGCAGGAGCCCTCAAGTTCGGCTACCAGGTGGAGGACGTCTCTTTTAACTCCATCGGCGGGGACTACCGGATCGACGAAGGCAAGTCGGAAGTCAGGAACTTTTACATGGAAGGGAAGGACTTTTCCGCCTACGCTTCGGGCCAGATCGACTTTTCCAACGAAACCATGAAGTTAAAAATTTATACAATATCAGGTAAGTACTATTCGATGGGCAGCCTGCCGGAAGCCATGACGGACGCCAGCGGCAAACCGGCGCTGGCCTTCACGCTGGAAGGCAAGATGAACAAGCCTGAGTTCAAGATGCTGAGCCCGACGGACAGCGGCAAGATAATCAAGGCCGCCGCGCAGAAGGGCGCGGAGATAGATTTCGCTAAAATCGACCGTTTCGTAGGAGGAAAGCAATAATGTCCAAACTAGGAAAATTTGACGTGGTAGGACTGCTGCAGGAACACGGGGCCATTCTGAACGGCCATTTCCAGATCCCTTCGGGCTTCCACACGCAGACCTACATCCAGCCCTCGCTGGTGCTCCAGTACCCGCACCTGGCCCAGAAGGTGGCCAAGGAAATGGCGGCCAAGTTCCCGCAGGAGATCAACGTGGTGATCTCCCCCTCCGTCGGCTCCATGGCGATAGGCCAGGAAGTGGCCCGTGTGAAAAAAGCCCGCTCGATCTTCACCGAGAAGATCAACGGCGTGATGGTGCTCAAACGCGATTTCAAGATCTCCGAAGGCGAGCGCGTGCTGGTGGTGGACGACGTGCTGAACACCGGCCGCCTGTGCGCCGAGGCCATCAACCTGGCCCGCGGCTACGGGGCCAAGGTCATAGGCGTGGCCGCTATAGTGGACCGCTCAACCGGAGACCTGACGCTGAACGTGCCGGTGCGCGGGCTGATCTCCTACCCGCTCCAGCTTTTCCCGCCGGACAACTGCCCGCTATGCAAGCAGAAACTGCCGCTGACCATCCCCGGCTCCTCGGCGCACCACCACGGCCAGGAGTAAGCTGCCGGCGGGAACGGAGGACCGGAGAATTACGGCCGGTCCTCTCTTTTTTCAGTCCTCGGTCTTCCGGATCTTATGAAAACCAAGTGTATCGCCCTGCTATCCGATTTCGGCACTAACGATCCCTTCGTAAGCACGATGAAAGGCGTGCTGCTGACCAAGGCGCCCGGCCTGACCATCATCGACATCACGCACCAGGTCCCGCCGCAGGATATCCAGACCGCGGCCTTCTATCTGATGGCGGCCATGGCATACATGCCGCCTCATACGCTGTTCATGACCGTGGTGGACCCGACGGTAGGCACCGGGCGCGGCATCATCTGGGCCAAGACCGAGCATTACCAGTTCATCGCGCCGGATAACGGCCTGATCAGCTGGGTGGAGCAGATCGAAAAGATCAAAGAGGCCCGCTTTATCAGCAATTCCTCCCTGTTCATGGAGAATATCAGCTCCACCTTCCACGGGCGGGACATCATGGCGCCGGTGGCGGCGGCCATCGCCAAGGGCCTGCCCGAGAAGAAGATAGGCCCCGTCTTCAAAGAGTACCGCAGGTTCCCCTTCCCCCAGCCCGTGAAGGCCGGCAACCGCGTCACCGGGCAGGTGATCGCCATAGACCATTTCGGCAACGTAATAACCAATATAAAGCGGGACTACCTGAGCGCCCGGGCTGTATTCAACATCTCCGACCGCATGCTGAAAGACCTGAAGCTGACCTACGCCTCGGTACCGGAGGGCGAAGCCCTGGCGGTGATAGGCTCATTCGGCTTCCTGGAGTTCTCCGTGCGCAACGGAAGTTTCGCGCGCGCGTTCGACGTAAAGATCGGCTCGACGGTGGAAGCCATAGTCTCGATAGACGAATAACATGACAAACCTCAAAACCCTTACCCTTAAACGCGACGCCCTCAAGCGCCGCTCCCGCGGCCACCTGTGGGTCTTCTCCAACGAACTGGAGAAGATCGACACGACCATCCCGCCCGGCACTATCTGCGGGCTGCTCTACCCCGACGGCAAGCCCGCCGGCGTGGGCTTCTTCAACCCGAAAAGCCTGATAGCGCTGCGCCTGCTGGCCCAGAACACCCACAGCCTGCCGGAGGACTTCGTGAAGCAGCGCCTTTCGGCGGCTCTGGACTACCGGAAGATCCTCGGGATCGACCAGTTCTGCCGGCTCTGCTTCGGCGAATCCGACGGGCTGCCCGGCCTGGTGGTGGACCGCTTCGGCGACTCGCTGGTAGTGGAGATCCTTTCAGCCGGCATGGAGCTGCTCAAGGGCCAGGTCACGGAGGCGCTCCGCGACCTGCTCCAGCCCCGGGGCATCCTGTACCGGAACACGCATCATTTCCGCGAACTGGAAGGCCTCAAGATGTATGAAGAGACCGCCCACGGCAGCATGCCGGAAAAGGCGGAGATAGAGGAGAACGGGCTTAAGTACAAGGTCCCGATGTCCGGCGCGCAGAAGACCGGCTGGTACTTCGACCAGCGCGAGAACCGCGAGGCCCTCATCCCCTTCTTCGAAGGCCGCCGCGTGCTGGACCTGCACACTTACCTGGGCGCCTTCGCCATCACCGCGGCCAAGGCCGGCGCGGCGTCGGTCTGGGGTGTAGACTCGTCGGAGACGGCCATAGAGGCCGCCGGGATCAACGCCTCGCTGAACGGCGTTAAGGACAAGATCATCTTCAGGAAGGAAAAGGCCGAGCGCCTGTTGGAGGCCCTGGAAGCCGGCCAGCTGCCCGAGCGCCCCGACTTCATCCTGCTCGACCCGCCCAACATCGTACATAACAAGAAGAACCTGCCCCAGGCCCTCAAGATGCTGGCCCGCATGGAAGGCGCGGCCATAAAGGCCCTGCCTGCCGGCGGCTACCTGGCGGTCTCCACCTGCTCCCACCATATCTCCCGCGGGATGTTCGTGGAAACCCTCTCGGGCGCGGTGGCCAAGGCCAACCGGAAGGCCGTGCTGGTGGAACTGCGCGGCCAGGCCAAGGACCACCCGATCCTTATCAGCATGCCGGAAACCGAGTACCTGCATTTCGCGCTGATCCGCATGGTCTGACCTGGCAGAAGGCATAAAAAACGAACAGGGCCGAATGGCCCTGTTTTTTTATTCCGCCGGAAAGCGGTGGATCAGTAAAGTATGCTTTTCACTACCTTGAGGATCTCTTCCTTGCTGGACGGCTTGGTGATATAGGTCTTGGCCCCGTAGCTGATGGCCTGCTGGATCTCGTTGATGCTGCCTTCCACCGTGAGCATCACCACGGGCACGCCCTTGGTGACCTTGTCGGACTTGATCTCCTTGCAGGCCGACAGGCCGTCCATCTTGGGCATGTGGATATCCAGCATTACCAGGGCGGGCAGTTCCTTGCGGGCCAGGTCCACGGCTTCCTGCCCGTTCTCGGCGCGCACCACCACGTAGCCCTCCTCCTCGAGCATGGAGCTGAGGATCTCGAGCATTTCGGAATCGTCGTCGGCGATAAGTATCTTGTTATGAAGGGCCATATAGTTCTGGAGCCGGGTGAAGGATGAACAACGGGGAAGAGGATCGGCGCTTGCCTTGCTTTAAAAAGAATTTGCCGCGGGTTGGGATCGAACCAACGACACCTGGTTTTTCAGACCAGTGCTCTACCACTGAGCTACCGCGGCAAAATGTGGTATGACTACATAGCTAATATTAGCATTTTTTGAAAACGCTGTTAAGGTTTCTCTCGGCGTTTCTCTCGGCGTTGGTGTCCATATAGGTGTCCATCGGTGTCCATATCCCATATATTTACCGTCAAAGTTACGGCTCCGCGTGCCCGCTTTAATCCCCCCTAGTTTAATTATACCCGCCTAAAATTTAATTGGCTTTTTCCCAATTAAACTTTCGCCAGACGGAATTGGCAAGCATAGGGGAATCAGGTTGCTTCAATATGCTATCCGGAAAATTGTCCGACCCTAATATTCTGGTTCGTATCCCCAGGTGGACACCGACTTTTTTACCAGTTGGCAAAAGAATAGACTAGCGACACTGCTGCGGCTGTGCCGCCGAGATCGGCTTTATAAAGCTGTTCATTAGCTCCCAGGGGCTGACCTACGGCTTTAGTGCTAAGCGTTTTTCCGTTCTTTATTATCAGCCTGGCCTTGGAGCCATTAACGGTCGTAGTAAGTCCGCTGCTCTCGGCGGCCAGTATTTTCCGGAGAGAGAACCTTAAAGAGAAATTGCCGGCGCTTAACGCCACCCCGGCTTCCGCATGGGGAACGGTTACGTCGCTTTTAAACAACACATTGCCGCCAACACCAGCCATGTTAGCCTGGTCGACAACATGGAGCGACACCATATCCGCCCCGCCGCCCAGGTAAAGGCCGAAATGCCTGCCGAAATTGCGCCGGAGGTATACATTCGCCGCTTTATGCTTCGGGTCTACGGAAAGCGTGCCGTTATTGTCCCATTTAGCGCCGCCGCCCTTCTCGAACTCACCCGAGAGGCCTAACGTGTACTTTTTAGACAGATCCCGCTCGTAGAATAACTGAAAGCGCCCGCTCGTCTTAGTGTAAGTGATCTGTGAACCTGGATTCCCCTGCTGGAGCATCTCCAGGCTGTCCTTGTTCTTGGTAAAGTTAGAAGGACCTACGGAGAGGCCTATGTGATTCCTGGCAAAGGCCGTGGTCTCGCGCGGAGAAGGCCGAACCGCAGGGGGTTCAACCGGCTTAGGCTGCTCTGGTTCGGGTTTTACGACCACGATAGACGCGGGCTCCTTTTTAGGCTCAGCCTTTACTTCGGGTTTTAATGCGACGGACTTAGCATTAAAAGTCTTGGTTATATCCGCGCCTGATACCCCGTCATGCACCTTAAATTCGATTTTTCCAGCCTGGGACTCCGTAGTGATAACCGGGCCACCATCAGCTATCAGTCCGGCTTGTCCAACATCTTGCGCCTCATCGGCTGAGATCTCTGTCAGACTTACTCCCTGTGCGGCCAGGTCGGACTTAAACTTTTCGACTGCAACCCGCCCATCCACCGTATCCATATCCGGTGAAAGCATTAACACAGCATTTTTCTGCGCCAAGGCCTCCACCGCATTCAGATGGACGATGAACAATAAGAGGAAAATTATTTTTGCGGCAACTTTCATTAGAATAACCCGCATGTTTTCATCAACTTAACTGCTCTGAAGATTTCATATTTTCTGTTTTCGCTTATTCACAAGCTCTATTACTTTCGACATGAAATAACCGCCAAACGAATAGACATGATTAATGCCATTATGTTCGAAAGTATAATCAGCCAAACCAAATCGTATCTAGCATACCCAGATAATGCTTTTTCGCATATTGGCAAAAAGTTCTGTTGGCCGCTAGTCATTCTCATTAGGTTTGCACAAGCCGTGCCTGAAGACACATTCATAACTGGCAAATATATCAACACCAACACAAACCAAACAGCAACAATTGCAAACCCGAATCTATCAACAGTTTTCATATTGCGCCTTACTATGTTTTCCCGAAATTCATTTTCCCATAGATTCGCTTTACTCCCCCATCGGAGTGACCTTCCCCCGCAATTCCTACCAGGCTGAATGGTTAAATTCCACACCACAAACAAATCAAAAACTAACTTTTGCCGACAATAACCTTTTCAACTTTATTTCCCGAGTCAATGTATAAATATAGAACTGTATGAGGTGGCAGTGGAGTTGAAACAATTCATTTTATCCTGATATCCCTCTTGCAATGGACGTCCTCCAGTTCTTTCAAATATCCTCTAAATATTCTTCGAATATAGGGTTCAGATTCCCTCCGCAACGCTTCAACAAGGCAGCTTGAAATCAGTTCGGCATTGCGCTTGTCCACCCTATCCATCAATATTGCTGCGGTATTAGTACGAACAGCTTTTTGAGTGTTTTTGAGCATTTTAATGATGTCTGGAAATACTTTTTTTTCGCCTAAATCATACAATGCCGCATACATTTTAAGTTTAGCGTAAGAAGAATGTTCAACTTGAAGTCTCCTCACAATATATTTACTTGCCAGAGCCGATCCAACTCTTGCCATGGCCTCTGCTGAATACCCTCGCACCACCTGATGTTTATCATTGAGGGCTTTTCTAAGTGCGGGAGCAGATTGATAATACTTTTTAAGGCCAATACTCTCAGCAGCACATACTCGTACAAGCCATGAAGTGTCTGTTAACAGAACTTTTGATAACGCAGCAGCTACATAGCCATATTTACCATAAGATTGGCCAAGAAGTTCAGCAACATCCACTCTATTTAAAGGCCGTTTGTCTCTTAGTATTTTGACTAAATCTTTGGCTACCGCTATTTCCACGCTCCGTTTTTTAGAAGGATATCCCGCCACAAGAGACTTGTACTGGCTGAAAATGTTCGGGGGGCGAACGATTTGTCTATTTTGAGAAGTCATGTAACAAATACTTGCTGCCATCCGCCTAAAGAGTAATACGGAGGCACCTCATCTCTTATTCGCTTGGAACCACTCAGCCACCGCTTCCTCAGCATTCGGCATATCCGGTCTTGCAGTAATGTCGACATAGCACTGCTCTAATTCATCCAACGACTCATTTCTTTTTAATAATGCGATATCCAGATGTAACTGCCAAAACATATCCGTAGTCTTCCACAGTTCAACATTCAGTCCCTTCTTAAACCAATATCCTGGAGCATGTTCGATCCCATCTTCTATATCTCCGAAAACTTTTCGAAAGAAAGGATAAGCATCCCCTTCAATATGTATCGGCCATTTCTGAGCCAGTTCATCAAGGCTAAGTTTATGATCTATACCTGCAAGACAAAGCTCAATTATTTTAGCTTTAACTTCTTTTTCGTCCATATGTTTATCTCATCCAATACATCAGTGATATGGCCATTTATAGGGCCAATTTTTATAAAGCCATTGCCAAGGAAAATGCTCAACTTTTCCAAACCATGAGGTCTTACCAAAATCCAAGTGTGGCAATTTTGTCGGACAGCCACCAGGAATATCTTTCCCACGTAAAAGATATCCCTCACCGTAATCGAAACTGGATATTCGCTTCCCTAACTTATTAAGTAATACTATCCCCCCGCCGCCCGATTCATATGACCACGAAACCACACTGAGACCATATGCAGAATAAGCTGAATATGCAGCTCCCCCTCCCAACACGGCTATTGAAGCCCAAAAGTATGGCATCTCAGCTTGACGCACAATGGCAGGATCAAGTCCAGCCTCCTGCAATTCCGAAGTGCTTTGGAAATCCGACATAAGCCCAAGCGGATCGCTCAGATGCCGGGAGAAAGCAGCATGGTAAGTTTTTTCTCCGGGGCGGGAACGCGCTCGGCTTTGGCAGCCAGGGTAAGGTTGAGCGGAGCAAAGGAGAGCGGCATGTTGTAGCGCGCGCCTGCGCCTAAAGTGAGGCCATTGAAGTCCTTATCATCATTCCCGCCGTTTAACCCGGCGTTGGCGGATATATCCAGACGCTCGCTTATGAACCTGCCGGCGCGGCTGTTGAAGGAATATATAGTTTGTCCGCTAACCCGGCTAAGGTTGCCGCCGAGAAATAGCAGGTAGCGGCCTTTAAGCGTAACAGGCTCGGCGGTGGAATATTTAAGCGGCGGCTGTTTTTCGAGATAGGCTATATAAGTGGCGGCCACGGCTTTATGTTCCTGGGTCTGGGACAAAGCCATATTCTTTTTGGCCTCGACGACAGCGGCCTTATAAGCGCCGAGTTTCTGCAAAGCTATAGAATAAGCGGCCGGACAGCGCGGCTCTGCCGGGTTGGCTTTGCACAGCCTGTCGAACGAGACCGAAGCCTGCGCGTAGCGTTTCTGGAGCAGCAGCTCGCTAAGAGAAGCAAAAGCCGTGTCAAAATCCCCCTCCGCAGGAGGCAGGTCCAGCGCGGGGAGTTTTAAAGGCGCCTTGAGCCAGCCGGGGACTGGCGCGGAAAGTTCAGAAGAAGCATCTTCAAGGCCAAAGGCATTGAAGATCTCGGAGAGGTAGAAGCGCACGTCCGCGTTGAACGGGTCGTCGATAAGGGCGCGGTCTATATTGGTAAGCGAGGCTTTACCCAAGCCCGCATAGGCAAGCGCATAGGCATATTCAGCGGTGACAGGCGCGGCAATGGACTTTTTAGAAGCCGCTGTATAATTCACGAGCGCATCTTGTGGGGTGGTTGAAGATAAAAGTATGGCTTCGCGGGCGGAAAGCAATAACTTATCCGGCCCGGCAAAGCAGGCTGGAATGCTTGAAGAAAGCACGGCAAGAAGCAACACGAAAGAACGCAAAATGATCCCCTGAAGCTAACCCATGGTGAAAATCCAACACTATTATGCTATCAAATATCCTCGAGAATGTTCAATTTTCTCATTCTATTTTTTCCGCGGCTTCTGCGGCGCCGCCAGGAAGTTTTGCTACAATATGCGGATGGAAGTCTCTACCGAAACCGGGGCCATCCTGCTGGAAGCCATAGAGCAGACCGAAGAAACTTTTTTTCTTACCGATCCCGACGGGACGATCAGGTACGTGAACCCTGCGTTCGAGCGGCTGAGCGGCTATGCCCGGGAAGAAGTGCTGGGCAGGAAACCGAACATCCTGAAGAGCGGAGAGCAATCCCCGGAGTTCTATAAGGAGATGTGGGGCACCCTTAACGCGGGCAGGCACTGGAGCGGCCGCCTGGTGAACCGCCGCAAAGACGGCACCCTGTACACCGAGGAAGTCCGCATCACCCCCATCACCGGCCCCGGCGGGAAGATAAAATCCTTCCTGGCGGTCCGGCACGATATAGCCCGCGAGGTCCAGCTGGAGGACCAGCTCTCGCACAGCCAGAAAATGGAGTCCATGGGCCTGCTGGCCGGGCAGATCGCCCACGATTTCAACAACCTCCTTACCATCGTGATAGGCTCTATGGAGATAATCTCCGAAGACCTCAAGCCTGGCAGCGTGGCGCTGAAACTAGCCACCGAAACGCTGCGCTCTTCCAGGGAAGCCGCCAGCCTGATAAAGCAGCTGCTCGTTTTCGCGCGCAGGCAGGAATCCAACCCGGTGGTCACGCAGCTTAACGAGCCGGTACGGGAACTGAAGATCCTTTTCGACAGCCTGCTGGGCCGCGACATCAGCGTGGCCTATGCCCTAGAGGAGAACCTCCTGCCGGCCCGGCTGGAGCCGGAGCACTTCAAGCAGGCCATCATGAACCTGGCGGTAAATTCCAGGGACGCCATGAACGGGAAGGGCGGGATCATGATCCGCACCTTCAACGCCGGCCCGGAAGGGCTGCCCTCTTCGCTGCCGGCCGGCCGCTACGCCGCGTTCGAGATCTCCGACACCGGCCCCGGCATCCCCAGGCAGGCGCTGCCGCGCATCTTCGAACCCTTTTTTACCACCAAGCCCAAAGGCAAGGGAACGGGCCTGGGGCTTTCCACCGTGTACGGCATAGTGCACCAGAACAACGGCCGTATTTTCGCCGCCAACCGCCCCGAGGGCGGGGCGGTCTTCACCATTTACTTCCCCGCCGCAGCGCAGCACTGACACCCCCCCCGGCCGGCTCACGCTTGACAAACAGAACATATTCTGGTATTGTGGTACTACATTGCTACAAGGAAGGGTCATATGCACAGCATACTCAGGATCTCGGAAGGGGCGGCCATCGCGCTGCACGCGGCGGACTACCTGGCGGGGCGCGAGGGCTTAAGCTCCGCGGCGGCCATAGCCCGGGCCCTCGGGGTGTCCTACAACCACCTCTCCAAGGTGCTGCAGCAGCTCACCAAAGCCGGGCTGATAGCGCCGGTGCGCGGGCCCAAAGGCGGGTTCGAGCTCTCCGCCGCAGGGAAAAAGGCCAGGGTGAGGGACTTTATAGGCGCCATCGACGGCCAGCCCTCCGGCCACGCCTGCCTGATGAAGGCCAAGGTCTGTTTGGGCCGCGGCTGCATGCTGGGGCGCTTCCTCGAAGAGACGAACGAGCGGTTCGAAGCGGTGATGAACGCGAAGCTCTCGGAGCTGGCGAAACGCAAACAGAAGCGGGGTTGAATAAAGATTAAAAGCATTAAGGAGAATACCATGAGCGAAAACATGTTCTGTTACCAGTGCGAGCAGGCGGCTAAAGGCACGGGCTGCACCGTGCAGGGGGTCTGCGGCAAGGACCCGGAAACGGCCAAGATGCAGGACCTCCTGCTCTGGCAGGCCAAGGGGATCAGCATGTACGCGCGGCGCGCGGCCCTGGCCGGCGCGGAAGACCGGGAAGCGGACCTGTTCGTTACCGAGGCGCTGTTCACCACCGTTACCAACGTCAACTTCGACGCCCATAACATAGAGAAGATTATAAGGAAAGGCCAGGGCGTTAAGGAAAATTCCCGCCTGATCTACGAAAAAGCCGTAAAAGGCGCCGAGAAGCTGGGCGGGCCCGCGGCCTGGGTCCCCCCCGCCGATTATGCGGCCCTCCTTAACGAGGCCGCCGACAAAGGCATAGAAGTCCGCAAGAAAGGCCTCGGCGACGACGCCGCCGGGCTGCAGGAGCTGCTGACCTCCGGGCTCAAAGGCATGGCCGCCTACGCGGACCACGCCATGATCCTCGGGCAGGAAGACAAGGCCGTCTACGCCTTCCTTCACGAAGCCCTGGACTTCCTCACCAAGCCCGAGCCGACGGTGGCCGAACTGCTCGGCTATAACATGAAATGCGGCGAGGTGAACCTGCGCGTGATGGAACTGCTCGACAAGGCCAATACCGGCGCCTACGGCCACCCCGTGCCCACCCCCGTGCGGATCAACCCGCTCAAGGGCAAGGCGCTGCTGGTGTCCGGCCACGACCTGAAAGACCTGGAGAACATCCTCAAGCAGACCGAGGGCAAAGGTATCAACGTCTATACCCACGGCGAAATGCTCCCCGCGCACGGCTACCCCGGCCTGAAGAAGTACAAGCACCTGGCCGGCAACTACGGCGGGGCCTGGCAGGACCAGCAGAAGGAATTCGACGCGTTCCCCGGCGCCATCGTGATGACGACCAACTGCATACAGCGGCCGCTCGCGGGCTACAAGGGCCGCATCTTCACCACCGGCCTGGTGGAATGGCCGGGCGTGACGCACCTCGCCAACGGCGACTTCGGCCCGGCGGTGGAAGCCGCGCTTAAAGCCGGGGGCTTCGCCGCCGACGGCGACCCGAAGACCATCCTGGTGGGCTTCGGCCACAACACCGTGATGGGCGTGGCGGGCAAGGTTATAGACGCGGTAAAGGCCGGGCAGATAAAACACTTCTTCCTGGTGGGCGGCTGCGACGGGGCCAAGCCCGGGCGCAACTACTACACCGAGTTCGCCGAAAAAGCGCCGAAGGACACCGTGATCCTTACGCTGGCCTGCGGCAAATTCCGCTTCAACAAGAAGGAGTTCGGCGACATAGGCGGCATCCCCCGCCTGCTGGACATGGGCCAGTGCAACGACGCCTACTCGGCCATCCAGGTGGCGGTGGCGCTCTCCAAGGCCTTCGGCGTGGGCGTGAACGAGCTGCCGCTTTCCATGATCCTGAGCTGGTACGAGCAGAAAGCGGTCTGCATACTGCTCACGCTGCTGTTCTTAGGCATCAAGAACATCCGCCTGGGCCCCACGCTGCCTGCTTTCATTACGCCGGCCGTGCTGAAGGTGCTGGTGGAGAAGTTCAACATCATGCCGGTGACCACGGCGGAAAAGGACCTTGAAGCCATACTCGGCGCCAAGGCCGTAAAATAACAGGAACCCGCTGGAACACAGAAAGCGCCGCCCCGGGCGATCCGGGGCGGCGGCGGGACGGGGCTGCAGCCAAAGGGAATAATGAAACTTATTAAAGCACGGAAAGACGACCTCAGAGGCATGCCTTTAAAGGCCAAAGATTTGGTAAAGTACGACAAGGGGGCGGTAGTAAGCCGCACCATAATAGAGAAAAAGACCGGGACCGTCACCATCTTTTCTTTCGACAAGGGCCAGGGCCTGAGCGAGCATACCGCCCCGTTCGACGCGCTGGCGGAAATACTGGACGGGGAGGCCGAGATATTTATTTCCGGAGAACCGAAAAGAGTAAAGGCGGGAGAATTCATCATAATGCCCGCCGGTAAACCGCACGCGCTGAAAGCCGTTAAAAAGTTCAAGATGGCCCTGATAATGATAAGGTCCTGACTCCCGGCGAACGTACAATGCTAAGACATCTTTCTTCACTCCGCCTTTTCTTTTCGCTGCTTGCGCTCCTGGGCGCCGCATTCGTCTACCAGACCATCTTCAACAAGGGTACCCCCGTATACGGTTCCGCCTGGTTCGCCGCCCTGGGCCTGCTGCTGGCGGCGAATATAGCGGCCTGTTCCGCGCAAAGGCTGAGGACCGCCCCGCTATACTTCACGCTGCTGCACGCCGGGCTGGTGCTCATCATCGCCGGGGCGTTTGCCACGCGCCTCTACCGGTTCGAGGCCGCCATGCCGCTGCACGCCGGCCAGGCCTCCTCGCTGGTTTACACCGACACCGCCTCCTACACGCTGCCTTTCTCGGTGAAGCTGGAGGACTTCCGCCTGGAATATTACGCCGAGCCGCAGGGCGTTATAGCGGTAGAGGAAGGCGGCCGCACTTATATCCTGAATTCCAAAGAAGGGGCCGCCATAAAGACCCCAGGCGGCGCCGCGCTGAAAGTCCTGCGCCTGGTAAAGGATTTCGGCCTTACCGGGAAGAACGAGGTCGTGGAGAAATCCCCCTACTGGTTCAATCCCGCGGTCCGGCTCGAGATCGTTCAGGGAGGAAAAAAGCGGGATCTATGGTTCTTCGCCAACTTCCCCGGGATGCACGGCCAGGACCTTTCTTTAAGCGTCTCCTACCGCCTGGAGCAGGCGGAGATCAGGAACTTTATCAGTACCGTAACCGTTAAGCCCGCGGCCGGGCCCGGAACCAGGGCGGAAATAGCCGTGAACAAGCCGCTCGCCTTCGGCGGCTATACCCTGTACCAGACCAGTTACGACCCGGCCGACGCGGGCTACACCCTGCTCACGGTCACAAGGGACCGCGGGGTATGGGTGGTCTACGCCGGGTTCATACTGCTGCTCTCCGGAGTGCTCTTATGGCTGCGCAAATAAACTTCCTGAATATTTCCTTCGCCTTTACCCTGGCGGCCCTGGCCGCCTTTGCCGCCGGCTATGTGCTGAACAAGCCGCTCCTGGAGACAGGGGCGAACCGGGCCATGGGCCTGGCCTGGCTGGCGCTGAGCGCCGGGCTCGGGCTGCTGTGGGCGGCTCTCGGCCGCCCGCCGCTCTCGAACCAGTATGAATCCCTGCTTACCCTGCTCTGGTTCATCTTCCCGCTTTCCTTTTACTTCCGCCGCAGGACAGGCCGGCGCGAGATACTCCCGGCCGCGGCCCTGGCCGCCTGCCTTATCTTCGGGACCGCGGCGCTGCTGGACAGGACCGCGCGCCCCCTTATGCCGGCCCTGCGGTCCAACTGGCTGATGATCCACGTTCTATCGGCCATGGCCGCCTACGCGGCTTTCACGCTGGCGGCCGCGGCGGCGTTCTGGGCTTTGCTTAAAAAGCAGGCCGGGGCCGCCGAAGATTTTTTACTGCGCCTGGCCAAGGCCGGCTTCGCCTTCCTTACGCTGGGGATAATTACCGGCTCGGTCTGGGCCGACACGGCCTGGGGCTCCTGGTGGAGCTGGGACCCCAAGGAAACCTGGTCGCTGCTTACGTGGCTGGCCTACGCGGCCGCGCTGCATCTCCGCAAAAAAGGTTTCAGGGGCGCCAGGTTCTGCCTGCTGCTTCTCGGCTGCTTCGCGCTGGTCCTGTTCACTTATTTCGGCGTGAATTTCCTGCTGAGCGGCATGCACAGTTACGGTTGACCGATGGGCCACGGGAAACTCAGGGAGAAGGCCGAAGCCTTCGTTGCAAAGCACAGGGCGGTTCTGCTGAAGGCGGCGGCCGCCGGAGGGCTGTGCGCCTTCGGAGGCGGCTTCACGCTGTTCGGCCCGCCGCGCATGATAGAGCTTACCGAGAGCCCCCGGTTCTGCGCGCTCTGCCACGCCAGCCAGAACGGGGACTTGCTGCATTCCGCCCACCGCGGCGAGAAATGCATAGACTGCCACCTGCCCAACGACAATTTCGCGGACCACTACCTGTGGAAATCCATCGACGGCGGCAAGGACGTGTTCTTCCACTTCTCGGGACTCGGCGACGGCAACGACACCGAGCTCACGGAACACGGCAAGAGGGTCCTGCAGGCCAACTGCATCCGCTGCCACACCGGGATGGTCTCGCACATAAACAACAAGCGCAGCTGCATAGACTGCCACCGGACGTTCAGCCACAGGCGCACGGCGCTCACGCTGACCAGAGAGGAAATGAAAAAATGAAAAAATTGCTGATCCTCCCGCTGATAGCCGCTCTCGCGGCCTGCTCCAAACAGCCGGAACCCCTTAAGGTCGCCGAGATAAAGGCCGGCGATTACGAGCCGGCCGACTGGGCTAAGGATTACCCCCGCGAATACGAGGGCTGGAAAGCCACCGGCGACCCGGAACCGGCCGGCCTGAGCAAGTACAAGCGCGGCTCGGAAAAGGGCGGCAAGGTTTACGACAAACTGTCGGAGTACCCGTACCTGGCGCTGCTGTTCAACGGCTGGGGGTTCGGCCTGGAATACAACGAGCCGCGCGGCCACATGCACATGATGGACGACGTTCTCGACGTAGACCCGGCCCGGCGCAAGGCGGGCGGGGCCTGCCTTACCTGCAAGACGCCCTACGCGCAGGACCTGCAGGAAAAGTACGGCAAGGATTATTTCTCCAGGCCTTTCGCCGAGATCCACGCGCTGATCCCCAGGAACCACCAGAAACTGGGCGCGGCCTGCGCCCACTGCCACGACCCCGCCGACATGTCGCTGATCATCCACAACAAATTCACGCTGGGCAAGGCGCTCGCGTCCATGGGCGTGGACACCGCCAAGCTCTCCACGCAGGATATGCGCACGCTGGTCTGCGCGCAATGCCACGTAACTTACATGGTGCAGAAAGACGCGGACATGCACTCCAAGAACGTCATGTTCCCCTGGCAGAACTCGAAACAGGGGCATATCGCCATAGAGGACATCATAAAGACGATAAAGAGCGACCCCTCGAACCTGGAGTGGACCCAGGCCGTGACGGGCTTCAAGCTGGGGTTCGTGCGGCACCCGGAATACGAGTTGTTCTCCAATAACAGCACCCACTGGCAGGCGGGGCTGGCCTGCGCGGACTGCCACATGCCCTACGTGCGTTCCGGGGCCTACAAGATCTCCGACCACCGCGTGATGAGCCCGCTCAAGAACGGCATGAAGGGCTGCCTGCAGTGCCACACGGAAGGCGCGGACTGGCTCAAGGCGCGCGTGCTGGCCATACAGGACAGGACGGCCTCCCTGCTGCTGCGCGCCGGCTACGGCACGGCCGCGGCGGCCAAGCTGTTCGAGAAGGCCAACGCGGCGCGGAAGGCCGGCAAAAAAATAGACCCTGCGCTTTACGCCGAGGCTAAGGAATATTTCGAAGAGGCTTTCTACCGCTCCGCGTTCATCGGCGCGGAGAATTCCACGGGTTTCCACAACCCCACCGAGGCCATGCGGGTGCTAGGCGACGCCGTCGCCTTCGCCGGCAAGGCCGAGGCGCTGCTGCGGCAGGCCCTGGCGCAGGCGGGCGTAAGCGTGCCGGCAAAGATAGACCTGGAACTGCCGAAGTACCTTAACGGCCGCGGAGAGAAGAAGCTTAACTTCGACAAACCTGTGGAATTCAAGGACCCTTTCGGCAACCAGGAAAAACTATAATCAAGGGAACGAGAGACGATCATGCTGCCCACAAAAGCCATTCTTGAAAGAACGTACAAGGATTTCAACAAGCCGGAGTTCATCCACCCGGACCCCCTGGAATTCGTCTGGCGCTACAAGGGCGGCGCCGACAGGGAGATAGCGGGCCTGATAGCGGCCTGCCTGGCGTACGGCAACGTGACGCAGATCCTCAAGAGCGTGGAGAAAGTGCTCGGGCCCATGGCCCCGTCCCCCGCCGCCTGGCTGAAGAAAGCCGACAAAACGCTAGTTAAAAAGACTTTCACTACGTTTAAGCACCGCTTCACCACGGGCGCGGAAATGTCCGTTTTCCTGCTGAATATCAAGCGGGCCATGGAGCAGCACGGCTCGCTCGAAAACCTTTTCCTGCTGGGCTACGACCCGGCCGCCCCCACCGTGGAGGAAGCGCTCTACAAGTTCATCAACGCGTTCAACGCGGTTGGCTGCGCGCCTTCGCTGACCCCCTGCCCGGAACATAAAAGTTCTTTTAAAAGGATCAACCTTTACCTGCGCTGGATGGTCCGCAGCGATGCCGTGGACCCAGGGGTCTGGAAACGGGTTTCCCCGGCCAAGCTGCTCATCCCGCTGGATACCCACATGCGGCAGGTTTCCATGAACGCGGGGATCACCCGGCGCAAGGACACTTCCATGAAGACCGCGGCCGAAATAACCGCGTTTTTCCGTCGGATCGAGCCGGCCGACCCGGTCAAGTACGACTTCGCCCTGACGCGGGCGGGCATACGCAGAAACAATGTACGGATTTAGTAGAATATAAGTTCTCTAAACTCTGCCGGTGGGGGCCGGCGGAGGCGGAAATACACTGGAGGAAACATGAAAATCAAAGGTTCAAAGACCGAGAAGAATCTGCTTGCCGCATTTGCCGGGGAATCCCAGGCGCGCAACCGCTACACCTATTTCGCCGGGGCCGCCAAGAAGGAAGGCTATGAACAGATAGCCATGGCCTTCGAAGAGACCGCCAACCAGGAGAAGGAGCACGCCAAGCGCTTCTTCAAGTTCCTCGAAGGCGGGGACCTGGAGATCACCGCCGCTTTCCCGGCCGGCAGGATCGCCGATACCGCGACCAACCTTAAGAACTCCGCCGCCGGTGAGAACCACGAGTGGGGCAGCATGTACCCCGGTTTCGCCAAGATAGCCCGCGAAGAGGGCTTCGAGCCGGTAGCCCGCACCTTCGAAGCCGTATCCGTGGCCGAGAAACAGCACGAGAAGCGCTACCTCGGCTTCCTGAAGAACCTGGAGGAAGGGAAAGTGTTCTGCAAGGATAAGGCGGCGCAATGGCGCTGCCTCAATTGCGGCTACGTGCACGAAGGCACCATAGCGCCGGAGGCCTGCCCCGCCTGCGCCCACCCCAAAGCTTACTTCGAAATACTGGCCGAAAACTGGTAGAATCCGGGAGATAAAGGAAATTATGGAAGAAAACATTAACGAAGAAAAGAAAGAAGCGGTAAAGCGCACCGTCACCATGCAGGGCCGCCCGATGGTCCTGGCCGGGACCGAAATTAAAGTAGGCATGCCCGCGCCCGACTTCAAAGTTACCGACAACGACATGCTGCCCATGAAGTTCTCCCGCACCTACGGCGGCAAAGTGGCCGTGATCAGCGCGGTGCCCTCGCTGGACACCCCGGTCTGCGACCTGGAGACCCGCCGCTTCAACAAGGAAGCCGAAGCCCTCGGCCCCGACGTGGGAGTGCTGACCATCAGCATGGACCTGCCGTTCGCCCAGAAGCGCTGGTGCGGCGCCGCCGGCGTAAAGGCCGTGCGCACGTACTCGGACTACCAGAAAGCCGAGTTCGGCAAAGCCTGGGGCGTGCTGCTCAAGGACCTGCGGCTGCTGGCCCGGGCGGTCTTCATCGTGGACAAGGACGGCATCGTGAAGTACGCGCAGATAGTGCCGGAGGTGGCCTCCGAGCCGAATTACGAAGAGATCCTTAACGCGCTGCGGGCGCTGGTCTGATTTGGGGACGGTAAAAATCAATCAGGAGGGAATATGGCCATAAAAAGGGAAGTTTACAAATGCGAACTTTGCGGGAACATCGTGGAGCTGCTCCACGGCGGCGACGGCACGCTGGTCTGCTGCGGGCAGGACATGAAGCTGATGAAAGAGAACACCACCGACGCGGCTAAAGAAAAGCACGTGCCGGTGATAGAGAAGACCGAAAAAGGCGTAAAGGTCAAGGTCGGCTCCGTTCCACACCCGATGGAAGAAAAACACTTCATCGAATGGATCGAACTGGTCGCCGACGGCAAGGTTTTCAGGGAATTCCTGAAGCCCGGCATGGCGCCCGAAGCGACTTTCTGCCTCTGCTTCACGCCCAAGACCCTCGAAGCCCGCGAATACTGCAACCTGCACGGGCTCTGGAAAGCCTGATGGGTTTTTCGCTGTCCTACGCCGAGGCGCTGGCGGCCGCGGTAAGGGTGGAAGAGAACGGGGCGGTTTTCTACAGAAAGGCCGCCGAAGGGGCTTACGATCCGGACGCGGCGGGGCTCTTCCTCAAGCTTGCGGCCATGGAAGAGGAGCACCGGGGCTATTTCAAAGGCCTGGCCCTCGACCTGGAGCAGCGGGAAAGCCTTTTCCTGAACGACCCGAACGGGAAGTTCTCCGCCTCGATCAGGGAAATGGCCGACGCCGGTGTCTTCAACCTAACCGCCGACCACGCCGCCTACTTCTCCGGCAAACGCCAGCCGCGGGAGGTCGTGGAATACGCGATAGGCATAGAGAAGGATTCAGTTATCTTCTACCTGGGACTTCAGGAAGCCGTGGTGGACAGGGAAGAAGCCGACAAGCTGGGCGGGATCATCAAGGAAGAGATGCGGCACCTCGCCATCCTTTCGGGCCTGCTCAAAAGAATGAAAGCCAGCCAGGAGAACTAAATGAAAAAATACGTCTGCAAACTCTGCGGTTACATTTACGACCCCGCCGTGGGCGATCCTGACGCCAATATCCCCCCCGGCACCGACTTCGACAAGCTGCCCGAAGGCTGGGTCTGCCCCGTCTGCGGCGCCGGCAAGGAAGAGTTCGAAGTAGTGAACTA
>JAJZPL010000031.1 GCA_021811185.1 bacterium
GTCGGCGGCCACGGTGTCCAGCTGGGCCTTTAAAGCGTCGGTATCGGCGAATACGGCGTTGAACTGCAGGGTTATAGTCGAGAAGTCAACCGCGGAACCGGGGATAGCCCCGGTCAGCTTGGAGGCCGACATCCCGGCTATCTTGGCGTCGGTGACGTTAAGGTTAAGGATCTTCGCAGTAGTGACAGCGCCGTTGGCTATGGAGGTTGCGCCCTGGGTTCCGGTCACGTCCCCGGACAAAGCGCCGGTGAAAGAAACGGCGCTGGTCGCCGTGGCGGCGTTGCCGCCGATGGAAAGCGGGTAGGTATCGGTAGCGCTGGACAGGATCACCGCGCTTAAGTCGGCGAAATAGGTTGAGGTTACTGCGGGGATCTTGCCGTCGGTGCCGATGATGCCGATTCCCGGGTTGCCGGCATTTATGCCGCCCAGCGTGGTTAAAGAACCGCTGGTGGTGTTGTCGATCCTGACTATATTTGAGGTGACATTCTGAACTATGTGCCCGGAGCCGTCGTCAGCCCAAGGGCTGGGCCCGCCGGAGGCAAGCGGGCTCCAGGCCGCGCCGTTGGAAACATTAAGACCGCCTGCATCATTATAATACAATGCGCCTTTCCCTAACGCCGTTGCGTCGGGAGCGGAAGCGAAATTGCCCACCTTCACCTGGCCGGAAACGCTGACGCTGGTTGAGATCACTATGGCGGGCTGGTCGCCGGTGGCGAAAGCCGTAGGCGCGTTCATCGTAAGGGTGCCGGTCATGATGTCGCCGGCCTTGAGCACCTTGTCGGTTGTGACAATGCCCGTGAGCGCGGAGCCGTCGCCGTAATACTTGGCGGCGGAAGAGAAGCCCACGACGTAGACGTTGGAAGAGACGCTCACGCCGGCGCCCAGCGCGGCGGAAGGTTCCAGGGAGATGGCGACGTTCTGTCCAAGTTCCAGATTAGCGGCGGCGATGCCTGCCGCGTCGGTTACGGTAAAGCTGCTGGTGAAAGTCTTAACGCCGCCGACGTTCTCGTCGCCAGCCAGGTGAACCACACCGCCCAGAGCGGAGCCGTCGCCGTAATAGGCGGAGGCGGTCATGGACGAAGTAGCGCGGATGCCGCCGGTGACGTCCAGCTTGTAGGCCGGGGTAACCGTACCCACACCCACATTATCTCCGGGGGTACCGAGGTAAACAAGACCGGCAGAGGAAGACCAGGGAGAAATGCCGCCCGACTGCAGGGGACTCCAAACGAGGCCGTCCCAATAATTCACACGGTTAGCTGTCGAATCATAAGCGAGCGCGCCTTTTCCAATGCCACCAGGCAAGCTGGCGAAATTACCGAGCTGGAGCTGCGAGGCGGAAATTACGGTATCGGTGGAAATATAGGCCTTGGAACCGGAGGAACCGAGGTTGCCGGAATAAAGCGCGTAAGGCGCAGAAAGCAGGCGGGTGCGCGGGGACATTTCGGCGTCGGCGCCTATAGTGACCCCAAGGTACAGCGTGTCGGCCAGGAAAGTGGAGGCGGGCAGCTGGGTAACGCCGCCCAGGCTGACGCTGAAGATGCCGTTGTCGGGAGTTACGCTCTGGGTTTCGGTCCAGAGGGCCGTGCCGCCGGAGGGTACGGAATAGAGCTTGAAGACTATGCTTTGCGCGCCTGTCAGCGGGTTGCCGGTGGTATCCACAAGGCGCCCTTGGTAGTTTATATACGAAGGGGCCGCGACTGCCAGCAGCGGCAGCAGCAGCAGCGCCGAAAGGATAGCGATTTTTTTGGTCAGCATTTTCATATTCTCTCCAAGTACCGCGGTAGATGCCGTAAGGCGGCCGGCTGTTCTAGAAGTAAGGAATAAAATTTTCATTTATACTCTCCAAAGAGATATATAGCAACAAGTTTGCCACGCTGCTATATTTACTTTCTCCTAGATATTATAGGAAGTATACAGATAAGGATATAATGCGGAAAAGTTAAATTGTTGTTACCGGATACTGTGGCTAAATATCCACACTGTAGAATATAATCCACAGCGTAGTGTATATATTTTACTACAGTTTACAAAGAATAGGTCTTAATCTTATCGTAAAGGGCTTTACGATCTATAGAAAGCAGCTTGGCGGCCTTCAACTTGTTGCCGCCGGTTTCAGCCAGGGCGGCGCGGATCAGGCGCTTTTCAGTTTCGGCACGCGCCTGGCGCAGGCTTTCTTTCATGTTGAAATTAATGTCGTCCGAGCCGGGAACGGGAACGGACTGCGCCGCGGCTTCCCCGCCAAGCCCCAGGTGGGCGGGCAGGATCTCCCCCCCGCTCAAAAGGGCGGCGCGGATGATCACGTTCTTAAGTTCGCGCACGTTGCCGGGCCAGGAATAGCCCACCAGCGCGGAAAGGGCCGAATCGGAAATAGTTTCGATTTTTTTATTAACCAGCTTCTCGGCCTCGCGCAGAAAAAAAGCCGCCAGCGCGGGGATATCGTCCTTGCGCTCGGCCAGCGCGGGCACGCGCAGCGTGAACTGGTTGAGCCGGTGGTAAAGGTCTTCACGGAAGGCGCCTTCTTTTATGCAGGCCTGGAGATCGCGGTTGGCCGCCACGATGATGCGCGTATCCACCGGGATATCTTTTTTGCCGCCCAGGTGCCGGATGCGGCGCTCTTCCAGCACGCGCAGCAGCTTGGCCTGCGTGGCGGTGGTCAGGTTGGCGATCTCGTCGAGGAACAGCGTGCCGCCGAAAGCCATTTCGAACAGGCCGGGCTTGCGCCGGTCGGCGCCGGTGAAGGCGCCGCGCTCGTAGCCGAAAAGTTCGCTCTCCACCAGGTTCTCGGGCAGGGCGCCGCAGTCCAGCGCCACGAACGGGCTGTCGTTGCGGGAACTCAGGCGGTGGATCTCCCGCGCCCAGACCTCCTTGCCGGAGCCCGACGGGCCGGAAAGGATGACGGTAAGATCGGTGGCGGCCACCTGCGCGGCCAGCGCGGCGGTCTGTTTAATTTCGCGGCTGGGGCCGAACACCGGCTCCAGGCCGTGCGAGGTTTTAACGTGGCTGCGCAGCGCGTCGAATTCCCGGCGCTGGCGGCGTTCCTTCACGGCCTTCTCGATGATCAGCAGCAGTTCCTCGTTGCCGAACGGTTTTACCAGGTAGTCCAGCGCGCCCAGCTTCATGGCTCTTACCGCGCTCTGCACGTCGGCGTGGCCGGTGAGGATGACCACGGGCAGGCCGGGGTCGTCAGTCTTTAATTTTTCAAGGATGGTAAGACCGTCGGCGTCGCCGAGCCGCATGTCCAGCACCACGGCGTCGAAGGTGAGCGCGTCGGCCAGCGACAGGGCCTCGGCGCCGGAAGCGGCGGCGGCGCAGGCGTGGCGGCCGGACTCCAGCGCGGCCTTCAGGACCAGCCGGGTATCGGCGTCGTCTTCGGCTATGAGGATGTTTCCCATCAGACGGTCTTGCGGAAGCGCAGGCTTACCGAAGCGCCGCCGCCCTCGGGCGAGGAGACCAGTATGCGCCCGCCGTGCTCTTCCATGATCTGGCGGGCCAGGTAAAGGCCCAGGCCGGTGCCGCTCTCCTTGGTGGTAAAGAAAGGCTGAAAAAGATTCTCCATCATGGAAGGCTCCAGGCCGGGCCCGTTGTCGGAGATGGTCAGGTGAACTTCTTTCCCGGCTTCCAGCCAGCCGGTGCTCACTTTTATCACGCCGTCGGTCCGGCCGGCCAGCGCCTGGGCGGAGTTGTTCAGCAGGTTGTAAATTACGCTATGCATATAGTGCGGGTCCAGGAAAACCTTGGGGGCCTTGCCCTCTTCTTTTTCCACGCCAATCCTGGCCGCCTTCAGCGCGCTGTCTATCAGTTCCAGCGAGTAGTCGGCGGCGGTCTGCACGGAATAAGGCTCGAGCCGGCACATGCCGCTGCGGGAAAAATCCAGCAGCGTTTTCACTATCTTGGAGGCGCGGCGGGCGTTGCGCTCTATCAGCTCGGCGCCGGAGCGGACCTGCTCGGGCTGGCCTTCCTGCGCGCGCAGCAGCTCCGACGTGGAAAGGATCACGTGCAGCGGATTTTTGATGTCGTGCGCGAACATGGAGGTGAGCTGGCCGATCGAGGTAAGGCGGCCGAGCCTCCTGGCCGCGTTCTTGAAAACATGCGGATCCTTGAGCGCGGACCATTCGTCTGGGGAAACGGGCGAAAGGTAGAAACAGAAACCGTTGACCGCGCCGGCGTCGTCTTTCAGCGCCTGCGCCGTAAGGAAAAGGCGCACGATGCTTTTTGCCGCGGTGAGCATGTAGAAGCGGTAATTGCGCACTACGCCGTTCTTGGCGGCGAGGTCCGCCAGGTCGGAAAATTCCTTAAAATCTTTTTCCAGGACCAGCGCCGAAGCCGGCTTGCCGTTAAGGGCTTGGCCGGTCCACCCGAGCAGTTTGAGGGAACTGGCGTTGACCAGCAGCACGTTCAGCGCGCGGTCCAGCACCAGCATGGGTTCCTGGGAATTGAAGAAGACGGCGTTAAAAAGGCTGCGCCGGAGCGCGTGCGTGGAATTTTCGGGTTCTTCCGTCATAATCCGGTCTTTGTCCTGTAAAGGTTAACGGTGCGCCGGGAAACGCCCAAACCGTATTTTTTTTTAAGCGCGTCCGCGACCTCTCTGTCGGTTTTTGCCCCGGAGCCCCTCCCAAGGATTTCTTTTATTTTATCAATTATATAAGCGCTCCTGGGCCGGAAAAAGCCCTTCAGTGCCAGTTCCTCGCCCCACGGGGCCAGCAAAGTCCTGGAGGCGATCAGCCTGGAGACCGTACCGGGGTTGAGGCCCGCGCGCGCGGCCAGTTCCCGCTGGGTAAGAGGCTTGAGCGGCCCCCTGCCCAGCAGGAAATCTTTCTGCTCCTCGATAAGCGCGCCGAGCACGCGGTGGAAGCCGGCCTTGCGCCAGGAAAGGCGCTGGGCCGCGGCCGCCAGCGCCCTGGCCCGCGAGACCTCGGCGCGGCTTAAGCCTCCGCTTTTAAGCAGGCGCGTCAGCGCCCGGCCGTTGATGGAGTAAACGCCGCGGAAGTAAGCCGGGTGGTTATAGGCCGCCTCCAGCCTGCCGGCTTCGGCGTAGATGGTGGCCGCGCAGCGCAGGAAGAGCGGCGGCAGCGCGGCGGGCGGCGTGTGTTCGTGGGCCATCAGGAACGCCTCGGTAAAAGCCTTGAGGTCCGCGGCCTCCCGGGCGGTAAAGCCGCAGGCGCGCTCGGCTTCGCCGCGCGGGTAAGGCGAGCCGGAAAGGAAATATTTCTCGAAATTCGCGAGGCCGGCGCGGGCGGCCAGCGCCAGCATGGCGGGGCGCCCGGCCAGCCATTCCGCCGCCCCCGCCCCGGCACCGGCGGCGGAGGCCAGGGCGTCCGAGCCGCAGGCCTGGAAAAAAGCGTAGGAGGCGCCGGGGAGCCTCCGCCGGGCCAGCGGGGCCTGGCCGTCGGGGCCGGGAGCGGCCAGCCGGGCGAAGAGCGGGTCGGCCTCAAGCTCCGCCGCCTGCCGCAGGAAATCCTCCTCGGTCACGCCGAGCACCGCGAACAGGCGCAGGTCCTGGCGCAGCGCCGGGGCCTGGGTCAGTTTTAAAGACGGTTTTTTCCGTTTTTCCATAGGTAGAATGCGCCATCGGAATTATAACAGTTTTGTCCCCCGGCGCCCCTGTAACAAGCGTTACGTCGGCCGGGTTGACAATCTATTTCATGATTGATAGATTAGCCTTAATCCTAAACTTTTAGCACGGTCAAAGGCGTCAGGCCTTGCCCGTAACCGGCCCGGGAAAGCCCGAGGGGTACGAGACCCGGCCTGCCAGAAAGTACGGCAAATTTCGGTTCGAGGCCACCGCAAATGAAAACTATTCCCCTGGAGAAGAAAGCCATACACCTGAGCGAGAACCAGGCCAAGGTGCTCAAGGACAAATACCTGCTCGACGACAAGACGGCCGAAGAGCTGTTCGAGCGCGTGGCGCACAACATCTCCCTTTCGGAGCTGATCTTCCACCCCGACGCGGAGAAGTGGGGCGTTTTCGAAGGCGTGAACTATACCGCGGAAGGCCAGTCCCCCCGCACGCTGCTGTTCCACGGCGGGCTCGCCGACTCCTCGGAACGCGAAACTAATTTCCTGAAGTTCATAGCCAATCTGGAGAAAGCCTACAAGGCCATCCCCGAAGCGCGCGCAGCCGCGGACCGCTGGAAAGCCGAATTTTACAACCTGATGGCGGAATTTAATTTCCTGCCCAATTCCCCCACGCTGATGAACGCCGGGCGCGAGCTGCAGCAGCTTTCGGCCTGCTACGTGCTGCCCGTGCCTGACTCCATGGAAGGCATAGCCAAGGCGCTCACGGCGCAGAGCCTGATCCAGAAATCCGGCGGCGGCACCGGGTTCTCCTTCGGCCGCCTGCGCCCCAAGGGCGACGTGGTGAAGAAAACGCACGGCGTGGCCTCCGGCGCCATCTCTTTCATGAAGCTTTTCGACAAGCTGACCGACGTGGTGAAGCAGGGCGGCACGCGCCGCGGCGCCAACATGGGCATCCTGCCCTACTGGCACCCGGAGATCAAAGAATTCATCACCATCAAGGAACAGCCCGGCGTACTCGAGAACTTCAACATCTCGATAGCCCTGGACGAGAAGTTCATGAAGGCCGTGGAGGCCGGCTCAAGTTACGACCTGCTGAACCCGCGCACCGGCGAGGCCGCCGGCACGCTGAAGGCCAGGGACGTATTCAACAGCATGGTGGACTCCGCCTGGGCCAGCGGCGACCCCGGCATAGTGTTCATGGACCGCATCAACGAGACCAATTCCAACCCCACCCCGGCGCTGGGCCGGATCGAGAGCACCAACCCCTGCGGCGAGCAGCCGTTATTGCCGTGGGAATCCTGCAACCTGGGGTCCATCAACCTGGCGAACTTCGTAACCGGCGAAATGACGCACGGCAAGCTGGACTGGGACCGCCTGGCCGGCACCGTGGCCGCGGCCTCGCGCTTCCTGGACAACGTTATAGAGATCAACAACTACCCCCTGCCCGAGATCGAGAAGATAGCCAAGGGCAACCGCAAGATCGGCCTGGGCGTGATGGGCTGGGCCGAGGCCGCCGTGAAACTCGGCGTGGCCTACGACAGCCCCGAAGGCCTGAAGAAAGCGGAAGAGGTGATGAAGTTCATCAATGACAAGGCCCTGGACGCCTCCGAGGAACTGACGCGCGAACGCGGCGCTTTCCCTAACTGGAAGGATTCCATCTACGACGCCGGGAGCCGGAATTTCCGCGGCACCTCCGCCAAGCCGCGCAACGCCGCGCGCACCACCATCGCCCCCACCGGCACCATCGCCATCGCCGCCGGGCTGCAGGGTTCCGGCATAGAGCCGTTCTTCGCCATCGCGTATACCCGGTTCAACGCCCGGGCACTGGACGCGCTGAAGGGAAACAGGGACCCGGAAGCGAAGGATACTTTCTACGAAGTGAACGCCCTTTTCAAGGACATCGCAAAGCAGAACGGCTACTTCGGCCTGGACGAGGGCGCGCTCTGGAAAAAGATAGAGGCCAATCACAAGGCCGTGCGCGGCATCCCGGAGATCCCCAAGCGGATCCAGGATTTATTCCCCACCGCGCACGACGTGTCCATCGAGAACCACATCAAGATCCAGGCGGCTTTCCAGAAGCACACGGACAACGCCGTTTCCAAGACCATCAACATGCCCGCCTCCGCCAAGGTGGAGGACGTGAAGAACTGCTACCTGCTGGCGCACCGGCTGGGCTGCAAGGGCCTCACCGTCTACCGCGACGGCTGCAAGGCGCAGCAGGTGCTGAACATCGGCGCCGGCGCGCAGCCGCAGGCCAAGGTCAAGAAGAAGAAAGCGCCCTACCAGTCCTTCGGCGTATCGTCGGAATATTTCCAGCTGAAGACCGGCTACGGCCCGCTGCACGTGCACATCAACTACAACGAGCACGGCCCCTATCAGGTGTTCACCAACATGCCCCCGCTCGGTACCGAGATCAGCGGCCTCACCTCGCTGATCGGCATCCTGCTTTCCAAGTACCTCGAGGAAGGCGGCGACCCGGTAAAGATCATCAAGCACCTGAACTCGGTGAAAGGCGACCGGCCGGTAGGCCTCGGCGAGAACCGCGTGAACTCGGTGGCGCACGGCATAGCGGTGGCGCTGCGGAGCCACCTTAAGCGCACCGGCATCATAGCCTCGGACCAGGAGCTGAACGGCCAGGCCAAGCTGGAACTTTGGGAAGTTTCCCGCACCCAGTACTGCCCCAAGTGCTACTCCTCCAACGTCAGCTACGAGTCCGGCTGCTCCGGCCCCGCCTGCCACGACTGCGGCTACTCCGAGTGCTCGTAAGACAGGCGAGCGGTCAAAAAGAACCCCGGCTAAAACCGGGTTCTTTTTTTGCCCTGCGCTCTTGCCCTTTGCTATCATATAGTTATGAAAAGAGGCGTTTTCATAGTGCTGGAAGGCCCGGACCGCTCCGGGAAATCCACGCAGGCCGAGCTCTTGAAGACCTGGCTGGAAAGCCGGGGCGAAAAGGTCCTGGTCACGCGCGAGCCGGGCGGCACCCGCCTTTCGGAACAGATCCGGGAAATACTGCTGGACCCTGAAAGCAGCATCGAGCCGATGACCGAGCTTTTCCTGTACGAGACCTCGAGGATCAAGCACACGCTTGAAAAGATCCTGCCCGCGCTGAAGGCCGGCAAGGTTATAATTTCCGACCGCTACACCCTTTCCACCACCGCCTACCAGGGCTACGGCCGCGGCCTGGACCTGAAGACGGTAGAGACCCTGAACCGCATCGCCACGCTGAACCTTAAGCCCGACGTCACGATCGTCTTCGACATCCCCGATAAAGTTTTCGCCGAGCGCGAGAAGACCCGCCCCGGCCGCGACCGGATCGAGCGCGAGCCGGACAGCTTCAGGCGGCGCGTGAACCGCGCCTACAAGCTGCTGGCCCGCCGCCCCGGCGTCACCCGCGTGAACGCCGGCCGCCCGGTGGAGGCCATCCAGGCCGACATCCGCGCGCGCGTCGAGAAGATCCTGAAAAGAAAGAAGGCGTAGTTTTCCCCGGACCGATCCCAACTAAAACAATGTCATTCTCATCCATCATCGGCCAGGACAAGACCATAAAACGCCTGCGGGCGCTGATAGAGACCGGCCGCATCCCGCCGGCCATGATCTTCCACGGGGCGCCGGGCACCGGGAAATTCCTGGCCGCGCTGGAATTCGCCAAGGCCCTAGACTGCTCCCACACCGAGCACCAGGAAAAAGTTTACGCCCCGGCGGCCGCGGAAGACGACCTGTTCGCCGCGGCGGCGCCCGCCCCCGAGCCCGCTCCTGAACGCGCGCCGGCGAAGGTCCACACCGACCTCTCCGATTCCTGCGGCGTCTGCATCTCCTGCCTGCAGGCCGCCAGCGGCGCGCACCCGGACATCCGCGTGGTGGACACGGAATTCCAGGCCGCGCTCCTCGACGAGACGGAGAGCGCCAATCTTAAGATAGATACCATTCGCGAGCTTTCCCGCTGGGCGCAGCAGAAACCGATGCTGTCCCCCTGGAAGATCTTCATCGTGCGGGACGCCGAGGCCCTGATGCCGCAGGCCCAGAACGCCCTGCTGAAGACCCTGGAGGAGCCGCCCCCCGGCACCATGGTGATCCTCACGGTCTCGCGCAAGACCTCGCTGCTTTCGACCATCCTTTCTCGCTCGTGCATCATAGAATTCGGGCCGCTGCCGCGCGAGGCCCTGCGGACCATCCTCGAAGCGCAGGGCGCAGAGCCGGGCGAGGCCGCGGCGCTGGCCGCGCTGGGCGGCGGCTCGCTGGAGAAAGCCGGGGAGGCCGGGGCCTTCCTCAAGCGCATCTCCGCGCTGCGCCCCGGAGACTCGTCCAGGATCTTTAAATTCTCCGCCGGCCTGCCGCGGGACAGCCACAAGGCCCGCGAAGAGGTCAAGACCCTGCTGGACCTGCTGCTGGCCAAGGTCCGCGCCGCCTGGCGCGCCGCCGAGGGCCCGGCCAAGAACAGACTTACGGCCCTGCTGAAACGCTCCCTGGACCTGCGCCGGATGGCGGACAGGAACGTCTCCTACGCGCTGTTGCTGGAAACGGCGCTGCTGGAAAGCGAACGGGCCGGGATAAAACTGGAAGATCTCACCCGGACCGGGCAATGAATACCAAAAAGTATTACATCACTACCCCGCTCTACTACGTTAACGACAAGCCGCACCTCGGCCACGCCTACACCACGCTGGCCGCCGACGTACTGGCCCGCCACCTGCGCTCCAAGGACATCCCCGTGCTGCTGCAGACCGGCACCGACGAGCACGGCTCTAACATAGAGAAGATAGCCCGGGAAAAAGGCGTGGCGCCCAAAGCCTGGTGCGACGGCGTCTCCGCCGACTTCCGGGAACTCTGGAAGACGCTGAACATCAAGTACGACTATTTCATCCGCACTACCGATCCCGCGCACGAGGCCGGGGTGCAGGCCGTGTTCGAGAAGCTGCTGAAGACCGGAGATATTTACCTGGGCTCCTACGAGGGCCTTTACTGTTCCTCCTGCGAGGCCTTCTACGACGAGACCGAGCTGAAGGGAAAGAACTGCCCCGTCCACGGCCGCCCCGTGGAGCGCGTCAGCGAGGAGACCTACTTCTTCAAACTCTCCAAGTATGAGGCAGCGCTGCTGGAGCATTACGCCAAGCATCCCGACTTCCTTTCCCCCCGCTACCGCGCGCAGGAGATCGTTAATTTCGTGAAGTCCGGGCTCAAGGACATCTCGGTCTCCCGCACCAAGGTGGCCTGGGGCGTGCCGGTAAAGTCGAACCCCAGGCACACCGTCTACGTGTGGTTCGACGCCCTGCTTAATTACGCCACCGGCCGCGGCTACAACCCGGACGGCAATTCCCCGGATTTCGCCGACGCCTGGCCCGCGGACGTACACCTGGTGGGCAAGGAGATCTTCCGCTTCCACGGCGTGATCTGGCCCGCCATGCTGCTGGCGCTGGGCGTGGCCCTGCCCCGCAAGGTCTACGCGCACGGCTGGTGGACCGTCAACGGCGACAAGATGTCCAAGTCGAAAGGGAATTTCATAAAGGCCGAGGACGTGGTGCGGGAGTTCGGCGTGGACGCGCTGCGCTACTTCGTTTTCCGCGAGGTCACGTTCGGGCAGGACGGGGACTTTTCGATGGACGCGTTCCGCCGCCGCTACAACGCGGACCTGGCCAACGACCTGGGGAACCTGTTCTCGCGCCTGATGAACATGGCCGCCAAGTACCTCGACCACCGCCTGCCGGAGAAGCCCGGCGAGTCGGAGATCTTCCGCGAACTCTCGTCGTGGACCCCGGAGATCCACCGCAGCGTAGAGGCGCTGCGGTTCAGCGACGCGCTGGAAAAGATCTGGCAGGGCGTAAGCCGCCTGAACCGGCTGGTGGACGCCAGGAAGCCCTGGGAACTGGCCAAGACCGACCCGGAAACCCTGAAGCTTTTCCTGCACGAGATGGTCTGGTGCCTGCGCCTGATCGCGGGCTGGCTGGACCCCTTCATGCCCGACACCGCCAGCCGCATGCACATGCAGCTGGGCGTGGGCCGCACTTCCGACGGTACGCCGCCGCAGAAGGTGCCGCCGCTGTTCCCCCGCATGCAGCCTGAGAATAAGCCGAACGACATAAGAACGAATTAGTCTGCCGGTCCCCGGATAAACGGACAGGATGGAAAAAACTTTCAATAAGAGCTTTAGGCTGGCCGCCGCCTGCGGTTCCCTGCTTATTTTCCACGCCAGCCTGCCCGTTCAGGCCGGCTGGCTGCTCTGGGAAGGGCCGCCGGCTCCCGTGCCCGCCCCGGCCGCGGAAACGGCGGTGAGCGCTCCGAAGGACGCCCTGCCCGCCATCGTGCCCGCCGAGGTCTGCGCCCCCGGACACCGGGGCTGCGCGAACGCCTCCGCGGTGTTCGCCGGCCGTGAAAGCGGCCTGCGTTCCTTCATCGCAGCCGCCGGTTTCGTCCCGGCCGACCGCGAGTTTAAAAAAGTTTTCTTTTCAGGACTGAAAGGACTATACTCCGGCAGGCCCGGCTCCGGCCTCAGGCTGGCCCCGCGCCGCGAGTACCGCGGCAGGCCGCAGGACATCTCTTTCGCCTCGGGCAACGGCTATTACGCTTACGCCTGGCGCCTCCCCTTCAAAGCCCCCGCCGGCCCTTTATGGCTGGTCTGTATGCAGCCCCCCTGCCCCGCCGCCTTAAGCAAGGCCCTGAAGGCGCAAAAAGAAGCCCGGGCTGTTAAGGCCCGGGCCGCTTCTCAGGAAGTCCTGATAATTACGCTTCCTTAGTTTTTATTATTCCCCGCAAGCCTTTGTAGATCCCCGCCGCCACGCCGGAAAGGGCGTAGAGCGAGAAGAACACGAACAGGGCGTCCTGCGGGTAAACCACTATCATGCCCAGTATGCCGGTTATGATCAGGATCCCTTTTATGGACGTGGGCTTTATCATGTCGCCCTTGAAGGCGGCGTAGGGCGCCGAGGAGACCATCAGCAGCGCCAGCGCGATCACGATAAAAGGGATGGCGGCGTAGACGAACGGCATGCTGTCCATCACCACTTTTATATTGCGCGCGCCGCCCTCGCCCTCCAGCATGCTGTAGGCCAGCACGAAGGAGACCAGGATGCCGGCGGCGCCTGGGATGGGCAGGCCCTGGAAGTAATCCTTGGAGCTGCCGCCGAAGTGCGACTTGATGTTATAGCGGGCAAGGCGCAGCGCGCCGCAAAGCACGTACAGGAAAGCCACCGGGTAGCCCCAGGGATAGAAATCCTTCAGCACGAACTTGTACATAAGATAGGCCGGCGCGATGCCGAAGGACATCCAGTCGGACAGGGAGTCTATCTCCACGCCGAAGGAACTCTCGCCGTGCACCAGGCGCGCCACGCGCCCGTCGAGCATGTCCATGACGTAAGACAGCATGATGAACCAGGCGGCCAGCACGTAGTTGCTGTCCGAGGCCGAGAGGATGGCGAAAAAGCCGAAAGCCATATTGGCGATGGTGAAGATGGACGGCAGCACTACCGCGCCGGTCTTCTTCAGCTTCGCCATGTCTATGCGTTTCTTTTCCTGTATGATTTCTTCCATAGTAAAAGTCCTTTACCAGAGGCCCAGTACGGTTTCGGAGCCGGCCACCTTGTCGCCGGGTTTCACGAGGATGCGGGCGCTCTCGGGCAGGTAGACCGCCACCTGCGAACCGAAATATATCATGCCGACGCGTTCGCCTATCTTCACGCTGTCGCCTTCCTTCACGTAGCAGGCGATGCGGCGGGCGATGGAGCCGGTGATCTGCTCGATATCCACGGTGCGGCCGTACTCGCCGGCGATGCTGATAAGGTTGCGCTCGTTGTCCGCGGCCTCGGGCTTGTAGGCGATGGCGAACTTGCCCTTGGTGTATTTCGTGGCCGTTATCTTGCCTTCTATCGGCGCGCGCTGTACGTGCACGTTAAGGACGGAGAGGAAAATGCGCACCACGGTCACTCCGGGCTTGCCCTCGTTCTTCACGCTCATCACGGTGCCGTCCGCGGGGCAGGCTATCTCGCCCGGGGCGAAGACCCTGTCGCGCTCGGGGTCGCGGAAAAAGTAGGCGGAGAAGGCGGCGAAGACCAGCCCCAGAAAAAGGACCGGGACGCCGAAGTTCCTGGACCAGAGCGTCAGCACGCCGCCCAAGGCCGCGGCGGCCACGCCGCCGATGATAAGCTTTATTCCCGCCGGTGCGAATCCCATGGTATCCTCCAGAAATCAAATTACCGAAAATCTAATGGGCAAGGCGGGACTCGAACCCGCACGGCCATAAGGCCAACTGATTTTAAGTCAGTCGCGTCTACCAATTCCGCCACAAGCCCAGCTGCGCCGGAAGACTTGTCCGGCCTATTATTCTACAAATTTTACCGGCTTTCCTTGCGGAGTTCCGAGTCCGCCAGGGCCTGGAACGCTTCGCAGGTCATGGTCTTCACGTCCTCCGCGGCGGCGCGGTCCCGCAGGCCGTTGTCGGAAGTCACTACGATGGCCCTGATCCCCTCGGTGCGCATGAAATAGCCGCGCTCCACCAGTATCTCGTCCGCGGGCTCGGAATCGCTGTAGTAAACGGTTATGGACGGCCCGCCCGCCCCCGAGCGGCGGTAGGGTCCGTCGAAGACTACGCGGAAGCAGGAAGCTTTGAGATTGGCCGTCCTGGCCACTTCGCCCAGCCAGGCCAGGAACGACCGCTCCAGTTCTTCGGGCGAGGCCCCGCCGGCCTTCTCCCAGAAGCGCAGGGAGAAGTTGGAGCCGTCGATCAGGTAGACAGTGGGTTTGGAGGAAAGGCGTTTCATGGTTTGACCGGGCCGATCTCGAGCACGTGGATCTTCCGGCGGAGCTTCTCCAGGCGCAGCCCCAGCTGCTGCTGCAGCCGGGCGGAGATCACGCGCGGGTCGTCACCGCCCCTGTCGAAAGCAAATTTATAGATCTTCTTGTCTTTAGTCTCGTCCAGCACCGGCTCGCGCAGCGTTTCCGCCAGGGCCTGCGCCAGCACGGTAAAGCCGGAACCCGCGGCTTCCATCACCGTGCCGTTCACGCGAGTATCGCCGTAGACGCCGGTTTCCTTTACGTTCAGCGGGCCGCCGGGCGCGACCTTAAGCACCAGCACGTCGTCTTCGCGGAAAGATTCCTTCACCTTCAGCCCCAGCGCCGCCTCCAGCCCCTTCAGGAACAGTTCCTTCTTCAGGGCGGCGCGCCCCGGAGGAACGCTCAGGCGGATGTCGTAGGAACCGGCCATGGCTTCTTCCGCGCCCGGCCTGACCTCGAACCGGTCCGCCCCGCCGAAAAGATAGGAGAGCGCGTACCTGAGCGGCATGCCGCGCGCGGCCATCCGGCCGCCGCCGTAGTCCGCGCTGCCGGAAGCGGAGGTGGACCGGCCGATGTAAAATTCCGCCAGGGGCGGTTCCGCCGGGGCGGCCGCGCCCTGCGCGGGAGCGGCGGGGATCTTGCTGGAAAGCAGCTTCATCACGGTTTCCTCCGTAACGTCGTACGGCGACGTGAAGGCCGCCACTTTCCCGTCCCGGCCGATCAGCACGGTATAGGGCCTGCCGTAAACCCTGAAAGCCTTGAAGACCCCGGCGCCGGCCTCGGGCGCTATCCAGCTGCTCATGGGGTGGTCCTTGAGGAAGGCGCGCACGTCGGCCTCGCTCTCGTCGGTGACGGAAAGAAAGACCACGGGCTTGCCGCTGAACCTTTCGGCCAGCTGGTTCAGGTGCGGGATGCTTTCCACGCAGGGGTCGCACCAGGTGGCCCAGAACTCCAGCACCACCGCCTTGCCTTCCAGGTCCTTCCAGCCCCGGATCTCTTTTACCGCGGCCGGGGCGTTTATTAGTTTGTTAAGGGTCAGTTCGGGCGCCGGCAGGCCGGTCCTGGCCAGCTTGGGGCGCTCCGCCTGCTGGCCGCCGCAGGCGGCCAGGAAAAGCATCGCGGTCAATAATATTTTTTTCATGATCGCCGGCAGCTCAGGCTTTTATGCCAAGGGCCAGCCCCTCTCCGGCGGGAATAATGGAGGCGGAAACGAACCGGTCCGAATCGAACAGCACGTGGAAGAACTCGCGCATGGCGCGGGCGCCGGCGCTGTCGGCGGCCTCTCCGCACTCGCGGCACAGCCCGCCCTTAAGCAGCGCGCCGTCGGCTAGCACCAGGCCGCCCGGCCTTAGGTTGGCCGCCGCCCAGCGCAGGTAGGCCGGGTAGTTCTCGGCGTCGGCGTCGATGTAGCAGAGGTCGAAAGGGGCCAGTTTGGCAAGCGTCTTGAGGGTTTCCTGGGCCGGGCCCTCCATCACGGTGATCTTGCGCGTCAGGCCGGAGGCCTCCACGGCGTCCTTGGCCGCGGTCACGCAGGCAGGGTCCTTTTCGAGGGAATAAAGCCGCGCCCCGTCGGCGAGGCCGCGCGCGAGCCAGTGGGCGGAGTAGCCGTACAGCGTGCCGATCTCCACTGCTTTCCTGGCGCCGGACAGCCTGGCCAGGGTTTCCAGCAGCTTGCCTTCCAGCGGAGAAACCGAAGCCCCGCGCAGCCCTGAGTTTTCCATGGCTTTAACTACGTGGGAAGCGAAGCCTTCGTCGGCCGCGGTCAGCGCGCCGAAATACGCCGCGGCGCCGGGGGTATGGTAAAGGGAGGAAAAGAGGGGCGTTTTTTCGTTCGTCATTTTTATAAAGGCTTCCGGTGCAGGGTCAGGCCGAAACGGCGCCCGTCGGGAGCGGCGCCGGCGCACATCATCACCGGGAAAGGGGAGAAGTCCTCCGCGTTGAAGGCCGAGGCGCAGAACGCGCCGGCCGGGCCGGAGAGGGTGACCTGCGCCTGGAAATACCGCCCGGCGCAGGACTCCGCCTTCCCGCCGTAAGGGCAGATGGCGTAAAAGCTGAGTTCCGCCTTTATGTCCCCGTCCGCGCCGAGGCCGAGGGTTTCGGAGGCCCGGGCCGCGGCGGCCTCTCCGGGCGCGCCGGGCAGGGCCAGCGGCAGCGAGATCCGGCGGTTGCGCTCGCCCGGTTTTGGCAGGGAGCAGGCTCCGGCGGGACAATCCTGGGTCCAGGCCGAGATATACCCGTCCAGTTCCAGCCCCGACCCGCCCTGGAGCGCGGACAAAGGCTGGGCCGTAAGGAAGGCGAACGATAAGACAATAATTTTCATGAAGTCATATATTTTACAAAATTAGGACGGCATAAATCTCCCCGCTCGCGCCAGGACGATTCCGCCTTACGCCTTCCCGCGGGAAAAGCCGCGCCAGGCCCGGAAGAACGGTTCTGCGGGAGTTCTTTGCTTTTTACGCGTTCTTATGCTATATTTCAGTATCTATGGCGACCCAAAACATCAAGTTCGGTACCTCCGGTTGGAGGGCTATTATTGCCGAAGATTTCAACCTTTCCAATCTGCGCCGCGTAAGTCACGCGATAGCCGAGCACGTAAAAGAGAACCGTGAATACGGCTACAAGGGCGAGGAATACCTGCTCAGCCTGCGCAAGGCCGGCAAGCCCGCCCCCAAAACCCCCCGCGTGGTGGTAGGCTACGACACCCGCTACATGTCCGAGGATTTCGCGAAGAACGTGGCCGAAGCGCTGGCCGCCGAGGGCATAACCGCCGTTATCTCCGCCTCCGAGGCCCCCACCCCGGTGGTGGCCTGGGAAGTCATGCGCGCCTCCGCCTCCGGCGGCGTGATGCTGACCGCCAGCAGCAAGCCGGCGCAGTACAGCGGCATGAAATGGATCCCCTACTGGGCGGGCCCTTCGCTGACCGAGATCACCGCCGACCTGGAAGCCAGGGTGCAGGGCCTCACGATCGCCGAAGTTGACAAGTTCATCCCTTTCGAACACGGCGTGACCGCCGGCATCATCAAGGTGGAGGATTTCCACGAAAGCTATTTCAAACAGCTGGACGCGCTGCTGGACCTGGGCGCCATAAAGAAAGCCGGCCTCAAGCTGGCGACCGACCCCTGCTACGGGGCGGGCCGCACCTACCTGCGCCCGATGCTGGAGAGGGCCGGAGCCAAGGTGACGGGGCTGCACGAGGAGCGGGACGTGCTGTTCGGCGGGCAGTCCCCCGACACTACCGAAACCAGCCTCAAAGAACTGCGCGAGACCGTGCTGAAGAACAAGCTCAACCTTGGCCTGGCCTGCGACGGCGACGCCGAGCGCTTCGGCATCCTGGATTCCGACGGCTCGTGGATCTCCCCCAACCAGGTGATGGGCCTGGCGCTCGAGCACCTGGTGAAGAACCGCGGCCTGAAGGGCAAAGTGGCCCGCTCGGTGATGTCCTCCCATTTCGTGGACGCGATAGCGAAGCAGCACGGGCTGGAAGTGCGGGAAACCGCGGTGGGCTTCAGGAACATCGGCAATTTTATGCGCACCGGCCAGTACCTGATCGGCGGGGAAGAGTCCGGCGGCCTGTCGATCATGAACCACGTGCCCGAGAAGGACGGCATCCTCGCCTGCCTGCTGATGGCGGAGCTGGTGGCCTACGAGCGCAAGCCGATAAAGAAGATCCTCGCGGACCTGAACAAGAAGGTCGGCAATTTCATCAACTCCAGGGTGGACCTGAAACTGGACCCCAATATCAACATGGACTCCCTGGTGGAGCGCCTGCGGGTGAACCCGCCGCTGAACCTGGCCGGGGCCTCGGTGTGGCGCATCGACCACAATGACGGCTTCAAGTTCATCATGAAGGACGGCAGCTGGCTCGGCCTGCGCCCCTCCGCCAACGAGCCGCTGGTGCGCGTGTACGCGGAAGCCCCCACCGCGCAGAAGGCCGCGGCGCTGAACGACGCCGGCAAGAAGATCATGAGCGGTAAATTTTAAAGGTCCGCAAGCCGCTTAAGGCGCGGATTTTAGGAGACGAAAAAATGGACGCTAAAATAAAGAGAATTACAGCCAGGGAGATCCTCGACTCGCGCGGCTTCCCCACCGTGGAAACCGACGTGTACCTCACCGACGGGTCTTTCGGGCGCGCGGCGGTGCCGAGCGGCGCCTCCACCGGCACGCACGAAGCGCTGGAAATGCGCGACGGCGGCAAGCGCTACCTCGGCAAGGGCGTGTCCAAAGCCGTGGAGAACGTGAACAAGGCCATCGCCGCCGAGATCACCGGCCTGAAGGCCGACCAGATCAAGATCGACGAGATGATGATAGAGCTCGACGGCACCCAGATGAAGACCAAGCTGGGCGCGAACGCGATCCTTTCCGTCTCCATGGCGCTGGCCCGCGCGGGCGCGGCCTCGGCCAAACTTCCGCTCTACGCCTATATCCGCAAGGCCTACGGCCTCAAGCACAAGGATTTCATCCTCCCGGCCCCGATGATGAACATCATCAACGGCGGCAAGCACGCCGACTCCGGCATCAGCATCCAGGAGTTCATGATCGTCCCCACCGGAGCGGCGCATTTCAGCGACGCCATCCGCATGGGCGCCGAGATCTACCACACGCTGAAGAAGATCCTGGCCAAGGCCGGCTACAGCACGTCGGTGGGCGACGAGGGCGGCTTCGCCCCGAAGATCTTCACGCACGAGGCCGTGCTGGAGACCATCTGCAACGCCATCAAGGACGCGGGCTACACCTTCAAGGAGGTCCAGATAGGCCTGGACTCCGCCGCCAGCGAGTTCTTCCAGAACGACCGCTACGTCTTCGAAGGCTCCAACCTTACGTACCAGGACCTGACCTCCAAGTACACCGAGTGGAAGAAGAACTTCCCCATCATCTCCTACGAGGATCCCCTCGCCGAGGACGACTGGGAAGGCTGGGACTACCTGACCAAGCACCTGGCCAAGAAAGCCCGCGTGATCGGCGACGACCTGTTCGTCACCAACCCCGAGCGGCTTAAGAAGGGCATAGAGGAGGGCGTCGCCAACTCCGTCCTGATCAAGCTCAACCAGATAGGGTCCCTCACCGAGACCATCCGCGTTATCGAGATGGCCCACAAGGCCGACTACGCCACCGTGATCTCGCACCGCTCCGGCGAGACCGAGGACGCCTTCATAGCCGACCTGGCCGTGGCCACCAACGCCGGCGCCATAAAGACCGGCGCGCCCTGCCGCTCGGAGCGCCTGTGCAAGTACAACCAGCTCATCCGCATCGAGGAGGAACTGGGCAAGAAAGCGCGCTACGCCAAGGACAGCGTCTTCAAGTTCAAGTAACTCCGTCCCCAAGGAAGCCCCGTCCGTCCTGTACGGGCGGGGCTTTTTCACGAATGAAACCGCTCCGCTTTAAATTCAAGCTCAAGTACCTCGCCATCCTGGCCCTGGCCGCCATTCTGCTCGGCAACAGGGGGTTCCGCAGCCTGCTCAGAAATTACACGGAATACCGCAAACTGCGCGCCGAGAAAGTGCTGCTGGAACAGCAGCACGGAAAACTGGAGGAGCAGCTCAAGGCCACCGGTGAAAAGGCCGCCGTCGAGAAGGCCGCCCGCACCGGCCTGAACCTCATAAGGCCGGGCGAAACGGAATACAGCTTTCCTCCTCCCAAGGAAACGGATAAATGAAAAGACAGCAATTCAAGCTCGGGCCGATGGACAACCTTTCCTATATCATCTGGGATGAGGCGTCCAGGGAAGCGGCCGTCATAGACCCGGCCTGGGAGCCGGCCAAGCTCGCCGAATTCATGAAGAAGGAAGGGCTGCAGCTGCAGTGCGTGCTGCTCACCCACGCCCACCCGGACCACGTTAACGGCGTGGATTTTTTCACCGGGCCCACCCCGGAACTGCCGGTCTACCTGCACGAGGCGGACCAGTTCATGCTCCCGGAGAAGCCGCGGGGGCTTAAGGCCGTGGCCGACGGAGAAGACCTCAAAGCCGGCACGCTCGCGATAGGCGTCATGCACACCCCGGGGCATACGCCCGGCTCGGTCTGCTACAGGTACGGAGGCGCGGTCTTCACGGGCGACACTCTTTTCATCGGCGAATGCGGGCGCGTTGACCTGCCGGGGTCCAGCGCGGAAGACCTTTACGAAAGTTTCGTAAAGCTGGCCGCCTTGCCGGACGGCGAGGCCGTCTGCCCCGGGCACTCGTACAACGGCGACAAATCCACTTTCGGCGTGCAGAAGGAATACAACCTTTACCTGAAGCTGGCCAGGACCGGCCGGAGGGAAGACTTCCTGAAGGCCGTCGGATGAAAGGCTGGGCCGCCGTGTCCGATTTCGACGGGACGATCACGCTGCGCGACGTGGGCGACCATCTGCTGCTGCATTACGGTTTTTCCGACGTAAAGACCATCGAGGCCTCCTATTCGCTTAAAGTGCGCGTCGAGGATTTCATGAAGCGGGCCTTCGCGGGCGCGGAACTTACGGAAGCGGTGATAGCCGCCTTCGTGCGGGAAAAAGTAAAGGCCAGGCCCGGCTTCAGGGCCTTCATCCTTTTCTGCGAGAAGAACGGGGTGCCTTTCGAGATCGCCAGCGGCGGCGTGGACCTGTACGCCGACCCGTTCTTCAAAAAGCACGGCGTTACGGTAAAATCGTTTTTCGGCAGGGCCAGGGTGGTGAAGGGCGGGATAAAGATCCGCTATCCTTTCCTGAGGCGCACCGACCTGAGTTCTTTCAAGGAAGCCCGGGTGAAACGCTTCAAGAGCGCCGGCCGCAAGGTGATCTTTTTCGGGGACGGGCCGAACGACCTCAAGGCCGCCGCGGCCGCCGACAAGGTCTACGCCGCGGGCCGGCTGCTGAAGCTGTGCCGCGAGCGGGGCATAAAGGCCTCGCCGCTGACAAGCTTCCGCCTGGCGGCGGATTTCCTGAAAAAAGAGGAACTCGGTTAACCGCGGCCCTAAGTCCCGGAGAGAAACGATCGCCGGCCGCCGGCAGCTGCCAAAAATTATGCACCCTATACTTTTACACCTTGGTTCCTTCAAACTCCCCACTTACGGCCTGATGGTGGCCTGCGGCTACCTGGCGGCCATCGTCTACATCCTGCGCAAAGCCGGGCCGGCCGGGTTCAGGAAAGAAGATCTCTCCGACCTCATCTTCTACTCCGTGCTGGGCGGCATGGCCGGCGCCAAAAGTTTTTACGCCTTCACCTACTGGAAGGAATTCGGGCAGGACCTGGCCTCGAGGCTCGCCTACCTGCTGCGCACCTTCCAGTACGGGTTCGTTTTTTACGGCGGGCTTATCTTCGGCGGGGCGGCCTTCTTTATGGCCGCGGCTCGCCGCAAGATGAACGTCCTTAAGGCGGCCGACCTCTGCGCCCCCGCGCTGGCGCTGGGCCACGCCTTCGGCAGGATAGGCTGCTTCATGGCCGGCTGCTGCTACGGCAGTCCCACCACCTGCGCGCTGAGCGTGACGTTCACGAACCCCGCCTCGGAAGTGAACCCCGGTTACCTCGGCGTCCCCCTCCACCCGACCCAACTTTACGAATCGGCCGGAAATTTCCTTATCTTCCTGGCGCTTAACAAGGCCCTGGGCCGCTCGCTCAAGGGCGGGCTTAAACCCGGCGCCGTCATGGCGCTGTACGCCGCGCTGTATTCCGTCGAGCGTTTCCTTATAGAGTTCCTGCGCGGAGACGACCGCGGCTCGCTTACCCTGGGCCTGTCCCCCGCCCAACAGATCTCGGCCGCGGTATTTATAGCGGCGGCGGTAATCTTGGCCGGCATGAAGGTAAAAAAATGAAAAAAACCGAAATCACTTACGACGGCTTTCCCAAGCGCCTGGATATTTTTCTCACCGAAACGGGCGAGAATTTCTCCCGCTCCTACGCCCGGCGGCTCATCGAGGAGGGCATCGCCACAGTTAACGGCGCCGTAAAAAAGCCGGCCTACGTGCTTAACGAAGGCGACAAGATAGTCCTCGCCATCCCGGGCGCCGGCAAAAGCCAGGAAGGCTTCGAGAACTTCGTGCTTTACGAGGACAAGGCCATTATCGCCATCTCCAAGCCGGCCGGCCTCGCCGTGCATCCCAACGCCGCCAACTGGGAGGTGAACCCGCAGGCCGCACTGCTGGGAGATCCCACGCTGGTGTCCATGATCTTCACCGCCAGGCCCGCCATGGCCAAGGGCGGGATAGAAAGGCTCGGCCTGGTGCACCGCCTGGACCGCGACACCAGCGGGCTCATGCTGCTGGCCAAGACCCTGGAAGCGCAGGACGCGCTGAAAGCCGATTTCAAGGACCGCCTGGTGGAGAAGACCTACCTGGGCGCCGTAAGCGGCATCCCGGAGAGAAAGGGCATCATAGACGCCCCGATCGGCCGCGCCAGCGGCTTCAAAAAGATCAAGGTGTGGGAATACGGCCGGGACGCGCTGACCGAATACAAGATCAAGGAGAAAGGCAGGGACTGCGCGCTGCTGGAGATCCACCCCAAGACCGGGCGCACCAACCAGATAAGGATCCACCTGGCCCACATCGAACACCCCATCATGGGCGACAAACTCTACGGCGGCCCCCCCGCCGGGCGCATGCTGCTGCACTCTTTCAGCCTGCTGTTCACCCACCCGGTGACCGGGAAACCGATGAAGCTCGAAGCCCCGCTGCCGGAGGACTTCAAGAAGGCCTGGAAAGAGGTCAAGGGAAAGCCCGCCAAGACCGCGAAGTAAGAACGGACGGCAAAAAAAAGGGGACAGGCTACTTTATTTACAAAATAAAGTAGCCTGTCCCCTTTTTACGCGTTTAGAATTTGGAGATTGAGGCGAAGACCCGGAAGTCCAGCCTGGGGAAAACGCTGTTCTTCTGCTCGAGGGCGGCGAGCGCCTGCTCGTCCACTTTCTTTTCGATGACCTCGCCCAGCAGCTTGAGGGCGTTGGCGGCGTGGTCTTCCAGCCTGCCCTTGGCGTACTCGGCGTGGGAGCCGATGTACAGCAGGAAAGCCCAGTCCGAGGACTGGGACAGCAGGGTCTCGCGCGCCGCCTGGTTAAGGGCGCGCGTGGAAAGGCTGGGGAGGTCCTGGTTGCGGAAACGGTTGGCCGTCTCGATCATCTTGTCGGTGGCCGCGTAGACCGCGGGGTAGATATAATCGTTGGTCTCGTTGACCCAGGGGTCGAAGTAGCCGTTCTCGCCCCACGAAGAGACGCCGGGCGTAAGTTCCTGCGGCTCCTGGCAGGAGTTCAGGTATTCCGAAGGGGTAACGAACTGCAACGGCAGGCGTTCCTGCCTGATCTTGCGGATCACGGTCTCCAGGAAGGCGGGGCCTTCGAACCACCAGTGGCCGAACAGTTCGGCGTCGTAGCAGCTTACGATGAGCGGGCGCGTGCCGCGGGCCGCGTGGAAATCGTCGGTCTGCTTCATGCGCCGCGCCAGGAAATCCGAGGCGTGGGCCTCGACCCGCAGCATGGCGGCTTCGGGGTCGTAGTACTGCTTGGCGGCCAGGTCCGTCCCCTCGCCGGTGATGCGGTAATACTTCAGCCCCAGCGGGCGCCGCGCCCCGTCCACGCCCAGGTAGGGGCGCAGGTACTCCAGGTCCCCGTCGTAGCCGAGGTCCCGGTAAAATTCGCGGTAGGCGGGGTCGCCGGGGTAGCCGAACTTGGCGCTCCAGACCTCGCGCGAACTGGCCGCGTCGCGCGCGAAGATCCCCACGTTATTGGTGGTGCGGTACGGGGAGTAGACGCCGCTGGGCGCGAACGAAGTGGCGAACTCCACGGAATGCGATTCCGTAAAGATGTAGTTGAAACCGGAAAGCTTGAGGTAGGAATTAAGCCGCGGCTCATAGGCGCACTCGGGCAGCCAGAACCCCGAGGGCCTGCGGTTGAACCTGTCCATGTAGTCTTCGGCGGCCACGGCGAGCTGCGCGCGCACGGCCTCGGGGCGGGTAAGCAGCGGCAGCACCGCGTGGGTAGCCGAAGTAGTGATGATCTCTATCTGCCCGGCGTGCTGCAGCGCCTTCAGCGGCGTGATCAGGTCCCCGCTGTACTTGTGCATCAGGCCCGCCGCGTCCTCGTAAAGTTTCTGGTAGTGCTTTACCGCCTTGAGCAGGGCGGGGTCGTCCTGGGCGCGGACGAGCTCTTTCTCGATCAGTTCCAGGCGGGATTCGATATAAAGCAGCAGCTTGTTCTCCAGCGCTTCGTTCTCGAGCATGGCGCCGAGCGTAGGCGAAATGGAGACGGCTATGCCGGGCCTTATGCCCTCGGCGGCCAGGCGCTCGAGCGCGGAAATTATGGGGACGTAAGTTTCCACCACGGCCTCGAAGAACCAGTTCTCTTCGAGAAAGCTGGAATCCCGAGGGTGGTTCACGTACGGCAGATGCGCGTGCAGCACGAACATCAGCGAGCCGCGCGAGCTCATTCCAGCACCTTCTTGTGGAATTCAAGGCTGGCGTAGGCCCGGTCTTCCGCCATGCCGGCGGCGGCCGGGGCGGCGGCCTGGTTGGACTCCAGCAGCCTTTCCCAGGCCCCGTTGCGGAAAGCGTAAAGCGACACCTGGTAGGTCCGGCCCTGGGCCGGCACGGCGGCGTAGCAGCGCCCGGCCTGCCAGGGAGCCTTAATGGAGGAAGCGACGGCGTTATCGTCCAGGCAGGTGAGGCGCAGTTCGATCTCGGCCGAGAACGCGCCCGCGAGAAAAGCCTCGGAGCGGCCAGCGGACAGCTGCCAGAAAATAAAGAACGCTCCCGGGTTCTTGGGGAGAAGCACGAGGCGGTCTTCGGCCGGCAGCGGTCTGGAAAGTTCAGGCATAGTCTCTGCCTATAATTTACTAAATTTTATAGGAGTTTAAGAGCGTTTTCTTCAAGTGTTTTTTTCAACGGGGCTTTTTTTATATGATAATAACGAAGCGTGTCCGGGGCCACCGGCAAAATTTCGCCCCCTTAAGGAGCACTTTAATGAAAGCCATCGTAAAGACATCCCGCACGCGGGGCGCCAGCTACCGCGACGTAGAAGTGCCGGTCATAAACAAGGACGAACTGCTGATCCGCGTGACCGCGGCCTCTATCAGCCCCGCGGACCTGGCCATCTACAATTCCGGCGGCCCCGGCTTCGCCACCCCCACCCTGCCCTTCGTGTTCGGCCAGGAATTCTGCGGCGAGGTGGTGGAGATCGGCTCGCTCGCCAAGGGTTTCGACAAGGGCGATTTCGTTTCGGTGGAATCCCATATCTTCTGCGGCGTCTGCGGCCAGTGCCGCAACGACCAGCGCCACATCTGCCAGAACCTGCGCGTGATCGGGCAGGACGTGCCGGGCGGCCTGGCGGAATACGCCGCCATCCCGGCCCGCTGCGCCTGGAAGCACACCGACGACTCCCTCAAGGACATAGGCGCCGTGATGGTGCCTTTCGGCAGCTCGGTGCACGCCGTGCTGGCCGAAGACCTCGTCGGCCGCGCGGTGCTGATCTCGGGCTGCACGCCGCAGGGCCTGTTCGCAGCGGGCATAGCCAGGGCCGGCGGCGCAAAGCGCGTCATAGCCCTGGACGCCTCCGCTTACCGGAGGAAGCTGGCGCTCAAGATGGGCGCGGACACCGCCATAGACTCCTCGGCGCCGGACTGCCTGGCGAAAGTGATGCGCGCCAGCGGCCCGGAGGGCGTGGACGCGGTGATAGAAATGAGCGGCCACGCTAAGGCCGTGTCGCTCGGTCTCAAGGCGCTGCGCCCCGGCGGGCGGTTCGTGGCCTTCGGCCTGCCCGTTACCAACCTGAGCCTGGACTACGCCGGGGACATCGTGAAGCGCGGCCTGCGCCTGGAAGGCATCGCCGGGCGAGAGATCTTCCGCAGCTGGTACAAGATGGAAAGCCTGCTGAAATCCGGCGCGGTCAACCCCCGCCCGGCGATCACCCACACCTTCCCGATGAAGGACTTCAAGAAGGCCTTCGCGCTGATAAATTCAAAGGAACAGAAGTGCGGGAAAGTCATCCTGACGCCGTAAGCGCCGGGCGATGACGTTTTTTTAAAAGGAGACACACATGACATTCGACACGCTTAAGTTCGCAGACGAAGAAGTAGCCGCGTTGAAGAAAGAGAACCGCTTCATCAGGCCCCGCGTACTCGAGTCCGCGCAGGAGCCGGTCTCGGTCATCGACGGCAAGAAAGTGGTGAATCTCACGTCCAACAACTACCTGGCCCTCGCCAACAACGCCAAGGTCAAGAAGGCGGCCATCGAAGCCATAGAAAAATACGGCGTGGGCTCCGCCGCCGTGCGCACCATCATCGGAACCATGTCCATCCACACGGAGCTCGAGAAAAAGTTCTCGGAGTTCAAGCACGCCGAAGCCTCCATTCTGTTCCAGTCCGGCTTCACCTCCAACGTGGCCGTCTGCCAGTCGCTGATGTCGAGCGAGACGGACCTGCTGATCTCCGACGAGCTCAACCACGCCTCCATTATCGACGGGGCGCGCCTGGCCAAGGCCCCGCGCAAGATCTACCGCCACAAGGACATCAAGCATCTGACCGAGATCCTGGAAGCCCCCGAAGCCCGCAAGGCCCGGCGCAAGATGGTGGTGACCGACGGCGTGTTCTCGATGGACGGCGACATCGCCAACCTCGACGAGGTCACGGCGGTGGCCCACAAATACGGGGCCTTCGTGATGGTGGACGACGCGCACGCCAGCGGCGTGATCGGCAAGGAAGGCCGCGGCACCGTTAGCCACTTCGGCCTGGACGGCCAAGTGGAGATCCAGATCGGCACGCTTTCCAAGGCTTTCGCGTCGGTGGGCGGCTACGCGGCCACCACGCAGAGCCTGCGCGACTATATGGGCTCGGTGGCGCGCCCGTTCCTGTTCTCCAGCTCGCAGCCGCCTTCGGTGGCGGCCACCTCCCTGGCGGTGCTCGACATCCTGCTCACCGAGCCGCAGCACCTGAAGAACCTCTGGGACAATACCGCCTTCCTGAAAGAAGAGCTGAAAAAAGCCGGCTTCGACACCGGCGCCTCCGTAACGCCGATCACCCCCATCATGACGGCAAAGGCCGTGGAATTCTCTACCCGGCTGTTCGACGAGGGCGTGTTCGCGCTGGCGCTGGGCTTCCCCACGGTACCCCGCGGCAAGGAGCGCCTGCGTACCATCGTGACCGCCGGCCATACATTGAAGGACCTGGAGTTCGCGGTTGAGAAATTCAAGAAAGTCGGCAAGGAACTCGGGATAATCTAAGAGCGGGAGAACGCGGCCGCGGAGCACCATCTCCGCGGCCGTTCTATTTCATGAAAACACTTATACTCGCCGCGCTGCTGGCGCAGCCCGCGGCGGCCGAAATCCCGGCAAAGACCATCGAGCAGGCCAAAGCCTGCGTGGTAAGCATAGAGCGCCGGACCACGCTGGCCATCAACGGCGAAAAGGCCGGCCGCGCCAGGGCCACCGGCTTCATAGCGGACCTGGCCGACGGCATCATAGCCACCAACCGCCACGTTACCGGCGCCAGCCCGGCCAAATACAAAGTGATCTTCAGGGACGGCTCCTCGGCACCGGCCCGCCTCCTCTACTACGACCCTTTCAACGATTTCGCCTTCCTCAAGTTCTCCACGGAGACGGCGAGGTCGGGCCTGGCGGAAGCCTCTTTCGCCCCCGAGGGGAGCCTGGCGGAAGGCTCCGAAGTGTTCATGATAGGGAACAACGAGGGATACGAATATTCCGTAAAGACCGGCAAGGTGACCAGCCTGGCGGTCCACAAGGGCCGAAGGCATACCCTGTCGATACAGACCTCTTTCGACAGGACCGGCGGCTCCAGCGGCAGCCCGGTCTTCAGCGCCAGGGGCCGCGTGGCCGCCATCCACAGCCAGGGCAGCGAGACTTCAAGCTTCGAAGTCCCGGCCGCGTATCTCAAGGACGCGCTGTACATGCTCAAGGCCGGCGCTCCCCCGCGGCGCGGCGATCCCGGCGTTAAGCTGGCCCCTGTGCGCCTGTCCGACGCGCTCAGGGACCTGGGCCTGAAACCGGCGGCCTGGGCCCGGATCCTGGCGGCGAGGCCCGGCACCAGGCGGGTGCTGCGGGTGGAAAAAGCCCTGCCCCCGGGCCCGCTGGCCCCGGGCGATATCGTGGTGGCCGTGGACGGCGTGGTTATCGGAGACGATTCCTACCTCTTCGACAAACTGATGGACGGCAGGGCCGGCGGCGAGGCGGACATAGACGTGGCCAGGAACGGCAGCACCGAAACGCTCAGGGTGCCGGTAGCCGAAGCTAACGCGGCCAAGGTCCTGCGGTTCGTCTCTTTCAGCGGCGGCATCTTCACTCCCTACACCGCCGAAGCCAGGCTGGAAACCGGGGAGAACTCCGACGGCGTCCTGATGGTCCGGGCGGACAAAGGCTCCCCTTTCTACGGCGGCGGGGCCGGCCCGATGCTGTTCACCGCCATTAACGGCGTGAAGATAAAGACCCTGCGGGATCTCGAAACGGCGGTTTCGGGGATCAAGGACAAAGCGGTGATAAATTACGTTTCGCTGAACCTGGGGTCGGCAAAACGCTCGCCCAGGGCCGGCTGGCTGAACGCGGACCTGAAATTCTGGCCGCTGAAGGTCTACAAGTGGTCCCCGTCCGCCCTGGACTGGACAGTTGAACAGTTCAGTAACGGTAGTGGCGGACTTCCTTAACAAGCCGGAAAAACGGATGGCAGAGTTATAACGCCTGCCCAGGCAGGCCTACACCTAAACTCCGAGCGCCGACAATGCCTGGTACGGCAAGAAATCCGTATGATCATCCCCCTGTCACATCGCCGGTTATTTTGCTTAAATTTAAAAAGCCGAGGCAAAATATTTATGGAAACCATCTTCTCGAAAACTCTTAAAAGGCTCAGGAAAGCGGCCGGTTTCCGCACGGCCTACCAGTTCTACCATGGCAACGGCGGCAGAGGTGTTCTAAAAGTTTCATACCGCAGCTGGCTGTTTATCGAGCAGGGCCGGACGCTTCCGGCGTTTAAAACCCTTGGCGCGCTTATGTGCGCCTTGCGCCTTGTCCCGAACAGCGCCGACGGAATAGAACTGGTCATGACTTGGCTTAAAACAGCGCACGGCCCGGTCGAGGTAGAGCATTTTTTAGCCCCTCTATTAAAATCACCCCCCCGCCACGCGATCTCTTCCCCGCTCCACAAGGTGATACACCGGTCATTGTCGCAGGCAAAATTTCACATTACGCCAAGACAGCTTGAAGCAATGGGCAGATGCCGGGAGAATTATCTCTGCTGGCTGGCACTTTCCAACGACTCGGGGAAATGGACGCCGAACGAGCTCTCCGCCGAGCTTGGCCTTTCGGCGGCATCGACCGGGAAGGCCATGAAAGAGCTGCAAACCGCCGGGCTTCTGAAGAAGCTGCGCGGAGGGCTGTACATATGCCCTATGGCGGGGGCTATGCTGGAATATCCGGCACGCTGGACTTTACTCGCCGCGCAGAAAAAAGCGATAGAACTGCGCACTGACTTGATCGCGAAAGGGGAAGAGGTGTATTCCCGCAGAGGGATACTGCGGGCAAGTCTTCCTGAATTATCCAACTTCTTCCCGATGCTGGCGCTCAACACTTCGGCTGCGCAAACATACGCTGTCACAGAAAAAGAGAAAGGAAGCGCCCTTTTCGCGGTGGAAAGCCGGGTTGTGAAGATCCATGATTTTTAAGCCGCGCAGACCTGCTCCGGGATTATCACCGCTCGGTATAGGCCGCAAAGGAAACAGGCAGGAAAGGCCGGCGCCGCAAGCCGCTTTGGGTCGGGTAGACGAAAGCGGCCGCGGCGCCGGTTTAAATCAGCATCGAAAACTATTTACCCCTTTCTTTTGCCTGTTTTTCTGGTCAGCGCTTCTATGCGCGCCAGAAGGATGTCCGCGTCTACCGGTTTAGGGATATATTCATCCGCCCCGGCTTTATACCCGGCCAGCTGGTCCTCGACCAAAGCCTTAACGGTAAGCATTATCACTGGCAAACCGCTGAACCTATCGTCATTGCGCAGCCGTTTGAGCAAGTCTATCCCCGTCATCCCCGGCATATCCACGTCAAAAACACAGAGGTCGGCCCCCTCCCCGTCAAGTCTTTCCCACGCCTTCATCCCGTCCGGCGCCGCCACCACGTCGTAACCGTCCTCGAAAAGAAGCGTTCCCAGCAATAACCGGAAAACATCGTCGTCTTCCGCCAGCAGTATTTTCATTTGTTCTCCCTGTAGCAGTACCCCAAGCCGTAGACGGTCTCAATGTTCTTGCCGAAACAGGAAAGTTTCGCCCGCAATGCCTCGATGTGTTTATCAACGTTCTCGAGGTTGACCACTTTGCCGCGCCAGACGCTGTCAAGGATGAATTCCCGGCCGACCACGTTACCCTCCCTGCCCACGAGCATGGCGAGAATGCTGAGTTCGGTTTGGGTCAGTCCCGATACTTCGTAAAATCCGTCATGTCTTTTAATTGAGACAACATGTTTCGCCTTGTTCACCTTGATCAGGCCGGAACGGGACCGGACCTCTTCCATAGCCCGCGCCGATACAGGCAGGGCCCAGCGCAGGCTTACCAGCAGCTTGGCCTCAAGGACCCTCGGGTCTATATCCGACTGGATAAAGTCGTCGTAACCGTTTTGCAGGTACTCGGCGATCTTCTTGTTAGGCAGCGTCCCAGCCTTGGCGAACATGAGCACCGGTGTGGCGATATCGTTTTTTTTGACGGCAGCGGGCGACATATCCGCGGCCATCGATTCTTCGACCATGACCAGGCTAAGAAGGCAGGCGTCCGCCGCATTATAGAACTCGTCGCAGCTGCGGCAGAGCAGAACGTCCCATCCGCGCCTGGAAAGAAAAGAACTCCAGGCGCAACATGTCGTTTCACGACCAGTTATGATGAAGATACGCGTATGCTTCATTTGCGTTCAGGCGCCGAAGCCCCCCAGTGTCCGTTCCACGGTTCCGACGATAAAATCCAAAGGCGCCGTTTTGGAAAAGAATCCCGCGCAGTTGCGCTCGATCCTGAAAATATTGCGCATGCCGGGATCGAAATTAGTCCCGGTGCAGATAAGCACGGGGATGCGCGCCGTGCCCTCCCCCTGCAAAAGCGCTTTAAGCGCCTCCAGCCCCGACATCCCCGGCATCATAACGTCCATTACTATCAGGTCCGGGAGAGCCACCTTGGCCATTCTGACGCCTGCCGCTCCGTCTTCGGCCGTTATAACGCGAAAAAGATCGGACAGGGCGCAATGTAATAGTTCTCTATAGATCTTGTCGTCATCCACTATCAGGACCAGTTTGAGTTCCTTATCCATATGTGCGGTTAAGCGCGCTGCGCCTAATATTTCCTTATCGCACGGGCGCCGTTGGGGGTGCTGATGCGGATCTTCGAAGCGTTGGGATCGTCCACGTCGGTAAGCACTACGCCGTACGTGCTGGGGGCTTTGTAAACGCGCAGCTGTGAGTTAAGGTTCTCGGGTTTCTCGCAGGCCAAAGGCACAACGTCCTGCCCGTCGTAGTATTTCAGCCCGCAAGCGGAAGTGTAATCCGGGATAGGGCCTATATAGCCGGTGGTGGAGATAATGACCTCGTCATAATAGGCGGTCTGCTGAAAACCGACGGAGGACCCATATCCCAGGCCCATGCTTACCGTTTTCCAATAACCGGCGTCGGAGATATTCGCCGTGACCTGCGCCGTAAGGCTCCCGTTCAAATACAATTTCCCCACTGCGGCGGTTCCGGTGGACGGAACAAGTATTTCTATGGAGTTCCAGGCGCCGGTGGAAATGTAGGTGGTATAGTCGCCGGGCAAAGTATCCAGGGTGTCCTTGAACTCAAGGCCGAGCCTCTGATTTCCCGAGGCGTCTTTCTTGACATAAACGGTGATCTCGCAGGGCAGGGTATTGCCGCTATAACAGGCGGTGTTCGAGCCCGCAAGTCCCATGATGGCGCGTGATTGGTTAAGGCCCATGGCAGTGAAGAAGTTGGCGTCCAGGTATACGTAGGCGCGGACATAGGCGTAGTACGGGATATTCACGTTCTTCTTCAGTAACGCCATATTGTAGGAAGCGCTGAGATCTTCCGCCTTAAGACTGGCCTTGCTCCTGAACGCCATGCCTGTGGAGACGCTGACCTTGTTCACTCCATCGTCCCAGACCTCGTCCCAGACCCCAAGAGGCGAATCCGTTACCAGCCTGCTGTTGTTGGGCCTGTTAAAATCGTCCACCAGGTATTGCGCCGGGTTAAGGCCGATGAAGTTGGCCGAATTGGCGGCCCCGTCGGCCAGATACGAGGAGTTCACCGATAAAATATAAGCCGTCGCGTTGGTCTGCAGG
>JAJZPL010000032.1 GCA_021811185.1 bacterium
GGAAAAAACGCCGCGGCCCAGGATGCCGCCGGAGCCTATGGCTACGCGCGCCTGCAGCAGGTTGTACCCGGACCCGCGCGGGTCGGTCTCGGGGGACAGGAAAACCTCCAGCCGTTTCTGCTGGTAATCCTTCATCTGGTTCTTGACCATCATGCCGGAAAAAAAACCCAGCGTCAGCACCAGCACGGTGCCGGCGAAATACACGCCGGTCACGTTGGCGTAAAGCTTGACCGAAAGCCGCCACAAGGCCCACCCGGCGGCGGCCACGCCAGCCACGAACGTGAGCGCGCTAAGCCAGGAGTCGGACAGGTGGTAGAAGTAGCTGATCAGCGAGCTGTCCAGCAGCTCGGGGTTCAGGTTTATGATGCTCCAGAGGATAGGAAAAAGCGCGGAGATGAAAGCGTAGCCGAGGATGATAGCCAGGTGGAACATGCTCGCGCCGGAGGCGAACAGCATGATCAGCGCCACCGGGAAGGTTATCAGGATGGCCGAGAAATCCGGCTGCTTGATCAGCAGGAAGAAGACCGGCACGCAGAGCGCGAAAGCCCCGAGCACCGTCTGCAGTTCCCGGATCTTGCCTATGCGCTTGTCCAGGAAGTTGGCCAGCACCAGGATCAGCCCCACGCGGGCGAACTCGGAGGGCTGGATGGAGAAGAAAGGCAGGCGGTACCAGGAGCGGGCGCCCTTGTCCACCACGCCGAAGATCAGCACGCCGGCGAGCATCACCAGCAGGATGCCGTAGACGTATTTCCACTGGTCCTGGTAGATCTGGTAGTTAAGGCTCCACGCGAAGGAGAAGGCCAGCAGGCCGAGCGGGATGGCGATCAGCTGCACGCGGATGATCCTGGCCTGGTTAGGCAGCACGGCCACGGAGGAGAACACAGCTATCGTGCCGACGGCTAAAAGCACCAGCACGGCCAGGAACAGGGCCCAGTCCATGCGGCTTTTCTTCAGACCGGCCTGCGGGGTAAAGATCATAACGCCCCCTTGGCGGGAACGGCGGCCGGGAGGGGCAGCCTGGGCGCCTGGACGGCGGCGGGCGCGGCGGTGGAGGCGGGCGCGGCGGTGGAGGCGGGCGCGGCCGGGGCCGCGTTCCTGGCCTTGAGGTCGTCGCGGAGGATAGCCTCTATTACGGCCTTGGCTATGGGCGCGGCGGCGGAGGCGCCGTGCATACCGTGCTCTACCAGCACGGCCACGGCCACTTTGGAGGGCTCGCCGTTAACGGTGGCGTAGGCCACGAACCAGGCATGGTCCTTGCCCTGTGGGTTCTGGGCGGTGCCGGTCTTGCCGTACATCTCCGCGCCTTTAATTTTAGCGGCCTGGCCGGTACCCTCTGAGACCACGCTTTTCAAACCCTCGCGGATCAGGGACCAGGTCTGCGGCTTAAGCTCGACGCGGCTCAGGACCTGCTGTTCGCCTTTGTACAGGAGCTGTCCGTCGCTTTTAACTATTTTGTCCACGTAATACGGCCGGTGGAAGATCCCGCCGTTGGCCACGGCGGCTATCTCGCCCGCCGCCTGCATGGGCGTCATCAGCGTCTCGCCCTGGCCGATGGCCAGGTTCAGGGTGTCCCCTATGAACCAGTAGCTTTTCTTGGCGGCGCGGGCGCTGGGGCCGAAAACGTTGCCCTGCTTCTCGTCGGGCAGGGCGATGCCCGAGGTCTGGCCCAGGCGGAAAGCGCGCGCGTACTTCTCTATGTTCAGCGCGCCGGCCCGCTGGCCGCTCACGTAAAAGTAGACGTCGCAGGAATTGGACAGTCCCTCCACGAAATTCATAAGGCCGTGCCCCTTTTTATCCCAGCACTTGAAGACGCGGCTGCCCGCGTCGTAGTAGCCGGGGCAGAAAACTTTGTCTTCCGGGCTCACGCGTCCCGATTCGAGGATGGCGGCGGCGGTTATGATCTTGAAGATGGAACCCGGAGGATAGGTTCCCTGCAGCGCCACGTTGAATTCCGGCAGCGTTTTCCCCGCTGGCAGGCCCTCTTTCTCGGAGCCTGAAAGCACGAACATGTTGGGGTCGTAATCGGGGGCGGAGGCGAAGGCCAGCACGGCGCCGGTGCGCGGGTCCAGCGCCACCACGGCGCCCTTGCCGCTGATGGATTTTTTAAGGCCCTCTTCGGCGGCGGCCTGCGCCTTCGAATCGATGGTCAGGAAGATATCCGCGCCGGGCACCCACTTGCGGCTCTCGAGCACGCGGTTCAGTTTGCCGCGGGAATCCACCTCCAGGTAGATGCCGCCGTCCTTGCCGCGCAGCTCTTTCTCGTACATCTTCTCCAGCCCGGCCTTGCCCAGGCGTGAATCCATCGAGTAATTCTTGTCCTTGGAGCGGGCCGCCCATTCCTTGGCGTCCATCCTGCCGATGTAGCCCATCAGGTGCGTAAGGTAAGCGCCGAAAGGGTAGAAGCGCCTGGCTTCCACGATGATATCGATGCCGGGATAAACGGCCTTCAGCTCGGAAAGGGACAGCATGATCTTCGGCGGCAGGTTCTCGGCCAGGCGCACCGGTTTTTCCCTGGCGGTCGCGCGGGAAATCGCCGCGCGCAGGTCCTCGTAGTCCGCGCCCAGCGGCCTGGCCAGCGCCCTGGCCATGCGTTCGATCTCGGCGTTGGTCCGGCTCTGGCCGGGGAAATAGATGAGGCTGAAGGAAGGCTTGCTGGTGGCCAGCGCCACGTCGTCGGCGGAGAAAATCCTGCCGCGGGGCGCGGCCTGGGCTATGACCTGGGTGCGGTTCTTTTCGGCGATCTCGCGGTAATGCGCGGAGTCCAGGACCTGCAGGTTGATCAGCCGGATCAGGAAAAGCAGCGCGGCGCCGTAGGCCAGCACCCACAGCAGCTGCAGCCTTTCCTGCGGGATCTGGCGGTCTATCATAGGATCCCGAACCGCCGTTTGAGCCCGTAGAACACCTGGAACACCACCGGCACCGCCAGCGCGTTCAGGAACGGTTCCGCGAGGAAAATTTTAAGGCCTATGGGATTCAAATGGGAGAAGGAAAGGCTCAGGGCCTGGTAGAAAAGCATGCACAGCCACGAGAGCACCAGCGCCGCCACCAACTGCGAGAACGGGCTGTCCAGGTCGAAGTGGCGCTTCATCACGTATACGCCGTAGGCCATCAGGGTATAGGCCAGGGCGTAGCCGCCGAACATGCTGGAACCCAGCATATCGGCGTAGAGCCCGAGGAAGAACCCCCAGGTAATGGCCTTAATAGGGCCGGCGAGAATGGCGGAGCAGAGCGCCGCGGCGAAAATAAAATTGGGAGCCAGGCCGAAGAAAGTAACGTTCTGCGTCCACCACCAGTAGAAGCCGCCGGTAGCGAGGTAAAGCAAGATTTCCAGGATGAAGCTCATTTCTTCTCCGCCCTGCCGCCCAGGTTCTCGGGCAGGCTGCGCTTAAGGACGAAAACCTCCTTAAGCGTGTTGACGTCCACCGCGGGCGCGACGTCCGCGGTCATGAAGTTCATAAAAGATTCGCGGGGATACACCTTCGTGACCTTGCCCACGTAAATACCCGGCGGGAAAAGCAGGCCGCCCGGCGAAGTGGTAAGCTCCGCCCCCTCGGCGAGCGCGGACTCCTCCGGCACGTAGTTGACCTTGAGTCGCCACGTACCGCGGCCCTCTACCAGCGCCTCGAAGCCGGAAGGCTCGATGGCGCATACGACGGACGCGGCGCTGTTGGTCAGCAGCAGCACTTTGGAAAATTTGGGATAGACCTCCAGCACGCGGCCGGCCAGCCCGACCCGCTCTCCCTGCATGCCCAGCACGGTATCGTTCACGTTTATCCCCTCTTCGGAGCCTTTATCTATGAAGAAGGAGCCGTACCAGTCGGCGGGGGTCTTATTTATGATCCTGGCCCAGGAGCCGGTCCACGGGAGGCCGCGGGAAAGGCGCATCTCACGGGCGAGCCGGTCGCTTTCAGAGACGGCGACGGCCTGGTTCTGAAGCTGCAGCTCCAGCGCGCGCACCTTGTCCTTCAGGACGCGGTTCTCCTGGTCCGTTTCCAGCAGGGCCAGGAAGTTAGAGGGAACGTTGCGCACGAAATGGCCGTACTTGGCGCCGTAATGCAGGGAGGGATAAAAACTGTAGCTCACCGCGATACGCGCGGTGTGGGCCATTTTGGATGCGGGGAAAATGAGAAGGAGGACCGAAAGGGCGGCAAAAAAGACTACCGCGTAGTTGGCTGCGTCTTTTTCTCTGCTCATCGCCTGTCCCCTAAAGGACCCGCCTGATAACGCGCCTCCCCCTTGAACGGGGCTCAGCTGCGGTACGACTTCAGGAATTCGGGCCGCTGCTGGATCTTATCCAGTTCTTCAAGATACTTACCGCAGCCCAAGGCGACACAGCTTAAAGGATCGGCAGCCCTGTGGACGGGCAGTTCTGTTTCCTGCCGGATAAGCTCGGGGAAGCCGCGGAGCAGCGATCCCCCGCCCGCCAGCACCATCCCGCGGTCCACGAGGTCCGAGGAAAGTTCAGGGGGCGTCTCTTCCAGCACCTGCTTTATCACGTCCACTATCAGCTGGACAGGCTCCATCAGGGCCTGTCGTATTTCTTCCGAAGTCACAAGAATCGTCTTGGGGAGCCCCTTGGCCTGGTCCCTGCCCTTAACTTCGATCGTTTTTTCTTCTTTTAAAGGGAAAACCGATCCGATCTGTATCTTAACCTCTTCCGCGGTAGTTTCGCCTATGACTAAATTGTGCTTGCGCCGGAAATACTGCACTATGCAGTCGTCCATCTCGTCGCCGGCCACGTCGAGGGACTTCGCCACCACCATGCCGCCGAGGGAAATTACCGCCACCTCGGTGGTGCCGCCGCCGATGTCGCAGATCATGCTCGCATGCGGTTCGGAAACGGGAAGGTCCGACCCTATGGCGGCCGCCATCGGTTCCTCTATCAGCGCTACCTCGCGGGCGCCCGCCTGTTCGGCGGATTCCTGCACGGCGCGCTTCTCCACTTCGGTGATGCCTGACGGGATGCCTATCACTATCCTGGGGTGCAGGAGGCTTCTCCGGTTGTGCACCTTGCGGATAAAATACTTTATCATTTCCTGGGTCACTTCGAAGTCCGCGATCACGCCGTTCCGGAGAGGGCGCACCGCCGTGATGTTGGAAGGCGTGCGGCCGAGCATCAGCTTGGCCTCCGCGCCTACCGCCAGCACCTTCCGCCTGTTCTTGTCTATAGCGACCACGGACGGCTCGCGCAGCACGATACCCTTGCCTTTAACGTAAACAAGGGTATTCGCGGTGCCGAGGTCTATCCCGATATCGTTTGAGAACAGGCTGAAGAAGTAGTCGAACATGCCCATTTTATTTTAGACCAGTTTTACCATCGCCGCTTCGGCCGCGTCGCCCCTGCGGGCTCCGAGCTTGAGGATGCGGGTGCAGCCGCCGGCGCGCTCTTTGTAGCGGGGGGCCAGGATGTCGAACACCTTGTGGTACACGGCCTTGTCCTTGATGACGCGCCGCACTTCCACGTGGCGTCCGCTCTTGGCGTCGGCGATCACGCGCTCCACCACGCGGCGGAGTTCCTTGGCCTTCGGGAGGGTGGTTTCCACCTTCTCGTGCAGCAGCAGACTGGTGGCCATGTTCGAGAACATGGCGCGGCGGTGAGAGCCGGTCCTGGAAAGTTTTCTTGCGCCCAGATTGTTTATCATAAGGGATCCTTAAGACCTGATGTTAGTCTATCTTCATTCCGAGATCGAGGCCCATTTCTTTGAGCTTCTCTTTGATCTCGTCGAGCGATTTCTGCCCGAAATTCTTAACGCCCAGCAGGTCGTCTTCGGACTTGCGGACCAGTTCGCCGATAGTGCGGATGCCGGCGACCTTGAGGCAGTTGGAAGCGCGGGAGGAGAGTTCGATCATCTCCACGCCCTGCTCCAGCTTGCCGGCCATCTCGCCCGCGGGCTCGCTCTTGGCGGCCTCGGCCTTGGCCGGTTCCTTGGCGGCTTCGTCGGCCGGCAGGAAAGGCATGATCGAGCGGCGCAGCAGCGCGGCGGTGCTGGAAACGGCGTCGGAGGGGGTCACGGTCCCGTCGGTCCAGACTTCGAGCACGAGTTTATCGTAGTCGGTGCGCTGGCCCACGCGGGCGTTCTCCACGGTGTAATGCACCTTCTGGATCGGCGAGAAGATCGCGTCCATCGGGATGAAATCCATAGGCAGGTTCATCCTGGCGCGGATCTCTTCGGAAGTGAGGTAGCCGGAACCGCGGGCTATCTCGAGCTCGGCTTCGAACTCGGCGCCGGATTCCACGTGCGCTATCACGAGGTCCTTGTTGATGATCTCGACGTTGGCGTTCTCTTTGATGTCGGAAGCTTTCACTTCCTTCTTGCCCTTGAGGGAGATCATCACGGTCTCGGGGCCTTCGCCCGTGAGCCGCACGCGCAGCTTCTTCAGGTTCAGGACGATGTTGACCACGTCTTCCTGCACGCCGTTGATGGCGGCGTATTCGTGCCGCGCGCCTTTAATGCGCACGGCTACGACGGCCGCGCCTTCGAGGCTCGAGAGCAGGATGCGGCGCAGGGAGTTGCCGATGGTCTGGCCGTAGCCCTTTTCGTAGGGCTCGGCGGTGAACTTCGAGTAATTTTCCGTCTTCGACTTGTCGTCGATGTTAAGCGCTTCGGGAATTACCAGCTGTTTTGAGAAAGTGGCCATTAGTTAGGAACCTCGCTTACTTGGAATAGAATTCGACGATGAGCTGCTCGTCCACGTTGATGCTGGACTCGGCGCGGTCGGGCCAGCGCACGAGCTTGCCGGTCTTGGTGCCCGCGTCCCACGTAAGGAAACTGGGGCGCTGGGTGGTCTTCTCGGCGTGCTCGAGGCCCTGTTTCACGAGGGCGATCTCGGAGGTCTTCCCCGCTATCGTGATCTCGTCGCCGGGTTTGAGGATGGCGGAAGGGATGTTGAGGAAGCGGCCGTTGACCTTGATGTGCCCGTGGTTGACGAGCTGGCGCGCGGCCTTCATCGACACCGCGAAGCCGATGCGGCGCACGACGTTGTCGAGGCGGACTTCCAGGAAGCGCAGCAGCGCGGCGCCGGTCTGGCCCTTGTCCTGGGAGGCTTTGGCGAAGAAGCGCTTGAACTGGGCTTCGGTCACCTGGGCCGACAGGCGGGCTATCTGCTTCTCGCGGAGGTGTTTGCCGTAGTCGGACATCTTGTTCGGCCGTTTGCCGCTGGAAAAGCGCTTGTCTTTCTCGGCCTTCGCGGCGCGGTCGACAAGGCAGTTAGTGTGGCACTTGGTCCCCTTGAGGAACATCTTCTGGCTTACTTTAACGCATTTCTTGCAGCTGGGTCCGGTATATCTCGACATTAATCCTCCAAAAAAATACTAGTGGTAACTCGGTGGTGTGCGCCCGGCTTGCGCCGGGCACGGCCACGTTCTTAAACTCTGCGCGCCTTGGGGGGCCTGCAGCCGTTGTGCGGGATCGGGGTGATGTCCTTGATGGACACGACGTGGATGCCGCTCTGGGCCACCGCGCGGATCGCGGTCTCGCGGCCGGGGCCGGGGCCGCTCACCAGCACCATGGCCTGCCTGACGCCGTAATCGGCGGCTTTGGCGGAAGCCTTGGCCGCGGTGATCTGCGCCGCGAAGGGGGTGCCCTTCTTGGTGCCGCGGAAGCCGTTGCCGCCCGAGGTGGACCAGGCGATCACGCCGCCCTTCTCGTCGGTAAAGGTTATGATGGTGTTGTTGAACGAGCAGTTCACGTACACGCGGGCGAACGCCACGGTCCGGAAGCGGCGCTTGGGCGCGGCTTTCTGCTCGGGTTTTTTCGCTCCTTCGGGAGCGGGCTGCTGGTTTTTAATTTCGTCTGCCATAATTTTAGATCATCCTCTCTTAATTTTTCCGCTCCGGATCCGGAGCGGATCCGTCCTTACGCCTTCGGGGCGGCGGCTGCCGCTTTACCCGAGGACCCCACGGTCCGTCTGCGGCCGCGGCGGGTGCGGGCGTTGGTGCGGGTGCGCTGGCCGCGCGCCGGCAGGTTCCTGCGGTGGCGGTAGCCGCGGTAGCTGTTGATCTCGACGTACCGCTTGATATTTGCGGTGATCTCCCTGCGGAGTTCGCCTTCCACCTTGTACTCCTTGGCGATCACGGAGTTAAGGAGCCCGATCTGGTCCTCGGTGAGGTCCTTTACCTTGAGGTCGGGGCTGACCTGGGCGCTGATGCCGGCCAGGATCTTCTTGGCCATCGGCCGCCCGATGCCGAACACATACGACAAAGCTATGCTGATCTTTTTATCTCTGGGTAAATCCACACCTGCTATACGTGCCATACTTTCTCCTTGGAATGCTTGGGTAATCGGTCACAGGCGGCCAGGCCGCCGGTCACGGTAATTTTATCCCTGGCGCTGCTTGTGGCGGGGGTCGTCGCATATTACGCGGACCACGCCCTTGCGCTTTACGATCTTGCACTTCACGCAAATTTTCTTAACGCTGGCTCTTACTTTCATTGAAGCACCTCTGTTTATTTTCCCCTGTAAACAATACGGCCCTTGCTGAGATCGTAAGGCGACAGTTCCATCTTCACTTTGTCGCCGGGGAGTATTTTAATATGGTGTATCCGCATCTTGCCCGAAATGATGCCCAGGATAGTTTTGCCGGGGGCGATCTCAACCTTGAAAGTCGCGTTAGGCAGGGACTCTTTTACGACTCCCTCGATCTCTATTTTTTCACTGTTTTCTGACATATTTATATATTATACAAAAATAACGCCGCTTAAGGGCCCGATAGTTTCCGGCGCCCCTCGGCCCTGAAGACTTTCACGTCGGAGTTCCGCAACTCCCTGACTGTTCCGCGCGCTAGTCAGCCGCGCTAAGTATATCGCACCCGTCCTCGGTAACGGCGACGGTGTGCTCGTAATGCGCCGCCAGGCTGCCGTCCGCGGAAACCGCGGTCCAGCCGTCGTCCTTCACCACTACTTCCGCGCGGCCGAGGCACAGCATCGGCTCTATCGCCAGCGTCATCCCGGCCCTGAGCACCGGTCCGGTGCCGGCCTTCCCGTAGTTCGGGATCGAGGGATCTTCGTGCAGGTGCCGGCCTATGCCGTGACCGGTAAATTCTTTTACCACCGCCATGCCCTGCGCTTCCGCGTATTTCTGCACGGCGTGGGAAACGTCGCCCAGCCTCGCTCCGGCTTTAACCTCGGAGAGCGCCAGTTCGAGCGAGCGCTTCGTAACGTCCATCAGGCGCTGCGCGGGACCTTTTATTTTGCCCGCTGCCGCCGTGATGGCGGCGTCGCCGTAAAAACCTTCGAGGATCGCGCCCATGTCCAGGCTGACGATATCCCCTTCCTTTACTATCCGCTTTGGACTGGGGATGCCGTGCACGATCTCTTCGTTGATGGACACGCACAGCGTTGCGGGATACCCGCGGTAACCCAGAAAAGCGGGCACCGCGCCCAAATCCCGCACCCGCCTCTCGGCGAAACTGTCCAATTCCTTGGTAGAGACTCCCGGCTTGACGAGCGGCCCGAGCTCGGCCAGGACTTCCGCGACTACGCGCGAAGCCCTGCGCATGCTCTCTATTTCAGCCGGGGTCTTGATCTCGATCACGGCTTGCCGGCCAGCATGGCGGAAAGGCCTTCCGCTACCGCCTCGGGGGCCCTGGAGGCGTCCACCTTGTGGAAGACTCCGGAAGACCGGTAATAGGCCAGCAGCGGCTCGGTCTGGTCCTTATAAACCTGTATGCGCCGTGCGATGACCTCCGGCTTGTCGTCCTCGCGCGTCATCAGCGGCTTGCCGCAGACGTCGCAGACGTTCTCTTTGGCGGGCGCGTTCGAAATAGTGTTATAGATCTTGCCGCAACCGGTGCAGGTGCGCCGCGAGCCCAGGCGGGCGGCCACTTCGGCCTCGGGAACGTCCAGGAAAATAACCGAATCTATCGCCTGGCTGCGGGACTCGAACCAGGAATCCAGCCCCTCGGCCTGTTCAACCGTGCGGGGAAAGCCGTCGAAAAGGAGGCCGCGCGTTTCCACGGCCAGCCTGGCCTTAAGCACTTCCAGCACCAGCCTGTCGGGGACGAGGCGCCCGGCGGAGATGTAACCGGAGACTTCCTGCCCGAGCGGGCTCTTTTTGGCCAGCTCTTCGCGGAAAATATCTCCGGTGGAGACGTGGAAAAGCCCGAGCTTCTGAGAAAGAACCTTTGCCTGCGTTCCCTTGCCGGAACCAGGGTAACCCAATAAAATAATATTCATAGCTTTAGTGAACTTACGCGGCCCGCGCCGCCGGCGCCGGGCCTTATTGCCCGACGTTGAACCAGCGGCCCTTGATCCTGGAATTCTTATAGAAGCCTTCGTAGTTGCGCATCACGAGGTGGGCTTCGGTCTGGGCGATGGTGTCCAGCGCCACGCCCACCACGATCAGCAGCGAGGTGCCGCCGAAGTAGAAGGGCACGTTGAACTTGGCGCGCAGATAGTCGGGGAGCACCGCTATCAGCGACACGAACAGCGCGCCGCCGAGCGTGATCCTGTTAAGCACCCACTCGATATGGGCGGCCGTGGGCTCGCCCGGGCGTATGCCGGGGATGAATCCGCCCCACTTCTTCATGTTCTCCGCCAGGTCCTTCGGGTTGATGCTCACCGAATTATAGAAGTAACAGAAGAAAACGATCAGCAGGACGTAACACAACTGGTAGATCAGGCTGGAATGATTCATCACGCTCATCAGCTTCTGCGCCCAGGGCGCGCCCGGGTTGAAGGAGCCGATGGTGTAGGGAACGCTCAGCAGGGACACCGCGAAGATCACGGCGATAACGCCCGACTGGTCCACCTTGAGCGGCAGGAACGTGGAGGCGCCGCCGTACATCTTGCGGCCGACCATGCGCTGCGCGTACTGCACGGGGATCTTGCGCTGCGCGGTCTCGACCCAGATCACGAACGCCACGATAGCCATGACCAGCGCCACGATAAGGAGACCGGAAAGCAGGCTGATCTCGTCTATCTGGATCAGCTTTATCATATCCATCACGGCCGCTGGCATGCGGTCCACGATGCCGGCGAAGATGATCAGCGAGATGCCGTTGCCGATGCCGCGCTCCGTTATCTGTTCGCCCAGCCACATCACGAAGATGGTGCCGGTGACCAGGGTAAGGACGGTGACGAAATAGAACGCGAACGTCGGGTTGCTGACTATGTTGGGCCCGCCGCCGGAGCCCATCTTGGTAAGCGCTATCGTAAGGCCCAGCGACTGGAAAGCCGCCAGGAAGAGCGTGAACACGCGGGTGAACTGCGTGATCTTCTTGCGGCCGCTCTCGCCTTCTTTCTGCAGCCGGTCCAGCACGGGGAACACGTGCGCCCCCTGCACCAGGCTCATGATGATGGAAGCGTTGATGTAAGGCATCACGCCCATCGAGAAGATCGAGAACCTGCCGAGCGCGCCGCCCGAGAAGATATCGAGGAAGCCCAGGATGGACCCCTTCTGCGAAGCGAAGATGGCCTGCAGCGCGGCGGTATTGATACCCGGTATGGGGATAGTAGCGCCCAGGCGGTAGACCGCCAGGGCGCCGAGTACGAAGAATATCCGTTTCTTAAGATCCTGGATCTTAAAAATGTCGGTTATCTGTTGCATTATTTTTTATCCGTTTTCTTGGCAGTTTTCTTGGCGGCGGCCTGCGCTACTACTGCCGCGGCCTTCGCGCCTTCGACGGTCACCAAAAGGATTGCCTTGCCGCCGGCTTTTTCGATCTTTTCCCTGGCGCCGGCCGAGAAACCGTGAGCGCTTACGTTCAGGGCCTTGGTCAGCTCGCCGTTGCCCAGGATCTTGACCCGGTCGGAGTGCTTTACCACGCGGGACTTAACGAGGGCCTCGGGGTTTACTTCGGCGCCGGCCTTGAAGTTCTTCTCGAGCGAGGAGATGTTGACCCACTCGAACTTGTGCTGGAAGCGCTTATTGCTGAAGCCGCTCTTCGGTATGCGGCGCAGCAGCGGGGTCTGCCCGCCTTCGAAACCGATGGGTTTGGTGCCGCCGGAAGTGGAGCCCTGGCCTTTCTGGCCGCGGGTCGAGGTCTGGCCGTGGCCAGAGCCCTGCCCGGTGCCGAGCCGCTTGGGCCTGTGCGTTGAGCCCGGTTTAGGTTTAAGATTGTTCAGTCCGACCATAGTGTTTCTCCTGTTAGCTGTGTAGTCGTCAGCGGATCGCGGCGGGCCTTATTCCGCCCGGCCGCGGATCTTCATTACTTCCTCTCTGCTCTTGAGCCGCTTGAGGGCGTCGAGGGTGGCGTAAACCGTGTTGAACGCGTTGCGGGAACCCAGGTTCTTGGTAAGGATGTTCTTCACGCCGCTGGCTTCGAGCACGGCGCGCACGCCGCCGCCTGCGATCAGGCCGGTGCCGCCCACCGCGGGCTTCATCCAGACCTTGCCCGCGCCGAAAGTGCCTTCGATCTCGTGCGGGATGGTGAAATCTACGATCGGGAACTGGAACATTTCCTTGCGGGCGCCGGCGGTGCCTTTCTGTATGGCCGACTGCACCTCATTGGATTTGCCCAGGCCCACGCCTACCTTGCCATTGTTGTCCCCCACTACTACGAGGGCGTTGAAGGAGAAGCGCTTGCCGCCCTTAACAACCTTGGTAACGCGGTTGACCACCACGGTGACCACTTTTTCTTCCTGCGCGTTCGTCAGGTCGAGTTCCATGGCCTCGCCGGGGTTCTTGGGGCCGCCCTGGGCGTTGAGTTCCTTGCTGGTTTTAAGTTGTTTCTGGTTTCTGAGCATGTTTGGCTTCTCCCTTAGAATTTGAGTCCGGCTTCGCGCGCGCCGTCGGCCAGGGCCTTGATGCGGCCGTGGTAGATCCTGCCGCCGCGGTCGAAACAGACCGCCGTCAGGCCCGCGGCGATGGCGCGCTTGGCCAGAAGGGCTCCCACCTGTTTGGCGGATTCGATGCTCTTGCCGGATTTGAGCTTACCCTTAAGCTCTTTCTCCAGGCTGGAAGCGGCGGCCAGCGTCACGCCCTTCGCGTCGTCGACGACCTGGGCGTAGATGTACTTGGTGCCGCGGTACACGCTCAGCCTGGGCATCTTAATGCCGTTCTGGAACAGTTTGTTCCTGGAGCGGATCTTGCGGAATTCGTAGCGTTCTTGTTTGCTTATCATAATCGTTCCTTATCCCTTAGGATTATTTCTTCGCCGCGCCACCCGCGCCGGCGCCCGCACCGGCGGCGGTCTTGCCGGCCTTGCGGATTATGTGCTCGCCCTGGTACTTAATGCCGGTGCCCTTGTAAGGCTCCGGCTTCTTGATCCTCTTGATCTGGGCGGCCAGGTTGCCCACGGCTTCCCGGTCTATGCCCTTGATCGTGAGGACGACCTGTTTGGGGTCGAAGGACATCTTTATGCCCGCCGGGATATCGATCAGGACGGGGTGCGAGAAGCCGAGCTGCATGGAGACCCGGTTGCCTTCCACCGCGCCCTTGAAACCGACGCCGCTGATCTCGAGCACTTTCTCGAATTCCTTGGTGACGCCGGACACCATGTTGTTGATGCGCGCCCGGGAAGTGCCGAACAGCGCCGCTTTGTCGGCCGCGCCCTGCGCGATGCTGATATTGATCCTGGCATCCTTCACTTCCGCGTTGATGCCGTCGGGCAGCGCGAAGGAGAGTTTGCCGAGCGGCCCTTCGACGAGGACGTTCCTGCCGTCCACTTTGGCTTTAACCTTTTCCGGAAGCGTTACGGGCATTTTTCCAATTCTGCTCATGTTTTTACCTCTTAAATTAACTTTCTGCGTTTCGTGATCGGCGTAGTTCGGCTATTACCAGACCTGGCAGAGGACTTCCCCGCCGAGCTTCTGCTTCTTGGCCTCGGTGTCGGTCAGCAGGCCCTTGGAGGTGGACACGATGGTCACGCCGAAGGCGGCGCGCACGTGCGGCATCTCGTCGTGGGGCCTGTAGATGCGGAGGCCGGGCTTGGACACGCGGCGCAGGCCGTTGATGACGGGCTGCTTGTCGGCGGTGTACTTCAGCGTGATGCGGATCACGCCGCGCCGGTCGATGGTCTTGTCCAGCTTGGGATCAAGGACCTTGAAATTGGAAACAAAGCCCTCGTCCTTGAGGAGTTTCACCAGGCCGGCCTTTATGCCGGAGAAGGGCACGTCCACCCTTTCTTTCCTCTTGGTCGTGGCGTTCTTTATCGAAGACAGCATGTTCGCTATGGGATCCATCTTTTCTCTCCTTCAAAACCGCTATATTGAATAGTTCCAGCAAGCTGCAGGCGGCCTCGGAACTTTTACTGCCGGCCGCCCGCCGTTAACCAGCTTTTACCAGCTGGATTTCCGCAGGCCGGGGATCAGGCCTTCGTGGGCCATCTTCCTCAGGCATATCCTGCAAAGGCCGAAGTCGCGGTAGTAAGCGCGCGGCCTGCCGCAGATCTGGCAGCGGTTCCGGAAGCGCGTAGAGAACTTCTGGGGTTTGCGCATCTTCGCCATCCAAGCGTATGTAGCCATTTCTTTCTCCTCTGTTTAACCAAATCTTCTTTACCGGACCGTCTCCCGGCCCGGGGGCCGGCGGCGGCAGTTCAAGCCTTCGGCGCCTTGGGGGCTTCCGGCTTCTTGAAGGGCATGCCCATAAGTTCGAGCAGCGCCTTGCCTTCCTTGTCGTCCGCGGCGGTGGTCACGAACGTGATGTTCATGCCGCGCGCCTTGGGCGACTTTTCCATGTTGACCTCGGGGAATATGTGGTGTTCCTTGAGGCCGATGTTCAGGTTGCCGCGCCCGTCGAAGAGACGGAGATCGAAGCCCTGGAAGTCGCGCATGCGGGGCACGGACAGGGAAACGAAGCGGTCGAAGAACTCGTACATGCGGGCCCCGTGCAGCGTGACGCGCACGGCTATCGGCATGCCTTCGCGGAGCTTGAAGTTCGAGATGGACTTCTTCGCCTTGCGGATCTGCGGCGCCTGGCCGGCTATCGCGGCCAGGTCGTCCTTGGCCAGGTCGATGGCCTGGATGTTCTCTTTGGCCTCGCTGACGCCGATGTTTATGACGATCTTGGTCAGCTTCGGGGCGGCCATAGGGGACTTAAGGTCGAATTGCTTCATCAGCGCGGGGCGCACGGTGGAGATATACGCCTCGTTCAGGCGCACCTTATAGCCCTTGGGCAGCGGGGCGACGGGCCCCTTGGGGATCTCGGCGACCTGGAACTTCTGGGCCTGTTCCTTGTTCTTGGCCTTGTGCTGTTCCTTGGTCGCGTGATCTTTCTTCTCTTTAGGAGCGCTGTCTTTTTTCAGATCTTTGGGTGTATCCTTCGCCATTATAAATTACCTCTTTAGATTATCACTTCGCCGCATTTCTTGCAGGCGCGGAGTTTTTCGCCGCCCTGGACGGCTACTTTAACGCGGGCCGGCTTGCCGCACTTGGGGCAGACCAGCTGCACGTTGGAAATGTCCATGGGGGCTTCCACTTTGTGGATGCCGCCGGGCTTGTCCTTGGTGGTCTTCTTGTGCTTGTGGACGATGTTCAGGCCCATCACTACCACCTTGCCGGTGGAAGGGGTGATCTCTTTGATCTCGCCCTTTTTGCCCTTGTCGCGGCCGGTCAGCACCACTACCGTGTCTTTTTTCTTGAGTTTCAGCATATGTACCTTCTTTTAAATTACTTCGGGAGCGAGCGAGACGATCTTGAGATAGTTCTTCGCGCGCAGTTCGCGGGCCACGGGTCCGAAGACGCGGGTACCCTTGGGTTCGCCGTTCTCGTCGATGATGCAGGCGGCGTTGTCGTCGAAGCGTATGTAGGAACCGTCCGCGCGGCGGATCTCCTTGCGTACGCGTACGACCACGGCTTTCACCACTTCGCCCTTCTTGATGGCGCCGTGGGGGATCGCGTCCTTCACCGAGCAGACGATGGTGTCGCCCAGGAAAGCGTAGCGGCGATAGCTGCCGCCCATCACGTGGAAGCACATGAGCTTGCGGGCGCCGGAATTATCGGCAACGTTCAGCATTGTTCTCAACTGTATCATAGATCGTTCCTTTCCTTTGGATTGGGGCCGGCCCTTATTTCTTGCTCTTCTCCACTATCCGGCTGATCCGCCAGCGCTTCAGCGCGGACAGGGGGCGGGTGCTCACTATCTCCACGAGGTCCCCGCTGTGGGATTCGTTGGCTTCGTCGTGGGCGTAGAACTTGTGGTTGCGCCTGAGGGTCTTGTCGTAGAACTTGTGCTTTACCACGTGTTCCACGCTGACGACGCGGGTTTTGGCCATTTTATCGGAGACGACCAAGCCGCGTAAAACTTTCCTGTTCTCTCTGGTTTCGGGTTTCTCGTTCATTATTTTTTAACCTCGGCGCTCTTCTGCAGCTTCGCCAGCTCGCGCTGCCGGAGATAAGTGTTTATCATCGCGATCTTGCGGCGGGCAAGGCGCAGCACCAGCGGGTTCTCTACCGGCGCGGTGGTGCGCTTGAAGTTTATCTGGAATATCTGTTTCTTGAGATCGGAGGACAGCGCCTTAAGTTCGGCGTCGCCCATGTTCTTCAAGGTTTCCTTTTCTTTGCTTTTCATAGTTAAGGCAACTCCTTCTTAATTCTCGCGGCTCACCATGCGGGTGAGGATCGGCAGCTTGTGTCCGGCCCTGGTAAAAGCTTCTTTCGCGTCCTTCGCGTCGAGACCTTCCACTTCGAACAGGATCCGGCCGGGGTGCACGACGGCCACCCAGAAATCCGGGGCGCCTTTACCTTTACCCATGCGGGTTTCGGCGGGGTGCTTGGTTATGGCCTTGTCCGGGAATATGCGGATCCAGATCTTGCCTTTCTTGCGGAGGTAGCGCACGATGGTCACGCGGCAGGCTTCTATCTGGCGCGCGGTGATCCAGCGGGGCTCGAGGGCCTTCAGGCCGTAATCGCCGAAGGCGAGCCGGGTGCCGCGCTTGGAGGGACCCTTTATGCGCTGCGCGGTATGCGTCTTGCGGTACTTAACCCTTTTTGGCATTAACATAGTTATTGCTCCTTAAATATCTCAGGCGCGGGGCGTAGCTTCCCTGCGGGCGGCGGCGGACTCGTCCATCACCGGTATCTCGGTCGGGCTCTCGGCTTCCATCTTCTGCAGCTGCTCGCGCAGCTCGCGGGGCGTCTTCGCGAAGAACAGCTTCTTGAAGATCCACACTTTGATGCCGATCTTGCCCATGCTGGTCATGGCTTCGGTTAAGCCGTAATCGATATCGGCGGAAATGGTGCCCAGGGGCATGCGGCCCTTGTGGAACCACTCGCGGCGGGCGATCTCGGCGCCGCCGAGGCGGCCGGAGGCCATAACTTTAATACCAAGGGCGCCGGAACCCATCGTGCGCTCCATGGAGCGTTTGATGGCGCGCTTGAAAGAGATGCGCTTCTCGAGCTGCTGCGCTATCGACTGCCCGACGAGGCGGGGGTCGAGCTCGGGGATCTTGATCTCGGAAACGTTGATGAAGACCTTGCGCTTGGTAAGGCGTTCCACGTCGCGCTTCAGGTTCTCGATGTCCGCGCCCTTGCGGCCGATAACGACGCCGGGGCGGGCGGTGTGGATGGTCACCTTAAGGTAGGCGCCGGCCCGCTCGATGTCGACCCAGCTGACCGAGGCCAGGTGGAACCGCTCCATCACGATGCGCCGTATCTCAAAATCTTCTCCGATCAGTTCCGGCATCTTCTTGGGGGAGAACCAGCGGGACTGCCAGTCCTGGATGTAGCCGAGCCTTAAACCTTTGGGATGAATTTTCTGACCCATATTATTTCCGCTCCTTGGTATCCGCGACCGTGACGTTGATATGGCACATCTTGCGCTTGAACGGCATCGCGCGGCCCTGGGGACCGGGCTGTACGCGCCTGAGCATCTTCATCGGGCCCTGGTCGGCGCTGGCTTCGGTGACCCAGACGGTCTTGAGGTCGAGCTTCTTGCCGAGCTTAACGGACAGGTTGGCGCCGGCCGAGCGGATAGCCTTGTCGACGATGTCGGTGGCAATGCGGGGCAGGCTCTCCAGGATGTAATGCGCCTCGTAAAGGGATTTCCCCCTTACCGCGTCGAGCAGCTGGGCGACCTTGCGGCGGCCGAAGCGCTGGTATCTGAGTTTACATTTAGCTTCCATAAATTTCTCCGTCCTGATCTGTCAATTTATCGTTCTGCTGCGGCCAGGGACCTTAGGTAAGGTCCGTGGCGTCCTTGGTGTGCGACTGGCCGTGGCCTTTGAAGAGCCTGGGGAAAGAGAACTCGCCCAGCTTGTGGCCGACCATGCGCTCGCTGACGTACACCGGCAGGAACTTGCGGCCGTTGTGCACCATAAGGGTCTGCCCGACGAATTCGGGGGTTATCGTGCAGGCGCGGGCCCAGGTCTTGATCTGCTTCTTCTCGCCCGACTGCACTGCCGCCTGGACTTTTGCCAGGAGTTTCTGATCTACGAAAGGGCCTTTTTTAGATGATCTGCTCATTTATATTCTCCTGTTTAAGCGTTCGTCGACTTGCGCCGGTCCGCTACTATCATCCAGCTCCATATCTTGGACTTGGTCCGGGTCTTGTAGCCCTTGGAGGGCTGGTTCCACGGAGAGCGGGGCACGTTGTTACCCTTGGACCGGCCGCGGCCGCCGCCGAGCGGATGGTCGGTGGCGTTCATGGCACCGCCGCGCACGGTGGGCTTAACGCCGATGTGGCGCTGGCGCCCGGCCTTGCCGAGGGTGATGGTGTTGTGCTCTATGTTGCCGACCTGGCCGATGGTGGCCAGACAGCCCTTAAGGACTTTGCGGAGTTCGCCGGACGGCATCTTGATCAGGGCGTAGTCGCCCTCTTTGGCCATCAGCTGGGCCTGGGTGCCGGCCGCACGCACGAACTGGGCGCCTTTGCCGGGGATCATTTCGATCGCGTGGACGAAGGTGCCGTCGGGGATGTTGGTGAGAGGCAGGGCGTTGCCGAGCTTGATCTCGGCCTTGGGGCCGCTCATCACGGAGGCGCCTACGCCCAGGCCGAGAGGGGCCGGGATGTAGCGCTTGTCGCCGTCGGCGTAATGCAGCAGGGCTATGCGGGCGTTGCGGTTGGGATCGTACTCGATAGCCGCCACTTTCGCGGGCACGCCGTACTTCTCGCGCTTGAAATCTATGTCGCGGTAGCGGCGGCGGTGGCCGCCGCCGTGGTGGCGGACCATGACCATGCCGGTGTTATTACGGCCGCCGTGCTTGCGCAGGCCGGTCGCGAGCTTCTTTTCGGGATCGGTCTTGGTGATCTCCGAGAAATCGGCGATCTGCATCGTGCGCCGGGAGGGGGTGTAGGGTCTGTATGATTTGATGGGCATATCTTTCCGTTCCTATCCTGCTTACTTAGGCAGGTCCGTCATGTCTATCTTCTGGCCGGCCTTCACGCTGACCATGGCTTTTTTCCAGTCGGAGCGGTAGCCTTCGTACCGGCCGACCTTGTGCAGCTTGCCGGGCTGGTTGGCGGTGCGTACCGCCGTAACTTTTACCTTGAAAAGGGTTTCCACGGCCTTCTTGATCTCGCTCTTGTTGGCCTTGGGGTTCACTTTGAAGGTGTAGCGGTTCTGGGCGTCCTTCATCTGGACGCTTTTTTCGCTGAGTATCGGGGAGATGAGCACTTCCGTGAAATTCATGGTTTAGTTCTCCTTGAAGGTAGCGGCGAGGGCCTTGAGGCCGCCCGTCGTGAACACGACCTTTTCGCTGCGCATCGCTTCGTAAGCGTTAAGGTTCGTGGCAAGGCACCAGCCGAAGTCGGCTATGTTCTGCGAGGCGGCCTTGAAGTTCTTGTCCATCTTGTCGGTGACGAACAGCACGCTCTTGGCGTTCAGACCCTTCCTGAGGTCCTTAAGCTGGCTGGTCTTGGGGAGCTCGAGGGCGAGGTTCTCCACCACCATCACGGCGCCGTCGATAGCGCGGGAGGAAAGGGCCTCTTTCAGGGCCTGGCGGAGCTTCTGCAGCGGCAGGTACTGGCGGAAGGAGCGGGGCTTCGGGCCGAACACCACGCCGCCTTTGCGCCAGATCGGCGAGCGGGTGGAGCCGGAGCGGGCGCGGCCGGTGCCTTTCTGCTTCCAGGGCTTCTTGCCGCCGCCGGAGATCTCGGCGCGGGTCTTGGTGCTGGCCGTACCGCGGTGCTTGTTGGCCAGGTAGTACATCACCACTTCGTGGATGAAGTAGGGATCGGGCTTCACGGAGAAAAGAACTTCCGGGAGGCTGACTTTACCTACTTCCTGTCCTTTCAGGTTTAAAAGTTTGGTTTCCATGTTTTGTCCTCGTTTAGGCCGTTATTTCTTGGCGGCCGGTTTCTTGGCTGCGGCGCCTTTAGTGACGGCGCTCTTGTTCTTCGAGACCAGGTTGGCCTTGGGCGCGGGAACCTTCTTGTTGGTGTTGGTGATGTACACCATGCTGCCCTTGGCGCCGGGGATACCGCTGTTAACGAGTATCAGGTTCATCTCCGGGATGACCTTCATGATCTTCACTTTCTGCACGGACACGGTGTCCACGCCCATATGGCCGGCCATGCGCTGGCCGGGAAGCACGCGCCCGAGCGAGCGGCGGGAACCCAGCGAACCCGGGGCCCTTTCCCTGTCGGAGGCGCCGTGGGAGGCGGAACCGCCGGCGAAGCCGTGGCGTTTCATGCCGCCGGCGAAACCTTTACCCTTGCTGATCGCCTGCACGTCCACCCACTCGCCTTCGGTGAAGCGCTCCACGCTGGCGGTCTGCCCGGCTTCCGCGCCGGCCAGGTCGGCCACGCGGAATTCCTTCATGTGGCGGATGGGCTTGGAATTCAGTTTCTTGGCGAGGCCGTTCTCCGCGGCGTTCGCGCGCTTCTCTTCTTTGTGCCCGAAGCCGAGGCAGACGGCCTGGTAGCCGTCCTTCGCTTTGGTGCGGGTGTAAGCCACGCGGCAGGGGCCGGCTTTCACGACGGTGACGGCGAACAGGGAGCCGGCGGCGTCGAAAAGCTGGGTCATGCCCATCTTCTGGCCTACGAGAAATTTATGGCTGACGGGCAGAACCTGGGCTTCAGGTTTCGCCTCGGCGTTGGTTTTATTTTCTTCTGTCATAGCATCCGCTCCTTGATGAGCCGTAGTCTCTGTACGGCGCCGATATGTGCGCGGCCGAATTGCTAGCCTGGGCCGCGTACGTGCGCTGTCCTTTTGATCGCCGTGTTGTACCGCCCGCTCTTTTCCGACGGGAAACGCCCGGTTTTTACGCCGGGCAGCTTCCGCGGTAAAGAACAAACGAACAAACCGCGCCGGAACTTTACTGCTTCCGGTTTTTTAAAAACAATATTTTTAGTTTCTATGATTAAGCCCGCAGGTGGAGGGAATCAAGGCCGCTCCATCTATAGGGCCGCTGCCCGTATTCTTTCGAACGCGACAGCGTGATAAAAACTGCTTTTTCAAAGAAACCGCGGCGTTGCCGCAGTTTTACTACAGATTTATTATAACAAACCGCGCCATATTAGTCAAAGGTAATTTTTTTCTTTTTTCCCCGCGCTTTTCCGCGCGCTGAAAATCCGGCGCTAAGGCAGCTTAGCCGCGAACGCCAGCACATGGCCGTCCAGGTCCAGGCTGTAAGCGGCCTTATGGCCCCAATCCCTGGGCGCCAGCGGGCTCAGCTCCGCGGCCCCCGCGGCCAGCGCGCGGGCATGGTAAGCGGCCGGGTCCGCTACTATAAGGTAGACCTCGGCCCTGGCCCCGGCCGGCCCTTCGGGGTCAGGCAGGCCCAGCAGAAGCCTCTTTATGCCTTTTTCCGGCATCAGGCCCAGCACGCAGCCCCCGGAAAGCTCGAATTCGGTCATCCCTGGCACGTCAAGCCTGGGCGCCATGCCCAGGGCAATAGCGTAAAATTCCCTGCTCCTGGCCTGGTCCTTCACATAAAGAATGAAATTTGCATCCATATGATATGTAACTATATTTATATTATAACAAATTTCGCTGAAACCGCGGAAAAACCGCCAACCCTCGCAAAACGCCCCCCTCCGTTTTTTAAACTCTTTACTTTTCCGGGCTGACCGCCTGTCATAATTTAATAGAATAGACAAGGTGGATCCCTTGTCCGGCAAAAAACACGGCCAGTTTTACGGCCTGCGGCGCTGCGCCGCGCTTACCCTCGACGGCGCCCTGCGCCTGGCGGTCTTCGCCGCAACGCGGCTGCTGTACCGCATGGAGGTGCGCGGCCTGGAGAATTTGCCCGCCGGGCCAGCCCTGCTGGTCAGCAACCATATTTCCTACGTGGACGCCCTGCTGCTGATCGCTTCGCAGCGGCGCCGGATCCATTTCCTGATGACCCGGGAGATCTACGAGGGCTGGTTCCTTATCACGCCCGTCTTCCGGGCGATGGGCTGCATCCCCATCGAGATGACCGATCCCCCGAAAAAAATAATTGAGTCCCTGCGCCGCGCCCGGGCATGGATGGACGAGGGCGGCCTGGTCTGCATCTTCGCCGAAGGCGGCCTTACCCGCATCGGCATGCTGCGCGAATTCCGCAAAGGCTTCACCAAGATCGTAAAGAACAGTTCCTATCCCATCGTTCCCGTCTACATCGGCGGGGCCTGGGGCACCATCACCAGCCATTACCACGGCAAGTTCGTCATGAAATGGCGCGGCTGGCCGCGCGACTCGGTCTCCGTGCTGTTCGGCAAGCCGCTGCCTTCCGGCCTGGAGCCGGCGGAAGTGCGGCTGGCGGTAATGGAGCTCTCCTGCGATTATTTCGAAAGCAGGAAAACCGGGCGCGGCGGCCTGGCCCGCGAATTCATCAGGACGGCCCGCCGTAACCGCGGCCGCCTGGCGATCTCCGACTCGTCAGGCAGGAAACTGACTTACGCGGATTGCCTTGAACGGGCTTTGGCCCTCTCCGCCCGGCTTAAAGCGAAAACGCCGGGCCAGCGCAGCGTGGGCGTGCTGCTGCCGCTCTCGGCGGGCGGCGCGCTGGCCAACCTGGCCGCGGTGCTCGCCGGGAAGGTCCCGGTGAACCTGGACTACACCCTTTCTAAAAAAGCCTTCGCCGCCGCTCTCGCCCAGGGCGGGATCAGGACCATCCTGACCTCCCGGGGCTTCGTCCGCGCCGAAGAAATTTCGCTGCCGGGCGATTCGGCGCTGTACCTCGAGGACGCCGGCGAACCCGGTCTCCTCGCCTCGCTGAAAGCCCGGTTCGCGCCCGCCGCCCTGCTGGCCGGGAACGAGGATCCCGACGAGACTGCCGCCGTGGTGTTCACTTCCGGTACCACCGGTCCGGCGAAGGCCGTGGCGCTGAGCCACCACAATATCCTCTGCGGCATCGAGTCCCTGCGCATCCTTTTCGACCTCGGGGACAAGGACGGGATCTGTTCCGCCATTCCCCTTTTCCACCCTATGGGCGGCGCGGCTTCGCTCTGGTACCCGCTGCTGGGCGGGGTGCCGGTCTTCTTCCACTCCAACCCGCTGGACGTCCGCGCCATAGCTAAGCTGGCGCGGGAGAACGGCGCCACCGCGCTGTTCGCCACCCCCGCGCTGCTAAAACTCTATACACGCAGGACCCGCAAAGAGGACCTGGCCAGCCTGCGCTACGTCATAACCGGAGGGAAGAAGCTGCCGCCGGCGGTGGCCGCCTTGTTCGAGGACAAGTTCGGCCTGCGCCCGCTCGAGGCCTACGGCTCGGCCGAAGCCTCCCCGGCGGCCGCGCTCTCGGTGCCCCACTTCTCCAAACCCGGAAATTTCCAGAGCGGCTGGAAAGAGGGCTGCGCGGGCCTGCCGCTGCCCGGCGTGGCGATGAAGGTGGAGGACCCGCTCACCGGCGCCGCGCTGCCGGCCGGCCAGGAAGGCGAACTGCTGATAAAAGGGCCGACCGTGATGAAGGGCTACCTGGGCCGGCCTAAACTTACCGCTTACGCCATGCGCGGCGGCTGGTACCATACCGGCGACGCGGCGAGCATCGACGAAGAGGGCTTTGTTTCCGTTTCGGGCCGGCTGAAAACCGCGGGCACGGCGGAGCGCCCCGCCGTTATTTCTTGATATACTGGTTTTAATGCTTTCGTTAATGTCCGGGAGGGAGAGATGCTTAAGATAACGGCTTTCAACTGCAGCGCCAGGAAGGACGGGAACACCGCCATCCTGCTGAACACGGCCCTGGCCGAACTGGCCAAGGCGGGATTTGAAACAGAACTCATCCAGCTGGCCGGCAAGCCGCTCCGGGGCTGCACCGGCTGCCGCGGCTGCTTCAAGAACAAGGACAAGCGCTGCGTGCTGCCCGACGACGGCCTGAACGGCTATATCGAAAAAATGCACCAGTCCGCCGGCATCCTGATCGGCTCGCCCACCTACTTCGCCGACGTCAGCTCCGAGGCCAAGGCCCTTATAGACCGGGCCGGCTACGTAAGCATCGCCAACGGCGGGCTCTTCAAGCGCAAGGCCGGCGCAGCCGTCATAGCCGCGCGCCGGGGCGGCGCGGTGCACGCCTTCGACACCATTAACCACTTCTTCACCATAGGCCAGATGATCATCCCCGGCTCCAACTACTGGAACGTGGGCATAGGCCGGGAGGCCGGCGAAGTGGAGAACGACAAGGAAGGCATGGCCACCATGAAGGCGCTGGGCGAGAACATGGCCTGGCTGCTCGGCAAACTGCACGCCTGACCCGCCGCCATGACTATCTCCAAAGAACTCGTAAGGCTCACGCGCGAACTCTCCCAGGAGGCCGGGGCGCTCAGGTTCGGCGCGCCCGTCGCCTTCGTTTATAACCCGCTGGACTACGCGCGGGCCCCGCACGAGGACTACCTGGCGCGCTACGCCGGCGCGGAGAAGCGGGCCGTTTTCCTGGGGATGAACCCGGGCCCCTTCGGGATGGCGCAGAACGGCGTGCCGTTCGGCGAGATGGGCCTGGTGCGCGACTGGCTGAAGATCTCGGGCCGGGTGGGCAAGCCCGCGCTCGAACACCCCAGGCGCCCGGTGGAAGGCTTCGCCTGCGCGCGCAGCGAGGTTAGCGGAGCCAGGCTCTGGGGGGCCATCTCCGGACTTTACCTAACGCCCGAAAACTTCTTCGCTGAATTCTTCGTGGCCAACTACTGCCCGCTGGTCTTCATGGACGCGGGCGGCCGCAACGTCACCCCCGATAAACTCTCCGAAGCGGAAAGAAAAAAGCTCTTCGCGCTCTGCGACGAGTACCTGCGGCGGAGCATGCAGCTGCTGAAGCCGAACTGGGTTCTGGGCATAGGCAAGTTCGCCGAGAAGCGGGCGCGGGAAGCGCTTGCCGGGACGGATATCGAGGTAACCTCGGTGCTGCACCCGAGCCCCGCCAGCCCCGCCGCCAACAGGGGCTGGGCCGGGAAGTTCAGGGAAAAACTGGATTCTTTGGGATTTATCTGAGACCGGGGTGAAAATAAGAAAGCCGGGGGAGGATCCCCGGCTTTCAGTCACTTGCGCCGCTTTTTCATCTGCGGCTTTCTTTTTGCATGGGCTCCATAAGCACCTTTGCTTTGGCCTTCTTTCCTATCAATAGTATAGCCCCCAAAATCCGGATTTTCAAGGCCCAGGGCCTCGGCCCCCTGGATCCTGTTGGGAGCGTCCGCGGGGCGCACCCTGGTATTCCCCCTCGCCACCTTCTCCTTCCACTCGTTAAGTGTGGCGAGGAATTTATTCGCGTGGTTCTTGGTCAGGTGCTCCTCGTTAAAATGCTGCTCTTTAACGAGCTTGTTGCAGAAGCTGCAGTAGTAGACGTCCCTGGTCCCCTCGATCAGGTCGCAATGCGCGTAAAATCTTTTAGCCTTCATCTTATCTCCTAAATTCGTCCCGGCGGGGCTGCCCCATAGATCCCGCGGCCGGGCGCCTCACGCTGGATATTCTACAAAACAAAACCGCCGTCTCCGCAGCTGCCCGGCCATTCCTTCCATGAAGACCCGGCCGGCAGCGGGTATTTACTATAATATAGGGATGAACAACGTGAACACCCCGTCAGTCGCCGCCGGAGCCGCCGTATGATGGCCAACGCTTTCTCCAAAAACCCCTGCACGATGCGCAGGACCAAGATCATCTGCACCATAGGCCCCGCTTCCGAGGGCGAGGACTGCGTCCGCGGCCTCATCAAAGAAGGCATGAACGTGGCCCGGATAAACTTCTCGCATTGCGCCTACGACGAGGCCCTGAACCGGGTCAACATCCTGCGCAAGGTCCGCAAGGAGCTGGACGTGCCGCTGGCCATCATGCTCGACACCAAGGGACCCGAAGTGCGCCTGTTCGGCTACGACAAGCCCGTGATCCTTTCCAAGGGCGACACCCTTTACGTGGAGAGCACCGAGAAGCAGCCCGACGAAGTCGCCGTGCTCCCGCCGGAAAAGCGGCATTTTTACACCAACCTCCCCCGCATCGACAAGCTCTGCCAGGTAGGCACGCGCGTGCTGCTGCAGGACGGCTTCATCGAGCTGGAAGTTTCCCAGCTGCACAACGACTGGCCCGGGGCCGTAAGCCTGAGAGTGCTGAACGAAGGCAAGCTCAAGGACAAGGCCCACCTGGCCATCCCCGGCGTGCATTACCCCATCCCGTTCCTTTCGGACAAGGACAGGAAGGACATCGCTTTCGCCGTGGAGAACGGCTTCGAGTACATAGCCCTCTCCTTCGTGCGCACCGCCACGGACATCACCGACGTGCGCGAAATAATAAAAAGCGTCAGGGCTGACTCCCCTATACGGCTTATCGCCAAGATAGAGGACAAGCAGGCCCTGGCCAACCTCGACGAGATCATCCGCGACTCCGACGGCATCATGGTGGCCCGCGGCGACCTGGGCATCGAGCTGCCCATCGAGGAACTGCCCAACCTGCAGAAGACCATCATCAACCGCTGCTACCTGGCAGGCAAGCCCGTGATCGTGGCCACGCAGATGCTCGAGTCCATGACGGAGATGACCTACCCGACGCGCGCCGAGGTGACCGACATCGCCAACGCCGTGCTGGAACTCACCTCCTCGGTCATGCTCTCCGGCGAGACCGCCAAGGGGGCACACCCGCAGCGCGTGGTCAACATGATGGGGCGCATCATCGACCGCACCGAATCCTCCATCGACTACCACACGCTCGCGCGCATCACGCACGACTACGTGAACCGCGACGAGATCACCAACATCATGGCCTACAGCGTGGTGAACACGGCGCACGACTGGAACGCCAAGGCCATAGCGGTGATCACGGACAGCGGCATCGGCGCGCGGGCGCTCTCCAAGTTCCGCCCCGGAGTGCCGATCTACGCCTTCACCCACCATGAGACGCTTTACCACCAGATGGCGCTGAACTGGGGCGTGGTGCCCTTCCTGATGGAGGATCCCGAGACCCTCCGCTTCAGCGAGGTGGCGCAAAAGATCATAGGGCTCCTGCTGAAGAAGGGCGCTATCGAGGACGGCGAACGGATGGTCTTCATGGCCTCCAGCCCTTTCGGCAAGCGCCGCCCCACCAACACCATCCGCTGCGAAGTGGTAGGCGACACCACCTTCCACGAAGCGACCTGAGCCGGACCCCGGCGCCGCGACGGGAACGCCCCCCAGGGGGCGTTCTCCTTTTCCCGGGCGCGCGGCCGGGTGGAAATGCCGGCTTAAAATTGTTAAAGTTACGCTGATACGCGAAGAAAGGTGCACGACCCGATGTCAAAAAAGATCCTGATAGTAGAAGACGACGAACAGCTCGCCAAGGTGCTCTACCGGCAGCTCGACGCCAGCGGCTTCAAGGCCGTCAACGCCTACGACGGGGAAACCGCCCTCAAACTGGCCCGGCAAAAGAAGCCCGACCTGATGATCCTCGACATCGGCCTGCCCGGCATGGACGGCAAGACGGTCTGCAAGATCATAAAAAAACACCCGGAAACCGCCGGGATAAAGATAATAATGCTGACCGGGGACAGGCTGGTGGGGGATATGGAGGACTCATTCTCCTATGGCGCCGAAACCTACCTTAACAAGCCTTACGATTTCTCCCTCCTGCTGGAACACATAGAAAAACTCCTCGGTTAAGCCTCTTCAGCGCATTTTGCGTATCTGGGAGAAAACCGCGCCCGCGAAAACCGCGGGGACCAGCAGGTCCAGGAAATGCCAGATGCCCATAGAGAACATCACCAGCTGGTTGGTGGCCGCCACCCCGGCGTACAGGTAAGCCCCCCAGCGCCGCATTTTCCACAAGCCTATAAGGCAGGCCGTGGAAGCTATGACGGAAGCGCCCAGGTACGGCGCGTACCAGGCGCCCACGCCGCGCGCGAAATCCGAAAAAATAACGGGCACGCTCGCCGCCGCTCCCAGAACCCCCAGCGCGCAGGCTATGGTTATCAGGGCCGGGCGGCCTGGGGCGCGCCCCGGGGCCAGGGCCTGGTTTTTCAGGGGCGTGCAGGTCTCATCGTTCATAAGCGCACCTTTACTCCGACCGTCTTTTTCCGGGGGTCTATCTTCACGTCCAGCCAGCCGGCCTTGAAGTCCGGCAGGCAGTAGCCCGCGGCGAATTCCCCCAGCGTCAGCCGCTGGCCCGGGTAAGGCGGGAACAGCGCGCTTTCGAGCGCGGCCTTCGCGCCGTGCGGCATGCCGTCGGAACCGAAGACCAGGTCCAGGCCGGGGAGGAAGCCCGCCCGGTCGATGAGCATCCTGAAAGGATTGTTCCCCCGCAGGTACCGCGCCGGCAGCCGGTCGGCGTAGTCGGCGGAATCCGCGCTGAAATTCGGCTGCATGCAGAGCGTGACGCCGAGTTTTTTGGCGCGTCGCGCCTGGTCGAACGTGATCAGCTGGGCGTGCTCTATGCGCGCCTCGAACTTCTTTTTGCGCGCCGTCTTTTCCAGCGCGGAGACCGCCTGCTCCAGCGCGGCGTCGCCTATGGCGTGGATCGCCACGCGGCCGGTAAGCGCGGCCGCGGACAGGATCAGTTCCCCGAGTTCGGCGTCCGAATGCAGCAGCACGCCCTTGCCGCCGCCCTTATAACTCCCGGCCAGCGCCGCGGTGCGGGCCCCCAGCGCCCCGTCGGTAAAGAGTTTTATGCCATGCAGGGCGGCCCTGGAGACCGCGCCAAGTTTCCCGTAGCATTCCGGTTCCGTCCAGAGCGTGACGCGGCCCAGGTATTTCCCGGCCAGCGCGCGGGCCGCCGCGTCGGAAGAGACCAGCATGTCCCCCGCGGCCCAGACCCCCTGGGCGGCAAGGCCCGCCATATACCCGGGAATGGCCCCGGCCCCGCCCGAAACCGTAAAAAGTTCGAAGATCCGGTCCAGGTTCCGCTCCACCCACGCCTGGTCATCTATGCCGGCGACGATCTCCGGGTACCTGGCCGCCAGTTTTTTCCTGGCCGCCGCGTTCATGCGGAAGCTGTGGAGCGAGACGTTGCACACGGCCACCGGACCGAGCTTGTCCAGTTCTTCGCGCGGCAGATCGTAACAGTTGTTCTTCCAGCCCCTGGCCACCACCAGCGGTGCCTTTTGCTTTTTCAGCACGGCCAGCGCGCTCTTAAGCGTGGTGCAGGCCGAAAGGTCCGCCGCCGCCCGCAGCGCGGCGTAAAACGAGATATGCGTGTGCCTGTCGTTCAAAAGAGGAATGCGCGCTTTTATCATATGGAAAATGGGGACAGTCGCGGTTTTCCCTAGTAGAGGAGGTAGCGGCGGCGGATATTGTCGAAATCGCGGCACTGGGCGTGAAAATCTTCGATGATCTTTTCCGGGGGGTCCTTGGATTCGAACACCGCCTTATAAACGTTGTTGCCCGGCGTAAGCCTGAGGGCGCCTTCGTCGAACCTGAACTCCCGGTAGTACGCCTTGTCGCGCAGCGCGCAGACCGCCCGCACGAAAATGTCCATGGGCCGCAGCCGCGCCCGGTCGGCGATCTTCATGGTAACGCCGTGGCAGAGCTTGCCGGAGTAGATATCTTTGGACGGGGTTTTATCCTCGGGGTAAAAGACCACGCCTTCCAGCCCGGAAGCGTTCAGGGTGGCGGCCAGCCTTTCGGCGTTCAGCCAGGGCGCTCCGAACCACATGAAAGGCGCGTCGGTGCCGCGGCCCACGGCCATATTGGTGGATTCGAAACCGCCGATGCCGGGGTACATGGCGGCGGCGTCCACGGTGCGGATATTGGGGGAAGGCGCCACCCAGTTCAGGCCGGTAACGTCGTAGTAATCGGCCCTGCTCCAGCCCTCGGCCTTCACCACGGTGAGGTCTACGTCGATGCCGCGGACCGCCTTGTGCAGCAGCGCCATCTCGCCGGCCGTCATACCGTGGCGCACCGGCACCGGGAAGTAGCCGGTGAAATCCTGGATGTTCTTAGGCAGCACCGGGCCTTCCAGCACGTCGCCGCCGATCGGGTTGGGGCGGTCCAGCACCACGAAGGGGATCTTCAGTTTGGCGGCTTCCTCCATGCAGAGCGCCATGGTCGTAAGGTAAGTGTAGAAGCGGGCGCCTATATCCTGGATATCGAACACCAGTACGTCGATGCCGGCCAGCATGGCGGCGGTTGGCCGGTGCACGCTGCCGTAAAGGCTGTAGATGGGCAGGCCGGTCACCGGGTCGGTGGAATTGGAGATGATCTCGCCGTCGGCGGCGTTGCCGCGGAAGCCGTGCTCCGGGCTGAAGATGGCCACGAGTTTCGCGTTCCGCGAGGCGAACATCGCGTCCACGCCGCTCCTGCCGGCGCGGTCCACGCCGGTCTGGTTGGTGATCAGGCCTACGCGCTTGCCGGCGAACTGGTCGAAATCGTGCTGCTCCGCCGCGTCCAGCCCGGTTAGCACGTAGGCGCGCGCCTGCCCCGCGCAGGCCAGCGCGGCGGCGAGGCAAAGGGGCAGGACCTTAAAACGGTTTCTCATATAAGCGGGGCCTTTAAAACATTCTACTAAAAAGGCCTCCAGACCTTTACGGGCCTTTCTGCCCGGGGCCGGTCCAAGGCCTATGGACGCCTGGGACCTTTGGCACTTTAAAACCAGCCTGGTTCCTGTACAATATAAACGTAAATAAAGAGCCGGAGAAAACAATGCGCAAACTCACAGCCTTTATAGCCCTGCTGCTCCTCGCTTCTCCCAGCCTCCGGGCCCAGCTTAACGTCTATTACGTTAACGTCGGCCAGGGCGACGCCGCTTACATTGAACTGCCCAACGGCCATAACGTGCTGATCGACGGCGGCCCCTCCGGCGCGCCCATAACCAAATTTCTTAAAGACAAGGGCGTAACCACCATAGACCACGTGGTGCTCACTCACCCGCACAGCGACCATTACGCCGGCCTTAAGAAAGTTTTCGCCATGGTCGACGTGAAGAACTTCTACGACACCCGCATGGAGAACGTGTCGGCCAAAGGCGACAACACCCTGCGCGAACTGGCCGACGCCGAACCCTCCTGTAAAACCCACTTTCCCGAACCCGGCTCAAACCTGGACTGGGATTCCCGCGTGACCGTAAAGGTGCTCAACTCCTGCACCGAAACCATGCAGGGCAAGAATAACGACGACATCAATAACTGCTCCATCGTCCTGCGCCTGTACTACAACGGCCAGGGCCTGCTGTTCACCGGCGACGCCGAAGCCCCTATCGAGAACGCCATGATGCGCGTCTTCAAGTCCGGCCTGGAATCCTACGCGTTGAAGGTGGCCCACCAC
>JAJZPL010000033.1 GCA_021811185.1 bacterium
GTCCCCGTTATGTCTGTTACTTCTTTTCGCAGAGCAGCAGGGTGGTCACCAGGAAGACCTTGGCGTCGCCCATCATGTGGTCGATGTCGCAGTATTCGTTGGGCATGTGCGCGGTCTCGCTGAGGCGCGAGTACACCACCACCGGCAGGTTGAGGCGCCGGAAGAAAGCCGCCACCGTGCCGCCGCCTATGCCGTAGGCCTTGGGCTCCACGCCCAGCACTTCTTTGATGGCCCGCTTGAGCGCCACCACTATGGCGGCGTTCGGGTCGGTGGGGGGCGCGGCCTGCGCTTCCTGCTGCGGCTCGAAGGAGATCTTGACGCCGTGCTTCTTCTCCACCTCGTCGGCCAGGCGGCGCATCTCGGCCTTCACCTCGGTAAGCAGGTACTTGGGCATCACGCGGCAGTCCATGTAGAACACGTCCTCGCCGGGCAGGGTGTTGACGTTGGGCACGTTGTTCTCTTTCTTGGTGGGCTCGAAGGTGCTGATGGGCGGCTCGTACAGGTCGTCCTTGTGCGGGAACTTCGTGTAGAGGCTTTCGAACTTCACCACCAGCTCGCTGGCGGCCTTGAAGGCGTTGATGCCCAGCGACGGGCGGCTGGCGTGGCACTGCTTGCCGTGCGTGATGACCTTCATCCACATGATGGATTTCTCGGCCACCTCGATCAGCGAGCCGTCCTCGCAGCCGGAGTCGGGCACGAAGAAAACGTCGTCCTTGCCGAAGATCTCCGGCTTGTTGTCGGAGATGTAGTCGGCGCCGAAGCCGGAGCCGGTCTCCTCGTCGGCGCAGAACAGCAGCGCGATGTCGTATTCGGGGCGGTAGTTCAGGTCCATCATGGCTTTCACCACCACCACGCTGGAGGCGATGGCCTGCTGGTTGTCTTCCACGCCGCGGCCTATAAGCTTCCTGCCCTGCACTTCCATCTTGTAAGGGTCGGATTTCCACATCGAAGCTTCGCCGGGGGGGACTATGTCGAGGTGGGCCATGAACCAGATGGTCTTGGCGGAGCTTTTGCCCTTGTAGCGGGCGATCAAATTGGGGCGGATGCCGTTCTTGGCTTCTTTCTGCGGGGCGTTGATCCACTCGATGGAATCAAACTTCAATTTCTTGAGCTCTCCTTCCAGCCACATGGCCTTGTCGTATTCGCCGGTGCCGCCGGAGGACGGCGCCAGCGCCGGGATGGCGGTGAGGCCGCGCTGCAGCTCGATGGCGTAATTCTCGTAGGTCTCTATTTGTTTAAGCAGTTGTTCTTTCATCGGGTAGTCTCCTTAATAGCGTTCTTGAACTCGGTCAAAGCTTTATTTCCAGGGGTTGTCTTTGGTGAAGGACGGCTGAACTGGGTTGCCGCCGAAGCCGCCTCGGTTTATGAAACCGCCGCTCCGGCGCTGCTGCCGCGCCAGACGCGCGGCCTCCAGCATGTCCGCGGGGCCCATCACCAGGAAGTAGATCAGGAACATGGCCAGCGGCAGCGCGAAGAAGAAATACTTGCCGTAGGCGCTGAGGAACCGATGCGGGGCGCTCTCCATGTCGGGGTTCTCGTCGTCCCACGAGGTAAGCGTGATGGCGGCGGAGGCCGGCCTGGCGGGCGGCAGCCAGGCCAGCAGGCCCGCCGCGGCCGCGGTCAGCAGGAATTTGCGGGAGGTCTTCATTTTGTCCAGGCGTCCACCGCCGCGCAGAGCCGGCCGACGGCGTTCAGGTAGCGGTCGAAGAGCTGTTCCATGTCGCCGGCGCCCTTGCCGCCGCTGGCGCGGAACCCGTGGATCTCCGCGAAGATAGCGGCGTCGAAGTCGGTGTGCTTCTTAAGTTCCGTAACGCAGTCCAGCTTGGCGCGGGGCACCGAGGCTGTATGCAGGCGGAGCGCGGCGCGGCAGAGCACCAGTACTTCCGAAATGGAGTCGGCCATCAGGGAGGCCAGGACTTTCTTGTCGCCCCCGGAGAGCAGATAGAAGCGGCGCAGCAGCAGCAGCTTGCCCTTGAATTCGCGCTCCACCGCCAGGCGCAGGTCGGCGGGCGCTATGGTAATGCCGGGCAGCAGGTCTTCGCCGTAAAGGGTTTTATTGAAATCCTTCATGTCGGCGAGTTCTATGGGGAAGGAGTCGCCGGCGGCGAGCAGTTGCTCTTTCGTAAAGATGAGAGGGGCGGGGTTGTCTTTCTTCAGCCAGTCCTTGCCGGCGGCGGTTACGGCTTTGAGCGCTTCCAGGCCGCAGTCCTTGAGCACCAGCATGGTGTTGTAGCCGGACTTGCCCGCTATATGGTCCCCGGCCGCCGCGGACCCGTAAAGCACCACGGAGACCAAATTGCCCCCGCAGGCTTTCTTGAGCTGTTCGGTAAATTGTTCAGGCGTCATGTTAAGCTCCTTCCCGTCTATGTATTTATACAAAATTGAGTGGGGTCAGGTCTTGAATCTTGACATCGGATGTCAAGATTCAAGACCTGACCCCATTATCCCTTGCGCGGCGGGGATACGGAGGCTATAATATTCAACAGATGTTACTATGATAAAAACGGCACTTTCTATAATGCTGGCGGCTATGCCTGTTTCGGCGGGCACGGGGGATACTGCTCCGCTGGCCCAATTGCGCCAGGCCCCGGGCGGCTCGGCCGCTTTCGCCGTGCCGGCGCCGGAGAAGGCTTACGATCTTTCGGCCTGCCACCACGCCCAGGTGCCGCCTTGCGCGGGGCCCGTGGCCGAATCGGCCGCCGCCTATACCGAATGGCAGAACGCCAACAAGCTTTACGCCGACGGAGTTTTTACTCCCCCGAAACAGAACCGCATAGATGCCGCGCCCAGCTCCGACGTGATGTTCCAGTGTTTCCACTGGTTCGCGGACAATTACTGGCTGCACCTGGAGAAGGGCTGGTGGGGGGAGATAGCGTCGCACGCGACGGACCTGAAGAACGCGGGTTTCACCATGGTGTGGTTCCCGCCCGCCGGCGTGGGCAGCTATTACCAGATGGAGCTGTACAACCTGCATTCGCAGTGGGGTACCAAGGAAGGCTTGCAGGGCGCGATCAAGGCGATGCACGCCAACGGCATCAAGGTTTTGGCGGACGCGGTGCTGAATCACCGCAGCGGGCGCGATGGTTGGGCTGATTTTTATAATCCTGACTGGCCTACGAACGTTATCGTGCAGGACGATTCGTGGGCGGGTATTCCCAACGCACCGTACAACGGCAAGAGCCCGAACTATTCGGAGGGCATGCTGGATCCCGGTTCGCGCAATATCGACCACCGCAATCCTTTGGTGATGAAGGATACTATCGTTTTCCTGAGGTGGCTGCGGTATTCGATCGGCTACGACGGGTGGCGCTACGATTTCGTGAGCGGCTACGCGCCTTACCATATCCAGGAGTTCAACCAGGGTTCGCAGCCGGTGTTCAGCGTGGGCGAGTACTGGCAGCACGACCGGAAGGTGCTGGCGAACTGGATGGACGGGACGGATACTTCTCCGGGCAAGGCCAATGCTTCTTCGGCTTTCGACTACCCGACGCACTTCAACGTGGAGTACGCGGCGCAGAGCGGGGATTACAGCGGGCTGAACGATAACGGCAAGCCGTCGGGCCTGATAGGCTGGTGGCCTATGAAGACGGTGACTTTCGTGGAGAACCACGACACGGCGCCGCGCGACCCTAACTTCAATTTTACGCAGGACTACAAGGAGCAGCGGATGCAGGCTTACGCCTACATCATGACGCACCCGGGCATCCCCAGCGTGTTCTGGCCGCACTTCTTCGACTGGGGCCAGACCTACCGCGACCAGATCACCAGGCTTGTGGCTATCCGTAAGGCTGCGGGCATCAACTCGGTGAGCCCGGTGAGCGTGGTTGCGGCCGGCAAAGACCTTTACGCGGCCGTCACCAACGGCGCCAAGCAGGACGTGGCAGTAAAACTGGGTTCCAGCTGGGCCTGGTCCCCTTCCGGCCCCAATTGGACCCTCGCCACCAGCGGCCCCAACTACGCCGTCTGGACCCGCGCGCGGTAATCCCCGGCTATAAAAATAGCCAATTGACTACGATCGAAGCTATGCCCCACCACCCCAGCGCGGGACGGTCAGAGGTATGTCTGGTGATTTTTTATAAATTCAGGCCAGGGAACCAGGCGGATGCCGCCGCCCACCTCCAGCACCTGCTCGCCGCCGTAAATAACGAAGGCTTTTTTTATTTTCAGGTCGGCCATGCAGGACTTTAGGCCGGCAAGATTTTCCTGCTTAATGCTTTTACCGAGTTTAACCTCTATGGCGATCTTTTGCAGGCCGGCTTCGATAATAAGGTCAACTTCGGCGCCGGAATGCGTACGCCAGTAGAATATTCCAGGCTTTGTGTATTTTAGTGAAGCCAGCCGCGCCGCTTCTTCAATCACCATTCCTTCCCACGAAGAGCCGCGCCGCGGGAATACCTCCAGTTCACCCGGCCGCCTGAGCCCCGCCAGGTAGTTGAAAAGGCCGCTGTCGCGTATGTACAACTTGGGGCTTTTGACCAGCCGCTTTCCGATATTGGCGAAATAGGGCCGGAGCCGCCGTATAACGAAGGCCCCCTCGAGAATGTCGAGATAGTTTTCTATGGTGTGCTGCGACAGCTCCATTGAGCGCGCCAGGTCCATTACGTTCAGTATCCCGCCGTGCACATTGGCGAGCATGTACAGGAACTTGCGGAAGCGCGCGGCGGGGATCCTGAGGCCAAGCCCGGGAATGTCCCTTTCCACAAAGGTTGAGATGTACGCTTCAAGCCACTCGGCCTTCTGTCTGGAGCTTTTAAGATGGTAGAGCGGCGGATAGCCGCCCCAGAACCATCGGTCCGCCAGCGTCGGAAGGGCGCGCAATTCGGACGCGCCGAAGGGGGCAAGCTCCAGCACCCCTATCCTGCCGGCCAAAGATTCGCTGGCGCCTTTCAGCAGGGAAGGGCTGGCGGAACCGGTAAGCACGTAGCGCCCCGGTCGCCTGTCGGTGTCCACCGCGGTCCTGAGCGCCTGGAACAGTCCCGGCAGGCGCTGGGCCTCGTCTATGGCCACACGAGAGGGGTTAGCCTCAAAAAAGCCATCAAGATCGAAAGAAAGCGCCGCGTTGTCGGCGCTTCGCTCCAGGTCCAGGAATTTCCATCCGGCAAGCCGGCTTTTTACGAGCGTGGTCTTTCCGCTCTGCCTGGGCCCCACCACGAGCGTGACAGGAAAAGTTTTAAGATACAGCTCCAGAACCGCCGCCGCGTCTCTTTTTATCATACATGAATTATAGCAGGCAGACTGCTATATTTCAATGGGGCTGGTTTCTCATGGCCGCCATAATTTTTCAGCTCGCCGGGTCTTCAGGGTTGTTAGGCTTAATTATGGATAAGATCAGCCGGCTGATGCTATTGACAAATATAGCGTATATGCTATAATATGAACGAGGCTAAATACCGGGTTTATTTCTATCGTTCCGAAGGCGGGAAATGTCAGGCTTGCGATTATGCGCGGGCTATGGATATTAACCATCAGGCGAAAGCGAAACGGTGGTTCAAGGCTTTAGCCGAGGTGGGGCCGGAGCTGCCGGATGAATACGGGAAGTATCTGCGCGACGGAGTTTGGGAGCTGCGGGTCATTATCTTGCATCACCAGCACCGATTCCTGTATTCGTACTGGAAAGATTTTATAGTCGTTACCAACGCCTTTTTGAAAAAGTCCGCGGCGGTACCCGACGCTGAGATAGAAAAGTCCAGGAAGGCTATGGCGGACTGGCTTGCGCGGAGAGGCTGGGAAGACTTATGAAAAAGAAAAAAGCAGGAATTCCCCTAGATGAAGTATTTGCCGGCGCCGAAACCGATCCGCGCTGGAAAGAGGCTTATGCCAAAGCCGATATTGAAGTGCGCCTTGCCTTACAGATAGCCAAAGCCCGCAGCAAAGCCAAAATGACCCAGGGCCAGCTCGCCAAAGCCGTAGGCACCACCCAGTCCGTGATCTCCCGCATAGAGGCCGGCAACCAGAACCTCACCATCCGCACCCTCGCCAAAATAGCCGCCACCCTCCACACCGCCCTCATCATCCACCTCCGCCACACGCACTAAACCATCTCCAAAACAAAACCGCCGGATTGAATTTAAGGTATTTTGTAGAATAGTTACGTTAGGAAAAGGGGCTATTGAGATGAGAATTGTAAGACCGTATCGATTTGCAAATACTCCCGTAATGTGGAGTTGTCTATTATTGCTTTTCACATTATCCGGCGTTAGTGTGGCCGCTGAAGTTTATAACGATTATGTGATATTTTCGCCAAGGGAAATGAAAGCGGCCGGGTTTAAAAACCGAAAGTTGTGGACACCAACTAAAAAACAAGTGGCTTTGATTGAAGAACGGTTGCCGAAACTTTTAAAAGATAATCCGACAGATGATAAAAAAGTGGTTGATCTGGGAAGCTATAAGCGCCAGTATTATGGCGAAATCGTAAATGGAAAAAAACTTATATTTCTAAATGCGATGTGTTCCGATTACTCAGGGTGGAATGAAAAATACGTGCTTGTGTTTGGAGGCGGAAGCTGTTACTTTGGAGTATATTTTAACCCTAAAACAAGTGAGTTTTTGGAATTCATGTATAATTCCAAAAAATAAAAGAATTAGTTCACTTAAACCGCCGGGGAAGCCTGGCGGTTTTGTTTTGGTGAGACAAGGGTATTGAGTGGAGGGGGCGGACGGGGGGACCGGGTTAGCAAAACGCGTCGGAGGCCCGAGCTTGCATAGCGCGAGGGCCGAGACAGCGAAGCGCGCGCACGGTGTGCGCGACGCTGTTTTTGCGTTCCGGTCCCCCTGGCCGCCCCCGACTTCGCTTCTCGCGGATAAAAAAGAAACCCCGGGGAGGCCCGGGGTTCTTTGGTTATGCGATGAGGGACTTTAGAGGTCCGTCATGTAGGCTATTTCGTCGTAGGGGGTGCGGTACAGGGGCTGCTTCAGGCGCTTCTGGTCGAAGACGTGGCCGAAGATGCCGATGGAGCGGCCTACTACGAACAGGGCGTTCAGGCAGCCCATCTCTACGATGTTGGCGATCTCTTCCTTGGTGAAAGAGCCGGTGCTCGCGAGCATGTCCACGAAGCAGATGCCGATGCAGCCGTCCACGTTCAGGATCAGGTTGCCCTTCTTGGAAGAAGTTATCTGCTCCACTTCCAGCGCGTAGGACAGCAGCTCGGTGTTCTTGAAGTTCTTCTTGCAGAACGCCTTAAGCTGCGTAACGCGCATGTCCGGGTTGGTGATGCTCTTCACCTTGTGCCCGATGCCCGGGATGTTCTTGCCCTTCGCCTTCATCTCTTTGACGAACTGCGCCGGGGTAAGCCCCTTGTCGAAAGCGCCCTTGAAGCTCTGCGCCGCGCCGTCGATAGCGCCGCCGAAGCGGGGCCCGATGGTCAGGATGCCCGAAGCCAGGCAGGAGATGATGTCCTTGCCCGCCCGCGCCGCCACAATGGCGTTGTGCGCGCCGCTCACCGCCGGACCATGGTCCGCCGTAAGCATAAGCGCCGTCTCCAGGAACTTGCGGCCGTAATCCGGCAGCTCGCGCTTGAACCACAGCAGGCCGATCACGCCGCCGATGCCCATGCCGCTCTCCAGCACCTTGGATATTGGAATATTGCAGTATTCCAGCTCTTCCTTCTTCTCGTTGGAGATAGTAGAGATGAACGTGGTAGCCTTGCGGATCTTGCCTTCCTTCATAGCCTGCGCGAAGTCCATCGGCAGCACCGGGGCCGTAACCTCGGGGGCGGGCTTGATAGCCCCTTTCTTCACCAGCCCCTCGTAAGTCTTCTTGATAAGCACGCCGTAATCGTCGAAAGAATCCGGCACTATCGCGCCCGCTTCCTTAAGCGCCGCGTTCTTGGCCTGCGCCGTCTCCAGGGCCGAACCGGCCTTGGCGCCCGCGTGGCCGAACTGCACGCCCGCCGGGAACATGGTGGAGCAGGTGCCCGTCACCCAGATCACCAGCGGCTTCTTGATCTTGCCGGCCTTGAGGGCTTCCACTATGCGGAGTTCCTCCGTGCCGCCTATCTCGCCCAGCGCCACTATCATCTTGACGGCCGGGATGGCCTCGTAGCGCAGGATATGCTCCAGCAGCGTGGAGCCGGGGTAGGCGTCGCCGCCTATAGCTATGCCCTCGTAAAGGCCGTCGGCGTTCCTGGCTATGATGTTGTAGCACTCGCTCGAAAGCCCGCCCGACTTGGACACGAAGCCCACCGAGCCGGGCCTGAACAACTTGCAGTCCACTATATTCTCGTAAGTGCCGGCCGTATTGCCTATCTTAAAGCAGCCGGCCTTGATGCCGCCCACGGTGGCCGGTCCTATCACCATCTTATCCAGCTTTTTAGCGGTGGCCGCCAGCACGCGCGCGCGCCGCTCGGGAATGCCTTCCGCGATAACAGCCACGGTGCGGATGTTCGGATGGTTAAGGGCTTCCATGGAGCTCGCGAAAGAACTCCTGAAAGAGGCGAAGTTGATCACCACGTCCGCCTTGGGGTGTTTGGCGGCGGCGGCTTCCAGCGTGCGGTAGATCGGCAGCAGGATCTCGCCCTTGCCGAAGAACACCTTGTGCACGCCGTCGCGGCCCGGGTCCACAATGGCCGCCACAGAGGGCGCCTTGCGTCCGCAGGCGTAGTCGAAGTCCAGCATGCGCTGGATAGCGTTGGTCTGGTAACCGTAAACAATAGCTGTCGTATCTTTGGTGAAAAGTTCCGGTTTCATTATTTTTTGCCTCCCAGGGCCATGGTCACAACGGCGGTCATGTGGGTCTCGGGGCCGTAAACCTCGATGGGCACGCCGAGCGTGGCGCCCAGCTTGCGCATGTTGTCGAGCCCTTCCTTGTAGTTTGGGCCGCCGCGCCGCACGTAGATCTTAACCTTGTTGGCGATCAGCTTGGCCTTGTACTCGGTCAGCGCCTTGATGATGCCCTTGAAGGTCTTGGCCACGTCGGTGAAGTTGGCGATGCCGCCGCCGATGATAAGCACTTTGCCCTTGGCGTTCTTCTCGCGGGTCATCAGGTCCAGGATGGTCTTCGCGTACTGATAGGTGTCCTCGGTGGAGGGGTCGCCGGAGTACTCGCCGTAGTTCGCGAGCTCCTTGGAGTAGCCCAGGTCGCACACGGTGTCCGCGTAGATCACCGAAGCGCCGCCGCCGGCCACCATGTTCCAGATGCGGCCCTTGGGGTTAAGGATGGTCAGTTTCAGCGAGGCGCCGGTCTTCTCGTCCAGGCTCCTGATGAACTCCTCTTCCTTGGTCAGCTTCTGACCGAAGGAGGAGGGGAATTCCAGGTCGCCCCAGATCTTGGCGCATTCGAAGGCCGCGGTGTCGTCCACGCGGGCCACCAGGTCCAGCGGCACGATGTTCTCGCCGGAGAAGGTGAACGGGTTGATCTCCAGGTAGGTGAAGCCGCCCTCGGTGTAAACCTTGTACAGGGCCCTCACGAACTCTTCTATCTGCGCCTTGCGCTTGCCCACCTCGGGCATGTTCAGCTTCACGTCCTCTATCGAGGAGAGCACGGGCACGTTGGTCTCTTTCACCTTGTCCCAGTTCTCTTCCACGTAGATGCCGCCCTTTTCGGAAAGGTAGATAGTATCGAAATCGCGGAAGGCCTTGATGGCCACGTAGCATTCGTCCGAGTCCTCGGAGTGCGGCGTGAACGGCTCGATCATGAACACGTTCAGCTCGCCGGTGGTCTTGCCCACCGTGACGGTCTTGTTCATGCGCTCGGCTATCCAGGCCCAGGTCTCCTTGAAGTCCTTGTTAAGGCACAGCAGGCCGTGCTTGCCGCGCTTGCCGAACAGCTGGTCGGGCTTGGCCACCAGTTTTTCCTTGAGCAGCCAGGGGTGGTCTTTCACCAGCTGCTTGGGGTCGGTGCCGGGCAGCACCAGCGCCAGCTTCTCCGACTTGCCCTTGAAGACGGGCATGTACTTGGCCAGTCCGTCGAAAAGTATCTTTTTGCCTTCGTATTCTCTTATGCCGCGTTGTGCCATAATTTTATCCTTGTTATTTTCCCGTGGTGTAATTAAGGAGCCCGCCCGCCGTCAGGATGGCCCTCTGCCGCCCGGAAAGGGCGCAGACACATTCAATAGTAGCGCCGGTGCGCTCGTTCTTGAGCAGGACCGGTCTGCCTTCGGCCGCCGCGGCGCGCCAGTCGCCGCAGGTCAGCTTGTCGCCGGCCTGGATCGTGGCGTAATCCGCGGGGTTCTTGAAGGTAAGGGGGGCTATGCCGAAGTTCAGCAGGTTGGCGGCGTGGATGCGCTCGAACGACTTGGCCACCACCGCTTTTACGCCCAGGTACATGGGGCACATGGCGGCGTGCTCGCGGCTGGAGCCCTGGCCGTAGGACTCGCCGGCCACAATGATGTTGTGGTTGCCGGCCGCTTTGCTGTCCATGCAGCGCTGGTAGAACGCGGGGTCCACGTTCTCGAACACGAACTTAGCGTAAGCCGGCACGTTGGAGCGGTACTTCAGCCTGGCGCCGGCGGGCATGATGTGGTCGGTGGTTATTTTGTCGCCGACCACTATCATCACCGCGCCCTTGAGGGCTTCGGGCATCTTGTCGTTCTTGGGCGGCTCGCCTATGTTGGGGCCGCGGAACACTTCCGTGCCTTTAAGTTCGGGCGCAGGCTTTATGAACATGGAGTCGTCCAGCAGGAAGGAGGCGGGCTCTTTCACGTTGGGGAACGGGATGCCGGCCTTGCGCGGGTCGGTGAACTTGCCGGTGATGGCGGCCACCGCGGCCACCTCGGGGCTTACCAGGTACACCTGCGCGTCCTTGGTGCCGCTGCGGGCTTCGAAGTTGCGGTTGGAAGTGCGGAGCGAAACGCCGCCGCTCTTGGGGGAGAAGTGGTTGCCTATGCAGAAGCCGCAGGCGCTCTCCAGGATGCGGGCGCCGGCGTCGAGCAGGTTCGTGAGGCCGCCTTTGCGGGCCATCATCTGCATCACCTGGCGGGAACCGGGCGCTATGCCCAGGCTCACCGTGGGGACCACCTTGCGGCCTTTCACTATTTCGGCCACGGTCATCATGTCGCGGTAGGAGGAGTTGGTGCAGGAGCCGATGCAGACCTGGTCCACCGGGTTGCCTTCCAGCTCGGAGATCTTCTTGACGATGCCGGGGCTGTGGGGGCAGGCCGCCATGGGCTCGATGGCGGAAAGGTCCAGGTCGATGATGCGGTCGTACTTGGCGCCGCGGTCGGCCTTAAGTTCTACCCAGTCGGCCTCGCGGCCCTGGGCCTTCATGAATTTCTTGGTGATGTTGTCTGAGGGGAACACCGAGCAGGTCACGCCCATCTCGGCGCCCATGTTGGCGATGGTGGCGCGCTGCGGCACGGAGAGGGTCTTAACGCCTTTGCCGGCGTATTCCAGCATAACGCCCACATTGCCTTTCACGGACAGCAGCTCGAGCATCTTGAGCACTACGTCCTTGGCGGTGACCCACGGCTTCAGTTCGCCGGTGAGGTTCACCTGGTAAACCTTGGGGGCCGCGGTGTAGAACAGCCCGCCGCCCATGGCCACGGCCACGTCCAGGCCGCCCGCGCCTATGGCGATCTGGCCTATGCCGCCGCCGGTGGGGGTGTGGGAGTCGGAGCCGAGCAGCGTGGTGCCGGGTTTGCCGAAGCGCTCCAGGTGCACCTGGTGGCAGATGCCGTTGCCGGGACGGGAATAGACCACGCCGTACTTGGCGGCCACGGTCTGGAGGTATTTGTGGTCGTCGGCGTTCTCGAAGCCGACCTGCACGGTATTGTGATCGACGTAGGAAACGGAGAGGTCCGTTTTAATTTCTTTCAGGCCCATCGCCTCGAACTGCAGGTAGGCCATGGTGCCGGTGGCGTCCTGCGTGAGGGTCTGGTCTATGCGGATGCCGATTTCCTGGCCTTTAATGTATTCGCCTTCTTTGAGGTGGGCTGTAAGGATCTTCTCAACGATGTTCTGTTTCATGTTTTCCGCTCCTTATATACAGTCTTATTTAAAACGAGCTTTAGCCCGGGACTCTGGCCGGCAGAACCGGCCAAAAGGGCTATGGGTATATTTTCTCATAAAATAAAACTTTTTGCACCTTGACGAATGTCAGGTGGGCCCTTAAGGTCTTACGGCGGGCTCGGCCCTTATCCATGATATTTGTATAATTCCTTAATGAACAAGCCGTCCGCCCGCGCAAAAACCTGGTCCGATATAGGCCTGTTCTACTGCGCGGCCATCTGGGGTTCCACTTTCATCGTGACCAAGGGCGCGCTGGCCGCGGTGGACCCGGTGGTGATGGTGGGCATCCGGTTCGCCGTCTCGGCCGCGCTGCTGCTGCCCTGGGTGCTGAAGCGCAAAAACAAGGCCGTCCATATGCGCGAGGCCTTTTTCCTCTCCCTTTTCCTTACTACGCTCTACCTCACGCAGACCACCGGCCTGCTCTACACCACGGCCTCCAACTCCGGCTTCATTACCGGGCTGTTCATCATCTTCATCCCGGTGTTCATGTTCCTGTTCCGCCGGGAAAAGCCCACCAGGCTGCAGGCGTTCTCAGCCGCGCTGGCCATAGCCGGCATGTGGCTGCTCACCGGGGGGATGAGCGGCTTCAACCTGGGCGACGCGCTCACGCTTATAGCCGCGGCGGCCTACGCGGTGCACCTCATCGTCACCGACAAGTACGTAAAGGCCGAGGCGGACACCGTAATGCTGGCCTTCCACCAGTTCTGGCTGGTCTCGGCCATCTCTTTCGCCATCGCGCTCGGGCGCGGCTCTTCGCTGGCCGTGGCCAGCCTCAGCGGCTGGGGTGTAATTCTTTTTCTTGCGGTCTTTCCCACGCTCACGGCTTTCTTCATCCAGATGCTGGCGCAGCGGCATTCGGAGCCCTTCAAGGTGGGGATAATTTTCACGCTGGAGCCGGTGTTCGCGGCCGTCTTCGCCTGGACCCTCGGCGGTGAACAGTTCGTGGCCATAAAGGCCGTCGGCGGCTTGCTGATAGTTTCCGGTATGGTCATAGGCGAGCTTTCGAAAATAAATTTCAAGAGGGCGATAAAGACCGAAGTACTGCCGGTGTAGAGGATTAGAGGACTGGAAGACCAGAGGACTAGCGGGAAGGGGAAAAAGAACATGAGAAAAATACAGATATTGCTGGCTTTACTGTTCGCCGCGCTGCCGCTCAGGGCGGCGGAACTGCAGTTCGTGGAGAGCGTGCCGGAGGAAACGGTTTACGGCTCCACCTACACCGCGCGCCCGCAGGCCGTGTGGCTCGACATGATCGGGACTTCCTCCAAGACCCTGGACATGGAGGAATTCTATATAGCCGACCAGGCCGGCGAGGCCCTGGAACCGGTGCTGGCCGCCGTGAAGGCCGCAATTAAGCGCGGAGTGAAGGTGCGCCTGATCGTGGATTCGGTCATGATGGGCGAAACAAAAAAGGCCCTGCCGGCGCTTAAAGAAGCGGGCGTGGACGCGCGCGTCATTAATTTTAAGCCCGTAGGCGGCGGGATACAGCACTCCAAGTTCTTTATCGTGGACGGCAGGGAAGTCTACGTCGGCAGCCAGAATTTCGACTGGCGCTCGCTCACGCAGATCCACGAGCTGGGCCTGAGGATAGACAGCGTGAAAGCCGCGGCCGACTTCGGCCGGGTGTTCGAGGCCGACTGGGCCATAGCCGGCGGGGCCGACCCCAGAAAGACCCTGGCTAAAAAGGGCAAGGCGCTGGTGAGCGCGGCCAAGCCCGAAAAAGCCATGCTGGGCGGCGCGGAAGTCTCCTACAGCCTTGCTTTCGGACCCAGGGGCGCCATCCCCGCCGGCATGGACACCGAAATAAACGAGATGCTTAAAATTATAGCTTCGGCTAAAAGAACGGTGCGCGGCCAGGTGATGACCTACGCGCTGGAAGAGCACGGCTCCAAGCGCTGGGCCGAGCTCGACGCCGCTTTCAGGAAAGCCGCCGCGCGCGGCGTTAAGGTGGAACTGGTCTTCGCCGACTGGGGCATGGGCGGCAAAGCCGACCGCGACATAAAAGCCCTCTCCAAAACGGACAATATCTCCGTCAAGATCTCGGCCCTGCCGCTGCACAGCAGGGGGCTTATCCCCTTTGCCCGCGTGGAGCACCTTAAATACCTGGTGGCGGACGGCGATACCGGCTTCGTGACCACCTCCAACTGGGGCCCCGGTTACTTCCTCACCACCCGCGGCGCCGCCGTCGTCGTGAAAGGCGCGCCGGCAGCGGCCATCCTCGAGGATATCTTCTACCGCGCCTGGACCGGCCCCTACGTGCTGCCCGTGGACCCCCTTAAAGAGTACCAGCCGGTGAAGCGCAGCTAAAGTCCCGGGCGGAACGGGGAAAGCGGCCTCCCGAAGGGGAGGCCGTTTTTTTTGCTTGCGCTATAGCCGGCCAAGAAGTAAACTCACAGCTATACGGGGGTGTCAATATGAAAGCCATATGCGTTAACGAATTCGGCGGTCCGGAAGTGTTAAAACTGCAGGAAGTGCCGGCGCCAAAAGCGGCGGCCGGCCAGGTGCTGGTGCGCGTGCACGCGGCGGGCGTGAATCCGTACGAAACCTACATGCGCGCCGGGGTTTACCCTACGCTGCCGCCGCTGCCCTATACCCCCGGCTCCGACGGGGCCGGCGTGGTGGAGACCGTAGGGGCCGGGGTTAAGGGCGTTAAGCCGGGCGACCGCGTGTACCTCGCCAAAAGTTTGAGCGGCACTTACGCGCAGTACGCGCTGGCGCTGGAAGAACAGGTGCATCCCCTGCCCGAAAGCTTAAGTTTCGCCCAGGGCGCTGGCGTCTGGGTGCCTTTCGGCACGGCCTTCCACGCCCTGGTCCATACCGCCAACGCGCGCCCCGGCGAGACGGTCCTGGTGCACGGGGCCAGCGGCGGGGTGGGCGGCGCGGCCGTGCAGCTGGCGCGTGCCATGGGCCTCACGGTTTTCGGCACGGCGGGAACTCCTAAGGGCATGGAACTCGCCAAGCGCGAAGGCGCCAGCCTGGTGTTCGACCACGGCAAGGCGGGTTATACGGACGAAATAATGAAGGCTTCCGGCGGGCACGGCGTGGACGTCGTCCTTGAAATGCTGGCCAACGTAAATCTAGCAGCCGACACTAAACTTATCGCCCGGAACGGACGCATCGTGGTGATAGGCAGCCGCGGCGAAGCCGCTATAAACCCGCGCGAACTGATGGGCCGGCGCGGGTCCATCCGCGCCTTCACGCTGTGGGGGATAACCCCGGCTGAAGAAAAGGAAATTCACGCCGGGATAGGCGCGGGCCTGTGGAACGGCACGCTGCGCCCGGTGACAGGCAGGGAATTCCCGCTAAGGGAGGCCGCCCTCGCCCACAAGGCCATCATGGAGACCGGCGCCGCCGGCAAGATCGTTCTGGTCACCTAAGGTCGCTATAACCGCGGATAAAAAAACCGGTCCCGGTCCTTATTTGACCGCGAGTTCGTAGAGTTTGATCTTTTTATTCGTGTCGGCGAAGTATTTCATCGCCCAGGGGGTGGGGAAAAAGATCACCGGGTTCTTGTCGGCGTCGAAGCCGAGTTTCACCTTGTCCGCCAGGTGCACGTCGCCGCCGTTCAGGAGCTCGGCGCCTTCCTTGTCCAGCCAGCGCACGAACTGCCACGGCGCGGCCTCCAGCGCGGATTTCACGCCGTATTCGGATTCCAGCCTGAACTGCACCACTTCGAACTGCAGCGGCCCCACCGCGGCCAAGAGCGGGCTGGACGTGGGGGCGTCCTTCACGGTGAACTGCTGTACCACGCCCTCCAGCATAAGCTGTTCCAGGCCCAGGCGGAAAGGCTTGAACATGGACGGCACCGGGTTGTAAAGGAAAGTGAAGCATTCCGGCGGGAAGCGCGGGATCTCGTCGAAAACTATGGCCGGGTTCTCGGTCAGCGTGTCGCCGATCTTGAACTCCTGGTGGCCCACCAGGCCTACGATGTCGCCGGGGTAAGCCTCGTCCACCGTCTCGCGCTCCTGGCCGAAAAGCTTGTTGGAGTTGGAAAGCCTTATCTTCTTGCCGGCGTGGTACACGGACATGTCGCGCGTGAACTTGCCGGAGCAGACCCGCACAAAGGCCACCTTGTCGCGGTGGCGCGGGTTCATGTTGCCCTGGATCTTGAAAATGAAGCCGGAGAAATCTTTCAGCTCGGGGCTGATCGAGCCGATGGAGGCGTCGCGGGGGCCGGGCGCGGCCGAGTGCTCCACGAAGCCGTCCAGCATCAGCTGGATGCCGAAATTGTTCACGGCGCTGCCGAAGAATACCGGCGTGGTCTCGCCCGCCAGCACTTCCTCCGCCGAGTATTCCGTGCCGGCCAGTTCCAGCATGCCCACTTCCTCTATGAAATTCCTGTAGCTCACCGCGTCCAGCTTCTCTTTGATGTGGCGGTCGTTGATGTCGGCCACTTCCACCGGGGCCTTGTAGGCGCCTCCGGGCGTGCGCTCGAACATATGCGCCTGTTTGGTGAGGCGGTCGTAAACGCCTTTAAAATCCGGGCCGTTGCCCATGGGCCAGTTGACCGGGAACGGCTTCAGGCCCAGCACCTTCTCCAGCTCGTCTATCAGCTCGAGCGGCTCGCGGGAGGGGCGGTCCATCTTGTTCATGAACGTGAAAATAGGGATGTGGCGGCGGCGGCAGACCTCGAATAATTTCAGCGTCTGCGCCTCTATGCCCTTGCCGGCGTCTATCACCATTACGGCGGCGTCCACGGCGGTGAGCACGCGGTAGGTGTCCTCGGAAAAGTCGCGGTGGCCGGGGGTGTCGAGCAAATTTATTCGGTAGCCGTTATAGTCGAACTGCAGCACGGTGGAACTGATCGAGATGCCGCGCTTCTTTTCCAGCTCCATCCAGTCGGAGGCCGTGGCGCGCTGGTTCTTGCGGGCCGTCACGGTGCCGGCCAGGTGCAGCGCTCCGCCGTAAAGCAGGAACTTCTCGGTAAGCGTGGTCTTACCGGCGTCGGGGTGGGAAATTATGGCGAAAGTGCGCCGTCTTGCGATCTCGTTCATAGGAGTAAGTATAGGATAACTTTTTTGCCGCGGCCTGGGAAAGGGAGCGGCGGCTACTCCGCCCCGTTCCGCAGAAAAACGTCGACGGCCCGGGTTACGGCGTGGATCAGCGGCGTGCCCAGCGGGCCCGGCAGCTGAGTGTAGACCACCAGCACGTATTCGCGGCCCGGGGCTCTGATGATGGCGGCGTCGTTCCTGGCGGCCTCGAGCTCGCCGGTCTTGCCGGCGTAGACGGCGTCCGACGGCAGGGCGGCGGCTATAAGTTCGCGGTTCAACTGGCCCGCAAGGGTGGTGTACATGGCGGCTGAAACTTCGGGGCTTATCACTTTCCCCTGCGCCGCCAGCATCAGCAGGGTGGCCGCGTCCCGGGCTGGCATTGCGTTGTAGCCGGTATTGGCCGGGTCGTCCACTTCGCTGCCGCTGGAAAGTTTGTGGCGCACATGGGTGGCGGCCAGGCCCAGGCCCCGCACGAAAGCCGTAACCTTCTCCCGGTCCAGGAAATCTATAAGCGTGTTCGCCGCCACGTTGTCGCTGCGGCGGACCATGACCTCCGCCAGTTTCTCCAGCGTCCAGGTCTCGCCCGGCTTAAGCGGCGGGTTGGGGTCCTGGATGCCGTCATGCTCAGGGGCCCAGGTACCGGTGAGGTTGTTAGCGGTTATTTGAATTTTAGAATCGAAAGGCAAGCCGGTGTTCACCGCGTTATAAGCGCCGGCCAGCAGGCTCAGTTTTATCACGCTGGCCGCGGGTTCGATCTCGGTGTCGCGCCAGCCGGCGCGCGCCGGGGCGGCCGGGTCGCGCAGGTCCGCGATGGAAACGCAGGCCCTGGAAAGGTCCAGCTTTCCCGCCAGGTCTTTAAGGAACGCTTCAAGCCGCCCCGAATAGTTTTTTTTCATGTTCAAGGCCCGGTCCGAAAAACGCCGCGCCGCGCGGCCGCTATATGACAATTATACCATCGCCGCGGATTTTGGTATATTTACCGTTATAGGGGAGAATATGATAAAACACTGTTTCAAAGAAGCTTTCCGCCTTATTTCCAGGTCCCGCAGGGAGAGCGCGCTGCTGCTGGGCGCCGCGGCCTTCAGTTCAGGCCTGTATATCCTGGCCTGCCTGGCACTGGGCATCAGCTACGATTTCCAGACCACTTTAGACGCCGTCCGGGCCAACCCGCTGAAAGGCGCGCTGGCCATGGTTCCCGCCGGCCTGATCATGGCCTGGTTCGAGGCGGGCATCACCGGGCGCCTGGCGATGGACGCCGCTACTGGAGAGCCGGCGAATTTCTCGTTTTACGCCAAAGGCTGGTTCCTGCGCTACCTCGCCGGCAGCCTAATCCTGAACGGCGGTTTCCTGGCGGTGCTGCTGCTGTTCTACGCGGTGCCCAGGCCCGCGGGCCTGGGCCTGATGGCGGGCTGGAGCGTATTCTGCCTGTGGCTGATGGTCAGGGTCTGCCTCTGGGCGGCGGCCATGTTCATCGACGGCCTTCCCCCGGTGGCGGCCATGCGGCGCAGCTATTCCGTTTCTAACGGAAGCGCGCTCAAGCTCGCCGTGGTGTTCTTTCTGCCGTTCGTCCTGATGTCCGCGCTGCTGAAATTGGCAAGCTTGCTGCCGGGGGCCGGCCCGCTTTCCCTTACCGTGGCCAGGGACGTGCTGGAAAACGGCGTCGGCGTGATAACCGCGGGCGCCTTCGCCGCGGCTTATTTGAAATTAAGAGTTCCAGCCGCGCCGGCAGCCGTTGAAATAACTGGAGAACAAAAATGAGCGACAATATCGTGAAGACCACCGGTCTCAGGCGGGAATACGGAGAGGTCGTGGCGGTCAACGACATAAATTTCTCCGTGCCCAGGGGCGCCGTGATGGCGCTGGTGGGCCCGAACGGCGCCGGCAAGAGCACGCTGCTTAAGATGCTGGCGGCCGTGCTGGAGCCCACCCGCGGCGCCGCGGTGGTGAACGGCGTGGACGTGAACGAGCGCCCGCGCGACGTGCACGCCGTGGTTGGCTTCCTGCCAGATTTCTTCGGTTTATACGAGGAGCTGGCCGTGGCGGAGTACCTGGAATATTTCGCCAGGGCCTACCGCGTGCCCAAGGCCCGGCGCGAAGAAGTTATCGCGCGGGCGCTGGCCGACGTGGGGCTTACGGACAAGGCCGCCGCCGGCGTGCAGGCTTTGTCGCGCGGCATGCGCCAGCGGCTGGCCATCGCCCGCACGCTGCTGCACGAGCCGCAGCTGCTGCTGCTCGACGAGCCCGCCTCCGGCCTGGACCCGGAGTCCCGGCACGAACTGCAGAAACTTTTCACCAGGCTGGCCAAGGCCGGCAAAACGCTGGTGGTCTCGTCGCACATCCTTACCGAGCTGGAGGACTACTGTACCCACGTGGCCATCCTGCGCGAGGGCAGGCTCATCGCCTGCGGCAGCCTGGCCGAGGTGAGCGCCTCCATGGTGCTCAAGCGCCGCATCCGCGTGCGCGCGGCCGGGGGGCAGGAGGCGGCGCACGGCATTCTGCGAGCCGCCGGGCTCGAGGACCTGGCCAGCGGGGCCGGCGGTTCCTCCTTTACCTTTACCGGCGGGGACGAGGAGCTCGCCGCGGTGCTGAAACGCCTGATGGACGGCGGCGTCAAAGTGGCCTTCTTCGGCGAAGAGGGCGGCGGCATCCAGGACACCTACCTGGCTTCCCTGGAGAAAAAAACCATATGAACCTGGAAGACCTTTTCCCCGAGATCTACCGCTACCGCGCCCAGGAGACGAGCCGGGTAAAACTTATCTCCGGCCTGGCCGCGGCCCTGGCCGTCTGCGCGGCGGCGGCCTATGCCGTGGCGCATACCACCGGCTCGTGGAAGGATTATCTTTCCGCCGTCACCTTCATGCAGTTCAATATGCTGGTCTTCTACGGCGCCATCTGCGCCGCCAAGGCGGTAACGCAGGAAAGGGCCGAGCGCACCTGGGATTTCCAGCGCCTTACCCCGCTGTCCTCCTTCGAGCTGGCCGCCGGCAAGTTCCTCGGGGCCCCGGTCTTTCCCTGGTTCCTTTTCGCCTGCATGCTGCCGGCCGCGCTCGCCGCGCTGCTGCTGGCGCCGGGGCAGACGGCCTGGCTTTTCGCCGGCCGTTTCGCCCTCGGCCTTTCCTGCGCGCTGTTCGCCATGGCCGCGGGGCTGCTGGCCTCGGCTTACGACGACACCGGCGGCAGCGGCATGGGCCACCTGGCCGGGCCGCTGGTGGGCCTTGCCGGGATCGGGGCGCTCAACGCCGCCTTCAGGTACCTCAAAGGCTGGAGCGCCGCCAACTCCCAGCCCATCCCGTTCTACGGCTTCCAGTTGGGCGAAGCGCAGGGCGCCCTTTTCCTGACGGCCACTTTCCTGGCCTTCGGGGCCTGGGCTTTCCTGGGGGCCAGGTACCGCATCGGGCGCGACCTGCTCGAGCGGCGCCGGCTGTGGCGGCTGCCCGCCTTCCTGTTTTTCCTGGCCTGGTACGTGGCCGGTTTCTGCCTGCCCCAGGACGCCCGCACCGGCGGCGACCTGCTGGCCGCGCTGGTCATGCCCGCCATGGCCGCCTATATGGCGGCTTTCCTTTCGTGCGAGCGGCGGGAATACTGGCGCCGCTGGCTGGCCAGAGAGAACGCCGCGCGCCGCCTGGACCAGGCCCCCGCCTGGCTTAAAGGTTCGGCCGCCATCCTTGCGATCGCTGTCGTGCTGGGCCTGTGCTCTTCCGGCGGGGTCTTCAGCGCGGAAAAGAGCTCCAACAGGTATTTCCTGCTCTTCCCGCTGTTCATGCTGCGGGACTTTTTCTTCCTGCAGTGGTGCCGGTTCTCGGCCAGCCGCCGCCCGGAAATGATGGCGCTGGCCTACCTGGCGCTGGCTTACGCCCTCCCGGGGATAATGCTCAGCACCGCCAACATGAAGGGCTTGCTGCCGTTCTTCATCCCTTCCGCGCAGGCGGGCATGAACGCGTTAGCCAACCTGGCCGGTCCGCTGGCGCAGGCCCTGGTGATGGGCTGGCTGCTTTACAAGAAGGTCCGCCAGGTGGAGGCCTGAGCTTCAGGCGTTAAGCCGGTTCGACTACCGCGGAAAGAAAGCCATAAAAACTTCTTCCGCGGGATTGACTTATTTTTTTGAAAGTGGCATATTGGTGGGGTAGGCGGGGGACATTTAAAAAATTAAAGGCGTATGGCCGCGTAGAAGGCAGTTCTTCCGCGGCGCGCGTCTTTTTTTTCTCCCGGTAAAAGTTCGACGAATAACTTAAGGAGGCAATATGGCTACTAAGACCGAAAAACTGGTGGGGGCGGGGCTCGGGGTCGCGCTGGTGGCGGCGCTGGGGGCTTACCTGATGCACGGCGAGCGGGGCGAAAAGAACCGCAAGATCGTGGCCGGCTGGGTCCTTAAGATGAAGGGCGAGGTGCTGGAAAGGGTGGAAGAGGCCAAAGACCTGGGCGAGGAAGAATACTACAGGATCGTGGACGAGGTCTCCGCGCGTTACGGCAAGCTGGGCAAGGTGGGAATGGAAGAGCTCAAGCATATGACGGCCGAGCTCAAGGGCGCCTGGGGCCGCATAAGCCGGGAGCTTAAGTAAAAAGTCCGGCGGCAAGCCCCGCGGCGGCGCGCTCCGCGCGCGCGGGGCCGCTTTAGCTTAAGCCGGGAGGCCGTATGATTAGAACTGCGCTGTTCTTGCTGGCGCTGTGCGTCCTTGCCGTTCCCGCGAGGGCCGAGGAGGCGCTCCGGTGGCGCGCCGCCCTGGCCGGCGGCAGGGTGAGCGAAAAGCATTTCGCCGGGGTCAGCAATCCCGGCGTGGCGGTGGTTGGCGGCGAGATCGGCCGGGCCTTCATGAACTTCATGGAGTTCGGCTACGCGTTCTCCTACGCCGGGATAGTCAGAACGGACGACTTGACCGCGGTGCAGACGGGCTACGACGTTACCTTCCACAGCCTCTTCGCCGACTTCCTGTTCGACCGCACGGACAGGGGTTTTTACGCCGGGCCGCAGCTCGGCATCGTCAGCCGTTCCCTGCGCGGCGCCGCCTCTGGCGCCAGCCTGAATTCCGCCTCTTTCGGGGCGCGGGCGGGCTACAACCAGCCCCTGGGCGGAGCCTTCTCGGCGGGCCTGCAGGCGCAGTACCTTTTTGTGGGGGCCGCAAAGAACACGGTAACGGTGAACAGCGTTAACAACACCTACAGCGCGCCCAGGACCAGCTTCGCCAAATACCTGCTGCTGCTCAACTACAAGTTCTGACCTCCCGTTAAAATATCTCCCGCGCGGCAGGATTATATATACTGTATTGAAGCGATGCCCTACTTCCTGAATAAAACCAAACGCCTGCTGCCCGCGGTTTTAGCGGTACTCCTGGCCTGCCCCGGCCTGGCCGGCGCGGCTAGTATCCCCGAGGCCGCGCCCGCGCCCGGCTCCTACGTCAACGACCTTGCCGGCGTGCTGGACGCGGGGACCGAGGGGCAGCTTAACGGCGTGCTGGCCGACCTGGACGCCAAAGCCAAGGCGCAGGTGGCGGTGCTGACCATTAAAAGCCTGAACGGCGCGGACCTGGAAACCTACGCGGTGAACACCTACAAGAAGTGGGGCATAGGGGATAAAAAGACGGACCGCGGCGTGCTGCTGCTGGTGGCGGTGGACGACCACAAGGCCCGCATCGAGGTGGGCTACGGCCTGGAGGGGATCCTCCCCGACGGCCTTACCGGCGCCATCCAGGACAAGTACATGGTCCCGTATTTTAAGGCCGGCGATTATTCCGCCGGTATTTCCCAGGGCGCCCTGGCCCTGGCCTCGGTTATTGCCAAAGACAGCGGCGTCACCCTTTCGGGCGGCTATGCCGAAAGCCCGCAGGGCGGGGCACTCCCGCCGCTCACCTTCGGCCAGAAAGTCATCGGCGCCCTGCTGCTGGCCGGCCTCCTGTTTTTCGTCATCCGCCATCCCGTCCTCGCGTTCTTTCTCCTGCAGACCATGCTGAGGAACTCAGGCAGGGGGGGCGGTTTCGGCGGCGGCGGGTTCGGGGGCTTCGGCGGCGGGGCCTCGGGCGGCGGCGGCAGTTCGCGGAGCTGGTAGGAGGGACCAATGGCTAAAATGACACCCGAAATTTTTACGGACGAGCTTAAGAAGCTGTGCGGCGCCGATCTTTGCTGCGTGGTCCTGTACGGCTCGGCGGTGGCCGGCGACAGCGTGGCGGCCTCGGACTATAACGTGCTGGTGGTCCTGAACCGGCTGGACGCGGAAGTCCTGGCGTCCCTCACCGGCCTGTGCGCGCGCTGGGACAAGGACGGCAACCCCGCCCCGCTGCTGTTCGGCAGGGAAACGCTGCTGCGGTCCGCCGACGTTTTCCCCGTGGAGTTCTCGGACATCATCCAGACGCATAAAGTGCTGCACGGCGCCAACCCTTTCGACGGCATGAAGATAGAGCCGGCCAACCTCCGGCTGGAACTGGAGCACGAGCTTAAAAGCAAACTCATCCTTTTAAGGAGCAGGCTCCTGCTCACCAAGGGGGCGCCCAAAGAAGTGGACCGGCTTATGGTCTCCTCGCTTTCCGCGTTCCTGACGCTGTTCAAAGCGGCGCTCAGGCTTTACGGCGGCACGCCCCCGGCGAAAAAGATGGAAGTTCTCCCGCTGCTTGCCGGACATATTAAATTCGACGAGGAAATTTTCACCATAGTCTGGGAACTGAAGGCGGGCAAAAAACGCCCGGGCCTCGATTCCCTGCAGATCTTCAGCCGCTACCTGGCGGCGGCCCAAAGCGTAACGGACAGCGTGGACCTTTGGCTGCAGAACGCGGGAAAGTGACAGGGCAAAGTACACAAGGAGAAAAACAATGAAAAAAGGACTGATAGTTTTAGGCGTGGTCGTGGCTTTCGTGGCTGTATTCGGGATGTGGGCGGCTTCCGCCTATAACAGGCTCGTGGTCACCTCCGAAGCGGTGCCCGCGGCGTGGAGCCAGGTGGAAAGCGTGCTCCAGCGGCGTTACGACCTTATCCCCAATTTGGTCAACACGGTGAAGGGCTACGCCAAGCACGAGAAAGACCTCCTCACCGAGGTGACGGCGCTCAGGAGCCAGTGGGGCGCGGCCAAAAACCAGAGCGAGAAAGTGGCCGCGGCCAACAATATGGAAGGCGCGCTGAGCCGGCTGATGGTGGTGGTGGAGCAGTATCCCCAGCTCAAGGCCAACGAGAACTTCATCCGCCTGCAGGACGAGCTCGCCGGCACAGAGAACCGCATAGCGGTGGAGAGGATGCGTTATAACGAGACGGTGAACTCCTACAATGTCGTCGTCAGGGGTTTCCCCACCAATATCCTGGCGGGCATGTTCGGGTTTAAGAAATCCGACGCCTACTTTAAGAGCGAGAAAGAAGCGCAGCAGGCGCCCAAAGTGCAGTTCTAACTTTCAAAAGGAAAGGACATAAAAAACCGGGCCCCTCAGGGGACCCGGTTTTTTTGCTGCCTGCCTTAACCTGTCAGTAGCAGGGGCCCTGGTAAGTTACGACCCTCTCCGTGCTGGAGGCGTGGCCCTGGAAGTCGCCCAGGTTCTTTACGCCCTGCATGAAGCTGGCGGTAATGTCGCGGTTGGTGGTCTCGTAGTAGAAGCGGACGTACATGTTGCCGGGGCGGGTGACCCAGATGGTGTTGCACACCGGGGTGTGCGGCACGGGGCCGGGGATGGGGCCGTTGAAGCCGGGGCCGCCGGGGAACTTGGCTATCTCGGCCTGCACGGCCTCGAGGGCGGGGTCGGTCTCTTCGCCCTTGCTCTCGGCTATGCCGCGGCAGACGGTCTGGGGCTGCTGCACGGTGCAGTACTCGTTGCCGGACTGCTCGGGCGAGCGGTCTACCTTGGTAACGATGTTGCCGGTCAGGTCGAAGTTCTGCTTGAGCTGGGCGGCGGTCAGCGTGAAGTTGTCGGCGATGTTGATGTTCTTGTCGAACTTAAGCTCGACCACGGTGGCGGGGTTGGTGTTGGAGACTTCCATCTTTATCGTCTTCTGGTTCCCGCTCTGGCCGATGGTGGCCTTGGCGTTGAACTGACCCGCGGGGAGCACCACGGAAACGGGCGCCCTGAAGTTCTGCCAGTTCCCGTTCTGGTCGCTTTTCCCTTCCTGGGCGAAGGTTATGGGTTCGTTAACTTTGAAGAGGCCGCTGAAGGTTATTTCACCGCAGCCTACGAGGAAAGCCAGGGTGGCGGCTATTCCCATACCGGCAAGTATTCTCTGTTTCATGTATCGTTTTCTCCTGTATTTTCCAAGTATCGTTGTGATACTGTGTCGCCTAACCTGAGATAATTGAACCAAAATAACCGCCGCCCGCGTAAGCGGCAAAGGGCCCAGGCGGGCATAGGAAAAAAGGCCTAGGGTTAAAAACCGCGGTATTTGCGCAGGCTTACTATGCGCGAATAATAATAGGGGTTGGTTACCGAATCTATATGCACGCCGTTGGAAACGGAAGCGTGCACGAAAAAGCCTTTCCCGACGTAGACGCCTACGTGGTCCACCCTGGCGGAACCGGGTTTTTTCATCGAGAAAAAGATCAGGTCCCCGGGCAGCACCGCCGCCGGGGAAAGGTAAAGGCTTTGGGCGTACTGGTCTTTTGCCACGCGCGGCAGTTCCAGCCCCGCCCTGGAATACACCAGCTTGGCGAAGGCGGAACAGTCCATCCCGGTGGTTTTGTTCATGCCGCCCCACAGGTAAGGGGTGTTCAGGAAGGTCATGGTCTCTTTCACCACCGAATTGCGGGCGTCCGCAATGGAAACGGCGGAAGCCCGGCCCGGGAAAAGGAAAGCCGCCAGGAGCAGCGCCGCCGACAGAGTCTTTTTACCGGCCATTTTTGTATTATATACAAATCGGATGAAAAAAATCTTCCTTACTTCCCTGCTCCTGCTCTGTGCCGGCGCTCCCGCCCGGGCCGCCGCGCTGCCTGACCTCAAGAGCCAGGCCGCCTGGACCGAAAAAGAAAAACAGGAGTTCCTGGGCTTCCTCAAATCCAGCCAGCAATTGCCCGTCACCGGGCAGGTTAAGTACGTGCCGCCGCAGAAAGGCGGCCGGAGCGGTTTTTCCAAGGCGCGCTACGCCTCGCTGGCGCTGGAAACCGACACCATGATCCTTGACGCCGGCGGCGGCAAAACCAGGACCGAGAGCGCCACCATAGGCCCCAAGCTGCTGGTAGGCGGGCATTTGTTCTCCTGGGTGCGCTACTACACGGGCCTCCAGTATAACCGCATCGGGCAGGACAAGCTGGACGGCACCCGCGCGCAGCTGTCCCACCTGCAGGTGCCGCTGGGCGTGGAGCTGGCGCTGATCCCGCTGGGCACGCCGCAGACGCGCTACGTGCTGCTGCGCGGCGGCGTTTCCGAACATTACTTTACCGGGCCCGGCAAAAAATCGGATTTCAAGGAGCCGCTGCTGGGCTGGCGCCCGGCGTGGAACCTGGGCCTGGGCTACGAGTGGCAGCTGGACGAGTCCAACTGGCGCTTCCATTCTCTGGCCGAGGGCTACCGGTCTTTCGCCGTGGGCGGCACGCAGTTCTACGGCCTCGGCGTCACCGCCGGCTTCGTCTACACCTTTTAAAAAAAGGGGACAGGCTACTTTATTTTGTAAATAAAGTAGCCTGTCCCCTTTTCCTTAATGCACGCCGTGCATCCACTTGCGGAGTTTCGGCGTTATCAGCAGCAGCAGGATGGCCGCGCCCGCCGCGGTGGCGGTGGGCACCATGAAGAACCTGGTATGGTCCATGGCGTCGTAGTTGCCGGCGAAGAAGCCTCCCACGAAGTTGGCGGCGAACGAGGACAGCAGCCACACGCCCATCATCAGCGAGCCGAACTGCACGGGCGCCAGCTTGGTCACCAGCGAAAGTCCCACGGGGGACAGGCACAGCTCGCCCAGCGTGTGGAAGAAGTACGCGCCTATAAGCCACAGCACGCTCACCGGGCCGCTCTGCTTGTACATGGAGGCCGCCACTATCATCACCACGAAGCCGATGGCCAGCAGGCCAAGCCCCGTTACGAACTTCATGGGGCTCGAGGGCTCTTTGCCCGTCTCGCCCAGGCGCACCCACATCCGGGAGAAGAAGGGCGCGAAGATGAAGATCAGCAGCGGGTTGATGGATTGGAAGTAGCTGGCGGGCATCAGCCAGCTCCAGCCGAACAGGCTGATGTTCCGGTTGGTCTCCCGGTCGGCGAACAGCGTGAGGGAACTCCCGGCCTGCTCGAAGGCGGACCAGAAGAAGATGGTGAAGAACACCATGATGAAGATCACGGCCACGCGCTGTTTCTCCACCGTGGTGAGGACGGATTTGGGGGAGGAGGCGTAGCCGTAGGCCAGGCCTATCGCGGCCAGCGTTCCCAGCGTGCTCCAGGCCCAGCGGGGGATCCTGGCCAGGATGTCGTAGCCGGAGAACTGGAAGGCGCTGGCTATCAGGAAAGCAAGCACCGTGCCGATCATCACGAAAGGCACGTAGGCTTTGCCGCCGGGGTTCGCTGGCGCCACGCCTTTGTCTCCCAGCATGGCTTTCTGGCCCCACATGTACATCACCAGGCCCAGCACCATGCCTACGCCGGCCGCGCCGAAGCCGTAATGCCAGCCTACTTTTTCGCCCAGCGTGCCGCACACCAGCGGCGAGAAGAACGCGCCCAGGTTGATGCCCATGTAGAAGATGGTGAAGCCGGCGTCGCGGCGGGGGTCGTTCTCTTCATAGAGCTGGCCCACCACGGTGGAGATGTTCGGCTTGAAGAAGCCGTTGCCCATGATCAGCAGGATCAGCGCCGAGAAGAAGAAAGGCAGCGGGGGGAAAGCCATGGCGAAATGCCCTATGGCCATAAGCGTGCCGCCGATGATGATGGACTTGCGCTGGCCCAGGTAGCGGTCGGCGATGTAGCCGCCCAGGAGCGGGGTCATGTACACCATGCCGGTGTACCAGCCGTAGACCTGCCCGGCTTTTTCGGTGGAGAACATCAGGTACTTCACCATGTAAAGCACGAGGAGCGCCCTCATGCCGTAATAAGAAAAGCGTTCCCACATTTCCACGAAGAATAAAAGAAAAAGGCCCTTGGGCTGGTTATGGTGCAGGCTCATGCAGGCTCCTTAATTAACAAAGATAAACAATTATATATAAAAAAGGTCCGACCTCAATTCCCCGAGGTCGGACCTTTTCGGTTACTTTGCCAGCACCCGCAGGCCGTGCGCGGGCACCTCTATTTCGGCCTTGCCCGAAACCGTTACCGGCAGGCCGGTATAAAGCTCCGTATACAGGCCCTTTTTAACCCCGCCTATCCTTATTATAGAGGGGGCGTCCCCTTTATTAAGGAAAACATAAGCCGTATCGCCTTTAAAGACCCTCTTAAAGGCGTACTGGTCTTTTGCCGTATAAAGCCTTACCTGTTTACCCTTCTGCAGCGCGGGAGAAGCCTTCCTTATAGTATTAAGCTTCTGGATCCGGGCAAAAACCTGGCCTTCCCTGGCTTTTTTCATCCCTTCCGGGCCCAGCATGCGCCTATTGTCGGGGTCCTCACCGCCCTTCATTTCGGCCTCGGTGCCGTAATACACGCAGGGAATGCCGCGCGCGGTGAAGTAGAAGTCCAGCATGTCCAGGTACTGCTCGGTGACAGCCGGGGTGCCGGGGGCCTCGCCGTTGAAGCGGGGCTTGTCGTGGTTGTCGGGGAAGGTCACCAGCCAGGTGGCGTCCGCGTATTGCCCGTCGTGCTTAAGCACCTCGTCCACGCCGGCGTAGTCCCCGCCTTTGAAAACTTTTTCCAGCTTGCCCCAACTCCCCATGGAGGAGCCGGGCATGTCCACCAGGCTGAAGCCCGAGTTCATCGGCGAACCCTTGCCCAGCTTCGTGTAGGCCGCCATGCCCTTGTAATCGTCGTTGGTCCAGATCTCGCCGAAAATGAAGAAGTCCTTCTTATGCTTATGGATGCCGTCCGTGAAGGCCTTCCAGAAGTCCTTCTTCATCCAGGCCACGGTGTCCAGCCGGAAGGCGTCCACGCCCAGGTCCTGGTAGCCCTCGTATATATTAAGGAACCACTTCAGCACTTCCGGGTTGGAATCGTTCAGGTCCAGCAGGTCCGCCAGGGCCGGGCCCTTGTGGTTGAACCAGCCCTCAGTATCCTTATAATAGTCGAAAGTGCGCCCCAGCCCCGAAAGCTGCCCGCGCCGGTCATGCCATTTTACCAGGGAGGAAGTGTCGGCCCCGTGGCCGTGGTTCAGCACTATGTCCTGTATTACCTTAAGCCCCTTGGCGTGGGCCGCGTCTATCAGGTCCTTATAGGAGGCTCCGGGGGACTCCAGGTGCGGATCTATCTTTGAGAAGTCCCAGGCCCAGTAGCCGTGGTAGCCGGCCGCATCGTAGGTGCCGGAGGAATTCACGTAGCGCCCCGGGGGCTGCATAACGGGCGGCGTGATCCACAGCGCGGTAAAGCCCATGTCCTTAATATAGTCCAGGTTCGCTATAAGCCCCTTGAAGTCCCCGCCTTGGTAATAGCGCAGGTTCCCCGGCTTGTACTCGTCCCCGTAAAGGTCGTTATTGGCCGGGTCTCCGTCGGAGAAGCGGTCCGTCACCACGAAGTAGATGGTCTCCTGGCGGAAGTCCGCCGCGGCCGACGCCGCGCGCAGGGGCGCGGTCAGGGCCAGGGCCAGCAGGCCCGCCTTATATATAGGAAAGGGGAAAAGGGTCGTTGTTTTCACGTTCCTATTGTAATAAATTTGCGCAAGGTCGCATGGAAAATGGGCGCTTTGGCCGCCGCGCGCCCGCCCGCCGGGGCCGCCGCGGCGCGGGAAAAAAGCGTTTTCACGTCGGGCTCGCGCTGGAAAAGCCGCGGGCGCGGGGCCGGGCCGGGGGGGGGCCGCGGAAGCCCTTAAAAAACCCCGGAAAAAAACATGAGAAAAAGAAAAGTATGCAAGCCCTTTCTGAAATATGCTTAAATATTCAGGTAGTAACGCGCCGGCAGCCCGGCGCCCCGCAGAACGGGTTTCACGTCGGAGAAACCCCGCGGGAGCGCCTGACAAAAAGCGCCGGAAAGATCTTTTAAAAAAATATTTTAAATCAGTCGAAAAATTTGTTGACAGGGTTCCGACACTTGTGCTATACTAATCTTGTTGTCGCAGATAAGACCCCCTCAAAAGGGCCGCAAAAACTGAAACAACCTTGAGCTCTCTAAAGTAAAACATCAGTGCGAAAAACTAAAAAGTTTTTCGGAACGCGAGTTCCCAAAAACGGTTTTCTCGACGAGAAAAATAATAGTTGACAAGGTTCGCAGTTTTGTGATAAGATTTCTTTACGGTCTCGTACACAAGCCGAGAACGTAACAAACGACCTGTACCAGTGGAGTGGACTCCACAAAGCTGGATAAGGTTTGCTCTCTAAAAAATTATGTATGAATGGGCACCCTGAACGCGGAAGCGAGGGAAAGCCAAAAGAGGCCCGGCGTTAAAACCGGTCTGAACTTCTGGCGGAACTTCGTGGAAGTGTTGATGGTGTAATGAACGAACAGCAATTACCTAAAATTGGTGTGATAACCTAAAAGTTATACTAAAAGTAATTAAGAGCTATTTAGACTTCTCCGTAAATGCTAATCGTTAATAGTCGGCAGCAATGCCAATTATTAGCTTTTATGGATTTTTTGGAGAGTTTGATCCTGGCTCAGAGTTAACGCTGGCGGCGTGCCTAACACATGCAAGTCGAGCGAGGAGTACCAGAGTATCGGGCTCCTAGCGGCAGACGGGTGAGTAACACGTAAACAATCTGCCCTCGAATGGAAGACAACTTGACGAAAGTCGAGCTAATACTCCATACAATCCTCTTGAGGCATCTCAGGGGGATGAAAGGCCCGCAAGGGTTGTTCGAGGAGGAGTTTGCGGCCTATCAGCTAGTTGGCGGTGTAATAGACCACCAAGGCTATGACGGGTAGCCGATCTAAAAGGATGACCGGCCACAAGGGCACTGAGACACGGGCCCTACTCCTACGGGAGGCAGCAGTGGGGAATTTTGGACAATGGACGAAAGTCTGATCCAGCGACGCCGCGTGAAGGACGAAGGTTTTCGGATCGTAACCTTCTTTTGCAGGGGACGAAAGCGCGCAAGCGTTTGACGGTACTCTGCGAATAAGCCA
>JAJZPL010000034.1 GCA_021811185.1 bacterium
CTAGGTCGGATTCCATGTCCATGTCCTGGTTAAGTGACTCGGCCGGGTAGCCGGTCTGCGCCGAGACGATGGCGAGCAATACCTGCCCGGCGTCGGGGCCGGAAGCGGCTGCCGCGGGGGCCGGGGCGGCGGCCGCTGGCATGCCTTCGGAAAGATAGGCCGTTATCTGGCGCAGCGTGCGGATGGTGCCGAGCTGCTCCGGGGTGATGCGGGGGGCTGTGGGAAGTTTCTCCTGAAGTTCGGAGAGGATGGCCACGCGCTTGATGGAGTCTATGCCCAGGTCGGATTCCATGTCCATGTCCTGGTTAAGTGACTCGGCCGGGTAGCCGGTCTGCGCCGAGACGATGGCGAGCAATACCTGCCCGGCGTCTGGGCCGGCAGGGACGGGCCGGGCCGGGGCCTGCACCGGGGGCGCAGCGGGCGCGGGGGCGGCGTACACCGCCGGTGCCTGGTAAACCTGGGCGCGTGGAGCCGGCGCGACGCCGGTGAAGAGCTGCTGCTGCTGTTCCACCAGGGACTGGAAAGAACGCTGGGCGGCTTCCTGGCCCTCCAGGAACCTGGCGTGCAGCAGCGCGGTCTGTTCCTGCAGCTTCTGCAGGGCGGCCATGCTGGCCTGCGTGACGCTGAGCGCGTCGGCAGCGAGGCTCTGAGGGACCTGGGGCGCGAACTGCGCGGCGGGCGCCTGAGGCGCGGCCAGCCTGAGCGCGGGCTTCGGGCCGGAGGCGGGGCGGGGAGAGCGGTAGTTGGCGCCGGTGAGCTTGACGGCCAGCTTGGAGACTTTCTTTTCCAGCACGTCCTTTACGCCGGCTTCGCCGTTCTCCCAGGCGGGCAGGTCCAGGCTGTGGCCGAGCGCGGCCAGGCGGGCCAGGGCCCGGGCCAGGTCCGCTATGCCGGAGCGCTTGCCCGACGAAGAATCGATAGCGAAGGCCGCGTGCGGGCGGCCGGCGAGGATGGAACCCGCCAGGCCGGTGAGGCGCGAGCCGGGGCCGATTTCCAGGAAGGTCCTGATCCCGGCGGCGTACATCTTTTCCACCATAGCGGTGAATTCTACGGGGGAGGCCAGCTGGGAAGCCAGCGTTTCGCGGGCCTTGTTCCCGTCGGCGGGATAGACGTCCGCGCTTTTGTTGGCGTACACCGGGACCTGGGCTTTGTTGAATTTTACTTTAGCGAGGGCGGCGGCGAATTCCTTCTGCGCCCCGGCCACCAGCGGGCTATGGAAGGCCGCGGAGACCTGCAGCACGGTGTTCTTTACGCCGCGCTTCGTGAAGGCTTCGGCCGCGCGCTTTATTTCTTCGGTGCGCCCGGACAGCACGGACTGCGAGGGGGAGTTCTTGTTGGCGACTATGAGGTCCAGCTTCTCCTCTTTTACGGCCTTCTCGATGTCGGCGAGCGGGGCCTGCACGGCCAGCATGCCGCCGCGGTCCCCGTCGCCGCGCGCCATCAGGGCGCCGCGCAGCTTGGAAAGCGGGACCAGCGAGGCGGCGTCGAAGACGCCGGCGGCGCAGAGGGCCGGCAGCTCGCCGTAGCTGTGCCCGGCGAAAGCGTCCGGCTTCACGCCGAAGCCGGCGAGCACGCGCCAGGCGCCGTAGGAGACCGCGCCCAGAGCGGGCTGGGCCACCCGTGTACCGCGGAGTTCCTCGGCCTGGACCAGTTTGCCTTCCGGCGTGAAAGCCGCGCGGGGATAGATGAAGTCGGAGAGGTCTTTTTCGCCGCCGAATTCTTTATTGGCGGCGCAAAGGGTGTCGAGCGCCGCGGGAAAGCGGCAGGCGAGGTCCCGCTGCATGCCCGGGTACTGGGCGCCCTGGCCGGGGAACAGCACGGCCAGCTTTTCGGCCGCGCCGGTACCGAAGCAGATCCCTTCGGGCGTGGTCCAGGAGGCGCTCTTCTGCGAGGAGAGATTGGAGATGGCGGAGGCGATGACCTTGCCGGCGTCCTGGTCCCTTTCCAGCACGAAAGCCAGCCTGGCCGCGGCTGAGGGGCTGAAGGCCGCGCGGGAGCGCATGGCTTTTACGCGCAGTTCGTCCCAGCCCAGGCCTTTCCACGAGGAGAGTTCGCCGGCAAGGGCGCCGGCGTCCGCGCCGGACAGGGCGGCCAGCTGTACGTCGCCGTCCCAGTCCGGCTGCTGCTTCTCCGGGGAGTATTCCTCCAGCACCGCGTGGAAATTGGAGCCGCCGAAGCCCAGCGCGCTCACCGCCGCGCGGCGCGGGTGGTCTTTCTTCACCCAGGGGCGCAGTTCGGTGTTCAGGTAGAAAGGTGAATCCCCCGAGGCCAGCTGCTTCAAGGGAGTTTCGACTTTTATCGTAGGAGGCAGGGCTTTGTTGTAGAGCGAGAGCGCCATCTTGATGATGCCGGCGGAGCCGGCGGAGGCCTTGGTGTGGCCGATCATCGACTTTACCGAGCCTAGGGCGCACCAGGTGCCGTCCTTCTTCCCGGCGCGGTACACTTCGGAGAGCGCGTCCACTTCCACGCCGTCCCCTACATGGGTGCCGGTGCCGTGGGCCTCCACCAGTTCCACGGTCTCAGGTGATATCCCGCTTACTTCGTAGGCGTTCCTCAGCGCGCGCACCTGGCCCTCGGAGCTGGGCGCGTAGATGGCCTTGCCTTTGCCGTCGGAAGAAGAACCTACGCCCTTAAGCACGGCGTAGATCCTGTCGCCGTCCTTTACGGCGTCCTCGAGGCGCTTCATCACCATCATGCCGAGGCCCTCGCCCAGCGCGGTGCCGTCGGCGGAGGCGTCGAAGGACCTGGCGTCGCCCGAGGGGGAGAGCGCCGGGGTCTTGCTGAAGCACATGTACATGAAAATGTCGTTGAAGCAGTCCACCCCGCCGGTGACCACCATGGAGGAGCGGCGGGCGGCCAATTCCAGGGTGGCCATGTGCACCGCGCCGAGGGAGCTGCCGCAGGCGGCGTCCACCACGCAGTTGGTGCCGCCCAGGTTGAAGCGGTTGGCGATGCGGCCGGAGACCACGTTGCCGAGCAGGCCGGGGAAAGAACTTTCCTGCCAGGGCACGTAGTCCTCCTGCATGCGGGAAATTATCGCTTCGGCGTCGGGGCCTGTGATGCCGAATTCGGAGAGGGCCTTGCGCCACTTGGGGTGGCCCAGGCGGGCGCCCAAGGGAATAACCAGCTCCAGCGCGCCGGTCACGCCGAGCACCACGCTGACGCGGCTGCGGTCGAAATCGCGGCCGGGGCCGTAGCCCGCGTCCTCCAGGGCCATCTTGGCCGCCAGCAGGCCCAGCAGCTGGGCGCTGTCGGTGGCTTCGAGGGCGTTGGGGGCCAGGCCGAATTCGGAAGGGTCGAAATCCACGGGGAGGATGAAGCCGCCGCGGCGGGCGTAGGTCATGTCCGGGCTCTTGGGGTTCTTGTCGTAGTGCTCTTCGGGCAGCCAGTGGGAGGCGGGGATGTCGGTGATGGCGTCCACGCCGTTCTTTATGTTCGCCCAGAAGCGCCCGGCGTTCTCGGCTTTGGGGAAAAGGCAGCCTATGCCGACGATGGCGATGGGGGTGTGGACGGGATTCTCTTTAGCGCTCATGGTTTTCCTCTTTTTAACATGGATGAACAGGATATACAGGATCTGTCGTTCTTATTCTATGATCCTGTCCATCTTGTCCATCCATGTGAATGCTCTCAGGCGAAAAATCGGGCCAACTGTTCCCTGGTCTGCGGTTCCTGGCGCGCCAGGCGCGGGTCCAGGCTTACGCCCTGGCAGCGCAGGGCGTGCAGGCGGGTAAGGGCCGCCGCTCCGGCGAGCAGGTTCTGCGCGACGGTAACAGCGTCGCGGGCTTCGGGCTTTTCCAGAAAGGAGCCTTTGGCCCACTCGTTGAACGCGCCCATGGCGGGGCCGCACCACACCTGGTAGTCCAGTTTGCGGGAAACGTCCCCGGTAAGCGGCCAGCGCGAGGACTGGCTCAGGTACCAGCGGAACAGCAGGGCCATTTTGAACTTGGGCTCCCTTTCGGCGCGCTCCGCCTTGGCGGGGTCCCTGCGCAGGAAATATTCTTTGGTGCCGCGCCAGATCTCGTCCGCGGGGGCGCGGAAGTAATCCTTTTCGATGGAGGCGCGGGTCTCCGCCGGGATCTCCTCGAAGCTGGTATAGCCGCGGTAAAGGTCGTAAAGCTTGTTGGCGCGCATGGCGAACATGGTGCCGCGCTTGAGGATCTGAACTTTTACGCCCATCTCGAACATGTCCGCCGCGGCGGCCATGGCCACGTCGGCCTGGCAGGCCTCGGAGAGCAGTTGCCTCACCAGCGGCGAGGTGCCGGATTCAACGCAGGCCTGGTTGACCGAGCCGGTCACCACGTAGGCCGCGCCCATCATGAAGGCCGCGGCCGCGGCTTCTGGGGTGGCTATGCCGCCGCCTGCGCCAACCCTCAGGCCGCCGGGATAAGCCCGGAGCGCCTGCACCCTGTCGCGCAGGGCGAGGAGGGTGGGAAGCAGGTTGACCAGCGGGCGGTTGTCCGTGTGCCCGCCGGAATCGCCCTCGGCCGTAACGTCCTCCGCCACGGGAATCTTCGCGGCGAGTTCGGCTTGTTCGGTGGTAAGTTCGCCGCGGGAGACCAGTTCTTTAAGGAATTTTTCGTCGGGAGGGGAGAAGAAGCGCTCGGCCACCTCCACGCGGGAAACCTTGCCGATCACGCGGTTCGGGGTTTCTATCTCCCCGGCGGCGTTCAGGCGGATGCCGGCGGTGCGGAAGCGGATCAGCGGGAGCGTCAGGTTTATGAAGGCGGAGGCTTCCACCAGGCGGATGCCGCGCTTCAGGTAAAGGCCGACCACCGCGGTTTCGAGGGCGGGGTCGGAAGGGCTGTGGATAAGGTTGAAGCCGCAGTTGAAGGCGGGGGAGGCGGCCTGGACGCGGTCGACGGCCTTCTCGATCTCGTAGAGCGGCTGCCCTGCTGCGCCGTAGAAGCCCAGCATGCCGGCGCGGCCCAGCGCTTCCGCCAGCTGCGTGGAGCTGATGCCGTTGGCCATGGAGCCGCCCACGTAGGCGTATTTCAGGCCGTGGGCCAGGCGGAAACCCGGGTCCCCGAGGTGTTCCGGCAGGCAGGCGGGAATAACAACGTCCGCCGCGGAGAGGCCGGGGGTGAATTCAAGGGTGCCCCCGCTGACTGAAGCCGAAAAGGGGCGCCCCAGGTCGCGCAGGCGCGCGAGCAGGTCTTGCGAATAGGGAAGAAAAACGGACTTTACGGTTAGCGGCGCTGAAGCAGTCAAGCGGTTCTCCATGCTGCTGAGGTATTTGGAATGAACCTTAATTATATAAGTTTTCCTTATCACCGGTCCAGTAATAGAACCTGGGGGCGGCAACATGGGTTTTAAAAGCCGGGTTTTACCGTCCGTGCCGCGCTTTGCGGGGGTACGCTTTAGTTTTATATCATAGGCACAAGGGTTGAGCGGGGGAACAATAGCGCCTTATGCCTGAAAACTACAATTTAGCCTGCGTGGTCTGGGAGTTGACCCTGGCCTGCAATCTCAAATGCCTGCACTGCGGTTCCACCGCGGGCGGCAAGCGCAGCCGCGAGATCACCACGGAAGAGGCCCTTAAGATCTGTGCCGACCTAAAAAAAACCGGTTGCGGGGGCGTGGCGCTGATGGGCGGGGAGCCTTTTCTGCGCAAGGACCTTTTCAAGATAGGCGCGCGCGTTAGGGAGCTGGGCATGGAACTGTCCGTGATAACCAACGGCACCGTGCACGGCGACGATATTTTCAAAAAATTGAAGGCGCTGACGCCCCGCGCGGTGGCTGTCAGCCTGGACGCGGCCGACCCCGCCCTGCACGATAAAATACGCGGCATGGAAGGCGCTTTTGCTAAGTCCTCTGTCTTTATAGACCGCTGCCTTGAAGAAAGCCTGCCGGTCAGCGTGATCACCACCGTCCACAAAATGAACATTCTCGAGCTGGCGAAACTGCGCGACCTGCTTAAGGGCCGCGGCATAGCCTGGCAGGTGCAGACCGCCGGCGGCGAGGGCGGGCGCTTCTCGAAGGACTTCCTGCTGGACCGGGAGGAATTCTATTCCGTGGGGCTCTTCATAGAGGCCTGCCGCCGGGAATTCAGGCCGGAAGAACTGCCGGTGATCGGCGCGCACGACCTCGGTTATAATTCGCTGCTGCTCAACAACGTTTCGCTTTATGAGAAGTGGGAAGGCTGCCAGGCCGGTACCGCCGTGGCCGGCATCCGCAGCAACGGCGACGTGCTGGGCTGCCTGTCTATGAACGACGACCGGTTCGTGGAAGGCAACGCGCTCGAAACGCCCTTTTACGAGATCTGGAACCGCGCGGGCGCTTTCAGCCACACCCGCGGCTTTAAAAAAGAGCACGCCGGGGCCAACTGCGCCGGCTGCCTGCACTTGGAGGCCTGCAAGGGCGGCTGCAACGAGATGTCGCTGATGAAGACCGGCGCGCTGCACAATGACCCCTATTGCTTCTGCAGCATCGAAAAAGAGATCTTCGCCGGCGAGCTGGACAGTCCGGTCAAAAAACTTAAAATGCGGCTGCACGGGCTTTCGCGCGGGAATTTCCCGCGGCTCGGCGGCCTTTTTTCCGGGAAGAGGAAGAAGAAAAAATGAAACTGAATATCGGCTGCGGCTACAACCGCCTGGAAGGCTGGCTCAACCTGGACTCCAGCGCCGACTCCGCCGCAGACCGGCTGCTGCCCGCCCACGACCTGCCTTTCCCTCCCGCGTCCGTTTCAGAGATAAAAGCGCTGCAGCTGGTGGAGCACCTCGGTTTTTTCCGGACCAAGTTTTTTCTTTCCGAATGCTGGCGCGTCCTGGAGCCCGGCGGCACGCTTACGCTGGAAACCCCGCATATCGAAAAAACTTTCGGGGTGTTCCTCGCGGGCGACCGGCCGGCGAAGGAAGCCGCGCTGGGCTGGATCTACGGCTCCGAAACTCCGGGCATGAACCATCTTTACTGTTTCCCGGGCGACCTGCTGGCCGAGCTCATCTCCGGGGCCGGCTTCGAGGTAAAGAACCTGGACGAGTTCGAATTCCAGCCTTACCGCCCGGCCCTGCGCATCGAGGCCGTTAAGAAAAGCGGGGAAAAGGCCGCGCTCAACGCGGCGCTGCGGCGCCGGCTGCTGGATAAAGGCCTTGCCGTTTTCGGCGACGAACTGGAGAGCGCCGGGCTGGAGCGGGTGATCGGCGGGCTGCTGGCCGCCGGCGGGGACCCGGCCAGGGCCCTGGAACAGGCGCTCTATAGCGCGCCCGCGGCTTTGGAATATTTCACGCTGGAGGAGGAGAATGAGGAGCGGGCTTCGCGCGAGGCCGCGGCCTGCGCCAGGCTGGCCGCCTGGAACGCGCAGGGGCGTATGGCGGAGGTGTTCCGCCGTGCGGCGCTGCGCGGGCTGCCGCCGGCGGAAGCCTTCGCCCAGGCGCTCGCCTCCGGGCGGGAGCTCTCCGCGCTGGCCCTGGCCGCCAAGAGCGAACCCTCCGGCGGAGCGGCGGCTGGCGCGCCGTGCGTTCTGACCGCGGAAACAGCCGCGGCCTGGCTGCTTAAAAAAGAGATGAAAGAACGCGGCGGGGCGGCGTGAGATTTGCGGGACAGCGCGAAAATATTATAACCTTACACTAGGATTTGCAAATTGTACCCGCAGGCGCTTAAGCCAGCGGGATTTTACAGGAGAAAGAAAAAATGAAAAAGATAGTACTGTTCGGTCTGCCCCTCATCGCGCTCGTGTTCGCCGTGGCCTGCAAGAAGCAGGAAGCCGCCCCCGTGACGGAAGCCCCTGCCGCCGTTGCCGGCACCGCCGTTGAGGCGACCCCCGCCGTGACCCCCGCTGCCGCCCCTGCCGCTACCCCGGCTCCGGCTGCCGCCCCGAAAGCTGAAAAGAAAACCAAGTAATTAGTTGGATTTTCGGCAGACCGCCGGCGCCCGCCTAAAACGGGCGCCGGTTTTTTTATATCGTTTTGATAATGCCTCGAAATATCTTAAAATTCTCCTACAGGACAATAGGGGCTTAAAAATGAAAAAACTTTACGAACTCGGCGCTAAGACCGGCCTGAACACGGGCGAGGTGAACAGGATAACCAGATTCGGCCTTCTTGGCCTGCTGGCCGTGGGGCTGGCCGCCATCGTGGGCTGCTTCAGCGGCCAGAAAGCCGCGACTACGGCGCAGCCGGCCAAGCCTGAGACGCTGCAGGACCTGGCGAACTCGGTGAACACCAGCACGGTCCCGGCCAAGGACCAGAACTGCGGGCCTTACCCCGGCTATCCCTGCGGCACCCGCTACTACACGGTAAGCCCTTTCGACATCAAGAGACTGGCCTGAACCTTATGAAAAACATATTCCTGGCCGCAGCCTTGCTGCTGCCGTCGTGCGCTTTTGCCGAATGTCCGCAGCCCGCAGCGCCCGGCGCCATAGCCGTGGAAACGGCCGCCGACTGTCCCTGGGCCGGAGCCGCGAGGGCGCTGGCCGAGAGCGCCGCGCGGGGCGGGGACCTCGCGCCTGTTTTCAGCGCTTACACCCCCGGCCTGCTGGCGCAGCTGGACGCGGACAAAGCCGATCCGGCGCTGCTCCAGCTCTGGGGGCAAAGTATAAATTTCGACGAGCTGGCCAACGGGGAGATAGTGTCCCCGGCCGTGCTGGGTTTTATAGCCGCGCGCCTGGGCGCCCCGGCGCCGCGCGGCCGGATCATGCATGCCGGCGCGGAGCACACTTACGGCTACCTGTTCAGCCTGCTGCCTACCAGGTTCGGCTTCAAGCGCGCGCGCTGGGTCGGGCCCGATATAGAGGAAGGCCTTGGTCTCCCCAAGGGTTCCGTAGACCCCTCGCCCACCGAAGGCACGCTGCTTTCCAACGTCACCTGCCTGGCCGGCGGCGTGGCCCTGCGCGGCGATAAGGCCGCGCGCAAGCTCCTCGCGCTGGCCTGCGCGCACAGCCCGGCGGCCGTCAGGAAGTTCAGGCCGGCCGCGGTAAAGCTCGCGCGGCTTTCCGAAACCGTTTCGCTGCCCGGGGGCCGCAAAGTAACGCTGCGCACCGACTTCGTGCCATTCCTTAAACCGGCCGGCGGCAACAGCTACCTGCTGATCTATTCCGTCCGCGATTCCGCCCTTAAACACGCTTACCTGGTCACGGCTTTTCCTGTAAACGAGGGTTTTGTCAAGAGCGTCACCGATCCCGCCGGGCTCGGCAGGGACAAGCCCGTGCAGACCCGCTATAACGCCTACGTGGACGGCTTTACCGGAGTAGCGGGCCTGAAAGGCCTCCGCGCCGTATCTTTTATTAAATGAAAAAAATTATCCCGACGCTGCTGGCCGCGCTGCTTTCCGGCTGCGGCAACTATTTTAACGCCCGCGTGCCTTACGTGCTGCCCGACAGTCCCAACGCCGCGTCCGCGCGGCAGGCCATGGGCGGCCTGTACCTTGTGGTCAGGACGAAGGCGCCAAGCGCGGCCGGCACGCTGCTGGGCTCGCTGCTGAATACGGCCGGGCCCGAAGACAACCCCGACGCCCTGGCCGCCCGCGCGGCGCGCGCGCTGACGCGGCCCGGGATGCGGGTCTGCGCGTGGCGGGTGGACAGGTCCGGCGCCGGCTCCGACGTTTTCGCCGGGCCGCTGGCGCCTTCCGGCGTTCTCGAGATCACCGTTTCCCGCCCGTCCGTTTCGGCGAGGAAGGAAGAACGCTCCTCCGCGTATTACGACAAGAATAAAAAGCGCCGGGAAACAAAAACCGCGGTATGGGTCTACAGCGCCTCCATGAACGCCGGGTTCAGGCTGCTGTCCTGGCCCGCCGGCACGCCGCTGGATTCCTGGAACGACACTTTCACTTATTCAGAGGACCGCCACGACAAAGCCGGGGACGCGGACGACTGGTACGCGGAGAACGAGCATAAACTTTACGGCGCGCTCGCCGCCAAGCTGGCCGCGCGCTATGCCGGGCGCCAGGTGGTGAGGCTCAGGCCGGTCTTCAGGAAGAAAGGGGACCGGCAGAGCGAGGAGGCGGCTTCCCTGGCGAACAGGAACGAGTGGGGCAGGGCCGACGGCATCTGGCTGGCGCGCTCCGCCGCCGGCGGCGGCTGGCGGGATTACCTGGGCCTGGCCGTGTCCGCCGAACTCAGGAAGGATTATACGGACGCGGCCGGCTATTACCGCCAGGCGGAGGCGCGGTCGGCGGGGGACAAGGAGGCCGCCATCCTGAACTGGGCCGGGATCTACCGCGACCTAGAGATAGCCGCGGCCACCGTTCCGGCGTCGGGCTGCTCGGGCGGCTGGTTCGGCGTAAGAACGGCGGTGCTCCCTTTTACCGACGAGACCACCAGCATCGACGGGCCGCCGCTGGTGCGCAGCCTCCTCTACGAGCGGCTGCGGGAAAGCGGCTATAACCTGGTGCCCCTGGAGGAGACGGACGAGACGCTGCGGCTGCACGGCTTTACCGAAGGCGGGCAGCTGGCCGCGGCCAAGCCCGGGGACATAGCGGCCTGGCTGGGCGCGGGGCGCCTGGTCTACGGCGACCTCACGGATTTCGGCGAGATCATGGCCGGCTTGTACAACCGCCGCACGGTTAAGGGCTCCGTAAAGGTGTGGGACGCCGCGTCGAAAGAATCGGTTTCTTTCGAAGAGAGCGTGGTAAGGGTGAAGACGCCTAAAAGTTTTCTCGGGGGGATGTTCGGGCAGCTGGCCAAAGGCCTGGCCGAAAGAATAAAGAACAAGCCGCTCGCCTACGAGGCCGGCTTGTTCTCCGTCCAGGCGGCAGGGAACCTTCCCGCCGCCGTCAAATAAACGGCTAATCCCGTTCGAAGACCAGCAGCGTTTCCGAGTGCGGCGTGTTGGGGTAGAAGTCGAAACCTGCCGAACGGATGATCTTGTATTTCTCCAGGAAGAAAGCCGCGTCGCGGCCCTGCGTGATGGGGTTGCAGGACAGGTAGATTATCCGCTTCGGCAGGATCTCCATGATCCGCTTTATCACGTTATTGTGCAGGCCCGCCCGCGGCGGGTCCAGCACGATGATGTCGGTGCCTTCGAAAATATCGCCTTTGGCCTTTTCCGACATCGAGCAGACTATCTCGTAGTGCGGGGCTTTGTTCTGGCTCGCGTTCAGCGCCGCGTACTTGGAGGAGTTCTCCGAGGATTCCACGGCGTAGACCTTGTCGGCCAGGTCTCTGAGCGTCAGGCCTATCACGCCCACCCCGGCGTAAAGGTCCACCAGCTTGCCGCACTTGAACGAGGCCGCGCGGATCTCCTTCAGGGCCTCCTCGAAAAGCTCCATGTTGTTCTGGAAGAAGCAGTCGAAGCCGTAGGAGAACTTGCTGCCCGCCAGCTCCTCGGTGACGAAGTCGTTGCCCCAGGCTTTTACCACGCCGTCCACCTGGCTGATGGAGCTGACGGGGTTGGAATAGACGGCCAGGAAGCCGTCGAGTCCTTCGAACTTCATCTCCGGCAGCTCTATGTCCTGGCGCTTCATGTACAGGGCCGCCACGCGGCTGCCGGGTTTCTTCGCCTCGCGGATAATAAGGGTTTTCAGGTCCGCGGTCGAGAGTTTCAGTTCGTTGATGACGGCGAGGATCTTGACCGCCACGGCGTTGGTACCGGGGCTCATCAGCGCGCAGCCCTCGGGCAGCAGGAACTTCTCGCGGTAGTTGCCGCGCTTGTGGAAGGCGAAGGAAAGGGCGCCCGGCTCTCCGGTGAAGCTGTACTCGATCTTGGTGCGGTAGCCGAAGGTGTCCTTGGCGGTGTAGAACTTGTCCAGCTTTATGGTTTCTTTGGTGGTCTGGTAAAGCAGGTCCTCGATCAGGCCTTTCTTGGTTTCGCACTGGAACTCGTAATCCATCACCTGCCACGGCGAGCAGCTGATGTAGTGGTCTTCGCGCGGGGCGATGCGGCGGGGGGAGGGCTTCAGGATCTCCAGCAGTTCGGCTTCCGCGAAATTCTTCTTTTCGAAGGTGATCAGCACGCGGGCGGTCTCTTCCGGCAGCACGCCGTAGCAGAACACCACCTTGCCTTCGCTCCGGCCCAGGGCCTTGCCCTCGCCGACTATTTTCTTGAATTCCAGGGTTAATTCTCTCATAACGGTCCTCAAAAGCCTTATATATTCGCCGCGTTGTTTTATATACTACCTTTAATAGGGGACTTCCAACAACAATGCCGGACCTGCGACAGACTCTTGCCAAGATAGACAAACCGCCCTTCTTTCACGGGCTCACGCTTTTGCTCGCGGCGGCCGCGCTCGCCCTGAATTTTACCGCTTCATGGAAAGTGTACAGGTTCGAGCCGCTGCGCGAGGCGGCCTCCCGGTCCCTGCTGGCTTCCAATGCTTCCTTTTTTTACGACTCCGGCCTGACCGAGCCGCTGCCGGCCGCCGCGCTCAAACTGGCCATGGCCGCCGGCGCCGACCCCGATACCGCGGTGCGCGCCGAGGGGCTAGCCGTTTTCGCCGCGCTTTTCTTCGTTACGCTTTTCGTGCTGTGGCGCCGCTATGGCGAGCAGACCGCCCTGATGGGGGCGCTCTTCCTGGCCGCGAATCCTTACATGGGCTATTACGCTATGCAGGGCTCGGGGCATATGTACGCGCTCCTCTTCCTTCTCCTCTTCTGGCATTTTTTTACCGTTCCCGCGCCCGGCCGCCGGAGCGCGCTCCTCGCGGGGGTCTGCGGCGCCCTGGCCTGCCTGAGCCGGCTGGATTCGGCCTGGGTGCTGCTGGTGGTAGCGGGTTTCTCCTGGGGCCTGGACAAGAAGAATTTCTCCCCGAAAGACGCGGGACTGGCCCTGGGGCTGGCGCTGCTGCTGACCCTGCCGTACGTAGTTTATCAGAAGGTTAAATACAAGGATTTTTTCTACGCGCAGGAACTCAGCCTCCGGCGCTGGGCCAACGTGGACCGCTACGGCTACCGCCCGGAGGTGGAAGTGCCGAAAGGCCCGCTCGGCCCGGCCGCGTTCGTGTTCCGCAACGGGCCCGCAGGGGCGCTTAAGGCGGCTTTCGACGGGCTGGGCCGGAGTTTCGCCTATGAACTGCCCCGGACCCTGTACTACCGGTTCCTGCTGGTGCTGGTTTTCCTCGGCGCTTACGCCGCCTTCTCGCTCAGGAGGTACGGGCTGCTGGTCCTGCTGGCGGCGGGCCTGCTGCCGGCGCTCACCTTTGCTTCTATAAAGCAAGTTCCCGCCACCGGCGGTATAGAGCTGCGCTATTATCTTTTTGCCGTCTGGACGCTCTGCGCCCTGGCGGGGCTGGGGTTCCAGGAGACGCTGGCCTGGTTCGGTAAAAGCGTGTTGAACTGGGCTAAGGGGAAAGCGGCCGAAGCCGGGCGGCACGGCGGGAAAAATTAAAGCGGAGATCAAGAGAGGTTCTGGTATGGCGGGAAAAAACAAATATAAATTCATAGGCGCGGTCACGGCGATGTTCCTGGTCCCCTTTCTTATCCTCAGCCGGCATTTCATCTACGGCGCGGCCAAGCTGCAGAAGAACGACACGCTGCGCTACCTGGAGCTTCGGACCACCACCGGGGCCAGCATAATTTCCAGCGTGCTTAACCTGGACTACAGCCTTACCAGGATCGCGGGCGCCGCCGGCGGGCAGGCCGCCGTGAAAGGCGAACTGCAGCGCCGCGTGAAGGAGAATCCCTTTATTTATTCGGAGCTGGCCCTGCTGGGCGCCAAGGGCGCGGAAGCCGCCCGCTACACCGCGGACAAGAGCGTTAAGACCCGCATAGATTACGCTAAAACCATGGCTTTCGCCGAGGCCAGGGGGACGATGGCCCCCGCCGGGGAGGTGGAGTACGGCGATTATACCCCGCCCGCGCTCGTGCTGGTGGAGCCGCTGCTGAAAGGCGGGGCTGCCCCCGAATTCTACCTTGCCGGACGGCTGAGCCTGGCCTATTTAGGCGAGATCGTGCGGCTGATGGGCAAGAACTCCTCCGGCAATTTCGGTTTGGTGGACGGCGGCGGGCAGATCATAGCCGACTCGATGAGCATGTCCATCGTGAAGCCTGGCCTGCGGGCCCCGCCGGAAGTGATAAAACTGCTCTCCGTGGCGGCGGACCGGGAGGCCCAGAATTTTTCCAGCGAAGTATATTTCCGCGGCAGGGAGTACCTGGCCTCCGTCTCCAACGTGGGCGGCTCCAAGTGGTGGATCTACGAGATCATGGACCCTTCCGATATGCCGGTCCACAAAGCCTCCTCCTGGGCGCTGCGGGTGGTGTTCTCGGGTGTGCTGCTGATCGTCATCTTCGGGATCATCTCATATAAACTCGCCAGGCTCTGGCTGAAGGAAGATTCCGGCGGTTTCTGAAACTGAACTGCTGACCGTGGAACGCTCCTGGGCCTTTCGGCCCTTGCCCGGCGGCGCACGGCCCGGTATACTCTGACAATGGCCTTTTACAGGTTACTGCTAAGCCTGCTGCTCCTTGCCGCGGCGCCCTGCGCTTTTGCCTCCGGGCTTGAAGCCGAGCGCTCCGCCGCGGGAGCTCTTTTCGACGGCTCGCTGCCGCTGCCTCCGTCCGAAGAGCCGGCCGGACGCGACGCCGGCGCCGATTTCCTGCGCCAGATGAAGGAGGTCCTTTCCTCGGGCGCCTGGAACGGCCCGACGCCGCAGGTGCGGCAGTTCATGTTCAGGAACAACCAGGAAGGCTGGACCGCCCAGGCGCAGAGCGTGGGCCTGGAAGGTTTTCTCTGGACCAAGAAGGAGCTGGAGGGGAAATACGGCGAGGCGGCTTTCTCCGGCCAGCTAAACGATTATTTCAACTACCTGGACGGGCTGCTGAAGCCCGTGGCCTGGACCAGCGACCTGCGCTCGGCGCTCGCGGACCTTAAAAATTCGCGGCTGCCCGAAGCCGAGAAGAACGCCCGCCTGACCGCCATCCTCGAGAATTACGTTTCCGGGCTGCAGGACAACATGCGGAAGTACGATTCCGCCGCCTGGGCCAAGAAAGCGCGCGTCTACGAACTTTTTCCCAGGGCCTACAACCTGGACGGCCGCCGGAGCGCGCAGGGCTTCAAATCGCCTTCCGAGCCGGGCAGGGCGCTTTTCTTCCGCGACTTCCGGGCCTCGGATTTCGACGTGATCAAACGGATGGGCTTCGACGCGGTGTGGCCGATGGGCATACTCCCCATAGGCGTGCGCGGGCAGACCGGCACCGGCGGCGGCTCGCCTTACTCCATCAGCGACCATTCCACGGTGAACCCCGACCTGGGCACGGAAGAGGATTTTAAGGAGTTCGTGAAGAAAGCGCACCAGGCCGGCCTGAAGGTGATCGTGGACTTCGTGGTGAACCACACCTCCCTCGACTCCAGGCTGCTCGCCGAGAACCCAGATTATTTCGTCAGCTACCGCTACGACGGCCCCTGCCCCGCGGACTATTTCGACAGCGTGTGGCAGGGCGGGAAATACTGCGTGCACAACGGCGGCTTCGAATACGGCAGCGGGGTTTCCAGCTGGATAGACACGGCTCAGATAAATTATGCCAGCCGGGGTCTGCGCGACCGCATGACCGCCATCGTCAAAGGCTGGGTCACGAAGTTCGACGTGGACGGCTTCCGCGTGGACATGGCCTACCTGGCGCTCAACAACGTTTTCGCCCGTACCTGGAAAAAGAGCATGCCGTCCGAAGAGTTCTACCGGCAGCTGATCTGGACGGTAAAGGCGGCCAAGCCTTCCGCGGCCTTCATGGCCGAGGCTTACGCCTACCAGGAGGACCTGGGCGCCTGCGGGTTCGACACCATCTACAGCAAGAGCGAGACGGCCAGGCCCGAGGGGCAGACCGGCTGGTATAACGCCGCGGAGGGAGGCAACGCCGGCGAGATCCAGAGCTCCGTGAACCGCGCGGCGTTCCTGGCGTGGCAGGCCGGCGGCGCGGGCTCGGTTATGTTCCTGGGAAACCACGACGAGCCGGCCCCGGAGAAAATTTACGGCAAACGGCTGCCGGCGGCGCTGGCGCTGACGCTGCTTTACCCGGGCTCGGTAATGGTGTATTCCGGCGCCGAGATAGGCTACGACGCCGCCATTCCCGCGGAGCACAAGCCGCTGCCTTTCAGCGCCCCCTGCGAGGTGGACTGGAACGCCGGCGACCCGGCCGTGAAAAAGATCTACCAGGACACGCTGGCGCTGGCCGCGGGCGTGCGCGCCGAACTCGGCGATTACACCATAGAGCCGCTCTGGCCCGCGCCCGGCCAAGCCTGGGCCGGCTATGTCCTGAAGTCCAAGGCTAAGCCCGGGCTTCGCAAGGCCGTCATAGGGAACCTTACCTGGAACGGTACTCCGGCGGAACTCCCGCAGGCCGGGTTCAGCGGACGGCTGGAGCCGGGCGAGTACCGCGTATTAACCCTCCACTGACGCTTTTTGCTATAATTAACGAGGGGACACCAAAATTATACGGCAATAGAGAGGGAAAACCGTGCTTCGTTCCAACCCGCATTTGATAGAGATCAATACCAGGCTGTGGCTTAAACAGCTCAGGGTAAAGTATTCCCTGCCAGAGATGACGCTTTCCTCGGTGCCGGACGACGAGTGGCTGGAACTGCGGCACCTCGGCTTCGACATCGTGTGGCTGGTGGGCGTGTGGGAACCCAGCCCCGAGTCCGAGCGCGTAGCCCGCGCCGACAAGGCGCTGCTGGAAGAGGTCCGGAATTTGCCCCCGGGCTTCGGGCCTGAGGCCGTGGGCTCCTCGCCCTACTCGGTGCACTGGTACCGCCTTAACGCGGCCCTCGGTTTCGAGTGGGAACTGAAGGCCCTCAAGGAAAAGCTCAATTCCATGGGCATGAAGCTGATGGTGGACCTGGTCTCCAACCATTCTTCCCGCGACAATCCCTATATCCAGGAATGCCCCGACTGCTTTATCAGCGGCTCGGAGGAGGATTTTAAGGCGCATCCCGACTGGTTCTTCGAGACCCAGGCGGGGGAACAGAAGCGCTACATCGCCTACGGGCGCGACCCCAATTTTCCGGCCTGGACCGACAGCGCCCAGCTGAATTATTTCAACCCCGCCACCCGGGAGAAGATGCTCTCGGTGCTGATGCGCATAGCGGACATGGCCGACGGCGTGCGCTGCGACATGGTGATGCTGACCCTGAACGAGATCCACGAAGGGACCTGGGGCTGGCTGCTCGCCCGCAACGGCTACAAGCGCCCGCAGGACGAGTTCTGGGAGAGCGCGATCCGCGCGGTAAAGGAAAAGTATCCCGCTTTCACTTTCCTGGCCGAGGTGTACTGGGGCCTGGAGTGGCGCGTGCAGCAGATAGGCTTCGACTATACTTACGACAAGGGCACCTACGACCGCCTCCGCTTCCAGGGCCCGCAGGAAGTGCGCGGACACCTGCGCGCCGAAAAGCTTTACCAGAAGCGCTCCGCGCGCTTCATCGACAACCACGACGAGCAGCCCTCGCTGACGGCCTTCGGGCGCCAGAAAGCGCTGGCGGCGGGCGTGGTGGTTTCCACCATCAAGGGCCTCCGGTTCTATAACGACAACCAGATGGACGGCGTAAAGGCGCGCGTGCCGCTGCAGCTCACCGAGCTGTACGAAAGGGTGCCCGACCTGGAAGTGAAGAAATTCTACGCGAAGCTGCTGAAGATCACCGACCACCCCGCTTTCCACGGCGGCGAGTGGGCTCTGCTCGACGTGAAGCAATGCGACAAGGAGAACCGCACCAACGCCAACATCCTGGCCTGGTCGTGGGCCCAGCGCCGCACGCTCAAGGTCGTGGTGGTGAACTATTCCGGGGAGACTTCCTGCGGGGTGGTTAACGTTTCGATAAAGAGCGAAGGCGAGACCACCGCTATCTTCGAGGAGCTTTCCGACCGCTTCTTCTCGTTCAAGGCGGAAGAGCTTGCGGGCGGGCTGCGCCTGCAGCAGATGGCCCCTTATACGGCGTATATCTTCGACGTGGAGTTCTAAGGCTCAGCCCGAACAGGAAAGGCCGGCGATATTGCCGGCCTTTCTTTTTTTCGTATTAGCGGAGAACTTTTAAGGCTCCCGCGCCAGCGTGTAAGCGGCTACGGCCTTTGCCCCGGCTTTTTCGAATTCGGCCGCCAGCGCCTCCAGGGTGGCCAGCGTGGTGGCGACGTCGTCCACCAGCAGGATCCTCCTGCCCTTTACCAGTTCCGGCTTTTCAACCCTGAAAGCGCCCTCCATATTCGCCCGGCGGTCCTTCTTGGAGAGGGAAGTCTGGCTCGGCGTGTTCTTTATCCTGGCCGCCGCCCCTTCCAGGTGGAAGAGGTTCGCCAGGCCAGCCAGCCTTTTCGCCAGCAGCTCGGCCTGGTTGAAGCCGCGTTCCCTGGCTTTGCCCCTGTGCAGGGGTACCGCCGCGCAGAAAGTGTAGGGGGCCAGCTCCGGGAAGCGCGGCAGGGCCGCGGTCATTTCCCCGGCGAGGTAGCCGGCCAGGTCCTCGCGTCCCCGGTATTTGAAAGCGTGCACCAGCGAGCGCAGCTGTGGGTTGAACACGAAGGCCGACCGGGCGAGGGCGAGGTGCCGCGGGCCGGCGCCGCGGCAATCATAGCAGGTGCCGCCGCCGTCCCTGAGCGGCAGCCCGCAGGTTTTGCAGTGCAGCTCCGGCAGCGGTTCCAGCGCGGCCGAGCAGCCGGGGCAGAGCGGGCCCGGCTCCAGGTAATGCAGGTCGGCCCCGCAATGCGCGCAGGAGCGCGGCAGCAGCGCGTTAAGCAGCCATTTCCCGGCTTTAATTATTCCAGGTTTCATGATCACCCCCGATAACCGAGGCCTGGCCGTATAAGGCCGGCCGGACTTCCGTTTAGAACTGGAAAGTTAGCGTGCTGCCGGCCTGGTAGGAGATGTATTCCTCCTGCTTCAGGTACCGGTGCCAGAGGCGCTGCAGCCCGGCGTTAAAAGTGAGGCGCAGGTTCTTGGCGGCCTCGTAATCGGCGCTGGAATTAAGCGAGAACAGCCGGTTGTTGTCGGCGATGGTTATGGGCGAGGTCTTGATCGCGTAGCTGAGCGTGGTGGTCCAGACTATGCGGTTGGTGAAGATCATCACCTTTTTCATGAAAGGCAGCTTCAGCCCCTTCGTCAGCTGGAAGTCGGATTTCAGCAACAGGCTGGGGGTAATGGTGCGCGTGTTCTGCGTTACCACGCCCAGGGCTCCGGTGGCTTTATCCGAGGCGTAGTCCACCTTGGGGGTGAAGCGGAATTTGCGGTAATCGAAGGTGCCCTGCACGGTGGCGTCGTCGTGGCGCGTGCTCCCGGTCCGCTGGCCCACGCGCAGGTCCCGCTTGTCGGTAAGGCGCAGGTTGTAGCTGGCGGCGGTGTCCATCCAGTTCAGCAGCTTGAAGCGGAGGTCCGTGCCGTAGGTGTCGGACGCGTCCAGCGACACGGCCTTGGTCTCGTTGGTGTTTTTGGAATACTTCAGGTTGACGGTGGCGCTCTGGGCCCAGCGCGAGGTATGAGTAAGGGCCTCGAGCTGCGACAGGGACACGATCATGTCGGGGAAAGTACGGTTGACGCTCCTGGAGATTGTGCCGGTGACTTCGGAGCGCTGCACCGAGTTGGTGTAGTTGTTGGTGAGCGAAAGGGTGTTCAGGGCTGCGGCCGGGCCGTGGAAAGAGTAGCCTTCCAGGGGCTGCCAGCGCTGCGTAGAGTTGACGGTGTCGCGCAGCGTAATGGAATTGCGCATCGCGAAAGGGTTGGAAGGTCTCATCGAGTCCCTCAGCCAGAGCTTGTTTCTGGTATCAAAACCCTTCTCCACGTTGGCCCAGGAATCGCCGTCCTGGATCTGGTAGTTGGAGGACAGGACCAGCGAGCGCAACAGCCGGTTGGTCGGCATTACGTCGTTCATGCTGACCGTCAGGCTCACGCCGCCCTGGGCGGTGCGGTTTACGCTCTTGATCTGGCCGGTGTTGAAAGTCTGCGAGGACTGGGCCACGGTCACGGTGGTGAGGGTCAGGTTGTTGGTCTCCATGGTGGTAACGGAATAATTTACCGACGGGTTCAGCCATCGCGCGACGTACAGATTGGAATTAAGGTCCACGGTCTGCTGCAGGGACTTGGGATAATGTTCCTGGAGCAGGGGGTTCTGCGGCGCGAAGCGCTGCTCCCGCACGGTCTGCAGGCTGTAGCCGGGGTTAAAGGCCGCGCCGTTCCACGGCACGAAGTTAAGCTTGCCGCCGTAGATGTCCGTGCGCTCGTCCGTGTTGAAGAGCCCGGCGGCGGCGTTGGCGGCGTCGTAATTCACCTGGTTGCGGCCCAGCGAATAGTTCAGGTTCAGCGAGCGCGGCAGCAGCGGGAAGGTCCCGGGTACGGAATAGGCCAGGTTGGCGGCGTACAGGTCCTTGTCGTCGCGGCGGCTGAGCAGGCTGTAGTCGGTTATGCCTTTAGTATAGTTCAGCCCCACCTTGGGCAGCACCGCCACGTTCAGCGTGCCGGTGGCCGTGCCGTCGAACTTCTTCACGCGGCCCTGCTGCAGCGAATTTACGAGGTTATTGGACCCGGTGGCCAGCGTATTGGGCGTGACCGTGATCTGGTGCGCCGCGGTGACGTTGACCGGGAAGAAGGACAGGCGCGTGATGTTCAGGTAGCCTGTCTGCTGCTCGTTGTCCTGGTTGGCGATGGCGGTAACCGGGGTCTGGAAGCTGCGGTCCATGAAGCGCTGCTTGCCGCCGAAATTGAGCCAGCCGGGGATCTCGAAAGCGCCTTCCACCTTGCGGGCGTTGCCCGTGCGGGTAAGCGGGTCCGCCACGTGCAGTTCGTCGAGGTATACGGTGCCGCTCTGGCCGCCTTCGGCCTCGATGCCGGCTATGAACTGCGGCACCTGCTGCAGGCTGGGCGAGCCGGTGGAGGTTACGACCACTCCGGGGGTGTCGGAAAGCCATACGTCGGGGATCTTATCGCCGGTAATATCCTCCTGCCGGAGGGTAACGAGCTTCCATCCGGTGAAATCCAGCGGCACCGCTGCCTTGAAGTAGCTGTTCGCGTCGCCAGCCTTAAGGTAGAAGGTCGCGCCGTTGTACAAGTGTGTCTGGTTTATGTCGTTGTTCAGGAGAAAGCGCACCTTGCCGTGCTGCGAGATGTCTATGGCGGTGGTGAACTTGCGGTAGACATACGCAGTGGAGGTGGACGAGACGTTGTCGTATTTTATCGAGAGCGCCTGCTCTATCACATTTTTGGTGTTGCTCTTCTGCTGCTGTTGTGAAACCGAGCCGTAAAGGTCGTTATATACCGCAGCAGCCTCGCCGCCGGCCTGGAATATGGGGATGTAGCCTGGGTTGTCCTGGTTGTTCACCGCGGTGACCTGCATTGTGTCCCCGCTGGTGCTCGCCTGCACGTTCCAGGTGTTGCCCACCGCCGAGATGCGCGCGAACTTGATGGTGCCCCGGTCCGCCCCGCCCGGGAATTTTTTGAGCGAGATCCTTACCTGCTTGATCGCGTTCCACTTGAAGGTGTCGGCGGAGGTGATGGCCAGCGGCATCACCAGGGTGTGCCAGCCCGTGAAGTCCACGGCGTTCTTAAGGGGGGACAGGGAGTCGTTGTTGTCGGTGAACTTGGTCCCTGTCACGTAGCCGAAGCTGCCGCCGGTGAAGTCTCCGAAGTCCAGGCGGCCGTTCTTGTTCAGGTCCTCGGAGTCAAGGCGGCCGTTGGCGGCGCCGTAGCGCGCGGAATGCGCGGAGCTGGCCGGAGCGTAGAGCCAGCCTATATCCTCTGCGTTGGAAACCTGGTCGTCGCAGTTGGTGTCTTCGCTCTTGGGCGCGTTGTTAAGTACCAGGCCCGAGGCGCAGACGAAGCCCTGGCCCCCGGTGCCGTCGGCGTCCTCGCTTACCTGGCCAAGGTGGATGTCTATCTGCGGCCCCGTGGTGCCCGCGGCGGTGCCGTTCTGGCCGTAGACCACCAGCTCCAGGGTGTTCTTCTGGGAGAAGTCCAGGCCCGTGGTCGAAAGCGGGTAGACGATGGAGACCTCGGTGGAGACGCTGAAGTCGTAACTGAATGTCAGCACCTGCTGGGTGCCGTCCGAAGTGGACGCGGGGTTTATGTCGCGGGACTTTACGTTCTCGCTGTTCCAGGAGAGGCCCAGCGGGTCGGCCGGCACGGGGCCGGGATTGGCGGCGATGAACCAGTAGTTCTTGTCCAGGCCGGGGGAATCCTCCTGCTTGACGCCCTCCATGTTGTCGATCAGCGCGAAGGCGTTCAGGTTCGGGTTCATCTTGCTCTGCGCGGCTTCGGCGCCCAGCGTGGTGCGCAGGCCCAGCAGGTTCAGGCCCTTCAGCTGGGTGTCGCCTTCGTAGACCAGCATGCTGTTGGTCAGGTCGGTCACGTTCGGCACGGAATTCGCCTTGACGCCGCCCTGGTAGAGGACCGTGGAGCCGAGCGAGAAGTGGCTGTTGAAGTCGTAGGAGATGCGCCCGCCCACCAGCGACTGGTTGCCCACCCCGCCGAAGGGGGAAACCTCGTAGGTGATCTCGATCTTGGAGTCCTGGCCGATGCGGTCCGGGTAGTAGAAGGTGATGAAGCCCGAGTCGTAGTCGATGAAATACTCCTCGTTGCGGCCCAGCTTCCTGCCGTCCACCCGCACCACTTCCGACTGCAGCACGATGCTGGGCTCGAGCAGGAAGGTCTTAAAGCGGTAGGAGTATTCCACCCGGATGATGCGCTTGGAGACCGGCGCGGCGGAATAGATCTGCTCGTCGGGAGCGTTGGACGTCTGAGAAAGGAAGGGGTTCAGCAGGTGGATGATGCCCTGCTCGAAATCCACTTCCATGGTGTCCGGGTACTTTACTATCGGGTTGGGGTTGAGGGGGCTTGGGTTATATCCGGGGACAAGGACGGCGTTGCGGTTCAGGTCCTGCACCTTCACCGTGAAATTGCCGTAGCCGTTGTCGTGCACGATATTGGACTGGCCTATGGCATAGTAGGTCTTAAGTTCGGCGTTCTGCGAGACTTGGCGCGCCGCCACTACCGGATCGGAGGAAAGGGCTATATCGTTGGGCGGCTTTATGATGGCGGGGAAGACCTGCCCGGCAAGCGCGTCCGCGGTAACGGAATTCGTCGAGCCGTTCTGCGAGAGGTACGTCGCTCCGCCGAAGTTCTGGTAATCTATGATCACTACGTCCTGGGTATTGAGCGTGCGGCTGAACGTAACCAGGCCCTTGGTGTAGTCTATCACGTAGTCTATGCCGGGGCTCATCAAGGTGAAGCGGCCGGTATAAGTGGAGGACTGCACCGCCATATCCTTGCCGGTCAGCCCTAAGACCGTAACTCCGTCCACCTGGGCCTGCGTCTGCTGGTCTATGTAGATGCGCTCGGAGCCGGACTTGATGGGCAGGCGCGCGGTGTTGCCGAAGGTGACGTCGTAATACTTGCGGCGCAGGTAGTTGGTGTCCAGCAGGTCGGTGCCCTGGAACTGCGTATTGCCGGTGAACTGGCGGGTCTTGGTGACGCCCTTGGTGCGCGAGCCGACGATGGTGAGTTTGAGCTTGCTGGTCTTCAGGTCCGCCCTGATGCCGAACAGCTGCTTGTTGTAGGAGACGAACTCGGTGGACGGCAGCGAGAGGTCGATGTCGCCGAAGGACACGTTCTGCACCACCTCGTTCGGGTCGCCCTGGTAGATCACCGAGATGTCCTGCTTGTCCTGCTTGGTGTCGTCGTAGTCCACGTTCACCGAGATCTTCTGGCCCACCTTGCCCTGCATGCGCACCTGCATCTGCTGGGTGATCTCGAACAGGCTCAGGGATTTCGCCCGCGTGACCGTGGTCTGCGGGTTAAGGAACTTCTTGCCGCTGTAATTGAGCGAGATGACCTTGCGGCCGGTGACGGAAAGGCTTGTGCCCGATTCCTTGAATTCCACCTGCGGTTCCGGCGCCAGCGGGATGTCCGTGGAAACCTGCACCTCGGCCAGCGGGGCCAGCTCGGCGCGGCGGAAACGGCCGGTTTCCACCGCTTCGCGGGCCGCGTTCCAGGAATCCTCGCTGTAGGAAAAGGGAAGTTCTTCCGACATGCGGTCCAGGCCGTTGGTCTCGGCGGCGGTGGAGGCCTCGTTCTCCTGGAAGATCTTTTCCGCGTCCTGGCGGTCGAGCAGCAGGAAGCGCCCGCCTTCGGGTTTGGGCACGCCAAAATCCCCAGCGCGCGCGGGGGCGGCGAAGAGGGCCAGGAGAAGCAGCAGTTTTGTCGTCGCTTTCACTTTGCTCTGAAGTCCTTAAATCCGGGCAAACGGGAACTGCCCGGATCTGCGGTATTTTTTCGCAAAAATCGGGCTTGACGGCTCCGTTCCCACGGACCGTCGATATATAATAGAATAAATAAATGCTCGTGCCTAGTTCCACCGCCAAGCTTTACATCCTGCGCGTTTTCGCGAAGTTCCTGGGGCTTTCCCTCTTTATCTTCACCTCGCTGCTGCTGATGCTTAATTTCGTGCAGGTCATCAACCAGGGCGTGCTGGCCGGCTTCTCCTTTTATTTCCTTGCGAAGAGCATGCTTTACATGCTGCCCAACATCGTGGCCACCTCGCTCCCGCTGGCTTTCCTGCTGGCCATGCTGCTGAGCCTGGGGGATATGTCGCAGGACGGGGAGATCATAGCGCTAAGGGCGGGCGGCTTCTCTTTTTACGAGATCCTTTCCGGCGTGCTGTGGGCCGCCGTGCTGGCCTCTTTCTTCCTGCTGGCGGTGAACAACTGGGCCGGGCCCAGGACCCTTAAGCGCTCGACGGACTATACGGTCTCGATGCTTAACCGCGTTACCAAGATAGACCTTAAGCCGCGCACCTTTCAGAAGATCTCGGACTGGGTGCTGTACGCCGAAGGGGTGAACAGTCTCACCGGCACCATGCGCGGGGTTAAACTGATCCAGTCTCTGGACAAGGGCGGGGCCCCGGGCTTCGTCACCAAGATCAACGCCTCCGAAGGCAGCTACCGCGTGCTGCGGGAAAGAGGGCTGGAGATAGAACTGGGCCAGGGACAGTTCAGCCAGACGGACTGCAAACTCCCGGAGAAGATCCTGTACGGCGATTTCCATTCTTACCGCACGCTGCTGCCTTTCTTCTCCGAGGGCGGCCCCGGGCGCAAACTGAACCAGCGCGAGATCACCACGCCCGGGCTGCTGGCCAGGCTTAAGGCCGGCGTCGACGATCCCAGCGTGGCGGACAAGTACCGGATAGAAGTGGCGACCCGCATAGCGCTGGCCTTGGCGCCGCTGGCTTTCTTCCTGGTGGGCGCTCCGCTGGGCGTGGCGCTGGACAAGCGCGGGCGTTCCGCCGGGTTCGCCATCACGCTGGGCATAATCTTTTTTTACTACGGGCTGACTATCACCGGCTCCGTGCTGGCGCGCAAATACCACGCGCTGTTCCCCTGGGCCATCTTTGTGCCCGCGCTAGCCACGGCCCTGGCCGGGGCCTGGCTGTGGAAGCGCCGGCTTTACGCCAAATAAACCATGAAGAAAATATTTTTCAGGTACATCGCGCAGAGTTTCTGGGGCCCGTTCGGCTTCGGGCTCGCCGTATTCTGCCTGCTGCTGCTGTTCGGGAGCCTGTTCGATAACCTGAACTTCTTCATGAAGAGCGGCGCCGGCGCCGCGACCTTCCTGCGCTACGTGGTCTACCAGGCGCCTTATTTCATGGTGAAGATGACCCCCATCGCCACGCTGCTGGCGGTGCTGTTCTCGCTCGGCGGCATGATGGCGCGGGGAGAGTGGAAGGCCGGCCTCGCCGGCGGGTGGCGGCCTTTAGACATGATCAGGCCGCTGCTGGCCTGCGCCTGCGTGGCTGGGGCCGGGCAGTTCGTACTGCAGGAAACGGTCGCGCCGGACCTGTTCATGCGTTCCAACTACCTCTTCGAAAGCAAAGTGCGCGGGCGCGAGGACTGGAAGCGGCTGGTGAAGCAGGACGTAACTTTCGCCGCCGGGAAAGAAGCTTTCGTCACCGCGCACCTGTTCGACGGGCACCGCAAGGTCATGGAACAGGTCATCCTCGACATTTACAAGGAAGGACGGCTTTCGCTGGAGATCAACGCGCGCTCGGCCGAGTGGCAGCCCGCCGCCAAGCGCTGGGTTTTTTTGAACGGGGTCATGATAAATTATTCGGGCGCCGGCCGGCCTTCGGAGAAGCCGTTCGCCTCCTACCAGTCGGCCGTTTCGGTGCCTCCGGACAACCTGGTGCTTGAAAAACTGGTGCCAGAAGGCGTCTCCATCCTCGACGTGCTCAGGCGCCTGCGCCTGCTCCGCGCCGTGGGCGCTCCCCATGCCGCGGAACGGACGCTGCTGTGGGTGAAGCTGGCTGCCCCTCTGGCCAACCCGGCCATGGCGTTGATCGGCGCGGCCATGGTGCTGCTGGCCAAAAAGAACAACCGGTTCTTCAGCTTCGGTCTGGCGCTGGGCTTCGGCTTCTTCTTCTGGGCGGTGATCATAATGGGGCAGGAGGCCGGCAACGCGGAACTGATCCCGGCGGCGGCGGCCGGGCTGGCGCCGGCTTTCACTTTTGCGCTGCTCTCCCTGTGGGGGCTCAGGAAAGCCAGGGCGATCTAGATCTTTTCGGAATACAGCAGGTATAATTTCCCGCGCGGGCTGAGCTGCCCGGCGGGAATTCTTTTGTCCCCGCGCGCGGCGCGCCCGAACATTTCCCTTTTGTCCGGGCCGGCGGCCATAAGCACCAGGGTGTCCGCGGCGTTCAGGGCCCTGAGCGTAAGCGTGGCGCGGCGCGCCGGTTTTACTCCGGGGGGGGCCTTGGCCAGGCTGACCAGGCGGCCGGCGGCGGGCGCCGGCGAACCGGGGAAAATGGAGGCTGTATGCCCGTCGGCGCCGAGGCCAAGGAAGACCAGGTCCAGCCCGCCTGCGGGCCCAGCGGCCTTTACGAGCTCATTTTCATAAGCCGCCGCGGCCCCGCGGTTCCTGCCCACGGGGCGCAGGTTGGCTTTCGGTATGGCTATCCTTGAAAAAAGGGCCTTGCGGGCGGCGCCAAAGTTGCTGTGGGGGGAGGAGAGCGGGACCAGCCGCTCGTCGGCCATGAAGAAAACGGCTTGTTCCCAGGGCAGCTTAAGGGAGGCCAGCTTGTTGAACAGCCGCTCCGGGGTGCGCCCGCCGGAAACGGCGGCCAGCAGAGGCCCGCGTTTTTTTAGGAGCGCCTTTTTAAATAAACCGGCCGCGAAAGCAGCCATGGCCGCGCCGGTCCTGAATTTTTTTACGGTGAGGTTTTTCACACCCAGCTCCGGCCTTCTTTCTTCAGCAGTTCTTCGGCCTGGGCCGGCCCGGGCGCGCCGGCGGCGTAAACGCGCAGCGGATTCTCGTCCGGGGCCTCGGTCCAGGCTTCCAGCAGGGGGGCCAGGAATTCCCACATCAGGCGCATTTCCAGCGAGCTCAGGAAAAGGGTCTGGTCGCCGGACATGGCCTCTATGAGCAGGCGTTCGTAATCGGTCGGGTAGCGCGGGGCTTCCCGCGCGTCGGGCCGGTAGTCCAGGCTCATGCCGCGCTCGGCGAAGCAGAGCTTGGGCCCGGGGTGCTTGCTCACCAGGGAAACCGTGACTTTCTCTTCGGGCTGGATGCAGATAGAAAGAACGTTAGGGTAGCCGATGTCGATGTGCCGGAAGATGCCGCGCTCCGGTTTCTTGTAGACCACGTCGATGCTGGTCTGTTTTTTGCCGGCCTTTTTGCCGGCCCGCACATAAAAAGGCACGCCCAGCCAGCGGTCGTTGTCCACTTCGAACCTGAACGCCATGAAGGTCTCCACGGCGGAAGCCGGCGCCACGCCGGGCTCGGCCAGGTATCCGGCATACTGGCCGCGCACCACGCTGGCGGCCACTTCGGGCCGGGTGTACGGGCGGAGGCTTTCGAAGAAGCGTTTCTTCTGCGCCTTGAAATCGGTGTCGCGGAAGGTCTCGGGCAGGTCCATGGCGGTAATGGCGGCCAGCTGCAGGATATGGCTCATCATGTCGCGCGCCAGGCCCATCTTCTCGAAGAACCCCGCGCGGCCCTCCAGACCCAGCTCCTCGAAGACCGTGATCTCGACGTGGTCAACGAAGCGGCAGTTAAGCGTGCCGTCCAGCACGTGGTTGGCCGAGCGCAGCGCCAGCACGTTCTGCACCGTTTCCTTGCCGGTAAAATGGTCGATGCGGTAGATCTGGTTTTCCGCCGCGGCTTTTTTCAGGCCGGCGTCCAGCGACGAGGCGGTTTCCAGGCTGGAGCCGTAAGGCTTTTCGATGATGATCCTGGACCAGCAGGCGCAGTCGAGCGGGTCGGCCAGCAGGCCTCCGGCCTTGAGCATGTTCACGATGGGCTCGAAAGCGGCGGGGGGGGTGGCCAGGTAGAAAAGCCTCTTCTTATTGATGCCGTACTTCGCGTCCAGCTCGTCTAAACGCGCGGAAAGGACGCGGTAAAAATCCGCGCTGTCATAGTCGGCCTGCAGGTACTCAAGGCGGCCGAGGAAGGCGCCGAAGGTCTCCGGCGCGGGGGTGAAGCCGGCGTTGTTCATCGCCGTCCAGAGCCGGCTTTCCAGCGCGCTCCGCTCCAGCGGGGTGCGCCCGGACAGCAGCATGTAGAAATTCTTGGGGATCAGGTTCTTTTCGCAGAGCCCGAACAGCGCCGGCAGGATCTTGCGCGCGGCAAGGTCGCCGGTAGCGCCGAAAAGTATCAGGCCGCAGCTTTCCGGCCGCATTTCCTCGCAGAAACCCAGAGTCTCAGCCATAAATTCACCCGGGAGCGCGGCGCTCCCGCCCCCTGTACGTTATTCTTTCTTTTCTACCGCGTGCCCGCCGAACTCGTTGCGCAGCGCGGCGGAAAGCCGGTCGCCGTAATTGTTCTTGTCCTGCGAGCTGAAGCGCTTGAAGAGCGCGCCCGCTATGCCGGGCAGCGGCACGCCCAGCTTCACGGCCTCTTCCACCGTCCAGCGGCCCTCTCCGGAGTCGGCTACCACGCCTTCCAGTTTTTCCAGTTTCGGGTCCTTGTCGAAAGCGTCCTGCGCCAGTTCCAGCAGCCAGGAGCGCACCACGCTGCCATGGTTCCACATCGAAGCCACCCTGGACATGTCCATTTCGCCGAAGGGGGAAGCCTTGAGCAGCTCGAACCCTTCGCCGTAAGCCTCCATCATGGCGTACTCTATGCCGTTATGCACCATCTTGGTGAAGTGCCCGGCGCCGGCGGCTCCGCAGTGCATGTACCCGCCTTCCTGGCAGAGCGCCTTGATGAACGGCTCCACCTTTTCGAAAACGCTCTTTTCGCCGCCCGTCATGATACAGTAGCCGTTCTGCAGCCCCCAGATGCCGCCGGATACGCCCGCGTCCATGAACGCTATGCCGTTCTCCGCGGCCTTCTTCGCCCGGCGCACCCCGTCGTTCCAGTTGCTGTTGCCGCCATCCACGATAATATCGCCCTTCTGCAGCAGCGACAGTAGGCTGGTAAAAAGCGTCTCGGTAGGCGCGCCGGCCGGGATCATCATCCACACTATGCGCGGCCCCTGCAGCTTGCTCACAAGTTCGGTAAGCGTCTTGGCCGTAATGGCCCCGTCCGCTTCCATCCGCTCCAGCACTTTAGGTTCCCGGTTCCACACCACCGGCTTTATCCCCTTGGCGATCAGCCGCCGGGCCATATTAGCCCCCATCCGCCCCATACCAGCTATAGCAATATTCATAAAGTTCCCCTTATGCCCCTTATCTTACCCTAAATAGCGGCCAGAGGCAAAAAAATATTTAGAAATAAATTGAAAGCGAATTGGCGGTACTGGAGGAACGCCAGGGGTATGGGTTCGGCGGGCCCTCGCGCAGGGCGAGGCTTACGTAAGCGCCGAGCCCGAGCGGGAGCGCGGCCACGGTGTGGCCGAT
>JAJZPL010000035.1 GCA_021811185.1 bacterium
AGGAACGAGCCGCATTGGCCGAGGCCGGCGAGAGTGCCCGGCAAAAGCTGCGAGATAACTTGTTTATCCTTACAGACCAATTGGGCAAGTTGCTGGACATGGTACTGCAAGGCCATCTTACTCAATCCGAATACGCTGAGAAAAAAGCCCAATTGGTCAATGAGAAAAAGGAAATTGAAAACAAACTCGCAGCTTTTGCCCGGCAGGGAGCCAATCGGTTCGAACCGGAGATAGCGTTATACCGCGAGGCGATTCACGTCGGGGAACTGGCGGAGAGAGGAAAAGCGGAGGAAAACCGGGAAAAGTTGAAAAAGATCGGTTCGAACTTCCGTATAGGCAGGCGGCGGCTTTCCGTCGAGTTCAAAAAACCTTGGGAATTTATATTTAATTTTAATTCCGCGCGCGCAGAAATCGGAAATTTTTCTGCGGATTTTTTAAAAAGCAAAAAAGTTCGGAAGGGGAGGGATTCGAACCCACGGTACGGATTAACCGTACACCGGTTTTCAAGACCGGCGCCTTAAACCACTCGGCCACCCTTCCATCTGTCGCACCCCGCCCGCGCTGCACAGCGTGCGGGGCGGATTAACCGCCGGGCTTAAAAGGTGCCGCCCGGTGCCTGAACACTGAATTGTGCGCCTCGCGCACCCATACAAGGAGGGCTCTGCCCTCCGTTCCATCGTCGCTTGCTCCCCGCGCTTCGCTTGGTCGCTGCGCTGAACCACCCGAAGTTGAAATTTCCCTTATTAATGCGGTTGACCGCGTTACCTGCCGGGACTTTCAAAGCGATAGTAATATAATATAAAATTATATTATTAGGATAGAAGCGGGACTTTTGAACAATGGGCAAACTTTTTGGAACTGACGGCATCCGCGGCATTACCTGGGACTATCCCTTTACCCCCGATTTTATACGCAAGATAGGCTACGCTGCCTCCCTTGTGCTGCCGAAGTACAAAAAAAAAGCCGCCGGCAAACCCGTGGTGCTGATCGGGATGGATTCCCGCGCCTCCGGCAAGCTGATCCGGAAATACCTGGTGGAAGGGCTCGGCGCCGGCAAGTTCAAGGTTGTGGACCTTGGCATAATCCCTACCCCGGCCGTTTCCTACCTGGTAAAGCGCGAAGGCGCCGACTTCGGCATAGTGATCTCCGCCAGCCACAACCCGCCGGAGTTCAACGGCATAAAGTTCTTCTCCGCCGACGGTATGAAGCTTAACGAGGCCATCGAGGGAAAGATCGAGGCGCTCCTTCTTGGAAAGAAGCCTCTGCATGTACGGCCCTCAAAGGCCGCCATCCATAAAAAAGATTTCACGCGCGATTACGAGGAGTTCCTCCGGGGCACGCTGCCCCCGGGCTTCAACCTTAAGGGCGTTAAGATCCTGCTCGACTGCGCCAATGGGGCGGCTTACAAGATAGCGCCGCGCGTTCTCCGGGACCTGGGCGCCAAAGTTAAAGTGATAGGCGACAAGCCCAACGGTAAGAACATAAACATGGGCTGCGGGGCGCTGCATACGCAGAGAATGGCCGCCGCCGCCGCTAAATGGGGCGCTTTCTGCGGCATCAGCCTGGACGGCGACGCCGACCGCTGCATGTTCGCCGACGAGAAGGGCGCGGAGCTGGACGGCGACGATATAATCTCTATAGCGGCCCCCTACCTTAAAGCCAAGGGCCGCCTGACCAACAACGGCGTGTCGCTCACCTTCATGTCGAACTACGGCCTGCTGCGCTACCTTGAGGGCCTGGGCATCAGCGTGGCGCAGGTGCCGGTGGGGGACAAGAACGTGACCGACGCCATGGAGAAAGGCGACCTGAAGCTGGGCGGGGAGTCCAGCGGCCACATAATTTTCCGCGAGTTCGCGCCCACGGGCGACGGGCTCCTTACCGCGCTGCAGACCATAGCCGCCGTGCGGGATATGGGCAAGCCTTTCAGCTGGTTCCGCCGCCACTGGGACCGCTACCCGCAGGTGCTGGAGAAGGTGAAAGTTTCCAGCAAGCCCGCTTTCGAGGACGTGCACGGGTTCGCCGCCAAGCTTTCCAAGTCGCAGAAAGCGCTTAAAGGCAACGGCCGCATCTTCATCCGGTATTCCGGCACGGAGCCGCTGCTGCGCCTGCTGGTGGAAGGCGAATCGCGCGCCGAGATCAAGGCCATCGCCGACGACCTGCTGGAGCATTACAAGAAGCATTCCGGCGCGCATGCCGGGGGCAAGCGCTAGCCCCGGCTTCGGATTTCAGGGTTTGAATTTCAACTGTTCTACGGAGGTAATTTCATGAAAAACGTTAAGCTCGGAGTAAATATAGACCACATCGCCACCCTGCGCAACGCGCGCGGCGAGAAGAACCCCGACACGGTGGAAGCCGCGCGGGTGGTTTACACTTCCGGCGGCGACATGGTAGTGATGCACCTCCGCCAGGACCGCCGGCACATCCAGGATTCCGACGTGGAGCGCGTGCGCCACGAAGTCAAAGGGCTGATCCACCTGGAAATGGCCGCCACCCCCGAGATGGAAAAGATAGCGCTGCGCGTGCGCCCCGATTCGGTCTGCCTCGTGCCCGAAGGCCCCAAAGAGCTCACCACCCAGGGCGGCATGAAGCTGGACAAGAAAGCTCCCGAGCTGGAAAAGATCATAAAGAACCTTTCCAAGGCCGGCATCGAAGTAAGCGTGTTCACCGACCCGGAACCGGGCGCCATCCGCGCCGCCCACAACATGGGGGCCGACGCGATAGAACTGTGCACCAGCAAGTATTCCGAAGCCTGGGGAAAGAAACTGCAGGCCAAGGAACTGGAAAGGCTGCAGCTCGCCGGTTACCTGGTGAAGGAACTGGAAATGGAACTGCACGCCGGCCACGGCCTGGATTACTACAACGTGGTCCCCGTCGCCCGCATCGAGGGCATGGACTGCCTCAACATCGGCTTCTCCATAATCTCGCGCGGCGTGTTCGTGGGCCTGAAGAGCGCCGTGGCTGAAATGAAGCGGCTGATCCAGTAATACGGATAAAAAACTATGTGCGGAATAACCGGCTACATCGGCGACAACAAGAAGACCACCGAGATCCTCATTGACGGCCTCAAGCGCCTGGAGTACCGCGGGTACGACTCCTGCGGCATAGCCGCGGTGGACGCGAAGAGCGCGCTGTATCTGAAAAGGGCCAGCGGCCGCGTGGACGTGCTGGCCAAACTCGTTGCCGAAGAGCCCGCCAGGGGTCCGCAGGCCGGCGTGGGGCATACCCGCTGGGCCACGCACGGCGCCCCGTCCGAAGACAACGCCCACCCGCACACCGACTGCGCCTCGCAGCTGGTGGTGGTGCACAACGGCATCATCGAGAACTACCTGGACCTCAAGGAAAAACTGCTGGCCGCCGGCCACAAGTTCAAGTCCGAGACCGATACCGAAGTTATCGCGCACGTGCTGGAGGACAAGCTCAAGAGCCTGCACGTGCAGGAAAAAGCCATCCGCTCCGACATGCTGGAGCCGGTTTTCTTCGAGGCCTTCCGCCGCACGCTGGCGGACCTCAAGGGCTCGTTCGCGCTCTCCGTGATCTGGGCCAAGTGCCCCAGCATGGTGCTGGGCGCCCGGCTGCACAGCCCGCTGGTGGTGGGCCTGGGCAAGGGCGAGAACTTCATAGCTTCCGACGTGTCCGCGTTCCTCAAGCACACCAAGCGCGTGATCTTCATGAACGACGGCGAGATCGCCGCGGTGAAGAAGGACAGCGTGGATTTTTATACGTTCCAGGGCAAGAAGGTGGCCAAAGAGTCCGTAACCATCCAGTGGGATTCCACGATGGCGGAGAAGGGCGGCTACAAGCACTTCATGCTTAAGGAGATCCACGAGCAGGCCGAGGCCGTGGAGAACACGCTGCGCGGCCGGCTGCTGCCGATGGGCGGGGATATCCTGAACGCCGAGATGGGGCTTACCGCCGCGGCCATGAAGGCTTTCGCCTCCGTGCAGTTCGTCGCCTGCGGCACGGCCTACCACGCCTGCCTCGTAGGGCGCGTGCTGTTCGAGAACTTCGGCGTGCACGCCGGGGCCGACGTGGCCTCCGAGTTCACGGACCGCGCCAGGCTGCTCGACAAACATACCCTCGTGGTGGCCATCTCCCAGTCGGGCGAGACCGCCGATACCCTTTTCGCGGTGCGCGAGGCCCGCGCGGCCGGCGCCAAGGTGCTGTCCATCACCAATACCGTAGGCTCCACGCTTACCCGCGAATCAGACCACGTGCTTTACACCCATTGCGGGCCGGAGATCGGCGTGGCTTCCACCAAGGCCTTCCTCGGGCAGCTCGCCGCCATCTACCTGCTGGCCGGGCATTTCGCCGCGGCGCGCGGGCGCATGGACGCCGGCGACGCCAGGAAATACGCCGAGGACCTGCTCAAGATCCCCCGCCTGATAGAAGAGACCCTGGAACAGGAAAAAGAGATCGCAAGGATCGCGGAGGGCTTCGCCGCCAGCGAACATTTCCTGTTCATCTCCAGGCACGTGAATTACCCCATAGCCCTGGAAGGCGCGCTGAAGATAAAAGAAATTTCGTACGTGCACGCCGAGGGCTACCCCGCCGGCGAGATGAAGCACGGGCCCATAGCCATAATTTACAAGGGCATGCCGCTGCTGGCGGTGGCCCCGTCCGGCCGCGCGCTGGACCTGATGGCCGGCAACATAGAAGAGGCCAAGGCCCGCGGGGCCGACGTGGTCGCCATCGTGGACGAGGCCTCCCGCAAGACGGTGCGGGCCTCGCGCTATATAACGCTGCCCAAAACCTCGGAGCTGCTTACCCCGCTCCTTACGGTGATACCGCTGCAGCTGTTCGCGTACTACGTGGCGCTGGCCAAGAAGTGCGACATAGACAAGCCGCGCAACCTGGCCAAGAGCGTGACGGTGCGCTGAACCGGGAACACGATGCCGCCCAAAAAGAAGATCTCTCCGCCCGCGGTCACGGGGCTCGGCGTGGACCTGGCCGAAGTGGCCAGGATCCGCCGCTTCGCCCTGCGCAGCCCCGGTTTCCTTAAGCGGGTGTTCACCCCGGGCGAGCTCGCTTACGCCTCCAGTTCCAAGAACAAGTACGAACGCCTGGCCGCCCGCTTCGCCGTGAAGGAAGCCGTGATAAAGGCGCTGGACGCCAAAGACTTGCCGCTGAAAAGCATAGAAGTGGAGAATATCGCCAGCGGCCGGCCCCAGGTAACGGTAAAGGGGTTTCCCGGCGTTAAACTGCTGGTCTCCATTTCGCATACCAGCAAGTACGCCTGCGCCGCGGTTATCGCGTTCGCCTGAGCGCCATGAAGATAAAAAAAATAACCGCCGAACTCCTGAAGCCGCTGCTGCCGCCGCGCCGGAAAGGTTCCCATAAGGGGGATTACGGCCGCGTGCTTATTGTGGCCGGGTCCAAAGGCATGACCGGCGCCGCCGTGCTGGCCGCGCGCGCGGCGCTGAAAGCCGGGGCGGGGCTGGTAACGGTGGCCTGCCCGGAGAGCGAGCGGAAGTATGTCGCCTGCGCCCTGCCGGAAGCCATGACCTTCGGGGCGGCCTGCGCCGGCGGCGCTTTTTCGGCCGCGGCGGCTTCCCAACTGCTCAAGTTCGCCGCGGAAAAAAAGATAGACGCTTTTTTGATAGGCCCGGGGCTCGGTTCCTCCAAAGGAGCCCGCGCTTTCGCGCTGAAACTGCTCAAGACCCTGCGCCTGCCAGCCGTGCTGGACGCCGACGCCCTGAACGCGCTGGCCGCCGGTCCGCGCGGCTTCGAAATAGCGGCCTCTCCCTTTATTCTCACGCCCCACCCCGGCGAGGCCGCGCGCCTGCTCGGGAAAAAAGTCGCCGACAGGCCCGCAGCCGCGGCGGCCCTGGCCGCCCTTACCGGCGGCGTGGCGGTGCTGAAAGGCCAGGGCACCCTGGTCTGCGGCGGAAAGAATATTTTACAGAACCCCACCGGCGGCCCGGCGCTGGCCAAGGGCGGTTCCGGAGACGTGCTGGCCGGCCTTTGCGCCGGTTTCCTGGCCCAGGCGGGGCTGGCGCGTGGCTTTACCGCCGACACGGCTTTTCATAGCGCGGCCCTGGCCGTCTACCTGCACGGGCTTTGCGGGGACCTGGCCGCCGAAAAATATACCGAGCGCTGCGCGCTGGCCGGCGAACTGCTGGATTTCCTCCCGGCGGCCATAAGGAGCGTGCGGCATGAAGCGTAAAAAGTCGGGCGAAGCCAGGCTGCTGGAACATATCGAAAAGACCTTCAGGTTCCCCGGGGACCGCCGCCTGCTGCTGGGGCCCGGGGACGACTGCGCCGTGCTGCGCCACGCCGCCGGGCGCGACCTGGTGATCACCACCGACGAGATGGTGGAGGGCACGCATTACCTGGCCCGCTTCGCCACCCCCGAGGACATAGCGCGCAAGCTCATGCGCATGAACCTGAGCGACCTGGCCTCGATGGGCGACGTTAAGCCCGTTTCCTGCGTGGTCGGTTCGGGGCTGAAAAAAGATACTCCGCCCGAGTTCACGCTCCGCTTCATGAAAGAGCTCAAGGCCGAGGCGCTGCGCTTCGGTATCTCCATCGCCGGCGGCAACCTGGCCGGGGCCAGGGAGAACCATTTTTACATGACGGTGTGGGGCGAGACCGGGCGCGGCAAGCTGGTGACGCGCTACGGAGCCAAGCCGGGGGACCTGCTTTTCAATATCGGCCCGCTCGGCCTCTCCGCGGCGGGGCTTGAGATCCTGATGAAAGGCTCGGCGGCGGAAGCCAGAAAATACCCGGCGCTTATAAAGGCCTTCTGGCGCCCCGAGCCCATGCTGGCGGCCGGCGCGCTGATAGGGCGCCTGGGCCTGGCCTCCGCCATGCTGGACAATTCCGACGGGCTGGCCCGCAGCGCCGGCATAATTTCGGACCTTTCAATGTGCCGGGTGATAGTTAGCCCCGGCGAGGGCGCCTGCGCGCCCGCGCTGCGCGCCTACAGCGCCGCCAAAGGCAAGCCCTGGCGCTATTACGCCGTGGGCGGCGGCGAGGACTACGGCCTGGTCTTTACCGCCAGGCCGGAAAACCTGGCGAAGATAAAGAAGCTGCTGCCGGCCGCGGTGGTGGCGGGCCGCGTGGAAAAGGGCGCCGGCGTAGAGCTGGAAAATTTCGATGGCAAGATCAAAAGCTTCGAGCACTTTTAACTTTAAAAGCTCCTGCCCGGCCGATACCGCCCGCCTGGCCGGGCTGCTGTCGGCCGCGCTGAAAGGCGGGGACGCGCTGTTCCTGGAAGGCCCGATAGGGGCCGGCAAGACTTTTTTCGTGCGCGAGCTGGCCGCGGCGCTGGGCGTTAAGAAGCTGCCGGTAAGCGCCAGCTTCAACCTGATGCGCGCCTACAAAGGCCGCCTGAAAATTTACCACTTCGACCTGTTCCGCGCGGGCGAGGCCGACATGGAGAACATCGGCCTGGACGAGTATCTCGGCCGCGAGGACGGCGTTACGGCGGTGGAATGGCCGGGCGCGGGCGGGGAACTGTTCGCCGGCATAGAGCCGCTCAGGATAGAATTCAGGCTGGCCGGCGGCGACCGCCGGGAGATAAGGGTCAGGGCCGCGGAAGCGTTTAAGGCGAGGCTGGCAGGCATAGAGGAAAAATGGAAAAAGTGAAATTGGGCCTGTGCACTTCCGGCTCCCGGCTTAAGATAGCGGTGGCGGCGGGCGGGAAGGTCTTCCAGGCGCAGAAAAAAATATTTAACCAGGAACAGGCGCTGTTCGGCTTGGCCAAAAGGGAACTGGCCAAGGCGGGGGCGGACCTTGGTTCGGTGGACACGGTCTGCGCCGTGCGCGGCCCGGGGCGCTTTACGGGGATCCGCATCTCGCTCACGCTGGCTGGTGCGCTCAAGGCTATGGCCGGGGCCGAGGTTTATACCGCCACGCTTTTCGAAATACTGGCGCTGCAGGCGGCCTCGGATAAAGATTTTAAAAAAACCGGCTTAAGCAGGATAGCCGTGCTGCTGCACGCTTTCAAGGACGAGTACTTCTGCCAGTTCTTCGCCGCGGGCGCGAAACTTAAGCTGCCGAAGCCGGAGGGAGAACCCCTGTGGCTGAAGAGCGAAGAACTCAAGGCTCTGCTTGCCGCCGAAACCGGCTATTACGCCATCGGCGACAGCGAGGAGGATGCCGCGGTCTACGGCCTGCTGCCGGCGGGCCGCCCCCGCGCGCCCAAGGCTGTTTCAAAAGTCGTGCCGGCATTCATTATAAAAGCAGCCATGGCCGGCGGCAACAAGACCTTGAAGCCGCTCTATTTAAAACCGGCCAAGTACGAGCTGGAGAACAAGTGATAATACGACGGGCCAGGAAAGAGGATTACCCGGCTTTCGCCGCTATAGAGGCGGAGCATCCGGGCTACCCGGCCTGGGGCGTTAAAGGTTTCGAGGAAGAAGAGAAGAACCGCCACGCCGTGACGCTGGCCGCGGAAATAGAGGGCAGGACCGCCGGGTTCGTTAACTTCTGGGTGCTGCGCCCTCAGGTGCAGCTGAACACGCTGGCCGTCGGGCGGGCTTACCTCAGGACCGGGGCGGCTACCGCGCTTATCGGCAAGCTGGCGGAATACGCGGCCAAGAGCCTTTGCCGGGAAATAGACCTGGAAGTGAACGAGCGCAACGCCGCCGCCATAGCGCTTTACCTCGCCCGCGGTTTTGAAGTGGTCGGTAAAAGGCCAAAGTTCTATAATAACACGGACGCGGCCATACTTATGAGAAGGACCCTGCCGGACAAGGAACCCCGATGAAAAAGATCATTCATTCCGTACTTTTAATCTGCTGTTTCTCCGCTGCCGCGGCCGCCGCCGCGGACAAGGACGCCTACCTGCACTTCATGAACGGCATGGTGGAGGAGCGCAAAGGCAACTACGACCTGGCCATGCAGGAGTACAAGCGCACGCTGCTGCTGGACCCGCAGTCCGTTTTCGTCTACAAACAGGCGCTTAACCTGGCGCTGCATATAGGCAAGGTGGACGACGCGGCGCAGTGGGCCGAGTTCGTGGTGAAGGCGGATTCCGGCACCTCCGATAACTGGGTGCTCTACGGGAACGTGAAGTGGGCCAAGAACGACATAGAAGGCGCGGCCGCCGCCTACGATAAGGCTTTGGCGCTGGACCCGTCCAACGCGGAGGCGCTCTACCAGCTGGCCAGTCTGTGGAGTTCCAAGAACCCGGACAAGTCGATAGCTTATCTGAAACAATACCTGGTACTGCGGCCGGACGACGCCGCCGAGATCTACTACCAGCTGGCGGTGCTCTACAACCTCAAGGGCAACTACGAGGAAATGCGGAAAAGCCTCCTGAAGTCCAAAGAGGAAGATTCGCTTTACGTGCAGCCGCGCTACATGCTGGCCAATTATTACGAAATGAAGAGCGACACCGCCGCCGCGCTGGCCGAGTACGGCGAGCTGATGGCGCTGGACAACAAGAACCTGGAACTGTACGACCACGTCGGGGAACTCTACGCGGCGCCTGCCGTTTCCAACCTGCCCGAAGCGGAAAAATATTTCCTGAAGGCCTGGGCGCTGGACAAGAGCGACCCTACCGCCTGCTTCTGGCTGTCCGTGATCAGCGAGCAGCGGCGGGATTTCGCCGCCGCGGCTTCCTATCTGGAAGGCTCCGCCGGGCTTAAGCAGGACGCCGGGGTGAACCTGCGGCTGGCCTATTACTACACCCAGAGCAACCGTTATCAAAAAGCCATTACCCTGCTGGAGGGCGCGCTCAAGAAGTGGCCCGACAATACCGAGATAGCCTATTTCCTGGCGCTGGGCTACGACGATACCGGCAAAACCGCGAAGGCCCGCGAAACGCTGAAGGCCCTGCTGGCGAAAGCCCCGGACAACGCCGAGGCGCGCATGCAGTACGCCATCCTCAGCGAACGCGTGAACGACATGCCCGAGGCCGAGGCCGCCTTCCGCTACCTGCTGGCCAGGAAGCCCGACAACGCCAACGTGCTGAACTACCTCGGCTACGCCCTGGCCGACCGCGGCCAGAGGCTGGAGGAGGCGGAGGTGCTGATCTCGAGCGCGGTGGCGCTGGAGCCGGAGAACGGCGCGTACCTGGATTCGCTCGCCTGGGTAAAGTTCAAGCGGGGAAAATATCCCGAAGCCATGGCCGCCATCAAAAAAGCGGTAAAGACCGTTTACGACGACCCGGTGATCTGGGCCCACGCCGGCGCCATCTACGAGGCCGCCGGGGACGATAAGAGCGCCTGGCTGGCCTGGAAGAATTCCTGGCTGCTGGAAAAGCCCGCCAAGCGCAAACCCGCCGATGAGAAGCTGAAAGCCCTGGAGAAAAAGATCCCCGCGGCCCAGGCCGACGGGCTGCTGCACGCCTACTGGAAAGCCTTCAGCCCGGCCGGCCTGGAGTTCTCATCCTTCGCCAAGGTTACGGCCAAACTGCGCGGCAAGACCGTGAAGTTCGACGCGCTGCTGCATTTCTCGCCGCCCTCCGACTTCAGCCTTACGGTGATGGGCCCGCTGATGGCGCCGCTCTGGAAGGCGCGCGCCAGCGGGGACGCGCTGGACCTGGATTCCATCGCCATCAAGGACCTGGATTCCGACGCTTTCGCCTACTGGGCCGCCCTGATGACGGGCGAGCTGCAGGCCTGGTTCTCCGGCGAGACGCTTAAGAACGCGAACTTCACCGGCGGCTGGGACCTGGACCCCGCCGAAGGCGGCGGCCGCGAGGTTTCCCTGGACGACGACCGCTCTTTCCCGGACAAGATCGTTCCGCTGCGCGAGAAGAAACTTTCTTTAAGGCCTTCCCGCTATTTCCTTAAGAACATGTACCTGTTCCCCGACCAGCTGGATTTCAAGCTGCCTTTCGTTTCGCTCGGGATCACGCTGGACCCCGACCAGATGAATTTCGGCGCGGTTAACGTGCTGAAACTGCCGGACCAGGAAGGCCCTGCCGCCAATGATAAAGATAACGGCGCACGCTAAGCTCAACCTCTTCCTGGAGGTTACGGCAAAAAGGCCGGACGGCTACCACGAGCTGGCCACGCTTTTCGCGCGGGTGGGCGCGGCGGACCGGCTCTCTTTAAAGAAGGCCGCTTCCGGCATCAAGCTTGTGGTGAGGGGCGGGCCGCGCGGGCTTGGCCGCCAGGCGGACAATATCGTTTATAAAGCTGCGGCGGAATTTTTTAATGTTTTCAAACTGGAGCCCGCCGTAGAGATTACGCTGGAGAAGGTAATCCCGGTGGGCGCGGGGCTGGGCGGGGGTTCTTCGGACGGAGCGGCGGCGCTGCTGGGCTTGGCGAAGCTTTACAGGCTGGGCGCCGGTGCTAAGGCCCGCCTTGTGAAGATAGCGGCCGGGCTTGGTTCCGACGTTCCTTTCTTCATGCTGGACGCGATGGCGGCGGAAGGCCGCGGGCGCGGCGAGAAGCTGAAGGCTATAGAATTTAAGGGGAAGCTTCCTTACGTAGTGCTGGTCTACCCGGGGGCGCCGGTTTATACCAAAGAGGTTTACGGGAACCTTAAGGTGGGGGCGGCGGCTGATATTAAGGCACGCCTGGCGGATTTCACCAAACTGAAGGGCCTGCTTAAGAAGGGCGCTTTCTTACCTGAGCACGCGGGTTTGCTGTTCAACAGGCTGGAGGAGCCGGTGCTGCCGCGGCACAGGGCGGTGCGGCTGGCGAAGGCGCGGCTGGCGGAGTTCGGCGGGGACGCGGTGCTGATGTCGGGGTCCGGGGCTACGGTGTTCGCGCTGTGCTGGAGCAAGGCTTTGGCGCGCAGGGTTGCGGCTCAAGCGGGGCGTATCCGGGGTTACAGGATTTTTTTGACTAAATTTTGCTAGAATTTGCATGTTAGCAGAGTAGTGCATCTTGCAGGGGGATGTTAATTAGGGGGACAGATGGAAATCACCGAAGTGAGGATACACCTTAGGAACGAGGCCAGGTTGAAGGCCTTTGCGACGGTTACGTTCGATAACGCGTTCGTTGTGCACAACATGAAGGTAGTGAACGGCAACAACGGGCTTATCGTGTGCATGCCTTCCAGGAAGATCAAGGACGGCACGTACAAGGACATAGCCCATCCCATCAATAATGAGTTCCGCGGCAACCTTGAGCAGCTGATCATTAAGGAATACGAGAAGGAACTGGCCAAGGGGCCGGCTCCGGTTCCTACCGAAAGCGAAGGGTTCTAGCCGTTTCCTCCGGCGGCGGAGGGCTGGCAGGGGGGTGAGGTCGGGAAAAGGGTTTTTCCGGTCTCGCGCCTCTGCTTTGCGTCTTTTTTTGCTTTCTTCCCGGGTGGTGTAACGGTAGCACAACCGCCTTTGACGCGGTCAGCCATGGTTCGAACCCATGCCCGGGAGCCAAAATTAAACCCCCAGTTCTTGGGGGTTTTATTTTTTTACAATGCAAGATCGCGAGATGCCCAGTCAGGGGCGGCCAGGGGGACCGGAACGCAAAACACGCTTCGGCCACACCGTGGCCTCGCTCGACATTCGGCCCTTGAACACTGAATTGTGTCGCTTCGCTCCACCCGCGCTATGCAAGCTCGGGCCTCACGACGGTTTTGCTAACCCGGTCCCCCCGTCCGCCCCCTCCGTCACGACCATTTAGTAGAATATTTATATCTAAATGGCTCCTAAATCTTCTGTTCCTAAAAAATCCTCTTTCTGGACTGTCTATATTGTCCGGTGCGCTAATGGCTCCTTATATACTGGGATAACCAATAACCTGGCTGGGCGGATCGCGGACCATAATGCGGGGAGGGGGGCTAAGTATACTGCCGCCTTTGGGCCGGTGGAGCTGGTTTGGAGGACGAGGAAGAAGGACCGTTCAGCCGCATCTATCCTGGAGGCGGCTATCAAGAAGCTTTCCCGCGGGGAAAAAGACGCTTTAATTTCGAAAAAACACCTAAAACGCCATTAACACTGGCAAGCCAGATACTTTTTATCAGTGGGGACTGCTTGCCGGTGATTTTCGGAGGTCCGGGCGGGTGAGAACCCTGAACACCCGTTGCGGATGGGGGGCCCCGCCATCAAAGTAAGGCGGGGGGAAACCGACGCAAGGGTTTCCTGCAGTCCGGGTGGGCAGGGTTCTCACCCGCCCGGACCGACTGGGCATCCTGACGTGAGTTGAATCACCGGCAAGCGCAAAAGGCGGGTGCCAAATAACGGTTCCGCTGGTTGGGGCAAGTTTTGTAGAATTTAGGAGTAGTCCTTTCCGTTCCAAGTTTAGCCAAGCTTGCTTAAGATATGCCAAAAAATAATAAATTTGCGGCGGTGGTGCTGGCTGCGGGTCTTGGTACCCGCATGAAGTCCGACCTCCCGAAAGTTCTGCATTACCTGGGCGACATGTCGCTGGCCGAAAGGGCCATCCGGAAGATCGCCGCGCTGAACCCCGACCAGATCATAGTCATCACCGGCCACCGCGCCGACCTCGTCGAGTCCGAACTTACGAAGAAGCTCGGGCCCGAAATAATCGCCAAGACCGTTTTTATCCGCCAGAAGCTGCTTAAAGGCAGCGGCCGCGCCGTGCAGGAAGCCATGCACGAGATCCGCAAACACCAGAGCGTAATGATCCTCTGCGGCGACGCCCCGCTGTTCCGCGCCGAGACCGCCAAAAAAATGTTCGGCTACTACATCAAGCATTCTCCCGACTGCCTGGTGATGACCGCCGAGCTCCCCGAGCCCGGCTCCTACGGGCGCATCAAGCGCAACCACTCCGGCGACGTGTCCGCCATAGTAGAAGCCGCCGACGCCGACGCCTGGGAGAAAGCCATAAAAGAGGTCAACTCCGGCACCTACTTCTTCAACGCCAAAGCGCTCGAAAAAGCCGTGAAGACCCTCAAGAAAAAAGGCTCCAAAGAAGAATATTACCTCACCGACGCCGTCGAGAACATCATCACCGCCGGCGGCAAGGCCTCCGCCTTTAAGCTTTCCGACGCCACCGAGATGACCGGCATTAACTCCCGCGCCGACCTGGCCGCCGCCTACGCCATGCTGAACAAGCGCAAAGCCGCCGACCTGATGGCCGCCGGCGTCACCGTGGTGGACCCCTCCAACACCTATATCGAAGAGAACGTAGCGATCGGGCGCGACACCGTGGTGTACCCCGGCGTGTTCATTAAAGGGAACACCGTGATCGGCAAAGGCTGCAAGATCGGCCCCGCCGGCGTGATAGAGGACTGCGTGATAGACGAAGGCGCGGTCGTGAAGTATTCCTGCGCGCTCGAGAAGAGCCGCGTGCGCTCCGGCGCCATCGTCGGGCCTTTCGCCCGCCTGCGCCCGCTCTCCGACATCGGCCCTGCGGCCGAAATAGGCAATTTCGCCGAGGTCAAGAAGTCGCGCATCGGGCGCGGCTCCAAGATGCACCACCACAGCTACGTGGGGGACACCGACATGGGCGAAAAGGTGAATATCGGCGCGGGCACGATCACCTGCAACTACGACGGGGTGCACAAGAACAGGACGGTGATAGGGGCCGGCGCTTTCATAGGCTCCAACACCAACCTGGTAGCCCCGGTGAACATCGGGGCGGGGGCGTATACGGCCGCCGGTTCCACAATAACGGAGGACGTCCCGGGCGGAGCGCTGGGCATAGCGCGCGCGCGGCAGGTGGTTAAACAACTTAAAAAGAGGCCTAAATGACTGCTGACAGGAGCGGGAGAACCTTTAAAGTTTTCAGCGGCAACGCCAATCCTGAACTGGCCAGAAAGATCTGCGACATCCTGGGAGTGCCCCTTTCGGCCACCAGGGTCTCCAAGTTCGCCGACGGCGAGATCGACGCGCACATCCTGGAGAACGTGCGCGGCGAGGACTGTTACGTGATACAGCCCACCTGCCCGCCCGTGAACGACAACCTGATGGAGCTCCTTATCCTTATGGACGCGCTGCGCCGCGCCTCCGCCGGGCGCATCACCGCCGTGGTGCCCTATTACGGCTACGCCAGGGCCGACCGCAAACCCGCGCCCCGCGTGGCCATCACCGCCAAGCTGGTGGCCAACCTGATCACCGAAGCCGGCGCCAACCGCGTCATAACCATCGACCTGCACGCCGCGCAGATCCAGGGCTTCTTCGACATCCCGCTCGACCATCTTTACGCCCGGCCCGTGGTGCTGGACTACATAAAAGGCCGCAGCTTCGAGAACATGGTGGTAGTGTCACCCGACGTGGGCAGCGTTGAGCGCGCGCGCTCCTTCGCCAAGCGCCTGGACATGGGCCTGGTCATCATCGATAAGCGCCGCCCGCGCCCCAACGAGGCGGTGGTGTACAACATTATCGGCGACGTGCAGGGGAAGACCTGCTTCATCTTCGACGACCTGGTGGACACCGCGGGCACGCTGGCCCAGGTGGCCCACTCCATAAAAGAGCGCGGGGCGGCCAGGATAATAGCGGCCGCCACGCACGGGGTGCTCTCGAGGGACGCCATCGAAAAGATCGACAAATCCCCTATAGAAGAGCTCATTTTGACCGATACGATTCCCGTAAATGCCTCAAAAAGTGCTAAAATAAAGGTAGTATCCGTGGCCGCGCTATTGGCGGAGGCCATTAAACGCAATCACATGGGCGAGTCCATTAGCGAACTCTTCAAGTGATAGACCGTTCGGTGGACATAGTCCCTGGTACGCAACAGGCCTAGCCTGTGTAAATTCAGCTGGAGGAACGTAGCATGAAACAGACAATTATTACGGCAGAACCCCGCGAGAACGCCGGGATGCGCAGCAAGCTCACCGCTTTCCGGGCCGGCGGCCGCATTCCCGCGGTCATCTACGGCCTCGACAAGAAACCGGTGAGCGTCACCGTCGACGAGAAAGCCATCTCGCTCGTGCTGAAGGCCGGCGCCAACCCCATCATCACCCTGAAGTACCAAGGCGGCGAAGACCTGGTCATCGTGAAGGCCATCCAGTGGCACCCCGTCACCGACAGGTACACGCATTTCGACTTCAACCGCATCTCCCTCACCGAGAAGATCAAGGTGAAGGTGCCCGTGAAGATCGTCGGCGAGTGCTACGGCGTGAAGGTGCAGGCCGGCATCGTGGAACACACCATGCGCGAGGTCAACATCTCCTGCCTGCCCACCGAGATCCCCCACGAGATCGAGCTGGACATCACGGAACTGCATATCAATAATTCGCTCCGCATCAAGGACCTCAAGCCCGGCAAAGCCGACCTGCTCGACGCTCCGGAACAGATAGTGGTCAGCGTGACCGCTCCGAAGGAAGAGAAGGTGGAAGAGACGACGACCGCCGCGGGCGCCGAGCCCGAAGTGGTTGCCGCGAAGGGCAAGAAGGAAGAGGGTGAGGAAGGCGCCGCCAAAGATGGCGCCAAGCCCGCCGCCGGCGCTAAACCCGCCGCCGGAGCCAAGCCCGACGCCAAGGGCGACGACAAGAAGCCCGCTCCCAAGAAGTAAGGGAGCAGGCGGTCCTCGGGAGCAGGAGTTGAACGCGTATCCTAACGGAACTGTTCGGCTCCTGCTTCTTGATTTTAAAGCGGTTACGGGAAAAAAGTGAAAGACCAGATACGTTTGGCGGCCCTGCTCGGCAACCCCGGGCAGGAATACGAGCGCACCAGGCACAATATCGGCTTCATGCTGGCCGACCTGGCCGCGCCGCGGCTGGCCCCGGCCGGGCGCTGGCGCGACTGGAAGGGGCTGGGCCTGTACCTGGAGTTTGAAAGCGCCGCCGGCAAGGTCTTCCTGCTCAAGCCGCAGACCTACATGAACCTTTCCGGCCAGGCCGTGCTGAGCCTGGCCACGTTCTACAAGATCCCGCCCGCCGCTATCCTGACGGTTTACGACGACCTCGCGCTGCCCTTCGGCAAGCTGCGGCTCAGGAAGGAAGGTTCCGCCGGTTCGCACAACGGCATGGGCTCCGTGGTGGCGGCGCTGGGCCAGGGCGTTACGCGCCTGCGGCTGGGCATAGGGCCGCGGCCCGCGCGCATCGAGGGCAAAGATTTTGTGCTGTCCAGATTTTCTAAAGAAGAGGGGGAGCGGCTGCCGGCCTTCCTGGGCCGGGCGTGCGAAGCGCTGGAGACCTCGTTCCGCGAGGGCGTGGAGACCGCGATGAACCGCTATAACAATGACGGAGATAAGCCCGTACCTTAAGATATTCTTCGGCCTGTTGTTCGTGCTGCTGGGCCTCGGCTACATTTACAAGCCCGGCGCCATAGAGCGCGTGAACCGGCTGATAAAAGAGACCTTCCTCAACGACTCCTACGTGGCCCTGCACCGGCGGAACTGGGGCTTCCTGCTGCTGCTGGTGGGCGCGGTGCTGGTGTACATGGGAGTCTCTCGGGTCCGCGGCTGGTAGGCCTTTCGGCCCTTGGCTTTCGCGCCCGCTGTTGTATAATATTCCCGGGGGGGAATTCATCCGGAAAAATTCCCGTAAGTCAGTTTTGAAAACGGATTCAAGACGCCGCGCTGTTCGCGGCCGGCAGCCGGGGGGCTGCTGAAATATACGGAGGTGAGGGTATGACCTGGGAGGAAATGGGCAGGAAGTACGAGCAGGATTCAAAGACGGAAAAAACGGAACGGAAAGTTCCCAAGCTGGATAAGAACTGGAACGAACTGGTTAAATCCACGGATAAGTTGATCTGGCTGTTCTCGCTTTCCAACGGGAAGAGGGGGCAGGGCAAGAACGGCTGAAAACCGCGCGGGAAATAAAGTACGGGGCTCGCTTAACGGCGGGCCCCGTTCGTTTGGTCACTTCACTACCGTATCCAGCGTGAAAGTTATGCCCTTCGTCCGGAAGCCTACCAGGGCGCGGACTTCGCCTTTTAGGTCGCCCTTGCGGGGGGAATTCAGCTGGCCGTGGGTGTTCACGAGCGCGCTGAGGAAAAGCTTGCGGGTCAGCAGGTCCGGCATGATCAGGCTGGAGGGGGTCATTTCGAACCTAAGCGGGAACACCGGGTTTATCACTTTTTTTACGGCCACCGGCACCCCGCCTTCGTTGAGCGCCACCAGGAAAAGCATGCTGTTAGGGCCCGGCAGGGAGGCCCGCAGGGGCTCGCTTATGTTTACCGTGCCGGAAACCCTGAAAAAATATTTCAGCGCGGCCGGGTAGCCGAAGGACCAGGCCAAAAAGCCCGCGCCCGCCAATAATATAATTCTGGATATCTTTTTAAGCATTAATTTAATTTTATAAAAGATAATGCCTTACAGCCACCTAATGTAGCCGGAAAAAGCGCACGGGGGGCTTTTTGCGCCTGAAATTTGTGACACATTCTGTTCATATTCATTTAACATTCCTTTTATTGCCTTAAGGCCCTCCGTATATTAAACTTAAGTATACGGTTTAAAAGGCAAAAACTATGGCAAACGAATACGGCGAGATCGAGCAGCTTGTAAACGACGTGACCAGTCTGGACACCGCCCGCATGACGCTGCGCTGGGCGCTGGAACGGCTGAACACCATCGAAAAAGAGAAGGCCGATCTGAAAAAGAACCTCGGCATGGCCGAGGAGACCGCCAAGAAGCTGCAGCTGAAAGAAGCTTCGCTGACGGACGCCTACTCCTCCCGCACCAAGAGCATCGAGGAAAAAGAGGACTTCTACACCAAGCTGGAAGCCACGATGTCCCTGCTGGGCGAGGGCAAGCTGGACATCCAGCAGCTGCTCAAGAAAGAAGCCAAGCTGGACAGCCTGCGCAAAAGCCTTGAAGCCGAATATTCCGACAAATTCGAAGAACTCGACCGCAACCAGCGCGCCGTCATAGAGCGCTGGAACGCCCGCGTGCTGGAAGTCGAGAGCCAGTACGCCGGCCGCCTGGCCGAGGCCCAGCAGAAATACGACGTCCTGCGCGCGGAGCTCGAGAGCGGCTACCAGGGCCGGCTGACCTCCCTGCAGGCCGCGCTCAAGGCCCGCGAGCAGGAGCTGAACGCCAAGATCGGCCAGCTCGAGAACGGCGTGCGCGTTTCGGAAGAGAAACTGGAAGCCCGCCGCGCCGAGATGGAGAAAGAGCACCTTTTGAAGCAGCGCGAGGCGGAAGAGAACTACCGCAAGCTCAAGAACATGATGGAGGCCGGCTATGAAGACAAGCTGCGCTCCATGGACAGCGACCACGGCGCCCAGATCCGCTCCCTCGAAGCCTCCTGGCAGACCGAGCGGAACCGGATCGTGGACGAACAGCGCGTGCGCGAGGAGCAGTTCGCCACCGCGCAGGCCCATATCCAGGAAATAGAGAACAAGCTGGCCGCCCAGCAGGAAAAGCACCATAATGAGCTTGTAAAGATAATATCCGAGAAAGAGAACGCCTTCAGGGCCCAGCTGGCCGGGCTGGAAAAAGAGAAAGCCAATAAGGAAGAGACCGTGAAGCAGCTGGTCTCCAGGCTGGAGAAGCAGGCCGCCGACTGGGAAACCGAGCGCGCCAGGCTGGAAGCCGAATTCGGCCGCCGCCTGGCCGGGATGGACGCCGCCATGCGCGCCCGCGCGGGGGAACTCGAGCAGGATTACGCCTCCAAGAAAGAAGAGCTGGCTAAAGCCCTGGCCGCCAGCCGCGAAGAGTTCGACAGTGAATTCCAGGCCCGCCTGGCCATGGAACGGCAGGCGATGGCCGAGGAGAAGGCCAGGCTGTCCGACGAGAAGCGCCTGCGCGAGGAAGCCCTGGCCCTGAACGCCCGCAAAGTGGAAGAGCTGGAGCAGGCCCTGGCCGCCAACCGCGAAGCGCACCACAAAGAGCTGATGGAGCGCATCCGCACCGGCGAAGCCTCCTTCCGCGAGAAACTTTCGGCGTTCGAGGCCGAAAAACAGGCCTATAACGCTACTATCGATAACCTTACCGCGGAGCTGCGCCAGCGGGAAGCCGGCGTGCTCGAGGAAAAGCGGAAGATCGCCGCGGAATTCGAGGCGAAATCCGTCATCCACAGCGAGCTGCTCGCCCTGACCGAGGCCTCTTTCGAGGAAAAGCGCCGCACCTACGAGGAAAAGATCAACGCCCTGGCCGGCCGCCTGGACGAAGCCGCCAAAACGTCCGCCCTGGAAAAAGAGAAATTCCAGAGCGAGATCTCCCGCGTCTCCGCCGAGACCAACGCTATCGCCGAAGAGCGCGCCGCCGTGATCCGCGCGGACTACGAGGCCCGCAAGGCCGAGCTCGAAAAAGAATTCGCCGCCCGCTACAGCGACAGGCTCAAGGCCCTGGAAGCCGAGAAGGCCCGCATGACCGAAGCGCTGGCCGAGCGCGAAGGGCAGCTTACCGCCTCTTACACCAAGGCCGCCGAACTGGACAACGCTATAGCCGAACTGCGCCGCGCGGCTTCCGAAGAGAAAGCCGCCCTGGCCCGCGAATATTCCGCCGATATGGCCCGCGCGCTAAAGAACGCGGAAGAGAGCGCCAAAGCCCGCGAAGCCGAACTGATGACGGACGTGAACGTGCTCCGCGAGGAACTGACCGAGAAGGACCGGGTGCTTTCCGCCGAGCGGGAGAAGCTGGTGGACGAACTTTCCAAAGCGTCGGTGGACGCGCATAACCGCACAGAAGAGCGCGCCGCCGCCATTCGCGCCGAGTACGAACAGCGCCTGGCCGCCCACGCGGCCATGTCCGAGAATTCCCTCGCCGCCCTCAAGACCCTGCTCGCCGAGAAAGAGGCGCTGCTCGAAAAAGCCGGCGAAGCCCGCCTGGCGGCCGAGCACGACCTGAAAGCCGCTTTCGAAACCGAGAAGGTTAAGTGGATAGAGGAAAAAGAGCGCCTGGCCTCCGACTTCGAGCACAAAGTTGCCGAATTCGACGCCACCCTGGGCGAGCGCGTGGCCAATATCCGCGCCGACTACGAGGCGCGCAAAGTCGACCTGGAAAAAGAATTCGCGGCCCGCTACGGCGACAGGCTGAAAGCCCTCGAGGGCGAGAAAGCCCGCATGACCGAAGCGCTGGCCGAGCGCGAAGGGCAGCTTACCGCCTCTTACGCCAAGGCCGCCGAACTGGACAACGCTATAGCCGAACTGCGCCGCGCGGCTTCCGAAGAGAAAGCCGCCCTGGCCCGCGAATATTCCGCCGATATGGCCCGCGTGCTGAAGAACGCGGAAGAGAGCGCCAAAGCGCGCGAAGCCGAGCTGATGACGGACGTGAACGTGCTGCGCGAAGCGCTTACCGAGAAGGACCGGCTGCTCTCCGCCGAGCGCGAGAAGCTGGTGGACGAACTTTCGAAGGCCTCCATCGACGCGCATAACCGCACCGAGGAACGCGCCGCCGCCATCCGCGCCGAGTACGAACAGCGCCTGGCCGCCCACGCGGCCATGTCCGAGAATTCCCTCGCCGCCCTCAAGACCCTGCTCGCCGAGAAAGAGGCGCTGCTCGAAAAAGCCGGCGAAGCCCGCCTGGCGGCCGAGCACGACCTGAAAGCCGCCTTCGAGGCCGAGAGGGTGAAGTGGATACAGGAAAAAGAAAACCTTGCCTCCGACTTTGAGCATAAAGTGGCCGAATTCGACGCCACCCTGGGCGAGCGCGTGGCGAACATCCGCGCCGACTACGAGGCGCGCAAAGCCGACCTGGAAAAAGAATTCACGGCCCGCTACGGCGACAGGCTGAAAGCCCTGGAGGGCGAGAAAGCCCGCATGACCGAGGCGCTGGCCGAGCGCGAGCAGCAGCGGGAGGCCGCCTACGCCAAGGCCGCCGAGCTGGATAAGACGATCGCCGAACTGCGCCGGGCTTCTACCGAAGAGAAAGCCGCGCTTTCCCGCGAATACGCCGCCGAGATGGCCCGCGCGCAGAAGAACGCGGAAGAGAGCGCCAAAGCCCGCGAGACCGAGCTGGGCACCGACATCAACGTGCTGCGCGCCGAGCTGGAGGAAAAAGAGCGGGCTCTCTCCGTTCAGCGCGGGCAGCACGCCGAGGAACTTTCCAAAGCCGCCGCCGAGGCGCATGAAAAGTCCGAAGAGCGCGCCGCGGCCATAAGGAACGATTACGAGAAGCGCCTGGCCGACAGCCTGGCCTCCGCCGAGAACCGCGTCCAGGAACTGCGCGGGCTGCTGGCCGGCAAAGAGGCCCAGCTAGAAAAAGCGATAGCCGACGCCCGGGAGTCCGAGAAAGCGGTCAAGGCGCTGTTCGACCTCGAAAAGAGCAAATGGATCGAGGAAAAAGAAAATATCTCCGCCGCGTTCGACCGCAAGGCGACCGAGCTGGAAGCCGGCATCAGCGCGCGCGCCAAGGCGATGGAGGCTGAGCACGCCGCCCGCCGGGGCCGCATGGAAGCCGAATTCGCGGCCAGGACCGAAGCGGTGCACTCCGAGGTTTCCGCCAAGATAGAGTTCGAGCGCGGCAACTGGCATTCCGAGCGCTCGCGCTTCGAGAACCTGCTGGCTGAGACCGCCGGGAATTTCAAGGCGGCCCAGAAAGAGATCGAGGCGATCAGCGCCAAGCTGCGCTTCGCCGTGGAAGAAGGGGCCGCCCGCGAAGCCCGCTTCAATAAAGAGCTGATGGAGGCCAAGGCCAACTACGACAGGGAACTGGCGTACCGCGTGACCGACGCCGTCTCCGTCCAGACCGCCCACCTGATGGAGGCCCTCGAAGCCGCCAAGGCCGGGCAGAAAGAACTTGCCGCCGCACTGGAACAGAAAGAAATCTCCATCAGCGCGCTGCGCGCCGAGGCCGTGGAAACCCGCCGGGACTACGAGGAGCGCGTGCGCTCCGCCGGGTCCGAGGCCGTGGCCGCCAGGCGCCAGGAGCTGGAACAAGGCTACCTTTCCAAGAAAGCGGAGCTCGAAAGCGGGACCGCCGCGCTGCGCGCCGAGCTGCAGAACGCTTACGAGGTCAGGGAGAAGGAGCTCGCCCGGCAGCTCGAAGTGAAGACCGCCAGGATCGAGGCCGAGAACAAGGCGCTCTCCTCCAGCCTCGAGCAGCTGCGCGCGCAGGCCGAGGCCGCCGGCGCCAAATCGGCGGACGTCTTCAATAAGCTGATGGAAGCCTCCAGGAAACACCAGGATGAGCTGTTCCGGATGAAAGAGGAGCATTCCTCCGAACTCGGTCGGAAGATCTCCGCCGCCGTCGAGGCCGCCACCAAAGCCCTCGCCAATAAACTGGCCCTGGCCGAAGGCGGGCTGGCAAAGGAACGCGAAGACCACCGCAAAGAGATCGAAACCCGCGAGAAGTTCGCGGAAGAAAGCAGGGAGAAGATGGCCGCCGAACTCGACGAAGCCAGGAATTACGCCGAGGTGCTCGACTTCAAGATCCAGGACATAGAGAAGGAACTGGCCAAGGTCCGCCAGGCTTCCGCCGCGGAATTCCTCGGCAGGATAACCGAGCAGGACGCGCAGATCACCTCCCTGGAGGCGAAATACAAGGCCCGGCAGGAGAAGCTGGAAAGCGAGAGCCGCGAAAAGATGAAGGAACTGGCCGCCGCCAACGAGGCCAAACTCCGGGAGATGCAGGAAGTGCTGAAAGCCAAGGAGAAGCTTATCCAGGAGTCCGAGGATTTCTGGGGCAGGAAGCAGGCGGAAGTGGACAAAGCGCACTCCGACTTCAACCTCCGCATCAGCAAGTTCAACGAGGAGCTGTTCGAGCAGAAACAGGCGCTTGGCGAGCGGGAGAAAGCCCTTAACGAGTACAGGCTGAAGCTCGAGAAGGAATACGCCCAGAAGAACGCCGAGACCGAGAATATGAAGGCGGAGCTGACCAAGACCATTATCGCCTACAAGCAGCGGAAATAACCGGAGCTTTACTATGGAAAAAGAACGCGATATTAAATGTGTCCCGACGGAAATGCTGGAAAGGCTCCGGCTGCTGGCCGACCAGCTCTGGGAGGGGAAGAACCCGGCCGCGGTACACCTGAACGCCGTCCTCGAGGAATTCGACCCCGATATCCGGACGCTCGGCAACATCGTCAAGGAGTACGAGACGGACTACGCCGGCCGGCTGGCCTTCAACGAGCGCGAGCACGCCCAGAAAGAGAGCCGGCTGAAAGAAGAAGCCGCCGATTACGGCGCGCGCCTGGCCGTGTTGGAAAAGGAGCATGCCGCGGGCCTGAAGAAGATCGAAGAACTGAAGACCGCGCTGGCCGCCAGGGAGGCCGCGCTGGGCGACCTGAAGGCGAAGACGGCCGAGGATTCGAGCGATCTCAATTCCAAGTACGTGGCCAGGATGCAGGAACTGTACGACCGCGTGAACAAGAAGGAGTTGGAGATGCTCGCGCGCTGGGAGGAGAAGAACCGGACGCTGGAGACCAAACTGAATACCCTGGAGGCCGATTATGAGGCCAAGGCCAAGCAGTTCCGGCTGCGCGAGAAAGCCATAGAGGAAGATTTCAATTCGAGGAAGGCCGAGCTCATAAGGACTTTTGAGCGCGGCCGCGCCGACCTGGACGCCAGGGAAAAAGCCCTGGCCTCCCGCGAGCGCGCCATAGCGTACTGGGAAAAGGCCGGCTCACACCCGGAAGGGGGGGCGAAATGAGCGGCACCGACGACCTGAAAAATTTACTGGCCAGGCTTAAGGACGAAGTGGGGCCCCTGCCCCCGGAACCTGTGCGCGAGCCAGCGGCGGCGCGGCAGGTGCAGCGCGAAGCGCCGCGGTCCCAGATGCAGGCCCAGATCCAGTCCCAGCCGCAGGGCGTAAAGAACGAGCGTTTCACCCGCGCCTACCGCCGCGAACCGACGCGCGGCGGCTTCTCCGAATCCGGCGGGCCCAACGTTATCTGGAGCGAGAACAAGGAAACCATGCTTTTCGGGGTGCTGGCTTCGCTTATCGCCGCGCTCGGCGGGATCCTGGCCGGGCTGGATTACCTGGTATGGATAGGCGCCGTGGTCTTTATGCTTTTCTCGTTCATGATGTTCCTGGCCCTTTTCGGCTATTACCTGAATTTCCGCCGCCGCGGTCCATCCGAGACCGGGCTGGCGGAGCGCGTGGACGCGCTTTCGAGAAAGGTGGAAATGCTCAGCGGCCGCGCCGTTTCCGGCGGGAGCGCGTCATACCAGTCCCCGGGGCAGGAAAGGGAACGGGAACTGGAGCACCGCGTGGAGGAGCTTCGCGTGCTGGTCAAGAGCCTGGCCAAGTCCGTGGAGCAGCGGAACGGGTGAGATTCCGCCCCATTAAATATATATAATTAGCCTATGAAAGCATTATCCCTTGCTCTCTCGTTCCTCACCCTTTTCAGTTCGGTGCCGGCCTTCAGTTTCGAACTGCCGGCGCCTTTGCCGGAGAAGGATTATTTTATTTCCGCAGGGGACGTAATAAACGTGGGCGTTCAGCCCGCCGATGAATTTTCCAAGGAAGTCACCGTGCAGCCGGACGGCACCATAGAGATCCCGCTGCTGGGATCAATAAAAGCCCAGGGAATGAAACCCGAAGAACTCCAGAATGTGCTGACCGCCAAATTTTCCAAGTACGTTTCCAATCCCAGCATAACGGTCAATGTCCGCAAGTTCTCCTCAAACCGGGTGGCTGTCATAGGCCAGATAACCATCCCCGGCTACTTCGAGTACCGCGAGGGCATGCGCCTGCTGGACCTTGTGGCGCAGGCCGGAGGGCCGCAGGATTATGCCAAGACGGACAGCGTGCGGATCTACCGCCGCACGAAGAACGCCGACGGCAAGGTCCAGGAAGAGGTCGTGAAAGCCGATCTGGACGCCGTTTTCAAGGGCAAGCTGGACCACAACGTGCCGCTGGTCAGCGGCGATATCGTTTATATCCCCAGGAAGGGCTATTCCAAGACCGCCAGGTGGATCAGCGATAACTTCCTTCCCTGGGCCACGCTCTTCACCTTCGGCCTGACCGCCGCCATCGTAGCCAGGAAGAATTAATGAACGCCGACCTTACCCTGTACGATTACTGGCGCATAGTCAACCGCCGCAAATGGATAGCGCTGCTGGTGTTCTGCGCGACTATCTTTTCCACTCTTTTCTATACCCGCCTGCAGCCGACGGTTTACCGGAGCCAGGGCCTGATAAAAATTTCACCGCCCGCCTCGTTCAGCAGGATCCCGGGCGCCGAATTGGCGGATTCCGATCCCTGGGGCGCGGTTACCACGGAACTGCGCGTGATAAGTTCTTCGGACGTGTCCGACCGGGCCGCCGCCAAGCTGGGGCTGGCCCCCGGGTCCAAGGGCGCGGCGGAGATCGCGGGAGGGTATAAGGCTGAGCGCGTACCCGATTCCAACCTGATAAACATTTCAGCTTTCAACTCCGATCCCGTACGGGCCGCGGATATCGTCGGCGCGGTTATCGCCGCCTATACCGATTTCGACCTGGAACAGAAGAGCCGCCAGGCCAGGAAGTCGCTCGAGGATATCACCGCGCGCAAGGACGACGTGGGGGACAGCCTGCGGGCTCTGGAGCGGCAGAAGCAGAATTTTATAGAGAAGAACCCCAAGACCGGCCTGGGCGACGCGATGGCCAACCAGCTGGCCGACCTGGAGATAAAAAAGAAGGAGCTGCTGGAAAAGTATACCCCGAATTATCCCGAAGTGCTGAACCTAGAGCAGCGGATAAGCGTGGCGGAGGCGAAACTGGAGGAGATCCCGGCGCAGGAAGTGGCGCTGGCCCGCATCAGCCGCGAGCTGCGCATGCAGGAAGAGCTTTACACCACGCTCAACAAGCAGTACGAAGAGGCCAAGCTGGGGGTTTCTTCCATCGTTTCTTTCGTCAGCGTGGTCAGCCGGCCGGTGCCGGAGCGGACCCCGGTATCGCCCAACCGCAGCCTGAACCTTATGGTGGGTTCGGTGCTGGGGCTTTTCCTGGCCGTGGTGGTGGTGTTCCTGCTGGAGAACCTGGACGTTTCCATCTCCACCATCGAGGACATCGAAGATTTCATCAAGCTGCCGGTGCTGGGCATAATCCCAACCATCCTCAGCGAAAAGCACATTGACAACTGGCTTACGCATGTTTTCAAGAAGGAGCGCTATACGGTGGAGGCTTTCCGCAGCGTCCTTATAGTGAACCGGCGCTACTCTTCCGGGGTCATAGAGTCCTACCACACCCTGCGCACCAATATCATGTCCAACCTGAAGACCAAGGACAGCGTCTCTCTGGTGTTCAGTTCGGCGGGCGCCGCCGAGGGCAAGACGCTTACCGCGGTTAACTTCGCGCTGGCCAGCGCCCATTCCGGCCTTAAGACCCTGCTGATAGACGCCGATCTCCGGCGCCCTTCCATCAACCAGATCTTCGGTACCCGCAAGGAGCCAGGCCTGAGCGACATCCTTGCGGGCAAGGCCGACTGGCGCGAGGCCGTGCTGGAGAGCGCCGATTTTATAATGGGCGGGCTGGACTTCGAGCAGCTGATGCGCTTCCCTGGGATAGAGAACCTGAACGTGCTGAACTGCGGCACGCAGCCCGGCAACGTGATAGATATCCTGGATTCCGCCAACTGGACGGAACTCATGGAAGAGTTGAAGAGCGAGTATGACATGATCGTCTTCGACACGCCCCCGGTGCTGCTGTTCGTGGATTCCGCCATGATCGCCAGGCACGCAGCCGACGGAGTTGTTCTTGTCTATAAAGCCGGCAAAATAGCCCGCGGCGCCCTGAAACGCGCCAAGGAGCAGGTTTCGGGCGTGAACGCGCATATGCTGGGCGTGGTGCTCAACGGCGTACGGGCCTCAGAAATGGGCCCGCAGTACGGGTATTATTCGTACGATTACAACAAATACGCGCGGCGCTAGGCGTTCCGCTCGGCCAGAGAACACACAGATAAAAGATTCGCGAGGGTGTTCCGTTAATGAGCGGCGGCCTCCGGTTCTGGCCTGTGTTGTTTTTTTTGATGCCCTTTAAATAATGCCGATATTCATAATCCTCATCGCGCTGGCCGCCGCCGGGTGGCTGGGTTTCCTGGCCGCTGCCGGCTCGCAATACGCCGTCATCATGGCCGTGGGGACGCTTATCGTCGGTCTTTTCGCTTTCTTTTCACCCAAACTAAGCCTTGTCCTGCTGGTTTTCTCGATGCTGCTTTCTCCGGAACTGGGCCTTGGAGGGGTTGGCGGTTCGCGTACCCTGGTGGTGCGTTACGACGACATCCTGCTGGTGATAATCTTTTTGTCCTGGTTCGCCCGTACGGCGATTTTCAAGAACAAGCCTTTTATAACCTCCACCCCGGTGCAGACACCGGTGCTGCTTTATACCGTAATTTGCGTGGTGTCGACCGCACTTGGCGTGATACGCGGAGACGTCGCCGCCGAAGCTTCCTTCTTTTACGTGCTTAAATACGTTGAGTATTTCCTGCTCTACTTCATGACAGTAAACGTCGTCGATTCCGAGTCTGAGGTGAAGAAGTACCTGCATTACGGTTTTATCGTGGCCGTTCTTGTAACGCTCTACGCGTATTATTACTATTACAATTCCGGGTCCGACGCGCGCGCTACCGCTCCCTTCGAAGTGCCGCTTGGCGGCGATGTAAACGAGTCCGAACCAGCCTCCCTGGGAGGGTATTATCTGTTGATATTCGGAGTTTTAATGGCGATGCTGACCGAAACCGCAGGATTCACTTTTATCGGCGCTCTGGGCGTACTTGTCTTCATGTTCCCCGCTTTCTTGTTTACCTTTTCACGAGCTTCCTATATGGGCTTTGCCGCAATGCTTCCGGCGCTCTTTATCCTGTCGAGGAAGCGGCGCCTTTTCATGCTGGGTTTTATTACGGCGGGTATTATAGCCATCTCGCTGCAGCCGGGAATATCTCACAAAGTCATCAACCGTATTACGATGACCTACAGGGGGGTGTACGCCACTCAAACCTTCCAGAC
>JAJZPL010000066.1 GCA_021811185.1 bacterium
CGCCGCCCGGGACCTCGCCGTAGATGGGCGTGCTCAACGCCACATCGTTCACCAGCGCGACCCGGATGCTGTCCGCGTCGAAGCCGGTCCCCGCCGCGCTGGACACCGTCAACCTGGCCTCCACATACTTACCCTCGCTGCCGAGGTTGATAGTGGAAGGCGAGAATTCCAGAGAAATCTGCCCCGCGGTGGAGTTGCCACAAACCATGCGAATGCTCCGCACGACTTCAATATTTCCGACATTATCCACGGCATAATATGTGACGTTATAAGTCCCGCTGGATAACAAAAGCTCCCCTTCATACGGGGACATCTCTCCGGGGTAGCCATTGCCGGCCACGGCCACCCATATACCCGCGACCCCCGATGCGGCGTCCTGGGCCGACAGGGAGATCAGGCTGTTCTCCGGCACGTTCAATTGAGCTACTGCGCCGACGGTGGAGCCATTAACATAAAGGACACTGACAGGAGCCTTAGCATCGATATTTACCGCTTCCGTCCTGACAGGCTCCATGTTCCCGACCCCGTCCACGCTGTAATATTCCAGAGTGTGGCCGCCGTCTCCCAAAACCACGTCCCCGGAATAGACGGCGCTAGAGCCGTCGACCAGGTAATATGTCCTGTCCAGCCCGGAAGCCACGCCATTAATGGCCGGGTCGGCGGCCGGCAAAGATATCACGTCGGAGGAACTATAATAGACCGTTCCGGACGGCGTCGCGAAAGACGCGCCGCTATGGACCAAGGCCGTGGCCGGAGGAGTACTGTCGAAGTACACCACGGTAGACTTCAAGACCTCATAGTTGCCCGCCAGGTCCTCCGCCCCGAACACCAGGCGATAGCCGCCATCGTCCAACGTCACAGTCCCTTGATAAACGCTGAAGCCGGCCGCAGTGCCGGAAGACAGCACCGGCACGGCGGCGGCCGCCGTCGACAATACCGCGTAATACAGGGAAGCCGCTCCGGAAACCGCGTCGCTGGCCTGCATGACCACATAACCTGAATTCCCGGAAACGAACATTTCGCCATCCAACGTTACACCTCCGGCCACTGACACCGCGGAAACCGGCGGCGCCTTGTCCACCATCAGGGATAACAGCGCCAGCCCTTCATAGTTATACACCTTGTCCCTTGAATAGTATGCGATCTCATGGACCCCGTCCGCCGCAACGATTATATCCCCGCCATATACCGCAAAAGTGCCGCCGTCCAGGGAGAAGAGCGTAGCCTCGACCCCGGAGCCGGTGTCAGCCGCCGACAGAGCGACGGCCGCTGTAGAAACATACCAGCCATTTTCGCCTGTCGCGCCAGCTACCGACGCGGAGGTTTGCGGCGCACTCCCGTCCACCATGAACGCGGCCGAGCTCAACGCCTCGGCATTGCCTGCGTTATCCACGCTGCGGTACTCCAGCAACGTCTCTCCCGCAGGCAGCGTGAAAGGCCCGGCATACGCCGCAAACACCTGCGGCGTGGACGGGACAATGCGGTATTCCGTATACGCTACTCCGGTGGAAGTACCGTATACAACCGGATCCGACGCGGACAGGACTATTTCCGCGGCGGTGCTTATATATACTCCCCCATCAGGCCGGTACGAGTACCCCATCACGGACAACGTAGTAGCTGGGGCCGTCCTGTCCCTTACTATCCCGAAGATCCCGAAGAGCGAGGCGATATGCGTCACGGGCACGGTTATGGTATGGGCGACAGGATCAACCACCTGCCCCACTAGCTTTTTCCATCCCGTATCCGCGAAATACTCGTATACAGCCAGATCCTCTTCCAATATGCCGGCCGCGGCGGCCGAAGACGGCAGATAGCTGAACGTCAGCATAGCCGGCGGATCATAGACCCCTTCCGGCCCTATCTCATAAAGCCCGCTGATAATGGTTATTCCGGAAGACGCCGCGCCGCCAAGCGCCAGCGCGCCGCTGCCTTCTACAGTGCTCAGCAGCTCCACGCTGGCCGCCTTGGTGGAGGTAAAAACCACCTCCGGCGCCCCGTTCACGGTCACTGTGCCCGTGACCGTGATATACGCTATCGCCTCTGCAGTCACAAAACTGCCAAGGTATAGCGGCGCACTTTCCACCCCGCTGGAATTTCTTGACGCCACCCTCCCGTAATACGTGGTGGCGCCGGAAAGCCCGGTAAAGAGAGCGCTCACTCCGAAACCCCATGAACTTTCCAGCAGCGGCGATGAGAAATCCCGTGTGCCCGATAACTGCGCGCGATATTGCGTTCCAGCCGGATTGTCCCCGGCCAGCCAATGCACCGCCGCGGAAGTCGCGAAAACATCACTGAACACCTCGGCCTCCGGGACGAAGCCGAGCACCCGCATATTCTGATTATCTGCCACCCATAATTTACCCGTATCGCGGGCGATGCTCAGATCTCTTGGCGAAACTATGCTGTTCGGGCCTATCGCCGCGCTGTTCGCGTAAAAATCGGGTTTGCCGATCACAGCCGAGGCGCTCATTCCATCGGAAAATGGCGGGGTGAACTTCAACACCCTGGAAGAATCCCCAACATACATCCCGCCTTGGGGGTCGAATACCAATGCCTGCACTTGCGGAAAGTAAGCGGGGCCCATAGCGATGCAACTCGTGCTGCGCATGACGGAACCGGCATACATGCCATTGGTGAACGGCGGTGAGAATCTGAGCAGCCTGTCATTGCAGAAGGTATAGTCCCCCACCCAGAGATCGTCCCCGTCCATGGCCATGGACGTAAGGTAATTAAAATACGCCGAGGAACCCGACACCGTGTAATTGTCCGCGAAGTCCGTCTGCCCCAGGATAAGGTCGGCGCTTTCCCCGCTTACGAACGGCTTACTGAACCGCAGTGCGCGGTTGCCGGCGGAAACCCACAAAGCCCCGCCATGGTCAAAGACCAGACTCCTGGGGGAAGCCAGTTTCGCGGCGCCGATGCCACCGGTCTTCGAAACGAAATCGGCCTGCCCCAGCACCAGGTCGGCGCTCATGCCGTTAGAGAACGGCTTTGAGAACCTAAGCACCCTGTTATTGCCGGCATCCGCGGTCCAGAGGTTACCTTCCTCATCGAAAGCCATCATGGAGCCGCCTGTCGAAAGTTTGTTCGCGGCCGTACCGCACACCGCGGAAGTGAAATCAGGCTGCCCGATAACCAGGTCCGCGCTCATTCCGGTGCTTTGCGGGCCGGAAAACCTGAGGATGCGGCAATTGGCGGTATCCTTCACCCATACAGCTCCGTCCGCCGAGGTAACCACGTTGAAAGGCCAGCCGAACTTATCCTGCCCCGTTCCCTGCTGCGAGGCGCTGTAAAAATCTTTTTGCCCCAGCACCACGGCGGCGGCCTGGCCGCTGGAGAACGGCTCCACCGGCCTGGGGACGGCGGCCAGAGTTATCGCCTGCGCCCCGGAAGACTCCGCCCAGCCGGACGGAGTCAGCGCGCGCACGCGCGCCGAGTACGCTCCATTAGGCGCCAGGCCCGTCTGGAGAAAAGAAGTGGTCCCTTCCGGCAACAGGACACTTACCGCGCCCCCAGTAGAGGAAAAGACCTGGTATTTGACCCCAGTAACAGCCGCCCAGGACCAGCGTATAGCGCTCCGCGAGACCGCCGTTCCTGAAAATGCCGCCGGCGCGGCCGGCGCAGTGTAAGCGAAATTCAGATTCGCGTACCCGGACAACTCCCCCTCGGAATTAGCGGCCCTGGCGCGCGCGAAATATTTTACGCCAGGCGCCAGACCGGAGAACGCATAGGAATCAATATCCTGCCCCGCCCCGGAGAAACCCGGCTGGGAGAAATCGCGGGAGGTCGAAACCTCGGCTACGTAGGAGGTGTTCGCGCCGTTGCCGTTCGGCAGCCAGTTCACGGTAAAGCCGTTCTGCGATATGCCGGTGAAGATACCGCTATAGACCGGCTCGAAGGCCAGCACGCGGCTGTTGCCTGTATCGGTCACCCACAGCCTGCCGTTGGAGTCGGAAGCCACGAATCCGCCGATGTCGGTATCGAACGGATAGTTAAAGCCGTTGGTCAGGTTCATGTTGAAGCTGGAGTCGAAGTCCGTCTGGCCAAGAACGAGCGCCGCGTCCATGTTGTCGACGTACGGGGGATGGAATTTAAGCACCCTGTTGTTGCGCACGTCGGCCACATATAAGTTGTCGTAGTCGTCCACCGCGAGAGAGGCCGGGCCGTTGATGCGGTTCCTGCCGATGAACGGGACCTCAAGCGCGGTAAAGTCGGGCTGACCTATCACGATCGAAGCCGACATGCCGCTAAGAAAAGGCGGAGTATAAACGAGCACGCGGTTGTTGTTGTAATCAGCGACCAGCACCCTGTCCAGCGAGTCGAAGCCCACGTCGCGCGGCGTATTAAGGTTACTCGCCGTGGCCGGCGATAATGTATTGGTCGCGAACAACTGCTGCCCAAGCACCAGATCCGCCGCCTGACCCGTGCTGAACGGCGGGCTGAACCTCAGGACCCTGCTATTGCCGGCGTCCGCCACCCACAAATTCCCGCTTTTGTCGAACTTCACTCCCCATGGAGAAAGCGACGTCGCGCTCACCCCGGTATAGCATGAAGTGAAATTGGCTCCCCCGAGGACAAGGTCGGCGTTCATGCCGTTGGAGAACGGCGGCGAAAACCTCAGCACGCGGCAGTTCTCGGCCACCCACAAAGCGCCGCTGCCGTCCATGGTCAGGCCTATGGGATTGCCGTAGAATCTGTTCTGCGACATCACTGACGCTATGGACCAGAAGTCCGCCTGCCCCAGCACCAGGTCCGCGTTCATGCCGTCGCCCTGCGGCGCCGGGAACCTGAGCACACGCCTGTTAGAATAATCGGAAATCCAAAGGTTCCCGTCCGGGTCGACGAAACTTGCCAGCGGTCCCGCCACCCCGCTTTGCCCGCCGGAGGCGTTCTTCGAGACAAGATCCGGCTGGCCTACCACCAGTGACGGATATTGGCCTATCTGGAAGACTTCAGGCACTCCGGGGAGAGCCGGGAGCGTGAGCGCGGTCGAGACCGCGGTATTGAAAGCACGCCCGGACAGCTCCACCTCGAGATAAGCGCCATATTGCGAACTTGGAGACAGCCCGGTCTGGATGAACCAGGTGGTTCCCGGCGACAACCCGCCTGAAAGTGCCCCGCCGCTGGCAGCAAAAACCTGATAGC
>JAJZPL010000008.1 GCA_021811185.1 bacterium
GTTTCTCCGGTATTGAATATGTCTTATTTTTGACACCCATAACTGCCTCCTATTTATTTTTTTGGGAGGCCGGAGTGTCAACAGAATTAGGCTTTCAAATATGTTTCAATTGTACTAGACGGGACACACATGTATAGCGGCGGAACTGATATCAGAAGGGACATCCGCCTGTACCGCGCGAGCATAAAGGGAATGCGCACCTTCCGGCAAGGTAAAGGGCTGGCCGTAGATGAAGGGATTTGTGGCTTCTTCAGGATTCTCATCCACCACATAATACACGGTTGTCCCCGGCGCTGTCACCGGCAAGGCTATGGTTATAAGTCCATCCGCGGATAAGTAGTTTATCGTCCCGGAGGAATAAGAATTATTAAAGGATATTGCCGGCGCGGCCGGGGTTTGAGAAGACGCATTTACAGCCGGCAGAACCTGCGCGGCGAAAATGCCTAAGAATGTAAACGATCTGAGATACTTTATCATTGCCCCGCTAACCCTTTAACCGCACGTGATAAAACGCAAAGAACACGTAGTTCTACGTACAGATTATAAGCCAAGTGCGGAAGTAAGTCAATCACGGTACCGTGATCGTTTTTGAGGTTTTACGACGATAAAGTCTTTGCAGAATTATTTTTCAGGCGGGGTTGAACATGCGGAATAAAGTCACGGCTTATTTACGCGCGGCTGGACGTAGATCCAGCCTTTACCCAATTTTTTAACGCGGCGGCCCAAGCGGGCGCCGAGTTTATCGCGCAGGCGCTGGGCCACGCCGCGGATCACGTCGCTTTTTTCGCTGCCTTCGTCCGCTTTAAAAACATGCCTGGAAATCTCTTCCTCGCTTACAAAAGCGGGGCTTTTTTCCAGCAAGAGGGATAAAAACCTGAAGTGCTCGGGGCAAAGCTCGGTTACCAGTTTAGAATCCCGGTACACCTGGAAATTTACTCCGTCGAGGCGCAGGTCGCTGCAGGTTACGTTGCCGCGTTCCCAGTTAACGCGGCGGAGCAGGCTTTCTACTTTTGCCTTTATAAGCGGCAGTTGGGTGTCTTTGGAGAGGAAACCGTCGAGTTGATACTCGGTTTGGGCGAGCAATTCCTGATCTTCATAGCCGCTCACCATTATTATAGGGGTTTTTTTCAGTTCGTGGTCGCCGCGGATCCTGGCCGCGCAAACGCTCCCGTACTCATCAGGCAGTTGATAGTCCAGCAGGATGCAGGCGGGCTTATGCAGCTGCGCCATGTTAAAACCTTCGGCGCAGGTGGCGGCGGTTACTACTTTATAGCCAAAGCCGGAAAAATATGCGGACGCTACGTTAGTCCAGAACTTATCGTCGTCGATAATAAGCAATGTTCGATGTCGCATTTTCCAAATCCCCTAGGAGAAAATCTGCAATTTAATTATACATGAATTTAAACGTATTTGCTCCAGGGGAAAGGCCGGAAGACCACTTGCTCCTTCCGGGGATGAAGAGGGTGCTGTTCTTGTCGGCGCTGGCGAAGTCGCGCTTGAGTTTTTTGACGGTCGAGCGCAATACGCGGCCCTTCGCGTCTTCCATGAAAGGGGCGTTAACGATATAGACCGGGTGGCCGGGCGGATAGGCCGCCGCCAGGTTAGCGAGGAATTTGTCTTTTACGCCGGCATGCTCGGGCCTTTCCACCCTGTTGAGGTTATCCATCATAAAAACCATGGTGTCCATCCCGGGGAAGAAAGCTATTTCTCCGCCCGACAGCCCGGCGTGCACCAGGCGCAGCCCGGCGGCGGCGAACTCGTTAAGGTCCAGCAAATTCACCATGGCGTCGAAAGAAGAGACCGCCGACAGCACCTCCACGGTTACACCGCGCTTTTCCAGCCCGGACTTAAGCAGACTGGCGGCGGTATTCAGGAAAAAAGGATTGCCGTAGGTAAGGAAGGCCGCGGTGCCGCCGGTTTTGAGCGCCGCGGTTATTTGGGCGCTTATCTCCGCCGGGGTTTTCCCCACCAGGGACCTGAACTCCGGGCAGAATTTCCTGACCATGGCCGCGGCGGGCCCGCCGCCTATGCTGTGCGAGAACGCCACCCTGGAATTTTTAAGCGCGTTAATGGTCTCGAGCGTAAGGTGCCCGGTTTTAAGGCCGCAGGAGCAGATGTACAGTTTCCTGTTTTTTTTCATTGGTGTTCAACGCCGCCTTCGGGCGGGCGGCTATTTCAGCGCTTCGGCGGCGAAGGTTTTAGCTTCCTCTATGAAGGTCTGCCAGTGTTCAACGGGCAGGCGCGTCTCGTTTTTAAAGAGGAGCCCGTAGCCTGGGGCGCCCTGCACGCGCAGACCGAGGTGCCGCTCGAACCAGGCGGCGCGGTCGGGGTTGAAGAACATATGAACGGCGGCTTCGTCGGGGCCGGTCAGGCGGTATTTATTGGAGAACAGCGGAAAAGCGGGGAGGTCGATGTCTTTAAACCCCAGCACCTCGCCGAACTTGTAAATGAACGTTTCAGGTTTCAGGTCGAAATGCGGCATTTCGCATTTGCAGGAGACCAGCGCCAGCGTGAACCGGTGGGTGCGGCTGTTCTTGCCGCCGCGGGTAGTATATTTATAGTCAAAAACCCGCAGCTGACCGGACGGCACGGACGTCTCGATAAGGTTGGAAGCCTTGCGGGCGCGGCCGAGTTTAAAGATCTCGAGGCCGGTGCTTTCAAGGAAGTTAAGGTCGGGCCCGTCCTTGGAGAACGCCAGCCCCAGCGAGGCCGCCAGCGCGGCCAGCGCGTTGCCGCGTTTCCAGTCCAGGTAAAAGGCGGCGCCTATCGCGGCGGCGGCAGCCGCCACGGCCAACAGTATTAATTGTTCCTGGGAAAAATGCATAGCTCTCTCCTTATATCAGCCAAGGTTAAAGGCCAATTTTTTCGCTTCGGTCATAAAGGCCGGGTAGTCAGCCGCCGGTACCAGGCCGCCGCCTTTATAAAGCACCAGGTAGCGCCCCGAGCCCTGCGCGCTCCAGCCGGAATGCTCGGCGAAGCAGGCGTCCAGCTCCGAAGTGAAATATTTTTTCAGCGCGGCCGGGTCGCGGCCGAGCAGCTTTACCCCGGCGGGAAAACCGGCGAAATCCTTCATGTCCGCGGGCTCCAGGCCGGAGGCCTCGTCGGGCAGGTCCCCGCCGGCGGAAAGGTGGAAATCCGGGAAGGCGCCTTTCTCGAAATCGAAGAGGGCCACGGTGGACTGCCGCCTGCGCTCGCCCGCGCCTTCGCCGAGCGTGCACTGGTAGTCGAAGAAATAAGGCTTCACGCCGTCTTCCGCCTCCAGCCTGAGCAGGCAGCACCCGAAACCGCCGCGCCCGTCCACGAAATAAGGCAGGCCGGTATTCTCGAGCAGGGCCACTTCCGGGCCGTAATCCTCGAACAACACCCCGCTGCTCTCGGCCAGCCTGGCAAGTTTGCGCAGGCGCCGCCCCTTAAGCTGCCTCACGAGCGCCCAACCCGCTATGCCGCCCGCGACAAAGACCAGTACTATCAAGTAAAGATTCATTTCCCCTCCCCCCTTTGCGCTGCTTCAACAAAAACCGGACCGTTCCGAATTTAATTCCCGCCGGTATTGTTCAGGTCCAGGCCGGCGGCTTCCTGTTTGGCGGTTTTCTCGAAAAGGGCTTTGGCCGCCTTGGCCTCGCCTATATGGCCGACGGTCGTTTTAACGTAATTGCCCGGGGCGTTCAAAAGTCCCAGCGCCGCGGCCGGGGCGGTAGAGACCGCCGCCGCTGCGGGGACGGCCATGCTCTGTCCGTCCGCGGCTTTCGGCTGCGGGATCACCTCGGGCTGCTTTTTTTTGCAGGCTACGAGCCCCAGCGCGCAAAGCATGGACGCGAATATAAGTTTTTTCATTTCCCCCCCCTGTTCTATACCGCGGCCGGGCCTAAAGCCCGGCGATAGCCTCGGCGATCTGCACCGAGTTAAGGGCTGCGCCCTTGTAAAGATTGTCGGACACGATCCAGAGCTGGAATTCGTTCCCGGCCGTGTGCGCCCGGCGCAGCCGCCCGGCGTAAACTATGTCCGTGCGCTGCGCGTGCTCGAGCGGCGTCGGGTAATTTCCCGGCTTGGCGAAAAATTTAAGGCCTGGCGTGCACAGCAGTTCCTTCCGGAGCGCGGCTTCGGTACAGTTTTTTTTAGTAGTGAACCACACGGCCAGGGAATGCCCGCGCAGCACCGGCACGCGTACGGCGGTGCAGCTGATGCGGATCTTCCCGTCGTTCCAGATCTTCTTGAGCTCGGCTTCCACCTTGTTCTCTTCGCCGGAATTGCCTGCCTCGTCGAAGCCGCCTACCTGCGGAAAAAGATTGAAAGCAATGGGGCGCGGGAACTGGCCGGGCCCTGGCTTGAGGGGAACGCCTTTAAAATGCGCCTTCGCTTCTTCTTCCAGGCGGCACATGGCGGCTTTGCCGGCGCCGGAAACGGCCTGGTACGTGGCCATGCGGAGTTCCGTAATGCCGAAGCGGCGGTGGATCTCCGCCAGCGCCACCGCGGCGCCGGTAAGGGTGCAATTGGGGCCGGCTATAAGTTTTTTAGAAACCTTTAACTCGCCGGCGTTCACCTCGGGAATGACCAGCGGGACGCCGGGCGTAAGGCGGAAGCGGGAGGAGTCGTCTATGCACCAGGTGCCGGCGGCGGCCAGGCGCGGCGCGAACTTTTCGGCCACTTCGTCGGTGGAGACGAAGAAGGCGAGGTCGGATTTCTTAAGGGCCGCCAGCGAAGGTTTGGCGCAGGCGTACTTTTTGCCGCGGAAAGAGACTTTGGCCGGCCTGCGGCCCGAGTTAAAAGGATAGAATTCCCCGACGGGGAAACGCCGGGTTTCCAGCAGGCCCAGCAGTTCGCCGCCCACCATGCCCGAAGCTCCCACCACCGCTACGTTGAATTTCTTGGTCATAGTCGTAAAACTATTGCGGCTTGGGCGCGGCGGCCATGGCCGGCACAGTTATCTCTTTGGAATAACCGGTGTTTTCCAGGTTATCCAGGGCGGCGGCGCGCAGGTAGAACATTTCCCTGGAAATTTCGTCGCGGCCGAAGGTCCAGAAATACGGGGCCTTGTACATATAGCGCGTAACGCGCTGCCAGTCGAACTTGTCGTAAGAAACTTCCAGCCAGGCCGCGCGGATATCCTCGCCGATGGCCGTGAAGGACGCCGTGATGCTCTCGGAATTCAGTTCCGCGGAAAAACCTTTTATGAACACCTTGTAATCGTTGGCCGGGACCAGCTTTATGGCCATGGCCGGCTTCAACCCCGAAATGGGGGTTTCCAGCACGTTCTCGCCCGACGGGGCGTTACCCTTTATCGAGCGGTTCAGCCACACGTTCTCTTCGCCGTCATCGTCGTTCTCGCCCTGCGCGGCGGAAACTATGGGGGAGCTGGAGGCCGAGGTGAAATAGCGGGAAGAGGACCAGAGCGCCAGGTAATTAGCCTTATCCTGCGAAACGCGGGTCAGCGGGATCTCAGACCAGAGCCAGCGCGAGGAGTCCACCCCGTCGAGGGAATCGTTGGGCAGGGGCTCGCGCGGCAGGTCCGCGGCCTCCACCAGGAAGTAGGTATGGTCGGAATTGAACGTGGGCTCCTGGTTGAGGGCCATGTAGACCTTGCCGGGAATGGGGTCGGTGTCCCAAGAGGCGGGCCACGACTTTACCTTGGAGCGTCCCAACTTGGCGCCGATGAACGCCTTGCCGTAGCCGGCCGTCGGAATAGGCGGCAGCTTTACGATCCAGCAGTTGTTGTAGCCCACGTACCAGTCGGCGTCAAAGCCGCCGTCGGCGTAAAGATAATATTCGCCGAGGTTCCGGTCGGGCGCGTAGTAGGCCGGCACCGGCGACTTGGCCGAGTAAGCGGTGGGCTTGTCGGCGTCGGGCGGCTCGGGGGCGTCGGCCGGGGCCTGCGCCCGGGACGCCAGGGGTACGGCGGCGAGCAGGGCCGCCGCGAGGAGATAACGCATATTCACCTTCGTGCTACTTTTTTAAAATCTGTGTTACCCTATCCAGATCGTCCAGCGAGAAGTAATGTATGATTATTTTACCATTCTGCGGGCCCGGCCCGGCACAGATCTCCACCTTGGTGCCGAGCGTTTTTTCGAGCGAAGATTCAAGCTCCACGGCTTCGGGGCTCTTCTTGGAGCCGCCGCGGGCCGCCTTGGGGGCGCGCGGCCGGAGCGCGTGGAAGCCCTGCGCGAAATTCTCGATATCGCGCACCGAGAGCTTCTCGGTCATGATGCGGTGGTAAAATTCACGACGCTTGGAGGAATCCGGGATGGAGATCAGCGCGCGGGCGTGGCCCTCGCTGATCACGCCGGCCTGGATGCCCTGCCTGATATCTTCGTCCAGCTCCAGCAGGCGCAGCGTGTTGGAGACGGCCCCGCGGGATTTACCCACCCTTTTGGCGATATCGGCCTGGGAAACGCTGAAGGTCTGCATCAGCTGGCGGTAGGCCAGGGCGGTGTCCACCGCGTTCAGGTCCTCGCGCTGGATATTCTCTATCAAGGAAAGGCCGAGCTTCTGCTCGTCGTCCAGGTTCTTCTTGACGATAGCTTCTATCTCGGTCATACCGGCCAGCTTGGTGGCCCGCAGGCGGCGCTCGCCGGCTATCAGTTCGTAATGATCGTCGCCCGCGTCCTTCCATACCGAAATGGGCTGGATCAGGCCGCGCTCTTTTATAGATTCGGAAAGTTCCACCAGGGCAGTTTCGTCGAAATTCCGGCGAGGCTGGTAGCGGTTAGGAACGATGTTCGCCACCGGGATCCGCTGCACAATGTCCCCGGAAATATCGTTGTTCTGCACCTTGGTGATAAGGGAATCTATTCCCCTGCCTAAAGCTTTCCTCATATTTTCTCCTTAATATATAAGTCAAATTAAATTTTCTGGTGAGGTTGAACCTCGCCATAGTGAGGTCGGACCTCACCAGACTCAGCCGCCGAGGTCGTATTCTAGTTCGGATTCTTCGGTAACGTATAAGTCGGATTTTTTGTAGGAGGAGATGTCCACGCCGCGCCTTTCGAGGAACTCAAGGGCCAGCTCCTTGTAGGCCAGCGCGCCGCGGGAGGCGGGGTCGTAGACGAAGATGGACTGGCCGAAACTGGGAGCCTCGGCAAGGCGCACGTTGCGCGGGATAACGGTCTTGTAAAGTTTTTCGCCGTAGTACTTGCCTATTTCCCCCCTTACCTGGTTGGCAAGGTTTATGCGGGAGTCGTACATAGTGATAACGCCGCCGTCTATTTTGAGACCGGGGTTGAGAGCCTGCTTGATCTTCTCCACGGTGTTCATGAAGTAGGCAAGGCCTTCCATGGCGTAGTATTCGCACTGCACCGGGGTTATAACGGAATTAGAGGCATTGAGGGCGTTCACGGTAAGCAGCCCCAGTGAAGGAGGGCAGTCTATGATGATGAACTTGTACATGTCCCCAACTTTGGCCAGCGCGCGCTTAAGCACGGTTTCCCTGGAGAATTCGCTCACAAGTTCTATTTCAGAGCCGGCCAAGTTGTGGCTGGTAGGCACTATGTCCAGCCACTCAACGGAGGTCTGGTGGATCGCGGCCTCGACGGCGGATTTGCCGCACAGCACGTCGTAAATGTTCTTATTATTGTTGGTTATGTCCACGCCCAGGCCGGAAGTGGCGTTGCTCTGCGGGTCAAAGTCTATAAGGAGCGTTTCGTAATCGAACGCCGCCAATGCCACAGCCAGGTTTATTGCCGTGGTGGTCTTGCCTACTCCGCCTTTCTGATTAGCTATCGCCACTATTTCAGCCATATATGATCCTGCCCTTTGTTAGACAACCGCGGTTAAGGTTTTCACGTGAAAACTCTCTCCCCTCCGCTGATAAGTCTAATTCTATAGTTTTATAAGGTCCGAGTCAACCCGTAAAGGCAGGCGCCAGCACCGCCATGGTTGTTTTCACGTGAAAACAATTGCGTTAGCCCAGGCGCACATCCTTGCCCCCTCCTTATATTAAGCCGCCAACACGCGAACCCGCAGCAATAAGCCAGAACTCACCGGCAACAATAGAGCGCACAGAATTGTTTTCACGTGAAAACTACACGGCACATACGCCCATTCGCTCAAGGACCGGCAAGCAATTAACCAGCAGGGACCCGGAGAGAGGACTATTCCCGCACACGCTGCCGGGTAAAGATATACTTTTTTAAAAGCAGAACACAAACACCGGCCTGCTCCAAGGCCATCAGTCTTTGCCGGTTAACATAAACAATTTGCCCCCAAAGCCAGGCTTTGAGGGCAAACTTCCGCTTCATGGTATTTTTAAGAAGGTTTTGTTTTCACGTGAAAACTATTATTTATCCCCCATTCTTTTTGCCGCCTCTTCTGCGGTGATCTGGCCCTTCTCCAGGGCCTCCAGGATCTTAGCCACGCTCTCTTTCTTCACCTCGCCGCGGCCGCAGCACTTGTGCCCCCACCACTGCCGCCCAAAAACAGCGCTCCAAATGGAAGAGAGACCTATGATCACTATGATTATCGGCCAGTCTCTGGAAAACCGGAAGGAATAACTGATAAACCCAAAATTCCCCGCCCAGATCAAGGCCCCCAACACAACCACGATCAAACCCCAAAAGAACTTCCGCATGCTCAATGCCAGCATATTGCCTCCTTAACATAGCGCTACTCTATAAAAATCTCAACCTTGTCCCCGCCATCCTGAACGTCAACTATCTTCATGGGCTCCTGGCTCTCTATAGCCTCCTGCAATTTACCCAGGTCCATGTCGTAGCCTTTGTCCGCCAATTTATCTTTAAGTTTGCCCTCTATAAAAGGCGCCATAAACTTGGCCCAGCCCAGCGGCACGTTGATATTCACCTTGGGCTCCGACGTGCCGCCCTCATAGACGCGGATGCGAAGCAGCCGGCCTTTCCTCTCCCCCCCGCCGTCCGGGGAAGCCTTGCCCATGGCCTCGAGCAGTTCCATCGCTTCAGCTGAGGATATTTTTTTCTCTTCGAGCAGTTTAAGTATCCGCATTTTTTCTTCGTTCATAATTTTCACCCCTCCATTTTTTTCAACAAGCCAATGGCGTCCTGCGCCGTTATCTCCCCCCGCTCCAACCGCTCAACGATCTCCAGCCGGCGCCGCTTAGCCTCTTCCTGCAGACTGCCCAGGCCCAGTTTATTCAAGAGCGCCTCGAGCCTGCCTTTAACCGTTGGATAAGAGATCCCGAGCTGCCGCTCTACCTCTTTAATACTGCCGCGCGCGGCCAGGAAAATTCTGAGAAAATTTTCATCTTCGGGCGCCAGCACGGCCAACTGAGGCAGCTCGAAGCTTCCGCTGATGGTCGTTTTGCAGTCGGTGCAGCAAAGCTGGGTAACCACCACTTTTCCATTGCACGAAGGACATTTATTAGGAATATTCATTTTGTTAATCTTTATATTGATTTTATTAAGTTTTATATTGCTTTACTAAAAGTATAGTATAGTTTTACTATTTTGTCAATACCGCATAAAAAAAGGAGGAAATAAAAAATGACCATGAAATCAGGTTAAAAAGATAAAGCCGAACGAGAGCACAATAAACCAGCGCAAAAACACTCCAAAACCAACTTCCTAAAAAAAAGACGAGGCCAAGACAAGAACCACGGCGCCAAGGGAAATACAAAAAAAGAAGGCGGCCGAAAACGCGCCGAAATTTAGAACGGCGGGAACCTGCCGCCGCGCGCGGGCTACATTTTCGCGCCGAGACGGCGCGCGCCCCAATACGCCATTTTAAGTTGGCTCCCAATTGTCTAGAATATACACATAATGAGAAACCCGTTTAAAACACAACCCAGCATCCCTTTCCTGTTTTTTATCTCCGGCATAAGCGGCCTTATCTACGAAACCGTCTGGTTCCGCATGCTCATACGTGTATTCGGCACCACCTTGGAGGCAACCAGCACGGTGCTGGCCGTCTTTATGGGCGGTTTGGCGCTGGGCGCGGTCCTGGCGGGCAAAAAAGCCGACGGACTGAAGAACCCGCTCAAGATCTACGCCGGGCTGGAACTGCTGGTAGCGTTTTCGGCCTTGGCCGCCACGTTCCTAATGGCCGGCCTGCCGGCGTTTATAGCCCCGCTGCTGCCCGAGGGGGGCACCGCCGGGGCCGCCGCCGCTGTGCCGCTGATCCGCCTGCTGGTGTCCGGCGCGGTGCTGCTGATCCCCACGGTGCTGATGGGCGCCACGCTGCCGCTGCTGGTGAGCCACCTTTCCAAGGGCGTGGAAGACTCGGGGGGGAAGATCTCCAGGCTTTACGCCCTCAACACGCTGGGCGCGGTGCTGGGCGTGCTGGCGTCAGGCTATATCCTGCTCGGCCACGTCGGGGAAAAGGGAACCGCAGTTATCGCCGCGGTGCTGAACCTGCTCATAGCGCTGCGCATTTTCGCGCTTGCCCCGGCGGACAGGCAGCCGCGCGCAGCGGCCTTGGCGCAGAACCCGGAAGCCGCCGGCGGCTACCGGCGCATGCTCATTATTATGGGCATCTCCGGCTTTACGGCCCTGGCCCTGGAAGTATTATGGGCGCGCGCGCTGATCATCACCATAGGGAATTCCGTCTACGCTTTTTCCGCCATGCTGGGCGTATACTTGCTGGGCATAGCACTGGGCAGCCTTTACGCCGAGACCCGCGCCGAAAACACGTCGGACCCGCTGCCCGCGCTGGCCAGGTGCCAGGCCGCTATAGCCGCGCTGGCCCTGGCAGGGCTCGCGGCGTTCTACCTTATCGGCCGCAACACCATAGCCCCCAAATATATTTATTCCCCCATAACCCAGGCTTCGGACATTTTCTCGCTGTTCGGCTGGGCCCTGCTCATAATCTTCCCCGTAACGCTGCTGATGGGCTTCTTTTTCCCCGTGGCGGCGCAGGCCGGCGTGCGCGCCTCCGGCCGGGTAGGCTCGATAGGGCCACTTTACGGCGCAAATACCCTGGGAACGATCCTGGGCTCGCTGGCCACCGGCTTTATCCTTATTCCGCAGCTGGGCACTAAGTTCAGCTTCATCATTACGGCGCTGCTGGCGGCCCTTACGGGGGTTTTTCTGGCGGGCCTGGCGGGAGAAGCCGAAAAGAAGCGCTTTACGCCCTGGCTGGCGGCCTCCGCCCTGCTGGCCATAGGAGCCTTCGCGCTGCCGGACCCGGTTTTCAACATCATTAACCGCCGCCTGGAGGTAAATATGCCCGGGATGCTCGCCTACTACCACGAGGACCGCGCGGGAGCGGTCAGCGTGGTCTTCTCTAACGGCGGGCGGACAAAATCCCTGTTCATCAACGGCTTCTCGGTATCCGGCAACGGCGCGGCCGGCAAGCTGATGTCGCATTTCCCGCTGATCTTCCAAAAGGACCCCAAGGAGATGTTTATCATAGGCCTGGGGGCCGCCAACACCCTGCATTCGGGCGTGGTGGAAGGCGTGCACGTTACGGTGGCGGAACTTATAGCCTCGGTGCGCGCGGCCGGCCCGCTGTTCCTTAAAGATTGGGACGCGCTGGCCGCGGCCGGCAAGTTCACGGTGCGCCTTAACGACGGGCGGAACGAACTGCTGCGCTCCCGCAAGCAGTACGACGCCATCGTGGTGGACGTTACGCCGCCTATCTACAGCTCCGGGGCGGTAAACCTTTACAGCCGCGACTTTTTCAAACTGGCCCGCGCCAAACTGACCAAAACCGGCGTGTTCAGCATCTGGATCCCCAAGCCCTGCTTCGAAAGCGACTACTTCATGATGCTGAAGAGCCTTAAAGAAGTATTTCCGTACGTGAACGTTTGGAACTTCCCCAATATGCCGGGCTTCCTGGCCCTGGCCTCCAACGAGGAGCTGGACTTCGGCGCGAAACTGCTCGAAGAAAGAATAAAGAGGGGGAACGTGAGACTGGAACTGCCGGGCATGTCGGCCGGGTTCATAAACGGGACGCGCTTCATGAACACGGCGCAGGTGGAAGGCTTAGCCGAGCCCTACCCCGCCGTTACCGACGACAAACCCTACACGGAATTCCCGCTGGCGCGGTTCATGGCCTTTTCGCCTATGTGGTATTAACTGCGGGTCAATCCCAGCCCATGGAATCCAGTTCGCTGTCCGAAAGGAGCGGGGGCTTAGCCTCCGCTTCTTTCTTTTTGGGAAGAGGAACAGGGCGCGGGGCCGGGGCGGGGGAGGGGGAAACGTTCAGGGCATGCGCCGGCACGGCCCAGTTGCGTCCGAAACGGAGCGCCTCGAGCTGGCCTTTCTTTACTTTTTTAAAAACGGCGATGCGGCTGATCCCAAGTATAGCCGCAGCTTCCGGAATCGAATAATATTCCCTGGCCATTATGCCTCAATGTTAACTTATGTTAACCGTTAATGCAAGCAGCCAGACTAACCGCAGGCAAAACAGAAAAACCGCCTCAAATAAGGTTAACTGGTGTTAACCGCGACAAAAGCAAGAAAAAGCGCGGCCCCGGGGCCTGCCGCAGCATTAACGCCGCGGGCCTGAACTGCGGTGAAAAAATTTATATACTATCTGGACGGTTTTTAAGTTATGAAAATACTGATCCTGGGCGGAACCAGCTATTTCGGCAAGGAAGCCGCGATACGCCTTTTCAAGGCCGGCAACGAGGTCACGGTCTTCTCGCGCCGCGCCCCCGTGCCGGGCCTGCCTATGGACATCCGCCAGACCCGCGGGGACCGCACCGTGGAGATCGACCTTTCCCGCATGGCCGTAGAACCGTGGGACGTAGTGATAGACAATATCTGCTACACGCCCGAAGACGCGCAGAAGGCTATACGGGTTTTCAACGGGCGCGCCGGCCTTTACCTTTTCACGTCTTCCGCCTCCATCTACTCCGTGCTGGAGGGCTCTTCCACCCCTTACAGGGAGAACCAGACGGAGCTGCTGCCGCTCAAGAGCGAACTTAAAGAAAAATACGCCTACGGGCTTGGCAAGTACGGGGCCGAGCGGGAATTTCTTAAAGCTTTCCGCGAAAAAAGCTTCCCTATCCTTATAGTACGCCCGCCGGTAGTTATCGGCCCCAACGACCCCACCTTGCGCGCCTACTCCTACTGGCTGCGCCTGGCCGGCGGCGGCCCCATGTTCCTGCCGGGCTTCTCTTTCAGCAACCGTTTTATTTTTTCAAAGGACCTGGCGCGCGCTTTCGAGGCGCTGGTCTACGCCCGCCTGCCCTGCGGCGGAGCTTACAACCTGGGCGACTCCCAGACGCTGACGCTGGACGACTTTGTGAAGATCTCCGCCAGGATCATGCATAAGGAAGCGGAAATACTTTACCCGGAATACGCCTGGCTCAAAGAGAACGGCTTCAACTTCGACGCCTCGCCCTTCTCGATGGGCGGGGATTTCGTGCTGGATATCTCGAAGGCGGAAAAAGAGCTGGGCTGGGCTTCCACCCCGGCCGCGGCCTGGCTGGAAGAGACCATAAACTGGTACCTCTTCAGCTATACCGGCCCGGCCCCCGCCAATTACGCCTCGCGCAAGGCCGAACTTGAGCTGGCTAAAAAATGGACAATGAAATTATGACCATCAACAACCCCGAAAGCGTAGAGCGGGCCAAGAAGATAAAACTTTTTCTAATGGACGTGGACGGCGTGCTTACCGACGGGAAGATGTACTATATCCCCGGCAAGGGCGCGGAAATGGTGGAGTTCAAGGCTTTCCATTCGCTGGACGGCATCGGCCTGCGCCTGGTGAACCAGTTCGGCATCCTCACCGGCGTGATCACGGGCCGGGAATCCCCCGGCACCGAGGAGCGCGCCAGGAACCTTGGCATGGGCTACGCCTACCAGGGTTTTCTTTCCAAGCTGGAGCCGCTGCGCCAGATCCTGGCAGACACGGGCCTTAAAGAAGAGAACGTGGCTTACATGGGCGACGACTGGACCGACATCCCGGTGCTGAAGCGCGCGGGGCTGGCCTGCGCGCCGGGCAACGCCCAGGAAGAAGTGAAAGCCGTTTCGCACCTGGTCACCGCCAAGGGCGGCGGCATGGGCGCGGTGCGCGAGGTCTGCGATTTTATCCTTAAGAGCCAGGGGCATTGGGACACGATGATGGGCTACGTAGAGAACGCGCACTGGCCCCCGATAAAAAAAGACCCGATGAAGATAGTGCGGGAATCGGAGCAGGGGGGGAAGAAATGAAAACCTTGATATTGCTGGCGCTGGGCGCGGGCCTGGCCGGTACGCCCGCTTACGCCGGGCTGGATTACGAGGAAGACGGGCTCACCGAAGCTGTGGTCTCCACGGAAACCGCCAAGAACGGCGACGAGGAAGAAGAACAACCCATGATACAGGAGAACGACGCAGACCTGGCCGACTTCGTGACCGACTATATAAAGAAGGATATCGAACTGAAAGGCGCGTTCTTTATAGAGGACAGGGCCAGCAAAAGGATCATGAAGCTGGAACTGGCGGGCGTGGAGAAGAAGACCTCCGAAGCGGAAGGCGGGGCGAAAAAACTGGCGGCCTCGCTGAAGGACGCCGCCGGAAAGAAATACACCGTGGTTTTCTACATGCACAACGGGCCCTGGGGCGGCCTGGACATCTTCAAGATAGAACTTAAAGCGGAAAAAGCCAAGCCCGCTAAAAAGTAACGGAGGCAGGATGGGACAGTTCATAGCAGCTTTTACCGCGGGGCTGGCGTCTTTCTTCTCGCCCTGCATCCTGCCGCTGCTGCCGGCTTACCTTTCGATGCTCTCCGGCTTTTCCGCCTCGGAAATAGTGCAAGGCGACGCCAAGGTGATGACGCGCAAGGTGGTGGGGAACGCCGCCATCTTCATAGCCGGCTTCACGCTGGCGTTTTCCCTGATGGGCGCCGCCGCCTCGGGCGTGGGCGACCTGCTGGCCTCCCACAAAGACCTGCTGGTGAAAGTGTTCGGCGTCGTCATGGTGCTGCTGGGCATTCACATGACGGGGCTATTCAACCTGAACTTCCTGAATTACGAAAAACGCTTCTCCATACGCGGCATCGCGGAGGGGCCGGCCGGCTCTTTCCTGATGGGCTTCGCTTTCGCGCTCGGCTGGTCGCCCTGCATAGGGCCGATACTCGCGGTGATCCTGGGGATGGCCGCGGTTTCCGGCACCATGGGTAAAGGCGTGGCGCTGCTGCTGGCCTATTCCGCAGGGCTGGCGGTACCGCTGCTGGCGGCGGCCTTCCTTACTGCGGAATTCTTCGCCTTCATGGCGCGGTTCAAAAAAGCCATGCGCTACGTGGAAATAGCCTCTGGCGTGGTGCTGGCCATAGCCGGGGTGCTGCTGTTCATGAACAACCTGATGTTCTGGGAATAACAAAACAAAGGGGACAGGCTACTTTATTTTAAAATAAAGTAGCCTGTCCCCTTTGTTTAAAACTTGCGGGAACCTGGTTTTACTACGGGGAGGCCGGCGCGGCAGAGGGGGCATTCAGCCTCGGGCAGCGCGGCGAGATCGAGCTTAAGCAGACTGACGGAGGGGAAAGGCAGGGTTTTGGCGCCCATGCGGTTTATCACGGACAGGGCGCCAATGACTTCCGCGCCGTGCGCGGCCGCCACCGCCGCAGTTTCGAGCGTGGATTTGCCGGTGGTGAAAACGTCCTCCACTATGATCACCCTGGCGCCTACCGGCAGCGTAAAGCCCCGGCGCAGGGTCATAACGTTGTTCTCGCGCTCGGTGAAGATGAAATCCACGCCGAAGGCGCGGGCCGCTTCGTGGCCGATGATCAGCCCGCCCATGGCGGGGGAAAGCACGACGTCTGGGCGGGGGCCTTTCCAGCCGGCGGCGAGCGCCGCGCCCATCTTCCCGGCCCATCCCGGGTTCTTGAGCGCCAGCGCGCACTGCACGTAGTCCGGGCTGTGCAGGCCGGAGGAAAGCAGGAAATGCCCGTCGAGGAAAGCCCCGCTGGCGGCAAGATAGACCCTGAGCTCGGCCTCGTTCATTTCAATTCCTTAAGGATGGCGGCGGCCGCGGCGGCGGGATCTTCCGCCTCGATGATGGGCCTGCCTACCACTATGAAGTCGGCGCCGTTGGCCCTGGCCTCGGCGGGGGTGACGGCGCGTTTCTGGTCGTCGCCGCGCGAAGCCGGCCTGATGCCGGGAGTAACCAGCGTAAGCTTGCTCCCGTGCGCCGCCTTAAGCCGCCAGGCTTCCAGCGGAGAGCAGACCACGCCGTCCATGCCGCAATCCAGCCCCAGCGCGGCCAGCAGCTTTACCGTCTTGTCTATGCCGCCGCGGAAACCCGCGCGGAAAAGATTGTGCTCGTCGAAGCTGGTGAGCACGGTGATGCCCCAGAGCCTGGGGCGCTTTTCAAGCTCCGCGCAGGCTTTGAGCATTTCAGCCCCGCCGGAAAGGTGCAGCGACACGGAATACACGCCCATGGCCTGGGCGTTCTTCACGGCGCCTTTCACCGTGTTGGGGATGTCGTGGAACTTAAGGTCGAGGAACACCTTGCCGCCGCGCTTGTGCACCAGGTCGACGGCCGCGGGGCCTTCGGCGGTGAAGAGCACGGAGCCTATCTTGAAATATTTCACGCTGCCCTCGAGCCGGTCGAGCAGGCCCGCGGCCTCTTTCAGGGTATGGGTATCCAGCGCAGCTATAAGTTCTGTTTTATGCATAGGCCGGCGCGGATAGCGCCGGAGTAAATTATATCTGTTTTACGCGCCGCTGGAAATCAGCGGGCGGCGGCCCGGGGCTTCCAGCCGGAACGGGCAAGGTAATCCAGGATGTATTTCACCAGGAAAGGCCCTTCGTAGATCAGGCCGGAGTAAACCTGCACAAGGTCGGCGCCCAGCTTGAACTTTTCCAGGGCGGTGGGCCCGTCGAAAACCCCGCCGGAGCCCACCAGCGGCACCCTGCCGGCTCCGAGCTCGGCGGTCCGCTTAAGCACCGCGTTGGAAAGTTCGCGCAGCGGCCTGCCGCTGAGGCCGCCCTCGTAGGCGTGCCAGCGGGCGTGCACGGCCGAGCGGCTCACGGTGGTATTGGTGGCGATCAGCCCGAAGCCCAGCTCCGCCGCCAGCGCCACCGCGCCCTGCAGGTCGGAGTCTTCCAGGTCGGGCGCTATCTTCACGAAGAACGGTTTGCTCTTTTTCTGCCCGGAGGCGAAGTCCAACATGGGCTCCAGCAGCCGGCGCAGTTTGTCGCCGCCGTGCAGCGAGCGGAGCCGCAGGGTATTGGGGGAACTGATGTTCACGGCGAAATAGTCGCCGTACGGGTACATGATCTTCAGGGCTTCCAGGTAGTTGGCAGGCGCGTTCTCTATGGAGCAGTCCGCGTTCTTGCCGATGCTGACGCCCAGGCGCACCGGCAGCGGCAGCAGACGCTCGAGGCTCCTCGCGGCGTCGAAGGCGCCGGCGTTGTTGAACCCCATGCGGTTGATGATCCCCTTGTGGTCGTGCAGGCGGAACAGGCGGGGCTTGGGGTTGCCCGGCTGGGGGCGCAGCGTGACGGTACCGAGCTCCAGAAAGCCGAAGCCCAGTCCGGAGAGGATGCGCGCCGCCTCGCAGTTCTTGTCGAAGCCGGCCGCCAGGCCGATAGGGTTGCGGAACTTAAGGCCGGCCACGGTGACGGGGAGATCTTTGGCGCGGGAAACGAAGCGCACCGCGGAATTTATGAATTCCACGCGCTGGGCGGCTTTCGCCCCCTTGATCACGGTGTCATGGACGAATTCCGGGTTGAACCTGAAAAGCAGCCGGCGGATAAGTTTGCGGTACAAGTAGCCCATAGTTGTTTTACAATTCTAGCAAATGCCGCTCCGGACTATTTTTCCGGCCACCACGGCGGCGGCCGGCCAGCCGGAAAGCGGCAGCCCGGTGAAAGGGGAGTTGGAGGACTTCGAAACGAATTTCTCCGGCACCCTCCTGCGGCGCCGGGGGTCTATGATCGTCAGGTCGGCGTCGCGCCCCGGACGGAGCGAGCCCTTGTTCTTAAGCCCGAGGAGCGCGGCCGGGTTGGCGCTCAGCAGCCGCGCCAGGCGCGTTTTAGATATATGCTCTTCCAGGACCAGTTTCGTAACGCAGAGCGCCGCCAGGGTTTCCAGCCCGATAACGCCGAAAGGCGCGCCCGCAAAACCTTTTTCTTTCAGCCGCCTCTCGTGCGGGGCGTGGTCGCTGGCTATAATGTCGATGGTGCCGTCGGCAAGGCCGCGCAGGACGGCCCGCCTGTCGGCTTCCGGGCGCAGCGGCGGCTTCATCTTAAAATTCGCGTCGTCCTTTCTAATGGCCCGCTCGGAAAGGGAAAAATAGTGGGGGCAAGTCTCGCCGGTGACCGGCCAGCCGAGTTTTTTAGCGCGGCGCAGCGCGGCGACGGAAGCGGCCAGGCTCAAATGCTGCAGGTGCAGCGGGCCGTGGGACGCCGCGGCCAGGATGTCGCGCAGCACGGCGAAGGCCTCGGCCTCCGGCGGTATGGGCGCCAGCCCGAGGCGGCGGGCGGCGGCGGGCGCGGCCACTCCGGCGGCGGTGCGGGAAAAGTCTTCGGGGTGGTCCAGCAGGGGCAGGCCCAGCGCGGCGGCGCCCTTTATAAGCCCGGCCAGCGCGCCGCCGGGCAGGCAGGAACCGTCGTCGGTAAAAGCTCTGGCGCCGGCCTTTTTAAGGGCCGCCAGGCAGGAAGGCTCTCCGCCGGCGCGCCAGGCGGTGGCCGCGGCGGAAAAGTACACGTTCACCGGCAGTCCCTTGGCCCTGGCAGCGTATTTCCGCAGCAGGGCGGGGCTTGCAATCGGGGGCGAAGTGTTGGGCATCAGCAGCATGGAGGTAATGCCGCCGGCGGCGGCCGCGAGCGCGGCGCTCGCCAGCGTTTCCGCGGCTTCGGCGCCCGGCTCGCGGGCGTGGACATGGATATCTATAAAACCGGGGAAAACCCACAGGCCGGAGGCGTCGAAGACCTCACAGCCGTGAGGCGGCGCCAGCTTCCGGCCCGCGCGCAGGATCTTGCCGCCGGCAAGGAGGAGGTCGCCCCGCGATTCCCCAAGGACGGGGTCAATGAGCAGGGCGTTTTTGATCAGCAATCGGGGCATTTTTAGACCAGGGCAGGTCGGCAGTTCCAGCAGCCGGCAATTCGGGGGCGCTTTCCATGGTAACCATGCGCAGCCCGAAAGAACTTTCCGTCTCCCGGTACGTCATAAGCTGCAGCGCCGTTACCACCAGCAGCGCGGCCCACGCCAGGTGCAGCTTGCGCCGCCCCGAAAACACGTAAGCCGTCTTGAACGCCACGGCCAGCAGCAGCGTAGTGCCCATGGCGGCGTGCAGGGGGAGCGTCTGCCGCCAGGCTTCTTCGTTCACGCGCCAGGGCAGCACAAAGTACAGCGCGCCGCAGGCGGCCAGAAAGGCCAAAAACAGGGCCTGCCAGCCGCCGTCCTTGCGGCCTATGGCCAGCTGGGTCAGGCGGCTGAGCCCGGACGCGGCGAAAAAGCAGGCGAAAGCGATAAACAGGTAGAAACCGCGGCGCGCGTCGAGAGCCGGCCTGAAATTCTCGAGACTCCACCCGGCGGGCAGCGCCAGCGCCGCCAGCGGGATGGCTATGGCGGCGGCCAGCAGCGCCAGCGGGCCGGCGAACTTCACCTTGTTCTCCGGGTTATCCAGGGAATAAGCCTCGACGGCCCCGAGCAGCAGCAGGGCCGCGCCCTGCAAAGAATGGATTAGGGTGGAGGCCGCCGTAAAACCGTCGTAATTGAGGATCATCTTTTTTTGCCTTTTCTGCTTTTGCCGCCGAGGTAGAAATACAGCCCGGCCAAACCCGCGCCCACCAGCAGCAGCCAGAGAGGGCTGGAGGCCGGGGCGCCGGCCGGCGCCTGAACCGGAGCGGCGGCGGTAACGGAAGACGTTTCTACCGCGGGCTGCGGGGCCGGCTTAATTTCAGGCTCCCTTTTTTTCGACATCACTATGACCGCCTTCTTTACCGGCTGGGCCGAAGCGGCCAGGAAAGGGGAGACGACGGTCTTTTGCCCGGCGGAGCAAGCGTCGGCGTTCTTGGCGCAGTCCTCGGCGGCGTTAAGCGGGACGCAGCAGGCGAGCAGGAGGGGGAGTATTATTTTTTTCATCAGGGTTGGTTGTAGGAACGGAAGTCTTCGATGTTCTTGCGCGGGCGCGGGCCCGGCGCCTCGTCGGGGTAGCCGACGGAAAGCAGGATCTCGATCTTCTTGCCGGCGGGCAGGCCCAGGGCTCTGCCGCCGGCCTTGGCGCCGAACCAGCCCAGCCAGCAGGTGCCCAGGCCCTGCTCGGCGGCGGCCAGCACGAAATGCTCCGCCGCTATGCCCACGTCCATCAGTCGGAAATTGGTGCCCTGCACCTGGTTGCCCATCCAGGCGGTGAACTTGCCGGTATCGCCCACCACGGCCACCAGCGCGGGCGCGGCGGCGGCGAACTTGCAGGCGGCATACACGCCGGAGAAAGCGGCGGCGCAGAATTTTTCCTTGAGCGCGGGCTCGTCTATCACGATAAAATGGTAAGGCTGGGCGTTGCAGGCCGAAGGCGCCAGGCGCGCGGCCTCCAGGCAGAGGTCCAGCTTAGCCCTTTCCACAGGGACGGCTTTATATTTGCGGATGCTGCGCCGCCCGGCGGCCAGCTTGAGAAAAGGGGATTCCTGCATAGCCATATTTTATAATATAGGGACAGGTTTTGCGGTAACTAACGGAGATTTATGAAAAACTGGAAAGACGGGGTCAATTTCGCCATCACGGTCTGCGACGCGGAAGGCATTGTCACGGAGATGAACGACAAGTCGGCGGCCACGTTCGCCAAGGGCGGGGGCAAAGAGCTGGTAGGCAAAAGCCTTTTCGACTGCCACCCCGAGCCGTCCAGGTCCAAGTTGAAGAAGATGCTCAAAGAACCTTTCACCAACGCCTACACTATAGAGAAGAACGGCGTGAAGAAGCTGATCTACCAGACGCCCTGGTTCGAGAACGGCAAACCCGCCGGCCTGGTGGAGCTCTCCCTGGAGATCCCCGCCGACATGCCCCACTTCGTCAGGAAGCCCTGAGAGGCGCGGGCTATTCGGCGTCTTTCTTGATAAAGAGCGCGCGGTCGGCGTTGTCTTTGCCGCCGGGCTCGGTCTCTTCGGAGGCGCGGACGTAGCCGGGCCAGGGCCTGGCGCCGCGGCCCACAGCCACCAGCAGCCAACTGGGCAGAGCGGCGTGCCGGGTGGCGAGCTTGAAGAGCTGGCTCTTCTCGCTGCCGAACACGGCCCAGCCGGAGCCGAAGCCGGAATCCTCCACCACCACGGCGTAGGGGAAAGTGCGCCGCTTGCCGTTGATCTTGTACCAGATGGAAGCGAAGGCGGAGACGCCGTCGCAGCAGAGGTAGCAGAACAGCAGCCGCTTGGGGCCGAGGGTGTTGTCGTACTGCGCCTCGCGCTCCAGCACGCCCCAGAGGCCCCACTGGAATTCCGGGGCCACGAACAGGTCTATATCGGAATAGGTCTCGCGCAGGTCCTGCCAGCCGTTGGGAAAGAAATCCTTCTCCCCCGCTTCCACGGCGAACAAAGTCTTGTAGCCTTTCAGCAGCTCCCCGCCGCCCAGGAACTTGGTTATATCGCTGCGCTTCACGCCCGAATCCACGTAGACGAAGCTGTGCGCGGCGTGCGCCGAAGAAAAAAGCCGCAGCGGCTGGCCGTCCGTGCCGGCGTTGGGATAATACACCACGTTGGAAAGCATCATCTCCCTGGCCGGGAAATCCGGCAGGGCGATCTTTTGGGATTCGGCCTTCAGGAAGACCCTTTTACAGGCGTTCTGCAGGGAGAGCGCGGCGGCGAAAGGCGCGCCGGCTGGCAGCGCGGCCTTGTTGTTCTTGGCGGCGGAACTGAGCCAGAACGCGTCGTCGAGCCAGCCAGGGTAAGCCTCTTTTTCCTGCTTAAGCGCGTCTGATAAAGGCATCTAAAACTCCTGTAGGTGCAAAGCGGGGTTACAGCGCGCCGGAGCGCTGGAAACGGCGGGCGATGTCGGCGCCGGAGAGGTGGAACAGGGTGGGACGGCCATGCGGGCAGTGGTGGCCGTCTTTCGCTCTCTTCAGGTCTTCCATCAGCCGCTGGGCTTCCTGCGGCTTAACGAAATCGTGCGCCTTGATGGACTTCTTGCAGGCCATCGTGGCTATTATATTGCGCTTGATGTCCTCGGCGGCCTTGCCGGGGTCGCCCAACACTTCCGAAAGGTAGCCCAGGAACTCCGCGAAGGCGGGCTGGGTAAAATAGAAGAGGGCGGGCGTAGCGCGCAGCAGGGCCACCGTCGGGCCGCGCTGGTCTATTTCGAAGCCGGCGGACTTCATCCAGTCGCGCCACCTGAGCACGGTCTCCATCTGGGAGCGGGAAAGTTCCGCTTCCAGCGGGACGAGCAGCGGCTGCAGCTTTATCTCGCGCTTCTCCAGCTCTTCAAGGTACTTCTCGAACAGGATCCTCTCCTGCGCGGCGTGCTGGTCCACCACCAGCAGGCCGGCGCCGCATTCGAAAAGCAAATAGCTCTTGGCCAGCTGGCCTATATACTGAAGGTCCTGGGCGCGCCAGTCGGAAGGAACCGGCTGGGCCGCTTCGCGCAGCTGCGCCGGCGGCGCGTCGAACAGCCCGGGAGCTTCGGCGGCTGCCGCCGGGGCCCCGGCGGCCTCGCGGTAGGCCGGTACATCGGGCGGCGTAAATTTATTCTCTCCCGCCGGGGCGGCCAGCTGCACGCCCGCGGTCTGCTTGGCGAGGAGCTCCTCGTAAACGGTGTTGGAAATAGTTTTGAAGATCTCGTTCTCGGAGGAGAACTTCACGTCCCGCTTCTGCGGGTGGATGTTGGCGTCGAAAGAAGAAGGGTCCAGCTCCACGAACAGGGCGCAGGCCGGGTGGCGGCCGGTGAGCATATGGCCGTAGCCGCGGTACAGCGCCTGCCGGAGCAGCGCGGAGCCTACCGGGCGGCGGTTTACGAAAAAGTACTGGTTGGCGCGGGTGGCGGCCAGGCAGTCCGGGCGCGAAACGAAGCCGTACACGGCGAGGCCCGCGGCTTTGCCCTCTACGCGCGCCATCCCGGAATAAACGCTCTTGCCGAAGACGGCGGCGGCGCGGTTCTTGAGGTTCTCCCACATCCCGCCGGGCAGCGCCGGCAGCGAAAGGATCTCGGAGCCGTCTATTACGAGCCTGAAACCGGTACCGAGGTTGGCCAGCGCGGCTTCTTCCACGGTCTTGATCAGCTGGGCGCGCTCGGCGGCGTCGCTCTTCATGAATTTGGCGCGGGCCGGGGTGTTGAAGAAAAGGTCGGCGGCCTCGATGGTGGTGCCTTTCACCGGCGGCGCGGGCAGTTCGGCGGTAACGCGGCCGCCTTCGCCCTCGATGGCGTAGCCGGAGGGCTGGCCGGCGCGGCAGGAAGCCATCTTCAGGCGGGAAACGGCGAAGATGGAATAAAGAGCCTCGCCGCGGAAACCGAAAGTGGCCAGCGAATAGATGTCGTCGAAAACGTTGAGCTTGCTGGTGGCGTGGCGGCCCAGGGACAGGCGCAGGTCCTCGCGGTCCATGCCGCGCCCGTCGTCGTGCACGCGGATGAGGCCGCGGCCGGCTTTCTTAATTTCTATCTCTATCCGGGAAGCGCCGGCGTCCAGCGAATTTTCCATGAGCTCTTTAAGCACCGAGGCGGGGCGTTCTATGACCTCGCCCGCGGCGATCTTGGAGACTACGTCTTCGGGAAGGACTTTGATTTCCGGCATAATCTGATTTTACAATACTTGAGTACGCTCCGCATCAGGCGATGAACACCTTCAGCCCTATCATGCTGAGGTTCACCAGCGAATGCAGCAGGATGTTCACGGAGAGGCGCCGCTCACGCTCGTAAACCCAGCAGAAATACAGGCCGACCGGCAGGATGACCGGGGCGGCCAGGCCGTGGAACAAGGCGAAGAGCAGGCTGGACCAGAAAGCGCTGAACCAGAAGCCTTTCCTGAGCCGGAGCGTGACGAAAACAATGCGGCGGAAGAACACTTCCTCGACCACGGGGGCCAGCACGCAGGCGCTGAACAGTACCGCCAGCAGCCGCAGCCGGGAAAACACGGCGATGCCGTGCAGCTGGGTATTTTCCAAACCGTTCTTAGCGCTCAGCGGCCGCATGGCGTCGGTAACGCCGGGGCCGAACAGGCTGTAGGCCCCGTACAGAACCCCGAAGAGACAGCCGAGAACAAGGGCGTAGCCGCCGAAATAACCCGCGGCTTTCCGCAGGTCCCGGGCGGCGCCGCGCCGCCAGCCGGCCAGCGCCCCACGCCAGGAAACCCCGGCGTTCTTAAGCACGGCCCAGGAGACCAGGCCGGTAGCCAGCAGCACCGGGACCATGGACTCGAAAGTGCTGAAGTTATGGCCCGACCGTTTTTCCGACATAGCCACTATAGTGGAAATAGCCACCTGCAGCAGGACACGGAGGCGGTCAGCAGCCACAACTGCGTATAGGTGGCGCAGGCTTTTATGTCTTCAAAGGGGTTTTTCTTTTCCATAAAAAGCGAACCCGGGCGCGGGGGCCCGGGTCGGCGGGGCTGGCGAAGTTCAGCGCTGGTGGTGGTCGGGGGCCGGCTGGCCGGCCTTGGCCACGTAGTCTATGGAGTAAGTGAAGCTGCCGAGCGAACCGGACAGCGAGGAGCCGACCACGCCCAGGCCGGCGGCGTTGAAGGCCGCGGCTTTCTCGGCCATGGCCTTCTTGGCCTCGGTGTCGAACGTGAAAGTTTCGGGCGCCTGGTAGGTCTCGATGGCGGCGGAGGGGATCACCCCGCCCTGCTGGTAGATGTTGGCGACCAGGAAATCCACGCTGAAGGAGAAGTCGCTGCCCTCGGGCCTGACGATGTTGGAGAGCGCCGGTACGCCGGCCGCGTTAAAGACGGGCAGGCGGGCGAGGGAGGCTTTGAGGGCGTCTTTATCGAAAGTAAAGGTCTCGCGGGAATCGTAACGGGCGATGGAATACTGCGGGCGGGGGCCTTCCTTGCCGACCCTGACCGGGTATTCTATCCACACGGCGTAATTCCCGTCGGAGCGGGGCACGGCCTTGCCGCGGATAGCGGGAATGCCGGCCTGCTTGAACAGGGCCAGGTAGGCGGGGACGTTTTTGGCGGCGTCGTTTTCGAAGGTAAACTTGCCGCCGGTATAAGACTCGAACTTCACGGCGTAGTCCTGCGCGGGGCGCAGCACGTTCTTAACCACGTAGTCCACGGCGAAAGCGTGGTCGGAGCCGGCGTCGTAAAGGGCGGAACCCGCTACGGGGAGTTTGGCGCTCCGGAAGGCGGCGGCGCAGGCTTTCATGGCCGCGTCGGCGTCCTTTTCCAGCCAGTAGGAGGCCCCGTTCTTATAGGTTTCCACGGTTACCGCCGGCGGCAGGGCCGTGTTGCCCTTAACGGTCGGAAGATAGTCGATCACGAAGGAATAGTCGTTGCCCAGCGGCACGACGCGCCCGCCGAGGGTGGTGATGCCAGCCGCCTTAAGCGCGCTGATGCGCGCGTCCATGGCCGGCTTGGCTTCGCTCTCGAAGGTGACCGTTTCGTCGGTGGAATAGGAGGCTATCGTTACGCCCGGAGGCGCGACCGGGGCGGGCCTGGAAGCGGGGGAGACTTCGACCTGCTTCATGGAAGCCGTAGAGATCTCCGTTAGTTCCCCGGCCATAAGAGCCGGCGCCGCGCCGAAAAGAACGACCGCGAGCAAGTTAAGTTTTTTCATGTTATCTCCGTATCGGGCCGCGCCCGTAGATCCAGTTCAGGAACGTTCCCCACTTGGTCTCTTTGGCGAAGGGGAGGCTCCAGTAGTCGGTCTCCAGGTACTTGGAGAACGCGTCCCAGCTGCCGCCGATCATCTTTACCGGTGGAACGTGCACCGAGACGCCGTGCGAACGGGCGAAATCGTAGCCGGTATTGGAAGTGCCGGTGTAGTAATACTTGTAGACCAGGCCGTTCGAGATGAAGTTCATCAGTTCCTGGCCGCGCTGGCGGGCCAGCTGCTGCGCGGGCGTGGCCTGGGGGGTATTCTCGGTGACGATGCTGACGAAGTCGTACAGGTCGCCGGAGATGGACACGCGGCTGGCCGCCGCGGCCGAAGTGGAAAGCGTAAAGCCGAAGATGTCGAAGCGGGAAACGCCGGCTATGCCCTTGCTAATGCCTTCTTTGTCGTTCAGCGCCATTTCCGCGTCCACCCAGGCGTCCAGCTTGGAGCCGAAATCGGGGAGCCTGGAGGTAAGGATGACGGAGGCGTGCCCGCCGGGAAGCTTATTAGCCTTCACGCGGTCCACATAACCCTTCGCTATATCCGAGCCGAGCTGCTCGCTGGAAACGGAGGGGCTGGAGGTCAACTCGTTCACCAGGCCGGCCATGTCGTAGCCGGAGGACCACATCAACTCGCTGGACCCGACGATAACGTCGGTATAGTCCTTGATCTGCCAGGCCACTTCGCCCATCTGCATGATGCAGGAGGTCATCACGAAAGCGTCCACGTGCCCTATAGAGGCCATCATCGTGCGCATTTCCGGCAGCGTCACGTAATCCTTGGTTTCCACGTCCATCAGCGTGCCCTTCTGGGGGTTTTTTTTGGCGTCGAAGATGCCGCTGCCGTGGCCGAAGATCACGAAAGCGTAGTGTTTGGCCGGATAGGCGGCCTTGGCCCACCTGGCGAAAGCGGCCACGCGCTTCCAGTCGCCGGTGTTCGCGTTCAGCTCACGGCTCACGATATCTCCGGAGAAAGCGGTGAGGACGCTCTCGCTGATCATCTTGTCCTTGGTAACGGCGTTCTTCGCCACGTTCTCAAGGGTAGCGTCGTCCCAGGCGCTGCCCAGGGCCATCCTGACGGTGGGCGTGGAAACTACGCCGGCGGCGCTCTCCACGGGGAAACTGCCCTCGATGGCGACGTTCACCCCGGAGGTAGCCCCGACCGATTTAAGTTCGAGCAGGCTCTGCACGAAAGAATACCGGAGCGCGTCCTTGGTGGTGGCGTAGAAGATTATGGTCCAGTCCTTGGGCTGCGCGGGACCGGAAACGGCGGGCGCGGGCGCCGCGGCGGCGGGCAGGTCCGCGGCCTTGATGGAGTCCAGGCTGAACTCCTGGGAATACGAGGGAACGCTGAAAGTCAGGAAAGAGAAAGCGGCGATCATCAAGTTCTTGAACATAAGGCCTCCTACCGTCTAATTAATTATATTAGATGCCGCAAGCGCCGAGGTGGGCCCAAAGTCCATGTTTTTCCTGGGCCCAAAGGGCAAGCGCGGCGCTCAGTCTTTAAGCCGCTTCTTCCAGTCGCTGATGGCGGCCAGGGCCTGCAAGGGGGTGATGTTGTCGGCGTCGCACATCCGGAGCTCGTCCAGCACGGGGTGGCTGGAGAAGATGGGCAGCATCGGGGTCTGGTTCTCGTCCCCGGATTCCACCTGGATATTGCCCTTCTCCTCCAGGGTCTGGAGGATCTCGCGGGCGCGCTGGATGGCCGAGTCGGGAAGACCGGCCAGCTGGGCCACGTGGATGCCGTAGGATTTGTCGGCCGGGCCGGAATTGATCTTATGCAGGAAGACCACCTCGGTCTTGCCCGCGGCGTTGGTCCATTCCTTCACGGAAATGTTGAAGTTCTTGATGCCGGCGAACTTCTCCGCCAGCTCGGTAAGCTCGAAGTAATGCGTGGCGAACAGCACCTTGGGCCCGCCCTCGGGCTTGTAGAGGTGCTCCACCACGGCCCAGGCTATGGAGATGCCGTCGAAGGTGGAAGTGCCGCGGCCTACTTCGTCCAAAAGGATAAGGCTCTTGGGAGTGGCCAGGCGCATGATGGCGGAGGTCTCGCGCATCTCCACCATGAAGGTGGATTCGCCGCGGGCCATGCGGTCCTGTGCTCCTATACGCGTCATGATCCGGTCCACGATGCCCACTTCGGCGGCGCGGGCCGGCACGAAGGAGCCCATCTGGGCCATGATCACGATAACCGCGGCCTGACGCAGATAAACGCTCTTGCCGCTCATGTTGGGGCCGGTAAGGATGATAACGCTGGACCCGGGGCCGCCGATATCAAGGTCGTTCGGCACGAAGGTGCCGGCGGGCAGGAAGAACTCCACCGCGGGGTGGCGGCCTTCCTCGATCTTCAGCGCGTCCCCGGAGTTCATGCGGGGGCGGGAAAATTCATAGCGCACGGCGCTCTCGGCCAGCGCGTAGAACACGTCGAGCTCGGCCGCTCCGGAGGCGAAGGTCTTGAGCTCGCCCAGCGCGGCGCGCACGGTAACGCGCAGTTCGCCGAATAAATGGTTTTCCAGCTTGGACATGCGCTCTTCGGCGCCTAAAATTTTATTCTCCAGCACCTTAAGCTCTTCGGTGATGTAGCGTTCGGCGTTAACCAGCGTCTGCTTGCGCACGAAGTAGTGCGGCACCTTCTGGCTCTGCGCCTTGGAGACCTCGATATAGTAGCCGAACACGCTGTTGTAGCCCACCTTCAGCGTGGAGATCTGGGTCTTGTCCTTTTCCCGCTGCTCGATGTCGGCCAGGAGTTTCTGGCTGTCGCGGCGCACGGAGCGCAGTTCGTCGAGCTCCTTGTTGTAGCCCTCCAGGATCACGCCGCCCTCGGAAAGCCGCGCGGGCGGGTTCTCTGCCAGCGCGCGGTCTAGCTCGGCGCGCAGCGCGTTCAGCGCGTGGGAGCCGCCGTCAAGCCGGGAGGCCAGCTCGGGCGCGCCTTCGAAGAAGCCGGTGGAGCTTAAAAGCAGTTTCAGGTGCGGCAGCTGGGCCAGCGCCTTGCGCACCGCGGCCAGGTCGCGCGGGGAAGCGCTCAGGTTGATCACGCGGCCGAGCAGCCTCTCGATATCGGGCACCTGGGCCAGGATGTCGCCCAGCTTTTCGCGGGCCTCGCGGTTGGCGGCCAGAAAAGCGGTGAAGCCCTGGCGGGACTGGATCTCGCGCAGGTCGCAGAGCGGCTCCAGGATCCAGCGGCGCAGCAGGCGCGAACCCATGGAGGTCTTGGACAGGTCCAGCACGCCCCACAGGGTTTTGGAGTCGTCCCCGTCGGGGGAAGAGACCAGCTCCAGCGTCTTGATGGCGGAGTCGTCCAGCTGCAGGCGGTTGGAGGGCTCGTAATAAGAGGGCGAGAAAACTTCTTTCAGGCCGGGCTGGGTCTGGCGCACGTAGGCGGTGGCTTTCAGCGCGGTCTTCAAGGCCAGTTTATGGTTCTGCCACACGGCGGAAGCCGCCCACGCGGGCACCGTAGTGTCGATACGGGTATATTCGGTGAGCACGGCGGGGCCGAGATCCAGCCCGCGCTTCTGTATTTCCTTCACCGTGCGGCTGTCCGCTATTATTTCCGCCGGGGCGGTCTTGGAGATGAAGGAGAGCAGCTGGTAAAGATCGGGGTCGTTCAGGTTCTGCGTGGCGAGGAAGTCGCCGGTGGAGGCGTCCAGCGAGGAGAGGCCCCAGCCTACGATATCTATGTCCAGCGCCACCAGGTAGCTCGACGAGCGCGGGCGGAGCAGCTCGTCCTCTACCACGGTGCCCGGGGTGATCAGGCGCACCACTTCGCGCTTGAAAAGTTTGGTCTTCTTGGCGTCGCCGTCGGGGGGGCCGGTCTGCTCGCAGATGGCCACCTTGTGGCCGGCGGCCAGCAGGCGGGCGATGTAGCCCGACGAGGAATGGTGGGGCACGCCGCACATGGGCACGCCCTGGCGCGCGGTCAGCGTGAGGCCCAGCACGGAGCTGGCGGTCTTGGCGTCGTCGAAGAACATCTCGTAGAAGTCCCCCAGGCGGAAGAAAAGCAGCGCGTGCGGGTAGGCTTTCTTCAAAGCCTGGTACTGCTGCATCAGAGGGGTTTCAGGGGTTTCGACTTGGGCCATAAAATTGTAGGACCGGGCGGGCGGATCGTTGAAAAACCAGTTGTGGCCGCCGGACGCCGCTTACTTCGGGTCCTGGGTATATTGTATCAAAAGGTCTTCGGCCTCTTTAAGTGTTTTCAGGCTCATGAAGGCGCCCCGGGCATTGGCGGCCCCAGGCAGGCCCTTCAGCCAGTAGCCAACCAGCTTGCGCGCGCGGGCCAGGCCGTGCTCCTCGCCGTAGATGCCGGCGTTCAGCTCGAGGAAGCGCAGGAAGAGGCGCATCCTGGCGGCGGAGGTGACCGAACCGGCCTCCAGGCCGGAAAGCCCGGCGGCTATTTCCGCGAAAAGAGCGGGGTTGAAGACCGCCGCGCGGCCTATGGCCACTCCGGCGCAGCCGGCCTCAAGCAGGGCGCGGGCCCCGGCGGCGTTCTCTACGCCGCCGTTGCCGAAAACGGGGAGTTTAACGGCGGCGGCGGTGGCCGCCATGGCCTCCAGGTCTATCGGGCCGGTATGGAACTGCGAGGCGGGGCGGCCGTGCAGCGTGATGGCGGCGGCGCCGGCTTCCTCGGCGACCCGGGCCAGCAGCGGCCCCAGGTTCTCTCCGGAGGTAAGCCCGACGCGGAACTTAACGGTAACCGGCACCTTGACGCTTTTAACCATTCGGGAAATTATATCCGACAGCAGCATGGGTTTGAGCATCAGCTCGGCCCCGGCGCCGGAACGGCGCACTTTTTTTACCGGGCAGCCGGCGTTAATATCCACCGCGTCCGCGCCGGCTTTCTCCGCGGCCTGCGCGGCCAGCGCCATGGAGGCCGGGTCGGCGCCGAAGAGCTGGATGGCCGCGGGGTGTTCGCCCGGCAGCAGCTCCAGCATCTTGAAGGATTTCTTGTTGCCGTACTTGATGCTCTCCGCGGAGACCATCTCGGTGACCACCAGCCCGGCCCCGCCCTCGGCGGCGAGGATGCGGAAAGCGGCGTTGGTGATGCCGGCCATGGGGGCCAGCGCCAGGTTGTTCTTCAGTTTTAAAGGGCCGATCGAGACCGGCTTTAGCAGTGAGGTCACGGGTTAAGGGTATAGCTGCCGTCGTGCGCGGCGGTGAAATCCCGCGGCGCCCGGCGTAAAATGGGCTCGGTCTCGGACCTGGGCGCGCCGATCTTCCTGAGCACCTGCAGCTGGAAGTCGAAGGCTTTGTTCTCGGTGTAAAGGATCGCGTCCATACCCTTATAGTCCAGTTTCGCGGGATTGGCTTCGGGCATGCGCTCGTCTTTCTCTCCGGGGAGGGGCGGGGCGGTCCTCGCCCTTTTTTTCTGCCCCGCTACATACCAGGCGTGCCAGGCCTGGTGGGCCAGCACGCCCGCGCACCAGGTAAGCGAACGGAAGGCGTGGTAATTGGAAATGCCGGCCACCGGGCGGCCGTTCTCGAGGTAGAACCCGGTCTTGTCCTCGTTGCGGATCACGGGCAGGTTGTTCTTGATGAACAGGAACGTGTCCCGGTCGGCCAGCCAGACCAGCTTCAGCGCGTGCGTGACCTGGCTCTGGAATTCCGGCGAACCCTGGATATCCAGCCCCTGCTTGGGATCGTACGCTTCCGGCAGCCTGGCGGCGGCCACTCCCTCCAGCCCCGGCACGGCCGCGGGGACCGGCACGGCCGCTTCGGTTTTGGCCGTAGCCGGGACGGCCTGGGAAGTTTCGGTGGAATCCGGCGCCACCTGCCTGGCCACGTAGAACCACACGCCGGCGCCCATCACGAGCAGCGGCAGAAAAGCCAGCACCTTGTGGGTGCGGAAAAAACTTTTGTGTTCGGTCTCTTCCATAGTTAAAAACAGAAAGCGGAAAACGTAAAGAGTACGGACGCTTTATCGCTTCCCGCTTTCCGGCCTGCGCCCGGCTTTATTTCAGCGCTTTGAGGTACGAGCTGTAGAAAGCCTGCAGTTCGCTGTCGGCGTCCTGGAATTCCAGCACGTGCTTCTTGCAGCCGCGGCGGGAACAGATCTGCACCTTGCCGCCGGCTTTCAGGTCGAACGCTATCATCTGGGAGCCGCAGGCGTCGCACTTGCGGGTGCTCTTCAGGTCCGCCTCGCAGTGGGGGCAGCGGAAGCCGGCGACTTTCCCCATGGGGATGGGAAGTTCGGTTTCGGCAAGGTAGCTGCCGTAAAGGGAGCTCATGTAGAGGGGGGCGTGCTTGCCCGCATAGGTAAGGTTGACCTCGATCGAGGAGACCTTGTCCAGTTTCTTGCCGGTGTTCATAAGGGACTTGCCGCAGTGGGGACATTTAACAAGAACGCTTACCATGGGAACCTCCAGAACGCGCTGCTTACGGGGGCCGGAAGTTCAAATATCTTCCTGCCCCCGATCGTCCAATAATAATATCAAATTATCGGTTATTCGTAACGGAGAGCTTCTATCGGAGAAAGCAGGGACGCCTTCCGCGCGGGCCAGAAGCCGAAAACCACGCCCACCGTGGCGGAAAAACCGAAAGCCAGGATCACGGAGAACGGGGAGATATAAATGGCCCAGCCCGAGAACTTGGACAGGAGCAGGGAAGAGCCGGCCCCTATCAGGATGCCGAGCAGCCCGCCTATCACCGAGATGATAATGGCCTCGATCAGGAACTGCAGCAGCACCGCGCGCCGGGTGGCGCCGATGGCCTTCCTGAGGCCTATTTCCTTGGTGCGCTCGCTGACGCTGACGAGCATGATGTTCATGATGCCGATGCCGCCGACGATGAGCGAAATGCCGGCGATGATGCCAAGCAGCGTGCTGAAGGTCTTGATGGTGCCGGTCAGCATGGTCTGCAGATCCGCCATGTTCATCAGCGAGACGTCGTCGTCCTTGTAGTCCGGGATATTGTGCCGCTTGCGCATCAGCGCCTGGATGTCCGCCTGCACTTTGGGCATAAGCTTATAATCGGAAACCTCGACCCAGATGGAATCAACGTACTTCTTGCCCAGCAGGATCTTCATGGCGGTGCGCAGCGGCACGATCACCACGTCGTCCTGGTCCTGGAAGCCGGAGGCGCCCTTCATGGGCAGCACGCCGATGACGGTGAAGTTCTTCCGGTTGATCTTCATGGTCTTGCCGACCGGGTTCTCGGCGCCGAAAAGCTGCGTGGCCACGGTCTGCCCGACCAGCGCCACCTTCTTCAGCTGCATATCCTCGTCTTCGGAAAAGAAGCGGCCGTAATAAGGCTGTGAATTGCGCATGGAGGCGTAAGCCGCGGTCACGCCGGTGACGCGGCTGCGATAGTTCTTGGAGGCGTAGACCAGCTGGGCGGAACCTTGCACGTTGGCGTCGGCCCGGGTAACGTTCGGCACGGCTTTGGGGAGCGCGGCGGCGTCCTCCAGCGTAAGGCGGCTGACCGCCCCGCGGCCGAGCGACATGCCGCCCTGGCTGCGGTTCCCGGGCATGACGGCCACCAGGTTGGTGCCCAGCGAGGACATCTGCTTCTGGATGGCGCGCTGCGCGCCGGTGCCCACCGCGAGCATGGCGATAAGGGCGCCCACGCCGATAATGATGCCCAGCATGGTCAGGAGCGAGCGGGTCTTGTTGCTGATGATGGAATTTATCGAAGAACCCAGGTTCTCGGCGACTTCGCGCCAGGTAAGGAAGAAAGATTTGGGGATATGCAGGCGGGGCATGACCTCTTTTTTCGCGGGCGCCTTTTTGCTTACGTCCTCGATGATCATGCCGTCCTTCAGCTTGATCACCCGGTCGGCCCACGCGGCGATATCGGGCTCATGCGTAACTATGACCACGGTGATGCCCTGGTCGTTGAGCTTGCGGAAGATCCCCATGATCTCGTTGGACTGGTCGCTGGCCAGGTTGCCGGTGGGCTCGTCGGCGAAGATGATCTTGGGGTTATTGACCAGCGAACGGGCTATGGCCACGCGCTGCTGCTGGCCGCCGGAAAGCTGATTCGGGCGGTGGTCCATACGGTCGGCCAGGCCGACCTGCGAGAGGTATTTTCCGGCTTCGGTGGGACGGGCCTTCTCGCCCAGGTAGATCTGCGGCAGGGACACGTTCTCGGCGGCCGAGATCCTGGGCAGCAGGTTGAACTGCTGGAACACGAAGCCCAGGATGCGGGCGCGCAGGTAGGAAAGTTCCACGTCGTCCAGTTCGGAGATCTCGCGGCCGAAAAGTTTATAGGAACCGGCGGTGGGCCGGTCCAGCAGGCCGAGAATGTGCATCAGCGTGGACTTGCCGGAACCGGACGGGCCCATGATGGCCACGAACTCGCCCTCTTTCACCGAAAGGTCCACGCCTTTCAGGATCTTCAGCGGCTCGCCGCCCATCTCGTAAACTTTGGTTATCCCTTTGAGTTCGATCATAATTATAGCCCGCGCAGGCCCGTAAGCCGCCGCCTGTTAATGCATCGCCCGGCCGGCGCCGCGCGGCACTTTGGGCCTGGAGGGCATCAGAGGGTTGGTCCCGCCCTCGGCCTGCTGCGGCTTGTAGGGCTTGCCGGTATACAGCACGGTGTCGCCTTCCTCGAGGCCCTTGGTAACCTCCACCAGGTCGCCCTGGTCCAGGCCGGTCTCTATACGCTGGTACACCGGTTTTCCGTCGGTAACCCCGGTGATCACGGCGGTCTTGCCGGAGGGGTCGATGGTCACCGCGGCGGTGGGGATCAGGAGGGCGTCCCGCTTCCTGGAGACCTCGATCTTGATATTGGCGGTCATCTGCGATTTAAAGAAAGACGGCACGCTGTCGGGGCGGATCTTAACGGTATAGGTAATGACGTTGCTCTGGTTGGTGCCTTCGTCCAGGATCTGGAACACGTGCCCCTTAACGGGATTGTCGGGGTAGGAATCCAGCACGATGGAGGCGGCCTGGCCTTCCTTAATTTTGCCCACGTCGGACTCGTCAACGTTGGCGGTAAGGATCAGTTTGTCGGAAAGGGCGAAGAGCACGGTGGACTGGCTGACGGTCTGGCCTTCCACCACGTTCTTGAGGATGATGGTGCCGTCGAGAGGGGAGAGCACCTTGATGGGCTTGTAAGTGTCCTGCCAGTGCTTGTATTGTTCGTCGCCGGTGGCGCGCGCCGCGTCCAGGATGGCCACGCGGTCCTGGGAGCTCATCAGCGCCAGCACCTGGCCGGTCTTCACGGAGTCGCCTTCCTTCACCAGGATCTGCTCTATGCGGCCGGCGGAAGAGGGGTCTATTTCCACGCGGTTCAGGGGCGAGACGGCACCGGTGGTCTCCACGAATTCCGAGATCGGTTTGGAAACGACCTCGAAGGAGGAGTATTTCACCTCTTTCTTCCCGTTCCTGGCCTTCCAGTAGTAGCCGCCCCCGGCGAGCAGGGCGATAGCGACGATGGCGATCAAAATTTTCTTCATAGTTTTCTCCGTTCGGGGTAGTTGCCGCTCCGCTGCGCCGAGGTTCATTCCACTTCGAGGCCCACGCCCAGCAGGCTCTCCAGGGAGATCTTGCTGGTATTGGCGTCCCTGAGGTAGCGCAGCTGGTTGAACTGGGCGTCCACCAGGCTCTGCTCGATGGTCTCGAGGTCGATGAAGCTCAGCTGGCCGGCCTGGTACTGGATCTGCGATTCCTTATAGCGTTCCTCGTTGGCGCCGAGCACGCTGACGTTCGCCAGCGCGGTATCCTTCGCGTTCAGGAAAGCGTTGTAGCCGTTGAGGATGCCGCCCTCGAGGGTGTTCTTCAGGTCCCTGAGCGCCGCCTCCCCGCTTTTCAGCGCCCAGCCGGCGGCCTTGGTATTGTTGGCGTAATAGGTTATGCCGTTGGAGAAGATCGGCAGGCTGAGGCTGAGCCCCAGCGACCAGCTCTGCGCTCCCGGCAGTTCGCTCTTGCCGGACCAGCCGAGCGACTGGCTGGCGTTAAGGGTGGGGTAAAGATCGTACTTGGAAGAGAGCTGGCGCTCCTTAAGGCTCTCTACGCTCTTCTCCTGCAGGACCACCTGGGGGATAGTCTCGAGGAGGCTCCCCACGTCCGCCGCGGTAAGGGTGTACTCTGGTATGGTCAGGGAGGCTTTGGCCACGATGGGGCGCAATTCGGAGAAACCCATGTTGTTAAGGAGGTCCAGGCGGGCGCTGTTAAGGCTGCGCTCGGCCTGCGCCACGTTGATCTTCGCCTGCTCGGCCAGGGCCGCCGTGTACATCATGTTGCCGCGCGATTCCATGCCGCTGTCGTACTTCAGTTTGATCAGCTCGGAATTGTGCCGGCGGATGGTCAGCACCTTGTTCTGCACCGCCACGTTCTCCTGCGCGTAAACCAGGTTCACGAACGAAGCGTACAGGGCCTGCCGGAGGCTGGCCGACGCGGCCTTGTAGCTGGCGATAGCCTGGTCGTACGTTATTCTGGAGCTCCTTATCGAGGAAAGGGCTTTCAGGTCGAGAAGGGGCTCGCTGGCCTGCAGGCGCGTAGACACGCTGTTGGAAGCGGGGGAGGAATCCGACCCGCTCCTGGACAGGGAATGAGAAACGCTCAGGGAAGGGAAATAATTATTATAACTGGCCTGGTAGTTGTATTTGTTCTGTTCGATAGCCAGTTTTTTGGCCTTGAGCCCCGGGTTGTTCTCCAGGGCCGTTCGCGCGCAGTCCTGCCAGGTAAGCTCGAGGGGGGGTTCGGCCGCGGCGGCGAAGGACGCCCCCGCAAGCAGCGTTAAGACGAGCAGTGGTATGGGTTTCATCATTTATATAACGTGCGGAGATCCCTTTTTATTGCATGAAATGTAAAATAACCTACCTACCGGTAAGCATATAACATACTGACCACCCGGTCAATTAGGAGGGAAGCCTACTTAAGTTTCTCCTGGCCGCTGAAACTGCGCTCCAGCTTGAATCCGGCCAGTATTTCCCTGTCTTCCGCGGAGGGGGTCCCCGCTATATGGGCCGCCACGGCCTCGCCCAGGCCGGGCCCCAGCATGAAGCCCTGCCCGCACATACCCACGGAAAGCACGTAGCCTTTAAGGGCGGCGGGGAAATCCACCACCGGGAAGCCGTCGGGGGTCATAGGGTAGAGCCCGCGCCAGGTGCGGCGCACCTTCATGCCGGCGAGGCCGGGCAGCAGCGCTATCATGCGCTTTGAAATTTCCGGCAGGAATTCCGAAGTGGAACGTTTGTCGTCGCCCCAGATGGACGGCTGGGGCGTAAGACAGAAAACCAGCTGGTCTTCGGAGTTCTGGTAGAAATAGTAATTCTTGGACTTGTCCCCGGGCCTTATATCCACGACCATGGGCTCGAAGAACCGCTTTACCGGCTCCGAGATCCCGGCCTCGTGGCAGTCGGGCTTTACGGGCACTTTTACTCCGGCCAGGTCGGACACGGCCGCGGCCTCCGCGCCGGCCGCGTTGACCACCCACTTGGCGGAGTAGCGGCCCTGCGGGGTAAGCACGCCGGTAACGGCGCCTTTCTCCGAGAAGATCTCTTTCACCGGCTCCTTGAAATGGAACTCCGCGCCCAGCTTGACCGCGCGCCGGTAAAAAGCGTTCTGGGACAGCAGCGGGGAAGCGGAGCCGTCGTCGGGGGACCAGGTGCCGCCGCGCAGGTCCTTGGCGTCGATGCCCGGCACGAGCGCCCGCACTTTGTCGGGGCCGATCCAGTCTATATTCAGCCCGAAGCCCCGCTGGACCTTCAGCAGGTCCCTGAGCACCGCTTCGTCGCGCTCGGTATAGACCGGGAAAAGATACCCGCCCTTGATCCAGCCGATATCCTCCCCGTGCTTCGCTTTCCAGCCGGCGAAGATGGCCAGGCTCCTCAGGCAGGCCTTGATCTTGGAGCCGTCCGAGTGGGTGGCGCGCACCCCGCCGATGGCGCACTTGTTCTGGCCCTGGCCGGGGGAAGCTTCGCCGTCCAGCACCAGGGTCTTCAGCTTGCGCTCCGCCAGCGACATGGCCAGCGGCGTGCCGATGCTGCCCGCGCCTATGATAATAACGTCGTAGTTGTTTTCCATAAGATATCCTTAAAACCCGCTCCAGCTTGCTTTCTCGTCGGCCTCGGTCCGGCACTTGATGTTGGAGAACACCCCCAGCGGGGCCTCCACGAACAGCGGCCGCCGGGTGAAGCCGGTAACCTCTTTGGGGTCCACGCCCTCGCTGCGGAAAATGTTCATCAGCATTACGGAGCAGGTCTTGGCGCCGCAGGCGCCCATGCCGGCGCGGGTAACGGCCTTCAGCTGGTTCAGGTCGCGCATGCCGCCGCGAATGGCCCGGCGGATCTCGCCCAGGCTGACGCGCTCGCAGCGGCAGATGATAGTTTCATCCTCGGCTTTGGCCAGGTCGGCGGCCGACTTTATGCCGGCCTCGGCCGGGTACAACCTGAGCGAGGCGGTAAGGTCCGCGGTCTCCTGCGAGGCCTTCACGATCACGACCATGGTGTTCTCGGCCTTGAAATCCTTCACGTCCAGCACCTCGGCCTCGCCCAGGTCCGCGCCTTCCCAGCCGGCCAGGCGCACCTTGTCGCCTTTCTTGACCAGGCCGCGGCCTATTTCGAACGGGATGGCCACCGACGGGTGCAGCTGGTCTTTCCGGCGGTCCACTATAGTGATAGCGAGGCCGGGGCAGATCAGCAGGCATTTGAAGCAGCCGATGCAGTCGCCGGAGAACTTGGGCGTGCTCATGATGCTCTCGCCCGACAGTTTGATGGATTTCTTGGGGCAGACGGTCACGCAGGGGTTGCAGGGGATCTCCTGCCGGCAGTGCATCACCGGGTACACCGGCTTGTCGTGGTCCTTTACCGCCGGGGTCCTGGTGACGCCGGGCCGGGACTTGAGCGTCTCAAGCCGGTCGAACCAGAACTGCGGCACGGGAGCCGCCATCACGCCCAGGCTTTTGAGCACCTTGTGGGCGGTGATCTTGCCGCTGAACATGGCGGCGGAGGCTTCGGCTATCTCCTCGGCGTCGCCGCAGAGAAAAGCCGGCAGGCCGGCTTCGTTAGCCTGCGCGTGGAACTCGTCGATGGAGGTAAGGCCCACCGCTATAAGCAGGGTGTCGGCCTTAAAGGTCTTTTCCGTGCCGGGCTTCACGCAGAACTTCTCGTCCACCTCGGCGATGGTGACGGTCTCGAGCTCGTTCTTCCCGTCGGCGCGCACCACGGTGTGGCGCGTGTAGACCGGCAGGCCGAGGCGCTTGACCTTGTCGGCGTGCACCTTGTAGCCGCCGCAGGCCGGCAGAGCCTCGATGAGCCCCACCACCTGGATGCCCGCCTGCATGGCGTGGTAGGCCGCTATCAGGCCCACGTTGCCGCCGCCCACGATGAACAGCCGCTTGGAAGGGCGGACCAGGTCGCGGTTGACCAGCGTCTGGAAGGCGCCGGCGCCGTAGACGCCGGGCAGCGTGTTGCCGGGGAAGGCCAGGCTCTTCTCGCGCGCGCCGGTGGCGCTGATAACGGCCTTGGGGCGGATCAGGTAATATTTATCGCCGCGCAGCACGCCGGCCTTCTTGTCGGAGAAAATGGCAAGGCAGGAGGCGTTGGTCCAGGCCTGTACTGAAGGGTAATCTTTGAGCTGCGCCTCCAGCTTTTCGGCTATGTCTACGCCGCGGGTGCCGGCGTAACAGTCCTCCACCGAGCCGAAGAACTTATGGGTCTGCAGCACCAGCTTGCCGCCGAACGTGATCTTATCGTCTATGATCAGCGTGTTTACGTTCAGCTTGCCCAGCTCGGCCGCCGCGGCAAGGCCGGAGGGGCCGCCGCCTATGATCAGGGCGTCCACGTCCAGCTCTTCCACACGTCCGAACTCCTGCACGCAGGCGGCGCGGGGGAGCTTGGCGGGGCCGCGCTGCGTTTCCACCTTCATGCCTTCCCGCACCACGGTCACGCAGGACTTCACGCTGAGCCCGTCCGCTATGACCGAGCACTGGGCGCACTGCCCGTTGGCGCAGAAGATGCCCTGCGGGCTGTTATCTTTCTGGTGGTGACTGAAGATCTTGACGCCGTTGGCGTAGAGCGCGCTGGAGATGACCTCGCCCTCCAGGGCCTCGCAAGCCTTGCCGTCGAAAGTGAATTTTACGGTCTTGCGCTCCAAAGGCTGCAGTACCGGGTGTTCGGTTATTCTTTGCATGGTGTCCTTTTTTGAAGCCTGCCCGGGTTAAAACCCCGCCCTGGCCCGGCGTTCATAAATATTACAATAAAAAACGGGGGGGCGTGAAACCGTTCACGCTGGTTTATGCGCGGCTTAAATCCGGCCTCGTTTGATATAATATAGGAGATAGGTATGGAGGGTATAATGAAAAAGTTTATTTTAGCGCTCGTTCCCTGTTTATTCGCCGGCAGCCTTTACGCCGCGCCGAAAGCGTCCCCCGACTACGGCTTCAACTCCGGTCTTAACGCCGTGACAGCCGCCGCGCCCGCTGCGGAGGTCCCCGCCGTGGGCGCCCCCGTCCAGGCCAAAGGCGGCCATTACGCGCAGCTTTCCGGCTACGTCAACCTTACCGGCAACGGCTTCCTCAACGGCACCGGCGCCAGCTACACCTCGGTCACGCTCTCCGGCTGGGCCTCTTTCCGCGATTCCAGCGGCGACGTCACCTGCAACAACGCCTACATCAACACCATGGTTTCCATGTGGATAACCCCCAACCAGTACGTGTTCCAGACCGTCTGGCCCAACGTCTACGTGCAGTGCTCCTACAAGGGCAAGCCCGCCGGCTCCGTCAACATGAGCGGCTCCGTTTCGGTTTCCGGCTTCCCCAGCGGGAACTACGTCTCCCTTAACGGTTCCGGCAACCTGACCGGCTCCCTCTACGTAGAGGACCAGCCTTAAGCCGCCGGTAAAAAGAAAAAGGCGGCCGCCGCAGGCCGCCTTTTTTACACCCATGCGCATACTTGAAGGAAAAACCTTATCGGCCGAGATCCTGGCCTCCCTGCCCGCCCGCATCGACGCGGTGAAGGCCCGCCTGGGCCGCGCGCCCTCGCTGGCCATCGTCAACTATTTCGCGGACTCGCCGTCCGCCGTTTACGTAAAGCGCAAGATAGCCGCCTGCGAGAAGCTCGGCATAAAGACCGAGCTGTTCGCGCCGAAGCCCGAAGAGGGCTACGAAGCCTTCAAGACCCTGCTGGCCCGCCTGGGCGCCGACCAGGCCTACGACGCCATCATGCTGGAGCGGCCGCTGCCCGACGGCTTCGAGACCATGGAGACCTGGGACTCCCTGCCGGCGGCCAAGGACGTGGACGGCCTTTCCTCGCTTAACATGGGCCGGCTTTTCATCGCCAAAAAATTCACCGAAATAGAGAACGGCGGGTTCTTTTCTCCCTGCACGGCGCTGGCCGTGGTACGCCTGATGAAGTTCCACGGGCTAAACCCCGCCGGAACGAACATAGCCGTGGTGGGCCGCTCGGCCGTAGTGGGCCGTCCGCTGGCCCATATGCTCACCACGCTGGATGCCACGGTAACCCTCTGCCACACGCGCACCAGGGACCTGCCGGCGGTGCTGAAAGCCTCGGACCTGGTAATAACCGCGGCCGGAAAGGCCAAGTGGCTGAAGAAAGAAATGCTGCCCGCCGGCGCCACGGTGATAGACGTGGGGACCAACTTCGACGAGAACGGCAAAATGTGCGGCGACGCCGACTTCGAGGACCTGAAAGGGACCGCCTCGGCGGTCTCCCCGGTCCCCGGCGGGGTGGGCCCGGTAACGCTGGCCTGCCTGCTGGAAGCCTCGGTGAAGGCCGCCGAACTGACTCCCAAGAACGAAAAGAAAGGGATAATATTCACATGAAAAAAACTCTGAACCTGCTGCTGCCCCTGCTGCTGCTCGGCGCGCTGGCCCTGCCCTCCTTCGCGCAGGACGAAGAGAGCGCCGCGCCCAAAGAAGAGACCGCCGCGCCCGCCAAACCCGCGGCCAAGCCCGCCGCGAAGAAACCGGCCAAAAAGGCCCCGGCTAAAAAAAAGCCGGCCAAAAAGAAAAAACCCGTCAAGCCGGTCTCCGAGTACAAGTTCTCGTCGGGGGAAAGCGTGCCCACGTACAAGTTCGACAAGCGGGCCAACCCGATAGTGAAAGCGCCCAAAAAAAAGAAAGCGGCCAGGAAAGCCGCCGGGAAAGCGGACAAAGCCGCTCCCAAGCCCAGCGCCAAATTAAAAACCTCCAAGCCCATAGGCGAGGAAGACCAGCCCGCCCAAGGGCAGGCTGACCAGCCGGCGGGAGAATAATGGCCGACCTGCTGGTTAAGCTTTACGCCCTGCCGCCCTCCGGCCCCATCATAGAGAAGCTGAAGGCCGGGGGCGTGGAGATCAAACGCGCGATAGGCCCGGAAAAAAGGGTCGTCTCGGAGTGGGCGCAGAACACGTTCTCAAAAGCCTGGGCCTCCGAATGCGAGGTGGCGCTTTCCGCGCAGCCGGCCACCTGCTTCCTGGCGGTAAAGAATAGCATCATAATAGGTTTCGCCTGCTACGACGCCACCGCTAAAGGCTTCTTCGGACCTATAGGCGTGGACGAGACCGCCCGCGCTTCCGGGGTCGGTAAAGCCCTGCTCGTCAGAACGCTGGAAGCCATGCGCGAGGCGGGCTACGGCTACGCGGCCATAGGCTGGGCCGGCCCGGCGGAGTTCTTCAAAAAGACCGTAGGGGCCACCGTCATAGAGGGCTCCGAGCCGGGCGTTTACAAGGACATGGTAAAAGCGTGAAAGCGCCCCGCGACTGGCACAAGTCTTTCTTCAGGAATTCATTTTACAACCCCGCTTCCAAAGCCGCCGTGACCATGGCGCCTGCCGAAACCGCGTTCATCCTTAAGCAGCTTAAATTGAAAAAGGGGTCCGCCCTGCTGGACCTCTGCTGCGGCCCGGGCCGCCACGCCGTGGAGTTCGCCGGGAATGGCCTGGCCGTGACCGGCTACGATTTTTCCGGAGAGTACCTGCGGGAAGCGGCCGCCCGCGCGAAGAAAAAGAAAGTGCCGCTTCGGCTGCTGCGCGGGGACATGCGCCGGCTTAAGTTCAAAGGCGAGTTCGACGCCGCGGTGAACCTTTTCACCAGCTTCGGCTATTTCCTGAAATTCTCCGACGACATCAAAACCCTGAAAGGCGCGGCCAGGGCGCTTAAGCCCGGCGGGCTGTTCCTGATCGACGTGGTCAGCGGCGAGTACGTGCGCGCGCACTTCAACCCGGGCCCCTGGCACGATATGGGCGGCCATTACCTGCTGGAAGCGATCGAGCTGGACAAGGACGGGACCCACTGCACCTGGACCACCGTCTCCAAGAAGACCGGTCTGACCGGCAAAAAGACTTTCTTCACCAGGCTCTACGACCGGCGACGCCTCTCGGCCGCGCTGAAGCAAGCGGGCTTCAGGCCGCTAAAGTTCTGGGGGAGTTTCGACGGCCGCCCGCTCTCGCCGGAGCGCAACCGCCTGATCTGCCTGGCGAAAAAAGCGTAGCCGGAAATAAAAAGACCCCGCAAGCAGCGGGGTCTTTTCTTTGCCGCCGAGTTCAGGCGGCCAGTTCGAACATCTTATCTATAGCCACCTTCGCCCTGGCGGCTATATCCGCCGGAACCGTCACTTCTTCCGGGGCCGGGTCCTTCAGCAGGGCCAGCACGCTGTTAAGGGTTATGGACTTCATGTACGGGCAGAGCCGGCACATGGCGATGAAATTTTTTCCCGGGAACTTCAGCCTGGCCAGTTCGCCGAAGCCGCATTCCGTTACCAACAGGTAGGCGGAAGCGTTGGTATTCTCCACGTAGCGCAGCATGTCGCCGGTGCCGCCCATAAAATCCACCGCCGAGATAAGCTCGGACGGGCATTCCGCGTGCGCCAGCGCCGCCAGGCCCGGGTATTTGCGCCGGTAAGCGGCTATAAGGGAGGCGTCGAACTTCTCGTGCACCACGCAGGCGCCGTGCCAGAGAATGATGTCCTTGCCGGGGGTCTTGCCCAGCGCCTTGGCGAGGTTGGCCCCCATGTAGCGGTCGGGGATGAAGATGACCGCCGGGTGCTTTTCGTACATGCGCTTAAGTATCTTTTCGGCGTTGGCGCTGGTAACGATGCAGTCCGACTCGGCCTTAACTTCGGCCGAGGTGTTTATGTAGGTCACCACCGGCAGGCCGGGGTGCGCCGCCTTAAGCTTGCGCACGTCGGCCGCGGTGATGGCCTCGCTAAGCGAGCAGCCGGCGTTCCTGGAGGGCACGTAAACTTTTTTGGACGGGTTCAGGATCTTGGCCGTCTCGGCCATGAAGTGCACGCCGCAGAAAATTATGGCGTCCGCCTGCGTTTTGCGGCAGTCGTCGGCCAGCTTGTAGGAATCGCCCACCAGGTCGCCGATACCGAGGATGATGTCGGGGGTCTGGTACACGTGCGCGCAGATCACGGCGTTCTTCGCCTTCTTCAGCCGGTTGATCTCCAGCGTCAGGGCGGCCACGCCTTCCAGCGCGCCCTCCACGCAGCGGCGGTGCAGGCCCAGGGCCGTCAGGCGCTCCATCTCGTTCTTTAAAGCTGTGTCCATATCACTTCCCCAGTATGTCCGGGTGGTTGCTGAAGATGCCGTCCACCCCGATGTCCCGCATGCGCAGGGCTTCTTTCTTCGTGTTCACGGTGTAGACGCAGACCCGGAAGCCGGCCTTGTGGAGTTTCGCCACGTTGAGCTTGAAGGCCAGGCGCACGTTCATGTGGAAATTCACGGCGCCGACCTCTTTAGCTTTTTTAATGGCGGGCAGCAGCAGCACGGTCTTGAGGTTGTGCCCCAGGTAGGCCAGTTTCAGCTCCGGCGCCAGCTCGCGGAAACGCCGCAGCGTGCCGTGGTCGAAGCTGGAGACCACGGACTTCTCGAACAGCCCCGGCTTGCTGCGCAGGAACGCCAGCACCTTCTCCTCGATGCCGGAGTAAATATTGTCGTCGTTCTTCACCTCGAAGTTCAGCCAGCGGGACGGGTGGCCTATCACGTCGAGCACCTCTTCCAGGCGCGGCACGCACTGGAAAGCAGGGTCTTTGGCGAAATGCGCGGCCACATTTATCTTCTTCAGCTCGGCGTAAGTATGGTCCGCTATTTTCACGCCCTTGCCCGCCGTGCGCTTTAGGTCGAAGTCGTGGTGCACCACCAGAATGCCGTCCTTCGTCTGGTGCACGTCGAACTCAAAGTCCTCGGCGCCCATCTTCACGGCCAGTTCGAAAGCTTTTACAGTATTTTCCGGGGCGTAGGCAGAAGCGCCCCTGTGCGCGATTATTCTCATAGAAAAGTCTTCTTTATCTCCGAAAAATATTCGTCCGAATACTCGAACCCGTACATCTTGTCGCGTTCCGAGCCGGGCCCGTGGAAATCTATGCCGGCGGTCACGAACAGCCCGTAGCGGGCGGCCAGCGACACGAACTCGCGCGTTACCACTCCGGTGTGAGCCGGGTAGAAAGCCTCGATGCCGTCCAGGCCGAAAGCTTTCCAGGCCGGGAGGTCCAGCACTTTGGAAACTACTCCGGGATGAGCCAGCACGGCCTTGCCGCCCGCGTCCTTGATGGCGCGGATAGCCTCTTCCACGGTGGGACCGCTGGGACCCACGTAGGCGGGGGAGCCGGGAGCCAGGTACCGTTTAAAAGCCTGGCTGCGGCCCGAGACTATCTTGCGGCTTTTAAGAGCGTCCGCCACGTGCGGCCGGCCTACCGCCCGGCCCTCTATCACCGGCAGGTCCTCGAAAGCTATGTCCACGCCCAGCCCTTTAAGGAGCTCGAGGATCTTCTTCACCCGGACCACGCGGCGGCCGCGGAATTCCGCCAGCCGCGCCACCAGCACGGGATCGGCCGGGTTTATGCCGTAGCCCAGGACGTGCAGGTTCTCGTACAGGCTGGTGCTCAGCTCCACGCCGTAGCAGTAGCTGATGCCGGCCTCTTTAAGGGCCGGCTCCATCTCGGCCCAGCCGCCGGTCATGTCGTGGTCGGTAAGCGAGAAATATTTTATGCCGGCGCGCGAGGCCTCGCGGGCGAGCGCCCCGGGCGTAAGCGTACCGTCGGAGAAAGTGGAATGGTTGTGAAGGTTGATCAGGGCCATAGGAGCGGGGGCCGTAGAGCGGCCCCCGGCTTCCGCGGTTAGCGCCGGCCTCAGCCGACCTTAACTTCTTTTACTTCGGGGACTTCCTGCTTTATCATGCGCTCCACCACGTTCTTGAGCGTCATGGTGGAGTACGGGCAGGCCCCGCAGGCGCCGGTAAGGCGCACGGTGACCGTGCCGCTCTTCTCGTCCACGCCCACCAGCTCCACGGACCCGCCGTCGGCCGCCAGCATGGGCTTTATCTTCTCTATAACTTTGGCGATCTTGTCTTTCATAAGAACTCCTTATCCGCTTAAATTATAGCAAGTCTGGTTCAAGAGCCGTTCATGCGAAAACCCCGGCGGCAAAAGTCCGGCGAAACGCGGAAAATAGTAGAATCTCTATATGCTGCGCGAAGAAAAGAACGTACGCCAGGTTCCCCGCGAACCCGCCCGCCGCTGGTTTTCTGACGAATTCTTCGACCTTATCTTCTGGTTCGAACCGGATAATACGGTCTGGGGGTTCCAGCTCTGCTATGACCGCGGCTACAAACCGCGCGCGCTGACCTGGACCAAAGCGGGCGGCTATAAGCACGCGGGCATTGACGACGGCGAAGGCGCGGGCGGGACGCAGAAAGGTTCCCCGGTGCTGGTGGAAGACGGCCTTTTCGCCGCCGCCGCCATAAGCAGGCGGCTGGCCGCGGACGCGGGCGAACTGCCGCCGGAGCTGAGTTCTTTCGTCATAAAGAAAGTGTCGGAATTCCGCTGATATGCCGGAGAATTTTAAACAGAACATGGGTTCCGGAGACCTGGGCTTTACCGACCTGTTCGGCGGCCGGCGCGTGCCCAAGACGCACCGCCGGGTGAAGCTGAACGCGCTCCTGGACGAGCTTTCCGCGCTGCTGGGCCTGCTTAAGACCGGGGTAAAGAGCGGCGGGCTAAAAACAGGGCTTACCGCGGCGCAGGCCGGCCTGATAAAGGCTTCCGGCATTATCGCCGGCGCGAAAGGAGACCTCAAAGAGGAAACCGCCGCGCTCGAAGAACTTATAAACTCCGTTTCGGCCGAAGTAAAACCTCCGAAGAGATTTGTGCTGCCGGGAGCCGGCGAGACCGAAGCCCTGGCCCACCTGACCAGGGCAAAAACCAGGGTATGCGAGATCCTCGCCTGGGAACTTAAGGCCAAAGCTCCGGCCGTCTACCTGAACCGCCTCTCCGACTACCTGTTCCTGGCGGCGCTGAGAACCGCCCGCAAGTAAAAACGTTTCTACACGATGACCTCATCACAAGAAAAACCGGGGGAAAGTTTCCCGCAGCTCCAGGCGATAGGCGTGCTGGAATCCTGTTTTAGGGAAAAGTTCGGCACACCCCGCCAGCCCCACCTGGTCCCCGCCTCCACGGCCAGGCTGCGCGTGCACCAGCGCTACAACCCGGAGCATTCGCTGGCAGGCCTGGCAGAGTTCAGCCATGTCTGGCTCCTCTTCTGGTTCCACCTGAACACCAACAAGACCTTCCACCCCAAGATCCACCCTCCGCGCCTGAAAGGCGGCAAGATAGGCGTGTTCGCCTCGCGCTCGCCGCACCGGCCGAACCCGATAGGCCTGTCGCTGGCGAAGCTGGAGAAGGTGGAAGGCGACACGCTTTATCTCTCGGGCATAGACCTGATCGACGGCACGCCAATCCTGGACGTAAAACCGTACCTGGCCTTCAGCGACTCCGCCGCCGCGCCGCTGGCGGGCTGGGTGCCCGACAACGCCTTTCCCGAACTGGAAGTAGTATTGTCGCCGCGGGCGCTGAAGGATACCGAGAAAGCCAGGGACCTGCGCGGCCTGATAAGCGGCGCGCTCAGGCACGACCCCCGCAATATGCGCGACGCCACGCAGATGAAGGAAGGCGCCGAGCTGGAATTTTTCCTGTGCGACCGGGAAGTGCATTTTTCCGTGACCGGCGGGACGGCCACGGTGTCGCGCGTGGAAGCCGCCGTTAAATTCGAGAAGAAGTTCCGCAGGAAGAAACCGGAAGCGGGAAAAGCCTGACGCAGCCCAAGGACCTATGAAACACTTCGACGTAACCAGCACCGACGGCCGCGCCAGGACCGGCAGCCTCAAGACCGCGCACGGGACGGTCCAGACCCCCGTGTTCATGCCGGTGGCCACGCTCGGCACCGTGAAGGCCGTTTCGCAGGAAGACCTGAAGACCATCGAGACCGAATGCCTGCTCTCGAACACCTACCACCTTTACATGCAGCCCGGCCTGGACACGCTGGAAGAACTGGGCGGCCTGCACAAGTTCATGCGGCACCACGGCCCGATCCTCACCGATTCCGGCGGCTACCAGGTGTACAGCATGAGCAACCTGAGGAAGATCACCGACGACGGCGTCCGGTTCAAATCCCACCTGGACGGCAGCATGCACGTGTTCACGCCGGAGAGCGTGATAGACCACCAGGCCAGGATCGGCTCCGACATCCGCACCTTCCTGGACGTCTGCGTGGAGAACCCGGCCACGCACGAGGCGGCCGCCGAGGCGCTGAAAAAAACCAAGGCCTGGGCCGAGCGCGCCGGGAAACATTTCAGAGCCACCACCGCGGGTATCGACGAGGCGAAAAAGCCGCTGATGTTCGGCATCATCCAGGGCGCCACCTTCCCCGACCTGCGCCGGGAATCCGCGGTGCACATGGCGGAGACGGTGAACCCGGACGGATTCGCGGTGGGCGGGCTCTCGGTAGGGGAATCCAAGAACCAGATGCACGACACGCGGGCTTTAGTGACGGAGACCCTGCCCAAGGACCGCCCGGTGTACTTCATGGGGCTGGGCAGCCCCGAGGATATCTGGGAGGCCGTGGGCAACGGCGCCGACATGTTCGACTGCATCCTGCCCACGCAGAACGCCCGCAACGGCCAGGTGCTCACTTCGAGGGGCCGGTTCTACATCAAGAACGCCCCCTACAGGCGGGACGAGTCCCCGATAGACCCGGACTGCGACTGCTACGTCTGCAAAAATTATTCGCGGGCCTATCTCTGCCATCTTTTCAAGACCAGGGAGCTGCTGATGAACCAGCTGCTCTCGGTGCACAACCTGCGGTTCCTGATAAACCAGACCAAGATCATGAGGGAAGCGATCAAGAACGGGAATTTCATGGAGAAGAAAAAAGCTTTCCTGGATTCCTACTACCGCGATACCCCGCGCCCGGAGAGGGACAAGGTACGCCTGGTGCCCAAGAGCGTCGCGTAAAAAAGCCTTTACCGGCCGGCGCGCTCCCATTTCTTAAGGAAGGCGTCGGCGTCCCGCATTTCCTCCGGGGACAGCTGCCGCAGGTATTCGAAGCTGGGGCGCTTTCCCTCGAACCAGGCCGCCACTTCCGGGCGGATAATATTCCCGTTCCCGCGATAAATTTCCACTATCCGCAGGCCCACCTGGGCCAGGTTGTTTTCCGCCGAATCTGCCAGCGCTTTCTTAAAATCTTTTTCCGCCAGTTTGAACCGGTCCGGCATCGGCGCGGACCCTTTGGCCAGCAGCACCAGGAAGGTGGCGGCCTGGGTATAGGCCTCCGTCCTCGACATGCCCATGCGGTCTATGGAAAAAGGCGGGGTAAAGAACACGTCCGGGTCCCGGATATCCCTGCGGATCCTGTCCCCGAACAGAGCTCCGAGTTTTTCGGCATAAGCGCGCGAAAGGAACAGGTAACCCGGCGCGTCGGGGTGCATCATATCCACGAAAAGGTCCGAACCCGGAAGACCGCCCGGGGCATGCCCGGCGAAGAGCGCCTCCGCGTCCACCAGGGGTATTTTATACTCCGCGGCCAGCGCGCGCAGCAGGGCGTTCTGCGACGGCTTCGCCCGGAACTGCAACGGGTCCGTCTCCAGGGCATACAGCAAATGTCCGCCAGCCTGCGCGGACCGGCCCTGGGCCTGCAGGCAGCGGCCGAGACGGTACTCAAGATAGGGACGCAGGTTCAGGGAATTCTGCGGGGTAAGCCCGGCCAGGAGGGACCTATACCGCGCGCCGGCTCCAGGGTAATCGCCCTTAAGCTCCATGGCTACGGCCGCCTCAAGCCCGGAGGAAGTCTCGGCCCCGCCCGGCTCCGCGCCGGCCAGGTTGCTGGCCAAGGTGGTAAGAACCGGAACAACCCCCGCGTCCTTAGCCGCCTGGATGATGCTCCTCAGGTAAAACTCGTAATGCGCCTGACTCCTTACGCCCTGGAAATTAAAATACCGCTCGGTCCGCAGCGCCAGTTCGCTTAAAGCCAGCGAATGGCTGAGCACGCGCACCTTCAGCGCTTCGTAGAGGCGGAGGCGGGCCGGGTAGCGCATGCCGGCGCCGATCTGCTCATTGTGCCCGGCGTAGACGAGCAGCGCCGCGGGCGCGCCTTTTCTCCTGTATTTAAGCGTCCGAACCACTTTTATAGCCTGTGGATATATAGAATTTCCGCCCTCGGCGAGATTTATAACGCGCACCGGCCGGCCAGCCAGTTCGCCGCCAAAGAACTCGGAGACCACGTCAGGAGGCGCTTTGCCGAAGGGCATGCCGCGCATGCTGGACTCCCCGGCCGCGTAAAGTTGGAAATCGCCGGAATTCCCGGCGGCGAGAGCGCGCGCGAAGAGGGCGCAGCGGAAGAGCCCTTCCGCCAGCAGCGCTGCAAGGACGAGCGCCGCGCATGCCGCAGCCGCTAGGGCGAGGCCTTTCAGTACGAACCTCTGTGCCGCCGTGGATCTTTCAATCATATATAAGTCCTGAATATCCGGCACTAAAAAGCAGCGCGGGGCAATGCAGCGAAACCTAGCGGTGACGGCCTGGAGCTGTTTTCCGCGCGGCCCTTAGCCGGGAATTGGCCGGGATGAACAGGGTGTGGCTGGCCCCGGCTCCGGCGAGCAGGGCTTTCAGCCCGCCGGCTTTCCCGGTCAGCAGCGAGCTGCCGCCGCCGTCCCCGGTGCAGCAGGCGGCCAGATGGACCGCCGCCCCCGGGGCGTAGGCATGGGACACCTTTGAGAGGAAAAGCTTCTTCCGGACGGCCTCTTCCGGGGCGTTAAGCCGGTTCAGGGAAAAGAACATGGTGTTGGCGCCGGGGGTCAGGACCGTAGCCCTGTTTATCCGGGAGGCGTCGATAAGCCGGAGCTCGTTCTCGAGGTTCAACTTGAAGAGGTTTATCAGCGCGTCGACGGAAGAGACGGCCTCCAGGAAAGTTACGGTTATCTTTTTCCGCTCGGCGGCTTTAGCCAGAGCGCGCAAGTTGCCGTTAAGGAAGGCCGGGTTGCCGAAAGTGAGGAAGCCCACCGCGGCACGGCCGTTAAAACCGTCCAGGACCGTCTTTTCCGCGCCTTTCCTGCTATCGAGCTTTATAAGCCTGAGCTTCCGACCGAGATTGGGGAACTTAGCGGTAAAGCGCGCCGCGGTCACTGCGTCGAACACAGGGGTGTAAACGATCCCGCATTTCCCGAAGACCTCCAAAGTCTCACGTGTGATATGCGAAAACTTAAGACCGTAGGAAAAAATATAGAGATTTTTTGTCATTGGCAGTTGCGCCGCGGAAAAAGCTACAGGGACGATGCTGAAAATATATCATTTATGCCCTTAAAAACAAAAAAAGCGGCGGGTTCCGCGCGCTTTTAATTGCATTGCAAATTTGTTAGGCTAGGGATGGAAGGGGTAAAACCGATATTCCCGGCGGCCGCTCCCGCGCGCGAACCATATGAAAGGAAATGAAAAGACCGGCATAGACTGGTGGCTTTCCCTGCTGAAGGACCGGAATCCTGAAGCCAGGAAGAGGGCGGTGCAGGCTTTGGGCGAGATCCACCAGCCCAGGGCGCTCAAACCTTTGGCCGCCGCGCTGGAAGACCCGGACCACGGCGTGCGGGCCCACGCGGTAATGGCGCTGGCGCACTTCAAGGAACCGGCGGCCCTGAAGGCCCTGGTCCAGTCGCTCGGCGACCCCAGCGACCAGGTCAGGAAATGCGCCGCCCTGGCCCTGGGCACGCGGAACGACCCCTCGGTAACGGGTCCGATGATAGCCGCGCTGAAAGATTCCAGCCCCGAAGTGCGGAACCTGGCGGCCATCGCGCTGCGCAACACGCGGCCCCCTGCCGCGGTGGAACCCCTGATCTCCGCCCTGGGCGACGAGAACGAACACGTCCGGATCTCCTCGATAGAAACGCTGGGGCTGCTGAAGGACGCCAGGTGCAGCGAACCCCTCGTAGGCGCCCTTAAAGACGCAAGTTCCCCGGTCAGGAAAGCCGCTATCGCAGCGCTGATGCGGCTGGGCTCGGGCTCGGCCGAGGCCCTGATCCTGGCGCTGAAGGACGAGAGCGGGGATATCCGCTATCTCGCCGCCGGGGCCCTGGCCGTGGTAGGCGGCGTCACGGCCGTGGAGCCGCTCTGCGAGGCCATGAAGGACAGGAATTTGACGGTTAGGTACGCCGCGGCGGAAGCCCTGGGCGCTATCCAGGACCCGGGCGCGGTGGAATGCCTCATTACCGGGCTGAGGGACGCGAACACGCTGGTCCGCATAGCCGCGGCCGAGGCCCTCGGAAAAATAAACGACCCCAGGGCGGCAGGCCCGCTGACGGCCCTGCTGAAGGACCCGGACGCGCACGTAAGGACCTATGCCGTGGCCGTGCTGGCCAAACTGGCCGGCCGCGGTAAATGAGCCGGTTTTGGACCGTCGAAATAAAACCGCCCCTTCAGGGGCGGTTCTGTTTTTTATGACAAGGGGAACTACATTCGCTCGGGGGCGGAAACCCCCAGCAGGCCCAGGCCGAGCGCGATCACGCCCTTCACTTCATTAAGAAGGAATAGCCGGTAAGCGGAAGTTTCCTTGTGTTCCGGGTCCAGCACTTTGTGCTTGTCGTAGAAGGAATGGAACAACGCAGCCAGCTCGGTCAGGTAGGTCGTAAGAGGGTGCGGAGAGTAGTCGCGCGTGCAATCGAACAGCGCCTTCTCCAGCCACAGCAGCTTCATCAGCAGCGCGCGCTCCTCGGGGCTGATCACGGCCTTGGAAGCCTCGAAGCCCAGCGCGGGATCTATGCCTTTCTCCGCGGCGTTGGAGAAGATGGAGCAGATGCGGGCGTGCACGTACTGCACGTAGAACACCGGGTTCTCGTTGGACTTCTTTTTGGCCAGGTCCACGTCGAAATTCAGGTGCGTGTTGGGCCCGCGCGAGGCGAAGAAGAACCGGCAGGCGTCCGTACCCACCTCGTCCACCAGCTCTTTGAGGGAAATGAAATCCCCGGCGCGCTTGGACATCTTCACCAGCTCTTCGCCGCGCTTCAGCGCCACCTGCTGGTGGATGATCACCTTGAAAGAGCCGCTGCCGCCGAGGGCTTTGACGGCGGCTTCCATCCGCGGCACGTAGCCGTGGTGGTCGGCGCCCCAGATATCAATCAGCCGCGTGAAGCCGCGGGAGAACTTGTTAAGGTGGTACGCGATGTCGTTCAGGAAATAGGTATTGCGCCCGTCGGCCTTCACCAGCACGCGGTCCTTGTCGTCGGCCTCGAGCTCGGAGGAGGCGCCGAACCACACCGCGCCCTCTTTCTCGTACGTCATGCCGCGCTCTTTAAGGGTGGCCAGCGCCTTGGCCGGACCGCCCAGGTCGTGCAGCTCGGATTCCAGGAACCAGCGGTCGAACTCCACGCCGAAGGCCTTCATGTCGGCTTTGTGGAGCTTCAGCATCTCGGCCACGGCGTGCTCCGAAAATTGCTTATCGGTCCAGCCGGCCGCTTCCTTGGGCAGGGCCGCGGCGAGGACCTTCAGGTAGTCGCCCTGGTAGCCGCCTTCGGGGGGCTCTTTGCCTTCCAGGCGCGCTTTCAGGGACTGGCCCAGCAGTTCCACCTGCCGGCCTACGTTGTTGACGTAAAATTCGGTGGCGAGCTCCGCGCCGAGCAGGCGCATGATCCTGGCGAGGCTGTCGCCCAGCGTGGCGCCGCGGCCGCTGGCCAGGTGCATGGGCCCGGTAGGGTTAGCCGAAACGAATTCAAGATTTATCTTCTGCCCTTTGAAGTCGGGCCGCTCGTAATGGCCGGGGGCGCCGAGCTCCGCCGCCGACTCCAGCAACTGGGCGTCTTTCAGCTTAAGGTTCACGAAGCCGGGAGCGACGGCCTGGGCTTCGTAGGCTGGGGCCAGCGCGGCGGCGAACTCCTCCGCTATCCTCAGCGGGGGTTTGCGCAGCAGCTTGGCGCCGGCAATAGGCCAGGCGATGGAGATGTCGGCGTTCTTGATGTGCGGCGGGGGGGCGGCCAGGGTGAACCCGGCCATGGCCGCTTCGTCCAGGGAAAAGGCCGCTTTAGCGCGGCTCTTAAGGTCGGCTTCTAGTTGGGAGAGCTTCATTTTTTCTTCTTGGAAACCTTTTTAGCCGCGGGTTTCGCCTTTTTTACCTTGGCGGCTTTTTTGGCGGCGCTCTTCTTGAGCGCGGCCTTTTTAGAGGCGCCCTTTTTCACCGCGGTCTTTTTGGCGGGTTTCTTAACCGCCGCTTTTTTAGCGGCGGCTTTTTTAACCGTCTTCTTCCCAGCCGCTTTCTTAACGGGAGCTTTTTTCGCCGGTTTCTTCGCCGCGGGCTTCTTGGCGGCGGGTTTCTTAACCAGGGGCTTTTTGACCTCGGGCTTTTTGGCGGCCGGTTTTTCCGCCGGGACTTCCGCGGGCTTCCTGGCGGCAACGGCGGGCGCGGCCGCGGGCTTCTCTTCCCACTCTACCGGCTTGTTGTCCGCGTAATGCTTGGCGATGGCGTAAAATTCTTCGGCTTTCTTCTCGTAAACGTGCACCAGCACGCCGCCGTAATCCAGGACCTTCCAGTTCTTGGACTGCTGGCCTTCCTTGTGCAGGCAGTACACGCCGAGGTGCTTGAGGCGGATGGAAACTTCCTCTTCCACGGCGTCCAGCTGGGGGGCGGATTCCACTTCCATCAGCACCGCGTAGTCCGCTATGGTGGATTTGCCACCCAGGTCGTACACGCGCACGGGGCTGGCTTTCTTGGAATCTCCGGCGAGGGCCGCGATCACCGCTATTTTTTTAAAGTCGTTCTTGGACATTGTCATATTGTGTTTTTGCTCTTCCTCAGTTTTTCCAGCATGGCGGCTTCAGCCTGGTGTTCTATGTTGACCAGCGCGGAGCCCAGTATGGAGGATATTGTATTAAATATGGTGGCGAGGTTGTTTTTCTCCACGTGCGAGAGTTTCTCCGCGCGCGAGAAGACCGCGCAGCCCAGCGGCCTCGCGCCTTCGGAGCAGGCCATCATGTACGCGTGGTCGTCCAGCCAGCCGCTCTCCGGGCGCGCCGGCAGGGGCCGGGCCTCCGCCGGGAAGCTTTCGCGCGAATAAACCTCCTCGAATTCTTCGTTGAACATATTGTAGGAGTAGGCTTTTACGTTCCACGCGCCGTCCAGGTAAGGAAGCATCTCCGCCATGACCACGGCCAGAAATTCGCCCGGCGACTTGTGCTGGCGCAGCAGCAGGCGGCTCAGGTCGAAAAGCATGGTGAGCTCGCTGGAGGTGTGCTGCAGGCGGCGCGACATGGTGCGCATGATCTCGCTCAGGATGCCCATGCCCGTCTCGGGATGCTCCTTGATGAAGGAGAAGAACTGCTGCCTGCCGACCTCGTAAAGCGCGCTGGCTTTGGAAGCGCGGGCCTGCGCGAAGCGCGCCGCGCCCTCGAGCAGCGCCATCTCGCCGAAGAAATCCCCGCCCGAGAGGATAGCCAGGGTCTTGAACTCGCGGCCTTCGGCGTCCAGGGCCTTCTCTATGACCACCTCGCCCTCGACGATGATGTACAGCGTGTCGCCGGAGCTCTTCTCCTTGAAGATCACGCGGTCAGCCTGGTAAGAGTTCTGTTTGAAATAGGCCGAGAATTCGGCCAGCATCTTGTCCGGCAGGTTGCGGAAAAGAGCTATCCCCTTGAGTTTCGCGTTATCAGACATAGGTAAGCCTCCCCTCCCTGGATCAGAACCCGGACGCCTCGCCGGGGCCGCAAAGTTTTTTAAAACCCTCGATATCGTGCGCTTTGGCGACGGCCGTTTCGAAGGTAACCAGGTTCTGCTTGACCAGCATGGCCAGCGCGCGGTCCATCGGCATCATGCCGAACTTGGCCCCGGTCTCGATGGCGCTGTAGATCATGTGCGTCTTGCCTTCGCGGATCAGGTTCTGGATGGCCGGCGTCATCACCATGATCTCGCGCGCGGCCACCCGGCCCTTGCCGTCCTTGCGGGGCAGCAGGATCTGGGAGACCACGCCCTGCAGCGAGGCCGCCAGCTGCACGCGCACCTGGGTCTGCTGGTGCGGGGGGAACACGTCGATGATGCGGTCCACCGTGGAAGGCGCGTCCTGGGTGTGCAGCGTGGCGAAGGTGAGGTGCCCCGTTTCGGCGGCGGTGATCGTGAGCTGGATGGTCTCAAGGTCGCGCATTTCGCCCACCAGGATCACGTTAGGGTCCTCGCGCAGCGCGCCGCGCAGCGCGTTGCTGAAAGAGCGGGTATGCTGGCCGATCTCGCGCTGGCGCACCACGCAGGCCTGCGCCTCGTAGGTGAACTCGATCGGGTCCTCCACCGTGAGGATATGCTTCTTGGCCTTGATGTTGATCTGGTTGATCAGGGCGGCCAGCGTGGTGGACTTGCCGGAACCCGTCGGGCCGGTGACCAGCACGAGCCCCTTGGGCAGGTTGGCGAAATTAACGATGGAGGGCGCCAGCCCGAGCTCTTCCGGCGTGGGGATGATGGAGGGGATAACGCGCATCACGGCCTCGATGCCGTTCCTGGCCACCAGCACGTTCAGGCGGAAGCGGGACACTCCGGTAATGGCAAAGGAACAGTCAAGCTCCCATTCCTTCTCGAACTTGGCCTTCTGCTCGTCGTAAAGCGCGGAATAGACCAGCGCCTTCGACTGCTCGGCGGTCAGCGGGGCCAGCCCCTCGGCCACCGGGATGACCTCGCCGTTCAGGCGCATCATCGGCGGCTTGTTGACGCAGATATGAATGTCGCTGGAACCGCGCTGTACGGCGGTCTTAAGAATGGTAACCATGTCCATAGGAACCTCCCCTGTCCGCTATTCGGCTAACTGCGTGAATTTAAAATCTTCGCCAAGGATCACCGCGGCCCCGGCTACGCTCTTCTTTGAAGGCCGCACGTGGATCTCCAGTTCTTCCAGGCCGAGCGCCGAGCGCAGTTTGAGCGCGGCGGCCGCCTCTTTGGAAAAACCGAGGATGGTGGTATGCTTCTGCCTGCCCCTGGAATCTTCCGTTATCACGTCGAAGCCCAGCCCGCGCAGGTGTTTGGAGACCTGCGCCGCCAGGCCCTTCCTGCCGGAGGCGTTGAAAACCTCCACCCGGGTGGCGGGGGCGGCTTCTTCCTCAGGCTGCTCCGCTTCCTGCGGCTGACGCGAAAGTTCGGTCATGATGAAGTTGGAAGAGCTCAGGCCGGAGAACTCCTTGAAAAGGGAGAACAGGTCGAAAGGGCGGAGGTTGGTGGCGCCCGAACGCGCGAGGCCCGCCATCCAGGCCGCCCCCGCAAAGAACCGCCGCGGTTCGGCGCGCCAGTTGTTGAGCGCGCCCCACAGCGCCTCCAGGCCGGGCGAGGAAGAGACCGAGACATAGAACATCTCTTCCGGGGCCGCGCTCTCGCGCGCCCCGGCCAGAGCGGAAAGATCCCCGGCGCGCTGCCAGCCGGAAATTCCCGCCTTGGCCCTGGGATGGCTCAGTGTGAAAGCGTTGACGGTCTCGGAAGAAGGGTGGTAGACCAGCAGCACCGAGGACCTATCGCCCAGCACCGCCACGCGCACGTCCCGGCCGGCCATCAGCGCGCGGGAGACCGGGTGGAAATACTGGGCGGCGGCCAGCGCCAGCGCGGCGCAGAGCCCCGCGGCAAGCATCAGCCTTTCTTTTTTTCCTGAAGACTGTTCCATAGAGAGATACTCAGCGGGTGCACCCACCCTCCTCCCGAAAATGCATAAACAAGTTTAACATAATTGGCCGCCAGGAAAGCCGCGTTGAAATCCCGGCAAGCCAGCTTGCGCACGAGCGCGGCCTCGGCGAAAGCCCGGCCGGGAGCGGCCAGGTCGCAGACGTAAATAAGCCTGGCCAGCGGGCCCATGCCGGGCGCCCCGGTGGCGTGCAGCCGGATAGCCTCCAGGATCTCCGGATCGTCTATGCCGAACTCGACCCTGGCGCGCTCCGCCCCGGCCCAGGCGTGCAGCAGCACCGGCGCTTCCTTTATAAGCGCGCGTAGCCGCGGGGTGCGCGGAGCGTTCTTGAGCGAATACCTGACCAGCGCGGGGACGGCCATGTCCCTGGCGCAGTCGTGCAGCAGCGCGGCGAGCGCCGCCTGCTGCGCCGGCACGCCGAGCGCCGGAGCGAGAGCTACGGCCAGGCGCGCTGACCCCAGCGAATGCGCGTACCTCTCCGGCATGATCATCTTTTTAAGCCGCTCCCGTTCTCGCCCCAGGTAAAGGCCGCGCTCCTCGATGAGCCGGAGCACGGGGGCGTGCAGGCCGGCCGGCTTCCCGCCGAGAAAAAGCTCCGCCCGCAGGTCGCTGGAGGCCACGCGCGGGAACCGCCCGGCCAGCGCCGTGAACGGCACGCCGCGCCCCGGGGTATGCCCGGGCCTGAGCCCCGCCAGCAGGTTCGCGCATTTAAGGACGCTGCGCCAGCGCCGCCATTTTTTAAAGCCGGCCAGGCAGTCGGAGCCCAGCAGGAAGTACAGCGGCGCGCCGGGGTGCAGGCGCCTGAAATATGCCAGCGTTTCGTAAGTGTAGACCACGCGGCCGAGGCGGGCCTCGAAAGAACTTATTTTTACTTCCGGCCGGCCGGCCAGCCCCGCGGCGGCCAGGGCGGCCTTCAGCATGGCCTTGCGGCCGGCGAAAGGCACCGGCCTGAAGTCCTTGAAAGGCGTGCGGAACCCGGGCACGAAATAGAGCGCCGAAGGCTCGAACTGGCGCAGCGCCGCCGCCGCCAGGGCCAGGTGCCCCTTATGGGGGGGGTCGAAACTGCCCCCGTAAATTATGACCGGTTTTTTTTCTTCCTTCATTTATAAATATCCGCCGGGCCGCTCTCCGTAATTAGTATAATATACTTTAACAATTCAGCACAAAGCCCTTTATTTATGGCAAAAAAAAGAGACAACTGCATAATACTCCTTGTGGATTCGCCCGAGCCCGAGAAGATCAGCGCCGAGCTCAAGACCGCTTTCGGCCCGGAGCGGGCCGTGCACGTGAACAGCGACCTGCTCTCCAACACCTACAAGATGGTGAAGGCCTTTCCCGACGCCATCCTGATCCTTTCCTACGAGAAGACCATCCACCACCCCGACCTCACCTGGCTGGACCAGGAAGATCCCGGTTTCCTGGAAGTGAAGAACCGCCCGCACGAAGACCGCGTGCAGGACGCCTTCCGCCTGGCCTTTTTCACCGGCGCCAGGAAAGCCATCCTCCTCAACCACCTTTCGCCCGACCTTAAGAAGGACTGGCTGTACCAGGCCTTCGACTCGGTCAGCGACAAGACCGTGGCCGTAGGCGCGAACTCCGACGGCTCCTTCTACCTGCTGGGCCTCACCCAGCAGAACATGAAGATCCTGGAAGCGCCGGGGTTTTCCCACGGCAAGAGCGCCGAATCCCTTACCGAGCGCGCCAAGAAGAACAAACTCGCCGTTTTCAACACGCCGGAATCCTACGCCGTTACCGGCGAGGAAGCCCTGCGCAAATGGATGGAAAGCCGCGAGGCCCTGCCCTCCCTTTTCCGCGAAGCGGCCCCGCTCCCAGAGCCTGGCCAGACCTCCGTGGAAGCGAAGAAACACCACAGGCGGACCAGAGGCGCCCAGGAAACGCAGGCCCCGGAAGAAACAAAGCCCTGAACTATTATTCAGGAGTAACCCGCGTTCCGCCGTTCCCCAGGGGAGCGGCGGCGTTTTAACAGGAGACCTCATGACCGACATAAAGAAAGTCTGCGAAAAAGTTTTTAAACTGGCCGGCAGGGCGCAGTGCGAAGTGCTGGCGGAAAAGCGCGAGGGCGCGCTGACGCGTTTCGCCGACAACGTGATCTCCCAGAACGTGGCCTCGTCCTCGCTGTCTTTCTCGGTGCGCCTGCTGGACGCCGGCCGCTCGGCCCAGTTCAGCTTCAACCAGGCCGACGACGGCTCGCTGAAGCGCGCCGTGGCTTCCGGCCTGGAGATCCTCCGGCGCCAGAAGAAGGACCCGGCGCTGCTGCCGCTGGCCAAGCCGCGCCCGCTGGCCGCAGGCCAAGCTCTTTACGACCGGGAGACGGCGGAACTGTCGCCTTCGTTCCGCGCCTGCAGGGCCGCGGAGCTCGCTAAAGCCTGCGCGAAAGCCGGGCAGGTGGCCTGCGGCACCGTAGAGAACGGAGTAGAAGGCTACACGATCGCCAGCAACCTGGGCCTTTACGCCGAGCACCTGGAAACCTACGCCATGCACAGCGTCACGGTGCGCGACCGGGACGGCTCCGGCTGGGCGGAGCAGCCCTCCCACCGCGTGAGCGAGATAGATTTCAAGCGCCTGAACGAGACCGCCCGCGCCAAAGCCGCGGCCAGCCGCGCCCCGCGGGAAATAAAGCCCGGCAAATACACCGTTATCCTGGAGCCCAACGCCGCGGTCGGCCTGCTCTCTTACCTGGCGGTCTACGGTTTCGGCGGGCAGCTTTATAACGAAGGCCGCTCCTTCACGGCCGGCAAGCTCGGCAAAAAGGTGCTGAGCCCGCTCCTGTCGATGGAGGACAACTCGCTGGACGGCGGCGCGCCCGGCCTGCCCTTCGACTTCGAAGGCCAGCCGCGCACCAAGGTGGCCCTGGTGGAGAACGGCGTGCTGAAAGCCGTGGTCCACGACCGCAAAACGGCGAAAAAGGCGCGGACGGCCTCCACCGGCCACGCGCTGCCCCAGCCCAACGGCATGGGCCCCATCCCCCTCAATGTGGCGGTAAAACCCGGCCAGGGCACACTGGCGGACCTTATAAAGGGCACGGAGCGCGGCATCCTCGTCACCCAGTTCCATTACACCAACCTCCTCAAAGCCCGGAACGTGGAAATGACCGGCATGACCAGGAACGGCACCTTCATGGTGGAGAACGGGAAGATCGCCTACCCGATAATGAACATGCGCTTCACCCAGAACATGGTGGAAGCCTTCGGCAATATAGAGGCGGTTTCCGCCGAGACCGGCCTGGTGGCCGAGTGGGGCCGCATGCGCTGCCCCGCCATGCGCCTGGCCGGCTTCAACTTTTCCTCGTCGACCAAGTTCTAAAAAATAGAGAAGAAGCACCCTTTAACAGGAAAGAGCGGTCAGCGCGACATTAACGGAGGGCCGGGCGGAGATCTACCCTGAACACCCGTTGCGGAAGGGGGCCCCGCCATCAAAGTTAGGCGGGGGGAACCGACGCAAGGGTTCCCTGCAGTCCGGGTGGGCAGGGCAGATCCCCGCCCGACCCGACTGTGCATCTCGCGGTTCTTAATTTTAGTTCTTAGGAGATAATTATGTTCAAACTCGCCGCCAAAGCCATAGAAGTAGCGAACAAGCACCGCGTCGATTTCGGGGACATCCGCGTAGTCGAGGACCGCAGCCAGTACCTGGCCGTCAAGAACGGCGAGATCTCCGGGCTGAACGACACCACCACGCTGGGCTACGGCGTCCGCGTGCTCTACAAGGGCGCCTGGGGCTTCGCCTCGGGCCGGGACATGACCGAGCGCGCGGTGGCCGACACCACCCTGAAAGCTATCGCCATCGCCAAGGCCAGCGGCCTGCTGATGCGCGGCAAAGTGCGCCTGGCGCACGAGCCGGCCCACACGGACTTCTGGCAGACCCCGTTCCTTAAAGACCCTTTCGCCGTGCCGGTGCAGACAAAACTGGACCTCATGTTCCGCCTCGACGCCGTGCTTCGGAAAAACAAAAAGATACGCGTGGCCGCCACCAGCATGCGCTTCATCCGCGAACACCAGTGGCATATGACCACCGAGGGCTCGCGCATAGAACAGGTGCTGCTCTCGTCGGGCGCCGGCATGACCGCCACCGCCGTGGAGAACGGCGAGTCGCAGCTGCGCGGCTACCCGTGCTCGCACGGGGGCCAGACGCTGGGCGGCGGCTGGGAGATCATAGAGGCCATGGACCTGCCCGCCCACGCCGAGCGCGTGCGCGACGAGGCCGCGGCGCTGCTGAAGGCGCCGGCCTGCCCGTCCGGCGTGAAGGACCTGATAATTTCCGGCAACCAGCTGGCGCTGCAGATCCACGAATCCGTCGGGCACGCGTCCGAGCTCGACCGCGTGCTGGGCTACGAGGAATCCTACGCCGGATCCAGCTTCGCCACCACCGAGAAGCTCGGGAAGTTCCGCTACGGCTCGCCGATCGTCAACCTGGTGGCCGACGCCACCGTGCCGGGCGGGCTGGCCACGGCCGGCTACGACGACGACGCGGTGGAAGCCCAGCGCTGGCACATCGTTAAGGACGGCGTGCTGTCGGGCTACATGACCAACCGCGAGTTCTGCGGCCGCATCGGCAAAGAGCGCTCCTGGGGCTCCTGCCGCGCGGACGGCTATTCTAACATCCCGATAACCCGCATCTGCAACCTGAGCCTGATGCCGGGTTCCACCCCCATGGAACAGCTGGTGGGGGAGATAAAAGACGGCGTCATGATGGAGAACAACGTTTCGTGGAGCATAGACCAGAAGCGCCTGAACTTCCAGTTCGGCTGCGAGATAGGCTGGCTGGTGAAGAACGGCAAGAAGGCCGGAATGGTCAAGAACCCCACCTACCAGGGCATTACGCCCGAATTCTGGGGCTCCTGCGACGCGATAGCGGACCACAGCCAGTGGCGCCTGTGGGGCGTGGCCAACTGCGGCAAAGGCCAGCCCGGCCAGACCGCGGCCATGTGCCACGGCTCCAGCCCGGCGCGTTTCCGCAAGGTTAAAGTGGGAATTCACGGCTAAATAGGGCCGCAGCGGGCTTAACGAAAAAAAGCGCTTTATGCGCTTTTTTTCATTTGACTTGGGCCCGCCAAATATATAATATATAGATATCCTAATAGAAATAGCGCGGTAAGGCGGTTTTGTTCACTATTTTGTAACGTTTTTAGCCACCAAAACAGCGTTTCGGGCCGAGAGCAAAAAAGTTACCAACATAAATAATCGTTATAAAACAAGCGCTATTCAAGTATTGAAAGATTTTATTAACAGTTGTGGATAACTTGTGGATAACTTAACCGATATCAAGGAAATCTGGCAAAAGGTGATGGAAAACCTGGGCGCTGAAATAGGCGTGCAGGCGATCGACCTTTGGATACGCCCGATAAAACCTCTTTTCATTGAGGGAGACACCTTTAAGTTGGAAGTTCCTAATTCCATAATTTATAATACGGTAAAGAGCCGCTACGAGGAAAAAATAGCGGCCCTGCTGTCCGCGCTGTCCGGAAGGGACCTTAAAATAAGTTATTCCATGTCGATGGCCCCGACGGAACAGGAGACCGTGCCGGCCTATAAGCCCGAACCCTCCGCGCCGGCCGCTCTTCCCGCGAATTATTTTTCCTTCAACCCGAACTACACCTTCGAATCCTTCATCATGGGCACGTCGAACCGCTTCGCCTTCGCGTCGGCGGAAGGCGTGGCGAAAACCCCGGGCCAGACCAACCCTTTCTTCATCTACAGCGCGCCCGGCCTGGGCAAGACGCACCTGCTGCACGCCATCGCGCACGGCATTTTCAAGAACAACTCCCAGGCCAAGATCCTCTACACCGCCAGCGAGAACTTCGTGAACGAATATATCGACGCGGTGCGCCACCAGGGCACGGAAGCCTTCCGCAGCAAATACCGCAAGCTCGACTGCCTGCTGCTGGACGATATCCAGTTCCTGGTGGATAAAGAGCGCAGCGAGGAAGAGTTCTTCTACACTTTCAATTCCCTTTTCGAGTCCAAAAAGCAGATAGTAGTGACCTCGGACCGCCCTCCCCGCGAGTTGGCGCTCGGGCAGCGCCTTATATCCCGCTTCCTTTCCGGCGTGGTGGCGGACATCAAGATCCCCGATTTCGAGACCCGCGTGGCCATCCTGCGCCAGAAGCGGGACCAGCACAAGTACGACATCCCTGACGATATAGTCACCTTCATAGCCGAGAACGTCAAAAAGAGCATAAGGGAACTTGAAGGCTGCCTTATCACCGTGGGGAACTTCTGCTCCAACATGAAGATCCAGCCCTCCATAGACGCCGTGAAGGAAATAATAAAGGACCACATCACGGACCCGGAGCACGATGATAAGAAGGTCACCATAGAGCTCATTAAGGACGTGGTGGCCGCCAAGTACAACATGGAGATCAAGGATTTCAGCGCCAAGAAGCGCACCGAGGCCGTGGCTTTCCCGCGCCAGGTGGCCATGTACCTGGCCTGCTCCATGACCGACATGTCCCTGAACGACATAGGCGACGCCTTCGGCCGCGACCACGCCACCGTGATGTACGCCAAGAACAAGATAGGGCAGATGGTGCAGACCGACCCCTACTTCAACGAGACTTTAAACCAGATGATCTCCAAGATAAAGAATGTTAGTAACTCTTGATAAACTCGTAATAAAGCGGAAAAAGGGAAAGTATTGTCAGGACTGTCAGTAACAAATAACTAGTTGTTAATAACTTTCCCCAATGATTTCAACAAGGCTGACACTATCAACAACCCTTCTTATAGAGGACTATGATTATGAAAATAAACAGTAATCGCGAAATTTTGATAAAAGGCATCCAGACCATCCAGGCAGGCGTGTCCTCGAAGACCGGCACCATACCTATATTACAGAACTTCCTGATGGAGACCGAGGACAAGGGCCTCAAAGTGGTCTTTACGGACCTGGAGATGGCCATTAAGCACCATATCCCGGTGGACATCAAGGGCGAAGGCAGCATAACCGTGCCCATAAAGAAATTCATGGAGATAGTGCAGAACCTTGGCGAAGATTCCGAGGTTAACATCTCGGTGGACGAGAATAACCGCATCTCGATCCTCAGCGGCAAGTCCCGTTTCAAGCTGGGCGGCGCCCCCAAGAACGATTACCCGGTGATCCCAGACCTGGACGAGAGCAATTCCTTCAAGGTCCCGGCCAAGCTGCTGGCCGAGATGATCAACAGCACCATCTTCTCCGCCTCCACCGAGGACGACAGGCATTTCCTGAACGGCCTTCTGTGGAAGTACGAGAAGGAGAACTTCGCGCTGGTGGCCACGGACGGCAGGCGCCTGGCCATCTCCACCTCCAAGAAAATAAAAGCTAAGAAAGATTTCAAGGTGATCGTGCCCTCCAAGATCCTGGGCGAACTGGCCCGCTTCATAAAGGGCGGCGGGGTGAAGGACGCGGACGAAGTGACCGTGGGCCTGTCCTCCAACCAGATCGGCTTCAAGATAGGCAAGACCGTGTTCATCTCCAGGCTGGTGGAAGGCAACTTCCCCGCCTACGAGCAGATCATCCCCAAGAGCCACGAGATAGAGATAGACCTTAACGCCGCCAAGCTGATGGCCGTTACCAAGCGGGCCGCCATCTGCTCCAATGAGCGCTCCGGGGCCGTGAAGTACACTTTCAAAAGCGGCACGCTGGTCGTCAACTCCGCCTCGCAGAGCATGGATTTCGAGGACGAACTGGAGATACCTTACACCGGCAAGGAATTCCAGATCAGCTTCAACCCGAAGTTCCTGATGGACATCCTGAAAGCCGCGGATGACAGCGAGATAACGCTGGAGTTCACTTCCCCGGCCACGCCCGCCCTCATCAAGATGAAGGGGCGTGAGGATCTGGTTTACATAGTGATGCCGCTGCGCGCGCAGTAATATGTTCCTGGCCAAGAGGACTTCCAACTGGACCAGGGTGAACGAAGTCTGCTCATCCTGGCGGTTCCTTGGCGGGGTAAACCCCGACCGCCTGGCCATCCTGGACGCGATCTGGGAAAAGGAAATGGGCGCGCTGGGGAAACATTGCGAACTGCTTGGGGTGGACGGGGCTTATATACTGGTGAAGCCCAGGTCCGCCACCGCGGCGAGCGAACTGGCCCTGCGCAGCTCGGTGCTGGTGAAAGGGCTTAATAAATATTACAAAAGGCCGTGGATAAAAGGCATCAAGACGGCCAGCAAGATCTAGAAGAAAAGGTTGAATCTCGCCGCGAGGTGCGACCTTGAAAGAAACGCGGTGCGGCACAAGTTTGAACAGGAGAAAAACAGCATGGAAAAGACAGCAAAACCCAAAGAGGGAAGCGGCTATGACGCGTCGAACATACAGGTTATGGAAGGCCTGGAAGCGGTGCGCAAGCGCCCGGCCATGTATATCGGCTCTACCGGCATACAGGGCCTCCATCACCTGGTGTACGAGGTCGTGGACAACTCTATAGACGAAATTCTCGCCGGCGGCTGCAACAAGATAGATGTCATCCTGAAGGACGACAACGTCTGTTCCATCACCGACAACGGCCGCGGCATCCCCGTGGACCCGATGAAAGAAGTGAAGGACCCGAAGCTCAAGGGCAAGTCCGCCCTCGAGGTCGTGCTGACCGTGCTGCACGCCGGCGGCAAGTTCGACGGCGGCGGCTATAAGGTTTCCGGCGGCCTGCACGGCGTGGGCGTGTCCGTGGTGAACGCGCTGTCCGAGTGGATGGAAGTGCTGGTGCACCGCGATGGGAAGATCTGGCGGCAGGAGTACAAGCGCGGCAAGCCGCAGGCCGACGTTAAGACCGTGGGGACCACCGAGCACCACGGCACCGTGGTCAGTTTCAAGGCCGACACCGAGATCTTCGGCGAGGGCGTTCTCTCTTTCGACACCATCTCAAACCGCCTGCGCGAGCTGGCGTTCCTGAACCCCGGCTGCCGCATCAACATCATCGACGAGCGCGAAGAGGGCAAGAAGCACGCTTTCTTCTTCGAGGGCGGCATCAAGCAGTTCGTGAAGTTCCTCAACGCCAACAAGCAGGTCATCAACGACGAGCCTATTTTCGTCTCCAAAACGGAAGGAGAGACGATGCTGGACCTGGCGATCCAGTACAACACGGACTACTCCGAGACCATCTTCTCCTTCGTCAACAACATCAAGACGATCGAGGGCGGCACGCATGTGTCCGGCTTCCGCTCGTCGCTGACGCGCGTGATCAACGATTACATCAAGAAGTACGAACTGACTAAGGACAAGGAATACACCGTAACCGGCGACGACGTGCGCGAAGGTCTCACCGTGGTGGTGTCGGTGAAGATCCCCCACCCCCAGTTCGAGGGCCAGACCAAGACCAAGCTGGGCAACGGCGAGGTGGAAGGCATCGTGAAGACGCTTACCGGCGAGGCTCTGGGGGTGTTCTTCGAGGAGCATCCCTCCATCGCCAAGGCCATCTGCCAGAAGGGCCTGGGCGCCGCCGAGGCCCGCGAGGCCGCCCGCCGCGCCAAGGACCTGGCGCGCCGCAAAGGCTCGCTTACCGATTCCGGCCTGCCCGGCAAGCTCGCAGACTGCCAGGAAAAAGACCCTAAGAAATCAGAGATCTTCATCGTAGAAGGCGACTCGGCCGGCGGCTCGGCCAAGCAGGGCCGCGACCGCGTCTTCCAGGCCATCCTGCCGCTGCGCGGCAAGATCCTGAACGTGGAGAAGTCCCAGCTGGTCAAGATCATCTCCAGCGAGCAGATCCGCAATATCATCTCCGCCGTGGGCACCGGCATCGGCGAGGGCGAGGACGGCTTCAACCTCGAGAAGCTGCGCTACCACAAGATCGTCATCATGGCCGACGCCGACGTGGACGGTCAGCACATCCGCACGCTGCTGCTCACCTTCTTCTACCGGCAGATGCGCCCGCTGATCGACGGCGGGCACGTCTACATCGCCCAGCCGCCGCTGTACAAGGTGAAGAAGGGCAAGTTCGAATCCTATTTCGATAACGAGGAAAAGCTGCAGAAGTGGCAGCTCAAGGAAGCCCTTTCCGGCATTTCCATCAAGGCTAAAGGCAAAAAGCTCGAAGGCAAGGAGATCGCCGACCTGGTGGAGCTCATCATCGCCGCGGACAATACCAGCCGCAAGCTGGAGACCAAGAACCTGACGCTGAAGGACTACCTTAAGTTCCAGGCCGACGGCAAGGTGCCGATGTACCGCGTCGAGACCGGGCCCGAGACGTACCGCTACTTCTTCACCGAAGACGAGTGGGACGCCTACGAGACCGAATACGTGCAGCAGAAGAAGGACGCCCTGGCGAAGAACGCCGTGGTGGTGGAGGGGGAGGCCCCGGCGGAGATAGACGAGGACGACCTCGGCCCCGACTTCCAGACGCTGGGCGAGTTTACCCGCCTGAACAATATCTCGGCCAAGCTCAAGGCCCTGGGCCACAGCCTGAACGAATACCAGATCGAGGACGAGAAAGCGCCCGCGCTGTTCGACCTGATCACGGAAAAGAACATCGTTTCCGCCAGGGACCTCAAGACCCTGATGGAGAACGTGATGAAGGCCGGCGCCGCCGGCGCGCATATCCAGCGCTATAAAGGTCTGGGCGAAATGAACCCCGCGCAGCTCTGGGAGACCACGATGGACCCGCTGAAGCGCAAGCTGCTCAAGGTCACGCACGAGGACCAGACCGAGGCCGAAAAAATGTTCACCACCCTGATGGGCGATAAAGTGGAACCGCGCCGCCTGTTCATCGAGCAGAACGCGCTGGCCGCCCGCAACCTGGATATTTAAGCAACGGAGCAATATAAAATGGCAGACCACAAAGACCTTACACCGAAACAGACGGAAAACATGTTCGTCAACATCGTCGACCGCGACATCAGCGAGGAGATGAAGTCCTCCTATATCGACTACTCCATGAGCGTGATCGTGGGCCGGGCCCTGCCCGACGTGCGCGACGGCCTCAAGCCGGTGCACCGCCGCGTGCTGTACACCATGGACGACATGGGCCTGCAGCACAACAAGCCCTTCAAGAAGAGCGCCCGCATCGTAGGCGACGTGATGGGCAAGTACCACCCGCACGGCGACGCCTCCATCTACGACACCCTCGTGCGCATGGCCCAGCCCTTCAGCCTGCGCTACATGCTGGTGGACGGCCAGGGTAACTTCGGTTCCGTGGACGGCGACCCCGCCGCCGCGATGCGTTACACCGAGGCCCGCCTGTCCGGCATCGCCGGCGAGCTGCTGGCGGACATCGAAAAAGAGACGGTGAAGTTCATTCCCAACTACGACGGCTCCATGACCGAGCCGTCGGTGCTGCCCGCCAAGCTCCCGAACCTGCTGGTCAACGGCTCCTCGGGCATCGCGGTAGGCATGGCCACCAACATCCCCACGCATAACCTGGGCGAGGTCTGCGACGCGACGATAGCGGTGATGGAGAACCCGGACATCGACACCAAGGACCTGATGAAGATCATCAAGGGCCCCGACTTCCCTACGGGCGGCATCATCCGCGGCCGCAAGGGCATCAAGGATTACTTCGAGACCGGCCGCGGTTCCATCACCACCCAGGCCCGCGCCGAGATCGAGGAGATGAAAGGCAACCGCGAGTGCATCGCGATCACCGAGATCCCCTACCAGGTGAACAAGGCCACGCTGATCGAGACCATCGCGAACCTGGTTAAGGAAAAGAAGATCACCGATATTTCCGACCTGCGCGACGAGTCCGACCGCCGCGGCATGCGCATCGTCATCGAGATCAAGCGCGACGGCAACGCCCAGGTGGTGCTGAACCAGCTGTACAAGCACACGCAGATGGAAGCCTCCTTCGGCGTGATCATGCTGGCCATCGTCGACGGCCGGCCCCGCGTCCTTCCTATTAAAGAAGTGATGCTGCAGTACGTGCGCCACCGCCGCCTGATGGTGGTGAACCGCACCAAGTACGACCTTAAGAAAGCCCTCGCCCGCGCCCACATCCTGGAAGGCTACCTGATAGCCCTGCAGAACATAGACGCCGTGGTCGAGATCATAAAGAAATCCAAGGACTCGCTGGAAGCCAAGATGAAGCTGATGGCGAAGTTCGCCCTCAGCGACATCCAGTCCCAGGCCATCCTCGACATGCGCCTGCACCAGCTGACCCGCCTTGAAGTGGGCGCCATAGAGGAAGAGCACAAGGCCCTGATGAAGCTGATCGGCGAACTGCGCGCCATCCTGGCCGACCCCAAGCGCGTCCTCAAGATCATCGTGGACGAGCTCAAGGAGATGAAGGAAAAGTACGGCGACAAGCGCCAGACCGAGATCACCGGCGAAGCCGCCGAGCTGGATATCGAAGACCTCATCCCCGAAGAGGACGTCATCATCACTATGTCCCACGGCGGGTACATCAAGCGCATCGCGGCCGACACCTACAAGGTGCAGGGCCGGGGCGGCAAGGGCATCATAGGCTCCGACGTGAAAGAAGAGGATTTCATCGAGAAGCTCTTCGTGACGTCCAGCCACGCCACTATCCTGATGTTCACCACCCGCGGCAAGGTGTACGCTCTCAAGGGTTACGAGATCCCCGAGGGCAACCGCACTTCGCGCGGCAAAGCCATCGTGAACCTGCTGCAGGTAAAGGATGAGACCGTCACCTCGGTGCTGGCCATCGAGTCCTTCGCCGAGGCCAAGGGCAAAGAAGCCTTTATCGTGATGTGCACCCGCAAGGGCAACATCAAGAAGACCCCGATAGCGGACTTCGCCAACATCCGGCGCTCCGGCATAAACGCGATCGGCCTCGAGGACGGCGACATTCTGACGAGCGTCGCGCATACCGACGGCAAGTACGAGATCATCATCGGCACCAAAGAGGGCATGTCCATCCGCTTCAGCGAGAGCGACGTGCGCTCGATGGGCCGCGGGGCCATGGGCGTGCGCGGCATCCGCCTCGACGGCAAGGATACCGTGATAGGCATGGAAGTGGCCGAGCCCAAGACCAAAAAAACGCTGCTTACCGTCTGCGAGAACGGCTTCGGCAAGCGCACCGACCTGGACGAGTACCGCCACCAGAACCGCGGCGGCTCGGGCGTGATCACCATCAAGGCCACCGACCGCAACGGCGCGGTGGTGGGCATCTACCTGGTGGAGAACAAGGACCACCTGATGGTGATGACCGAGAAAGGCAAGATCATCCGCATGCCCTGCAAGGACCTGCGCGTGATCAGCCGCAACACCCAGGGCGTCCGCCTGGTGCGCATGGAGGAAGGCGACAAGATAGCCTCCGTGGAGCCCGTGGTGGACGACGGCGTGGAAGGCGCGCCCAAGCCCGAAGCGGAAGAAAAGAAGTAAGCGGCAAAGAACCTGAAAAGGCGGCCGGCGGAGGGAGACCTCCCCGGCCGCTTTTGCTAGAATTATATTATGGACCTGACCTTATTCATCTCTTCGGTCTTTACGCTTACGCTGGTAATGGACCCGCTGGGGAACATCCCGCTGTTCATGTCCGCGCTGAAAGACGTCGGCGAAGAGCGCCGCCGCAAGGTGATAGCGCGCGAACTTTTCATAGCGCTGGGGATCATGGCGTTCTTCCTGCTGTTCGGCAAATATTTCGTATCGGCGCTGTCGCTGGACGTTACGGCCATGTCGGTGGCGGGGGGGATAGTGCTGTTCATTATCGCGCTGCAGATGATCTTCCCTACGCACCACTCCACCTTCGCCGAAGGCCCCGCGGGCGAACCGTTCATAGTGCCGCTGGCCATCCCGCTGATCGCCGGCCCCTCCACGCTTACCACCATCATGCTGTTCTCCATGCGCGAGCCGGGGCGCCTGGGCCTCTGGGCCGGGGTAATAGGCGCGGCCTGGCTGGTGAACGCCGTGATCCTGGGCGGCCTGTCCGGCTGGTTCTCCAGGCTCCTCGGCGAGCGCGGCCTGTTGGCCATGGAAAAGCTGATGGGCATGATCCTGGTGACCATCTCGGTGCAGATGGTGATGACCGGCCTCAAGAAGTTCCTGGTCGGTTAGTCTTTCCTTATTTTAATTCTTCATTGTAAGGCGAACATGGATCCTATAAAAAAAATACTGCTTATCGTGGATAACGACGAGGACTGGCTGGCCCTGTTGGAAAGGTTCCTGCAGGGGCAGGGGTATAGCGTCGTTTCCACGCAGGATTATGCCGGCGCGGTCAAAGCGGCGGAAAAGGTCCGTCCCCATTGCGCCATAGTGGACCTGAAACTGGGGAAGGAGGACGGCCTCAGCGTCTGCCGGTATATAAAGGCCAGCCCGGAGCTTAAGCACGTCCCCGTGATAATGCTGAGCGGCCTGGACGGTCTGCCGGAAGGCAGCGGCTGCGACGCTTTCGTCTGCAAGGCGGACGGCGTGGAGCGCCTGCTCTCGGTCCTTAAAAAAGTGCTTTCCAGAAGTTGAACTGTAAGGCATGGGCCCAAGGGCCCAGGGCCGCCCCGGGCCCCAGGACCCTTAACGCGTCAAGCCCTCTCTGCCATACTATTGGTATGAAGACGCTGAACCTGGCCGCGCTCGCCGCCCTCCTTATCTTAAGCGCGCCGCTCTGCGCCCGGGCTTCCGCTATCGAGGACCTTGGCCTGGAGAACGGCGACTTCTCCGACATGCCCGCGGCCGCGGCGGCGCCCCAGGCCTCTCCCTCCGGCATGATCGAGGCCGAACAGTATCTTCCCCCGAACAACGACGAGCCCGGTTTCGAATGGCCCGGGAAAAGCGGTAATAAAGGTGTGGAACTTAATTACTTCCGCACCGGCAAAGAGGCTACTTTCCTTAAAGCTTCCCCGGATATGGCCGCCGACCTGGCCGAGGGCACCGGCAAATGCGCGCTGGCTCCCAATACTACTTACAATACCTCGATGAAGCCCGGTTTCGAAGGCGAGCACATGACCGTGCGCCTGGCCGAGCCCCTGCCCGGCTGCCAGCTCACAAGCGGTTATGTTTACCTGCCCCACGTCTCTTCCAGTTCAGCTGGCGGCCTGTGGGAACTGCCGAAGACCGTAAGGGCCTTCCTGGACACGCTGGCTTATTCCGAGGGCACCAAGGAACATTACAACTATATCTTTACTTTCGTTCCTTTCACCAGCTATGCCGACCATCCCCGCAAGGTGGTCTGCGCCGGCAGCCTCTGCTCTTCCGCGGCCGGGCGCTACCAGTTCTTGTCCAAAACATGGGACCCGCTGGCCGCCGACCTCGGCCTTAAGGATTTTACCCCGCCCAGCCAGGAGAAAGCCTGCCTGGAGCTGGTGCGCCGCGCCGGCGCCTACAACCTCGCGCTCAAATCCGACAAGCTGGCCAATTTTAAAGCGGCGGTAGGTAAACTGAACGCTATCTGGGCCTCGCTGCCCGGCAGCCCTTACGGCCAGCCCACGCATTCTATGACCGCGCTCTGGAAGGCTTATCAGGCGAACCTCGCCAAGTACTGACTATTTCCCGACGTGAAACAGGAAAGCCCCGGCCTCCCGGGGCTTTCTTTTGCCGGCTGAAAAAATAATTTTAAATTATTTTATGTTTGGGCCTTGACAAGTCAAGTTCCGCCTGTTATACTCGATATGTAGTCCTGATCTTTCTAGAGCGCCGGTTGATGGTTCGGGCCCGCGGTGGCGGTGTGAGGTCGGTCTGGTGCGGTGTTTCCGGTCTGGTTCGGTCTGAGTTCGGTGTGGTTCGGTGGTGGGCCCGGTGCAGCGTAGCGGTGTTTCGGGTTGCGGGGAGTCGCCCCGGCCCCGGCGCGGTTTCCCCGGTCCGCAGGCCTCGTTTCAGGAGGCGCGGTTCCCCGGGAGTCCGGTTCCCTCGGCGCGTTTCGCGCCCGGTCCCGGGCGGGCAGTCCGGCCCGGCTGGCGCGCTTTGAGCGCCGCAGGTCCCCCGGCCGCCCCCAACGCGGTATTCTGGCCAGTGCGCCAGGTGAAGAGCCCCCGATCCCGGGGGCTCTCGCTTTTGCTGGAAAGCGCGGATAATATTGCCGTACCGGAGCGGAAAAAGGTAGTATGGGAATGACAGGGGTTTGACGCGGGTCAAACTCTCCGGATATCATAGGCGGAAGCGGAGGCAAAATGGTTAAGAATTTATTAGCGGTGGTTTTCGCGGCGGCGGCGCTCTGCGGCACGGCTTCGGCCCGGGACGTGGACTTCAATAACGGCTCGCTGCCGGACCTTATCAGCGTGTCCCAGGCCCAGGCGGACGGGATGAGCAACCCCGAGACCATTACGTCGCCGGAGACCGGGCGCGTGATCCACTCCAAGGGTTTCGTGAAGAAAGACCTGCCGAACGCGGCCTGGAAATCCTTCAAGAACGTAAAAGCGAATATTCCCAACGCCCTGGACCTGCGGCCCAAGCTCACCCAGATTGAGAACCAGGGCTCCTGCGGCAGCTGCTGGGCGTTCAGCCTTACCGCCACCCACCGCGACGGGCACGCCGTTAACGGCAAAGACCCGGGCCGGCTCTCCCAGGAATGGCTGGTGGAGCATTCCACCTACGCCGCCGGCTGCCAGGGCGGGTACTTCGATTCCGCCAACGACTTCATCGCCCCCAAGGGCCAGCCGCTTTACAGCGCCTGCCCCTACTCCAACGGCCACGGCAAGTGCTCCGCCGCCCTGCCGGCCGCGGCTGTCATAAAAGCGTGGTTCATGCTCGGCGAGCAGGGCCAGGCCCCTACCGTGCGCGACATCGAGGCTTATATGGCCCTCTCCGGCAAGCCCGTCTCCATAGCCGTGGCGGCGGCCGCCGGCAGCTGGGAAAGCTACAGCGGCGGCGTGTATAACAAGTGCGCCAAGGGCGAGCTTGACCACATGATCAATATCGTGGGCTGGGACAACGAGGGCGCGCAGTTCGACGCCGACGGCAACCTGCCAGCCGGCAAGGGCATCTGGATCCTGCGCAACAGCTGGGGCAAGTCCTGGGGCGAGCAGGGCTATATGCGCACCAAGATGACCAACGCCGCCGGCGAGCGCTGCAACAACGTGGCGGGCGAAGGCGCCTTCTTCGAATATTGAAGTTAAACTTTAAAACTTGTAAAAACCGCCCCCATACCGGGGCGGTTTTTATTTTGGGGGCTAAAGGGCCCAGCCGCGGCGGTACCAAATACTTTATTCTGGGGGCCCATAGACACCCGCGCGGTTCCGGAACCGCTGCTAAACTATAAATATAAGTCGCCGTGCCCCATAATAACGTGAAGAAACTTTTAACCATCCTTCTAGCCCTGACCGCCGCGCCGGCCTTCGGCGGCCCCGCGGCTTTCGAGGCGCTGCGCCTGGCCGCTCCCGGGGCCGCTTCTTTCACGCCCGCCGTGCCCGAGCCCTCCCGGGTAGAAATTTTAAGCGAAAGCGCGCCCGCCGGGGTAGGCGCCCGCCTGTTCGCCGCCAGCGGCCGCTTTTTGGGCGTGCCTTACGTGCTGGGACCCCTGGGCGAAGGCCAGCGGGGCGAGTTCGACCGCGGCCCGCTGGCGAGCTACACCGCGCTGGACTGCACCACTTTCGTGGAAGAGACGATGGCCTTCGCGCTGGGCGGGGATGAAGCCTCCTCGCTGGACCTGCTGCGCCGCATCCGCTACCGCGGCGGCGTTATAAGCTACGAGACCCGCAACCATTTTACCGAGGCCGACTGGCTGCCCAACAACATAGCCGCCGGCTTCCTCAGGGACATTACCGGCGAAGTGGCCGGCGCGGGCGTCCGCGCGGTGCGCAAGACGGTCTCCAAGCGCGCCTGGTACCAGGGAAAGACCGAGGCCGACCTGAAAGGTTTTGACTACGAGACCCCGGCGCAGCGCGCCGCAAGGCTGGCCCGGTTCCGCGCGCTGGGCGAAAATATGCCCGACCAGGACGTAACCCTCTCCTACGTGCCGCTCGAAGACCTGGCCGCGCTGCTGCCGCGGATCCCCGCCGGCACCGTGGTCAGCCTGGTGCGCGAGGCGCGGGACGACAAGCCCACCGTGGTCTCGCACCAGTTCTTCATTTTCGACGGGCCTTCCGGCAAGATCATCAGGCACGCCTCGTTCGGCAAGGCGGTGCTCGACGTGCCCGCGGCGGATTATGTTTCCAGGCTGGCCGGTTCCTCCTGGCGCGTGCTGGGCTTCAACCTGGCCGCGGTGCAGGGCCTGTAGTCCGGGCTTTTTTTTAGTTTTCGGCCTGTCCGGCGTGACTTTTGCGGCGGCGGGTTAAAAAGTGTAGTATAGAGTAAATCCAATTTTTAGAACGCGCCGAAGCCGTACGGCAAGCGCTATTTCCAGGAGTTAAAAATGGTCCCCGTAAAAAAACGCCCTTACAAGATCTCGCTCGTTTCCACGCACGGCACCGGCAAGACCACGCTCTGCTACGAAGTGGCCGCCGCGCTAAAGAAGCGCGGGCTCAAGGTAAAAGTGTTCTCCGAAATAGCCGCCACCGCCTGCGAGCAGGGCATCCCGATAAACCAGGACACCACCCTGCCCGCCCAGCTGTACATCCTGATGCAGCACATCACCGAGGAGCTGCGCGGCACGCTGCGCAATTACCAGGTGGTGGTCTGCGACCGCTCCGTGTTCGACAATTTGGTGTACATGGAGCGCCGCTGCGGCTCCAACCCCTATATCCGAGAGTTCCTGAAGGGCTACTCCGAGAATTTCCCGTACGACGTGATCTATAAGCTGCCCATGGTGGGCGAGCTGATGGACGACGGCATCCGCGACGCGCAGTGCCGCGAGTTCCAGGCCGACATTTACAACCGCCTGAACACGCTGCTGGAAGACCTTAAGATCAACCACCGCACGCTGCCGGAGCCTACCACGGAGCTCCGTAAAGAATGGGCCGACCTGATAGTGAAGGAAACCCTGGACGCGCTCAATTACGCGCCCGCCCAGCAAAAAGAAAAGACCGCCGCCCCCGTTTAAGGGCGCGCGGTTCTCTCCGAAAGGCCGGGCCTGTTAGACAGGCCCGGCTTTTTTTGCATATACTTGGCTTATATGGATAAGAAAACCGGCTACCTGCTTTTGCTGCTGGGCGTGGCGCTGATCCTGGGCTCGGCGGGCGCGCTGGTAATGACTTTCTACGGCGGGCTGCCGCTGCCGGACCTTTTCAAACTGAGCGGCAATATTACTATGACCCTGCAGGGGAACCCGGTAACCCTCCCCGTTCCGCCGCAGCTGAACAGGGCGGCCGACCTTTCCGCGTTCTTCATGTTCGCGCTGCTGCTGGCGGGGGCCGGCGCCAGGCTGGGCCGCCTGGGCGTAAGCCTGATAAAGGCTCCCGAAGCCCCTAAAAAATAAAAATAAATTTTGGAGCGGTCAGCCGCGGGCGCGGCTTTCCAGTTCTTCCCAGCGCTTGAGCACGGCGTTCACTTTCGCGCGCGCCTCGTCCACCTTATCCTGGCGGCGGTGGAGTTCCTCGGCGTCGGTGGCTATGGCCGGGTCATGCAGCGCGGCCAGGGCCGTTTCCACCTTCTTCTCCGCGGCATGGATGGCGCTGTCGATGTTGCGCAGTTCGGACGCTTCTTTATGGGTGAGCCCGGAGGTCTTTTCTTCGGCCGCCGCGGGCTTGGCTTCGGGCGCGGGGCTCCTCCGCGCTTTCCACTCCTCCCACTGCTCCAGCCCGCCGAAAAAGCCGTGCCCGCCCTTGCCGTCCAGGCCTACGATGGTGCCGCACAGGCGGTCCAGCAGGTAGCGGTCGTGCGTTACCAGCACCAGCGCGCCGGGGAAATCCCTCAGGCTGTTCTCCAGCACCTCCAGCGACTGGATGTCCAGGTCGTTGGTGGGCTCGTCCAGCAGCAGCAGGTCCGCGGGGGTGCGCATCAGTTTGGCGATCAGCACGCGGGATTGCTCGCCGCCGGAAAGCCGCCGGAGCGGGAAGTCCAGCTGCTCGGGGCGGAACAGGAAGCGGTTGGCCCAGCTGTTGATGTGCACGAACGCGCCCTTGTATTCCACGTGGTCGCCGCCCGGGCACAGCGCGCGCCGCAGCGTCATATCCAGGTCCAGCTGGTCGCGGTGCTGGTCGAAAACGGAAACGTTCAGGCCGTCGGCCAGCTTTACCGTGCCGGTATCCGGGGCCAGTTGCCCGGCGAGCATCTTCAACAGGGTGGTCTTGCCCGAGCCGTTCTCGCCTATCAGGCCCAGCTTGTCGCCGGGGCGCAGCGCCAGGTCTAGCGGGCCGAACAGCCTGCGCCCGCCCAGCGTTTTGGAAACGTTCACGGCGTTGACCAGCCGGTTGGCCTGGCGGTCGCCCGCCATGAAATCTATGGTGGTGACGCGGCCCTGCGCGTTGCGGAATTCCAGTTCCGAAAGCTCCTCTATCAGGCGGCCGGCGCGGTCGGTATGGGCCTTCTGCTTGGTGGCTCGCGCCCGCGCTCCCCGGCGCAGCCACTCTATTTCCCCGCGCACGATGTTCCGCACCGAATCCTCGCGCGAGGCCTGCGCGTCCAGGAACACTTCGCGGTTCTCGAGGAACTTGCTGTAGTTGCCCGTGCTGCTGAAATGCCCGCCGGGGTAGCGGCGGTCCAGTTCTATAATGCGGTTGCATACCCGCTCCAGGAAGCTGCGGTCGTGCGTTACGACTAAGAAAGAAAATGTGAGGCCGCTTAAAAAACTTTCCAGCCACAACACGCCTTCCAGGTCCAGGTGGTTGGTGGGCTCGTCGAAGAGCAGCAGGTCGGGCTCGCGCACCACCTGCGCCAGGATGCCCAGCCGCTTGCGCCAGCCGCCGGAGAGCGTTCTTACTTCCTTGTCCGGCTCGGTGAAGCCCGCCTTCTCCATGCCCGTGCTGATGCGGGATTCAATTTCGTAAGACTCCAGGCCCAGGCCCGCGAGCGCGGCGTCCAGCCGTCCGCGCACGGTAAGGCCTGCCGGAGCTTCCTCCACGCGGTCCTGTTGGGCCAGGTAGCCCACGCGCAGCCCGCGCCGCGGCGCCAGTTTGCCGCTGTCCAGTGTCTCCGCCCCGGCCAGGATCTTCAGCAGCGTGGACTTGCCGGTGCCGTTAGGGCCTATCAGGCCGGTGCGCTCGCCTTCGAAAAGGCCGAAAGACAGCCCCTCGAACAGCGGGCGCGTTCCGAAGGTCTTGGAAAGTTCCTGGCAGCTTATTAGTATGGCCATTGAGGTTACTTCAGGGTTTTGAGCGCGGCCGACACGGATTTTACCAGCAGCTCCAGCGGCAGCGAGGCCGGGACGCGGCTTTTTTCCGCGGCGGCCATAGCGGTGGTGAGCGGCAGGTGGATGAAGGCGAATTTGGCCTTAAGGCCGCCCTCGGCGACGGCGTGCAGGGCTTCGTACATCAGGGTGTTGCAGACATAAGCCCCGGCGTGGTTGCTCACGTAGACGGGCGCGCCGGTCTTGCCGATGGCGGCGGCCAGGCGCACCGGGTCGCAGGTCACGAAATAGGCCGCGGGGCCGGAAGGTTGTATAGGCGTGCCTTCGGGCTGCCAGCCGGCGTTGTCTTTTATGCGGTAATCGCGGATGTTCAGCGCAAAACGTTCCACGCGCACGGCGGCCTCGCCTTCGGCCAGGCCCAGCGAAATTATATAGTCCGGCTTTAAGTCCTTTATCAGGCTCCTGATCTTCGGCCCTACGGCCTTGCCGTCCACCGGCAGCGCGGCCTTGCGCAGGCGCAGGTTCCCGAAAGCGGCCGGCTTGAGGGCGGCCATCACCTGCAGCGCGGGGTTGACCTTGCGCCCGCCGAAAGGCTCGAAAGCGGTAAGAAGCACTTTCTTCATACCCATATTATACAAGTTGCCCCGCCAGCCGGGGGCGGGGGGCGGCTTAAGTCTTCCTCGCCCTGAAGGAAAGCTTCCAGTCCGTGCCTTTTACGGTAGTCCCGTTCATTTCACCTGGTTTTATTCTGGTTTCGCCGGAGCCCTCGGCGGTTTTCCGCCCGTTCACCTTTACGGTGAAGCTGTACTGCAGGCTGAATTCCCCGCCGGCGAAGGCCGGTTTGTCAGGCCGCGCGGTGAAGGTATACTTGTACTGTTTTGAGCCGTACTTCTTTATCACCAGCTGGGTCAGCTGGGTGCCGGGGGTGACGGCCATGGTGAGGGGGAACTTTTTATCGCCCGCGGCCAGGTCGGCCGTAAGCAGGTAATTCGCCTCCTCGCCCGTCTTTATGGCGCCGGTAGAGGGGCCGTAGGCGGTCACGAAAAATTTCCAGCCGCCGCCGCGCGCCGCCAGGGTCTTTACGCCCGGAGAGAGCGCCACTTCGCTCACCAGTTCCAGCGGGGGGTTGGCGCTATCGGAGGGGTCGTCCAGTTCGAACATATACTGCAGTTTGACGCCGCCGCCGAACCGCCTTGCCGCCAAGGCGTTAAGGATGAGCTGGCGCGTGATGCCGGGCTTGCCCTTTACTTTGCCCACGTAGTCGGTCTGCTCCCCCTCGGGGACCTTGTGGGTGTAGCTGTAGCTCTCTTTCCCGTTCACCGCCACGATCTTAACGGTGTAGTCTTCCGCCGAGGCCGTCCCCGTCCAGAAAAAAAACGCCAGCGCCGCGTATTTAAAATTTTTCATAGTTCCTCCACTGTGCAGATTATATGAAAAGTCGCCCCCCCCAATGCGGTTTAAATATCTTGACAGGCTTTGAAGTTAACTGATCGAAGACTGTTCAGGTTAGGCATCTTTGCGCGACTCCAAACAAAATAACAATTCATCTCGAAGGCCGGATTTAGGATTGAGGCTTTTTGGGAAGAAAGAGACCCCGTGTATCTCTCCATTAAAAAACAAATAGTAGATTGTGTTTTAGGCAGCATGTCCGCAATTTTCCTTTTTTGTCTTTCGGTATGTCGGTCGCGGTAAATCCGCAAGAAACCCCTCCGGACCCGGAATGGGTAAAAACATTTAATAGTGGTGGATACGATATGCCGTGGGCTGTGGCCGGCTGGACCCGCGCGCGGACTTATATGAGGCTATAGAACCCGCCCCGGCCCGGACTGCGACGTGGCCTGGGTGGTGGAGAAGGAGTGCTCTCTCGGGGTAAGGTGACGGACGGCGGCGAATTGACCGGCTGGATAAGCCGGGACGTGACCTGGGGTTTCGGCCCGGACGCCGGGCTGGAGCCCAGGTCGGCGCTTTAGGCGTTCCGCCCACCCCCTCCCGGAAGCCCCCGGCCGCCGGGGGCTTCCTCTTCCTACAGGTGTATGAAGTCCTGCCGGCCGCTCTCGAGGTAGAGGGCGAGCAGCAGGTAGTCCCGAAGGTGGCGCGTGAGAAGGAAGTTCTCCCGCACGTGCTCGCGCCCGTTCTCCCCCAGCCGACGCGCGAAGGCCGGCTCGTGCAGCAGGCGCTTCATCCAGTAGGCGGTGCCGTCGATAGTGCGGGTCAGGATCCCCGAGTATTTGTGGGTAATCTGCAGCGGTATGCCGCCCACCGCTCCGGCGATGACCGGTTTGCCCTTCCAGAGCGCCTCCGAGACGGTCAGGCCGAAGCCTTCCTTGAGCGACTTCTGCAGGATTATGGCCGAAGCGCGCTGGATGGCGTTGATCTCGACGTTGCTGGTCGGCGCCAGGCAGAGCACCAGGATGTCGGGGTTCCCCTCCGCGGCCGTCCTGGCCTCGGCGAGGACCTGCGCGCCCTCCGGGTCGTCGTCGGCACTCCCGCCGACGAGCAGCAGGCGCGCGGTGACGTAGGGCTGGATCTTCTTGAAAGCCTCTATCACTCCGAGCGGGTCTTTAAGCCGGTCGAAGCGCGAGACCTGCGTGATGATGGGCTTGTCGGTCGGGATCTGCAGCCGCTCCATTACGGCCGCGACCTCCGCCTCGGAGAGGTCCCTGTTCTTGTCGGCGAGCGGGTCTATGGACGGCGGCACCTGGAACTGCTTCACCGGCAGTTCCTGCGAGAAGGCCGGCGCGGAGATGACGGCCGCGTCGTAGCGGGAGACGTAGCCCTTCAGGAAGTCCCAGACGTCCTGCTGCCTGTTGGACATGTCGATGTGGCAGCGCCAGACCCATTTGGCGGCGGCGGGCTTCCTGTCTATCAGGCCGGCCGGCTGCGGGTCGTGGATGAAGGCTATGTCCGCGCCGAGGTCCAGCGCGTCCAGGTTGGCCTTCAGCGTGTCCCGGTAGAGCTGGAAGTCGGCCGGCGTCAGCTCCTGCCTGGCGCCGTGCAGGGCGTTGTGGAACTTCTTGGTCACGGCGTAGAAGTCCTCCCCGCCCTTGATAAGCTCCCAGCGCGGCTTTATGCCGAGCTCGGTCATCATAGGCAGCATGCGGTTGAGGATCTCGGCCACGCCGCCGCCTACGGCGGTGGAATTGACGTTCAGGATGGTCTTGCCCGCGAGGCGGGACGCGATGACCTTGAGCTCCTCTATAGCGGCCTGGCCCGCCGCGGGCGCGTATTCGTCCATCTTAGGCATTGCCGGCCTCCCCGAGGCGTCCCTCTATTATCCGGATGATGCGCCGCCTGAGCCCCTCCAGGGTGTAGGAATAGGGGTCCAGGCGGGAGATCTCCCGCCCTATCTTCTCGTCGCCGAACTCCTTGCGGAACCAGTGCGAGAAGTCGTCCGTGCCGTACGGCGGGCGCAGGCGGGCCTCGAAGACGTGCAGGTAGAGGCTCGACGGGTTGACGTTCCTCAGGCACTCTATGAACGAGCGGTAATCGTCCGCGGCGCAGGGGGTGGGCAGCGAGAAGCGCACCGCCCGCATGAAGTGGAACTCGCGTCCGGGGGCCACCACGCGCTGCGGCCCCGGGCTCTCGGCCAGGTGGCGCTCTATGGTCTCGACGAAAGCCTTGCGGATGTCCGCCAGCGAGTTGTAGCGCACGATGTCTATCGCGGTCAATTCCTCTCCCAGCCTGTCGGCCTGCACGGTGTTCGTGACCCAGTAGGCGAAGTCGTTGGCGCCCTCCGGCACCAGGTGGTGGAACTGCTTGATGAAGCGGTGCGTGTGGTGGTAGATAGTTTCGTCGTCGGCCTGCCGGAGGCCTTCCAGCAGTTCCGGCACGCTGAAAGCCCGGCGCCCGGTGACCTCGGCCAGCGTCAGGCGCGTGCGGAACTTGAACGGCTCTTTCGCTTTCATGCTATCCTCCTCCGCCTTGCCGCAGTTACGAACCTCAGCAGCCGCAGTATCTCGGCCTGGCGGCCGAGATAATACTCCGCGGCCGAGCCGGCTTTGCGGCCTACCCGTACCGTTATCCCGCGCCCCGCGAGCGCCCTGAACATGTCTTCGTCGGTCAGGTCGTCGCCGGCGGCCAGCACGCAGGGCGCCTTCAGCCGGCGCGCCAGGCGCAGCGCCGCATCGCCCTTGTCGGGGGCGGCGGCGGGGCGCAGCTCGAAGACCTTGTGCCCCCTGCTCCAGCGGAAGCGCTTTTCTCCGGAGCGCGTCAGGGCGCGCATATGGGCGAAAAATCCGGTCCGGTAGGCGGGTTTCAGGGCCCGGTAGTGCACGCTGGCCGAGAAGCCCTTGTCCTCCACCAGCACGCCGGTGCCGGGCTGGAAGCGCCGCAGCAGCCCGGCCGCGGCGGACCTTACCCCGGCCTTCAGCCTGGCCGCGCCGGCGTCGCGCCAGGCGAAGCCGGGGCCGCTGAGTTCCATGCCGTGGTTCCCGCCGTAGTAAAGCCCCGGCAGCCCGACAAGGGCTTTCAGGTCCGCCAGCTCCCGGCCGCTCAACACGAACACGCTCACTCCGGGGGCTACGGCCAGCGCCTTCAGCGCGGCCCTGTACTCCGGGCGCAGCCGCGCCAGCCGCGGCGTCTCGGCCAGCGCGGCCAGCGTGCCGTCGAAGTCCAGCGTCAGCAGCAGGCGCTCCCGCGCGAGGCAGGCGGCGAGCTCCGCCGAATGCTTCCAGAACGATTTCACGCTATACCCCCGTGAACTCGTCCATCCTGAGCCGCATCAGTTCCTCGGTCAGGTTGGCCGCCCACTTGTAGATGTTGTTCTCGTGGATCTGCTGGCGCATGCGCGTCATACGCTCCTCCACCTCCGTCTTGGGCATCACGAGCGCGTAGTAGATGGCGTCGGCCATCTGCTCGATGTCGTAGGGGTTCACTATCAGCGCGTCCTTGAGGTCGCGCGAGGCCCCGGCGAAGCGGCTCAGGATCAGCACTCCGCGGTGGTCGTCGCTGGCCGCCACGAACTCCTTGGCCACCAGGTTCATGCCGTCGTGCAGCGAGGTGACGAGGCAGGCGTCGGCGATCTTGTAGTACTTCGTGATCTCCCGGTGGTCGTGGTGCTTCTCCAGGAAGACGATGGCCTTCCAGTCCTTGGCCTTGAAGCGCCAGTTGATGCGGTCCACCTCGGCGTGCAGCTCGGCCAGGAAGCGGTGGTACTGCGGGATGTGCGTGCGGCTGGGCGCGCCGAGCTGGATGAACGTGAACTTGCGCACGTACTCCGGGTATTTCTCGAGGAAGCGCTCCACGGCCTTCACGCGCTCGAGCATGCCCTTGGTGTAGTCTATGCGGTCCACGCCCAGGGCTATCTTCTCGGCCTTGATGCCGAGGTCCTTGAGGACCTTGGCCGGGTCCGGCTTCTCGGGGAGCTTGGCCGTGTCGCGGTCAGGCTGGCTGAAGTCCACGCTGATAGGGAAGGGCTTCACCAGCGTGGCGTGGCCCTCCTTCTGCACCGAGAAATGTTCCCAGTCGATGCGGGACTCTATCGTGCGGTCCACGGTGTCGAGGAAGTTGTTGCAGTAGAACTGCGTCTGGAAGCCTATCAGGTCGGCGCCGAGCAGACCCATCACCAGCTCCTTCTGCCACGGGCAGATGCCGAAGGTCTCCGGGTTGGGCCACGGGATGTGCCAGAACACGGCCACGCGCGCGTCGGGCCGGGCAGCCTTTAGCATGGCGGGCAGCAGCGTGAAGTGGTAGTCCTGTATCAGCACCGCCGGCTCCTTTATCCCCTCTATTTCCTCGAGCACGGTGTCGCAGAACTTCCTGTTGACGTCGTAATAGTACTGCCAGTCCTCCTTGCGGAAGACCGGGCGGATATGGGCGATGTGGCAGAGCGGCCAGATGCCCTCGTTGGAGAAGCCGTAGTAGTAACCGTCCTCCTCCTCCTTGGTGAGCGCTACGCGCCGCAGCGTGTAGGCGGGCTCCTCCGGCGGCACCTTGATGCGGTTCTTCCCGTCGGTCACCTCGAAGTCCGCCTCTCCGCTGCCGTGGGCGATCCAGGTGCCGCCCGCGGCCTTGAGTATGGGGTCGAGGGCGGTCACCAGGCCGCCGGCGGGTACTATCGCTTTTATCTCCTTGCCTTCCGTGATATGCATGTAAGGCTCGCGGTTTGAGACCACGAACAGCGGGCGGCCGTCCATCTTCATTTTTATCAGCTCTTTGAGCCGCTCCGGTGTCCACAGGGATTCCCCCTCCTGCCTCAGCCTGGCCTCTTTCTGGGCCGCGCTGCGCGCCGCCTGCAGGTTCCTGGCCAGCGTGGTGGCCTCCCTGGCTATAGGCGCGAAGATGTCGCCTTTGAGCAGCGGCATGTTGCCGTGCGCCTCGCCGATGCGCAGCTTCTTCATCCAGTCGGTCAGCTGCGCCAGCGGGCCCACGAAGTTCCAGCGGATCACCAGCAGCGTCACGAGGGTTATCAGCACGGTCTGCACCAGCACGCGCAGCAGCGTGCGCTTCCAGATGCCGTAGAGGTCGTAGGCGACGTAGGAAACGTCGGTGAACAGCAGGACCCTCGCCGGCTTACCGCCCAGCGCCCGGGCGGAGGCCGCGTAGACCAGCATCTCCCGCTTGTCGTCTTTGTAAAGTTCGGACGAGCTGTCCGGGGCCTGCAGCTGCCGCTGCAGGCCGTCGGCGTTGAGGGCGAGGAAGGGGCGTATGGCCAGGGAACTGGCCAGCAGCGCGCCATCCGGGGCGTAAATGGCCACGCCCTCTATCTGCTTCTGGTACTGGAACTTGTCGGCGAGTTTCTGCAGGGCCTGGTTGTCGCCCGCCGCCAGGTGGCCCCGCACGCTCTCCTTGAAGGTCTCGGCGAGCAGGGCGGAGCCGTCCCTGGCCCCGTTGTAGAGCTTCTCCCGCTCCTGGCGCACGTTGAACCAGGCGGAAATGAGCGCGACGCCTACAACCGCAAGGATCAGCGAGAAGATCAGCCTCAGCGTAATGCGCATGCGGCCTCCGTAAAGAATAATTTTAGGTCAATGCCCGTTTAACGGCGCGAACCGCCCCCGGCATTACCCGGAATGGCGGCCCGACCATTCCAAACCTCCAGGATTGCTCCCGGACCCGGACTTATTCTAGCATTTAGCCGCGGCGGCGTGAACCCGGTTTTATTTGTAATTTTCCCGGCCATGAACACCTATATCACGATCATCGCGGTCAGTTCCATAGTCCTGCTGGCTACGGCTCCGGGGCATCCTGCTTTTGGCGCTGGTCATGACCTGGGGCGTGGTTAAGCGCTCGGGCTACGAGGAGCCGGCGCCGGCCGCCAGGCCAGCCTGCGGAACTCCCAGCCGGTTATCGGCGCAGCGCGCCTTCAGCCTGAGCTCAAACCCCTGCAGGCCGGAGAGCAGCCCGGAGAGATTCCACCAGTCGGCCTGGTCTCGGCAGAAGAGATATTCCCTGTAGGGGGCCGTCTCTCCGGGAACGCGCTCCAGGGCCGGGGCGATGAAAGCCCGGAACGGAACGCCGTTGAACTCCAGCACTTCCGCGCCCGCCAGGCCGGGGTCCCGGGCGGCGTCCACCACGAACTTCACGTAGCGCAGCGCCACGCTGGCCGGCGTGGTATAGGAACTATTGGAGGCTTCCGGCGGGTCCAGCTCGAAGCGTATAAGGCCGGCCCCGGCGTACATATTGAAACGCCCCGCCAGCCCGAAGCGGTGGTTCACCGAGGCGCGCAGCAGTTTGCCGTCGGCCTTGCCAGCAGCGCCTTGTCCTGCCCTGAGTCCAGGTTGGCGACCACGGACTTCTTGGTGGAGCCTATTTTGAGCGCGGGGATGAAGGAGAGGTCCAGCATCCAGTTCTCGATGGCGAAATAGCGCAGCCCCAAACCCGCGTATACGCCCGGCCGCTGGTTGACAGGGCGGGGGGTGAAAGCGGTAAAATTGACAAAAGTCAGATTAGAGCGGAGGGAACATGAATAACGGGGTAAAAAAACTTTTAAAGGGCGCGTTCGGCTTATTCGCCGTGGCGCTGTTCAGCCTTCCGGCCTTCAGCCAGCAGGCGCTGCAGGGCGGGGTGAAGCAGCAGATCAAGGACGTGCAGTCCGCCATTAAGGCCAAAGGCGCCAGATGGACCGCCGGCGAGACCAATATCTCCGCCAACCGCGAGGACTGGAAGTACCTGGTCGGCCTCAATTTCGAGCCGGTGGACGCTGAACCCATAAAGATGGTGGCCGCGGCCGAGCTGCCCGCCGCGCTGGACTGGCGCGACGCCGGCGGCAATTACGTTACCGCCGCCCGCAACCAGAAGAAATGCGGCTCCTGCTGGGCCTTCGCCATGACCGGCGGCCTGGAAGCCTATACCCTTCTTAAGAACCGCACGCCGGGCAAGGACCTGGACCTGTCCGAGCAGGTGATGGTCTCTTGCAGCGGGGCCGGCTCCTGCCAGGGCGGCCGCCTTTCGGCGAGCTTCCTGCAGAAGACGGGCCTGCCGCTGGAAACCGCCTATCCTTATACCGGCACCGACGGTTCCTGCGCCGCGGCCGCTTCCGGCTGGCAGAGCGGGGCCTACAAAGTGGGAGCCTGGGGCTCAGTGTCCCAGAATCTCACCGCCATCAAGACCGCGCTGGTAAAGTACGGCCCGCTGCCCACCGCCATGATGGTCTATGAGGATTTCATGCACTACAAGAACGGCGTGTATTCCTATACCACCGGCAAGAAACTGGGCGGCCACGCCGTGCTGCTGGTAGGCTATAACGACGAGGGCCGGTATTTCATCGTGAAGAACAGCTGGGACACCGGCTGGGGCGAAGGCGGCTTTTTCCGCGTGGCCTATTCCGAGATGGACAGCGTGGTCGACTTCGGCCTGAGCACCATCGCTTACCGCACCGCCAAGGACGAGGTCCCCGTGGGCGAAGCGGCCCGCGAAGGCGCCGCGCGGCGCGTAATGCGCCTGTTCGAGCCCCTGGCCGCCTGGAAGTAAACTTCTCCAGCTGCAAAGACGGCGCGGCGCCAAAAGCCCGCGCCGTTTTTATTTCCCGGCGCGCCCGGGTGTTTGATAAAATTGATAAATGGACCGTCTTGTGAACCGCTGGAAGAACGCCGACCCCGCCCTGAAGGTTTTCCTGCTGGGCGTGTTCTTCCTGGGCATCAACTCGGGGGTTCTCTCCTGCGCTTTCAACAATTACCTTAACGATTCTTTCCGCCTCTCCTCGGAGCAGCGCGGCTTCTTGGAATTCCCCCGCGAGTTCCCCGGCTTCATGCTGATCTTCGTCACCGGCCTGCTGGCGGCGCTGCCGGTGCGGCAATGGGCCGTGATCACCAGCCTGCTCACCGCCGCCGGGGTGGCGGGGCTGGCGTTCCTGTCGCCGACCTACCACCTGATGCTGGTGTGGATGTTGTTATGGAGTACGGGCAGCCACCTTTTTATGACCGTGGAGAGCGTGATCGGCCTGCGCTTTTCCAAGGCGGGCGGCCACGGGCGCCGGCTCGGGCAGATCAGCGGCATGACCAACTTCGCCGCCATAGCGGGCGCGGGGCTGGTCTGGCTGTTCGCCAGGACCGCCGGGCCGAACCTTTACCGCTGGTCCTTCGCCGTAGCCGCGGCGGCCTCCGTGGTCTCCGCGTTCATGTTCGCCCGGATGGGTCCCGGCGGTGAAGAAACGGTCCCGGGCGGGCGGCGTTTCGTGTTCAGGTGGAAATATAAATATTTCTACCTGCTGAACATCCTGTTCGGCGCGCGCAAGCAGATCTTCCTCACCTTCGCGCCGTGGGTGCTGGTAACGGTTTACGGCGCCAGCCCGGCGTTGATGGCGGCGCTGGCGCTCACTGCCTCTTTCCTGGGCGTGGTCTTCAGGCAGGCTTTCGGCGTGGTGGTGGACCGGTTCGGAGAGAGGAAGATGTTCATCGCCGACTCGCTGATCCTGCTGGCGATCTGCGGCGGCTTCGCTTTCTCCGCGTTCAAGCCGGCGCTGTACTGCCTGTTCATCCTCGACAGCCTGATGTTCGCCACCCGCATAGCCCGCACCACGTACCTGAACAAGCTGGCCGTGCACAAATCCGACATTTCCCCCACGCTTTCGCTGGGAGTGACAATGGACCACGCGGTCTCCATGACCATCCCCGCTCTGGGCGGGGCGCTCTGGGCGCTGTACGGCTACAAGTCCGTGTTCCTGGCCGCCTCGCTGCTGTCCGCGGCCGGCCTGTTCGCCGCGCTGGCCGTGGACGACGGGCACGGACGCGGAAAAGCCCCGGAGATACTGGCGCCGGCGAGTCCCGACTAAGGGGGGTTTGGTATACTATGACTGGTAATATGAACACAGTGCTGCTTTCCCTTTTGCTGCTGGCCGGCCCGGCCGGGGCCGAAACGCCCAAATATTCGCCCGTGAACGGGGCGCTGGCGGTGCCGCTTTCCCTGGATAACGCCTATTTCCGCGGCCCGGCCGCCCCGGCTTACGATTACTGGGCCCTTTCCTCTTTTTACGTGCCGCAATATAACGGGGCCGCGTGTTCCGCGGCTTCGGTGGCCATGGCTCTGAACGCGCTGCTGAACGCGCGCCGGGAGCGCGGGGACGAGGAAGAGAATATCACGCAGGAAAAACTGCTGGAAAAAGTAACCGGGCTAAAATGGAAGGAACTGCTCAGCCCCGAAGGGCTGGACGGCAGGCACGGCCTTACGCTTAACCAGCTGGCGCAGGCTTCAAAAGAGGCGCTGGCCGCGTACGGCGCGGCCGGGTATACGGTCAGCAGCGCTACGGTTAACGGCAAGTCCGGGCTGGCGCTGGAAAATTTCAGGCGGGCCCTCTCCGGCAACGAGAAAAATCCCTCGGACATCATGCTGCTGCATTTCACGCAGGACACTCTTACCGGGGCGCCCGGCGGGCCGTTCCCGCATATTTCACCGGTGGGCGCCTACGACACGAAAACGCGCCGCGTGCTGATCATGGACGTGGACCGGCAGTGGTACGAGCCCTACTGGGCCGCGGATACGCAGGTGTTCAAGGCCATGGCGGTGAAGACCCCGGCCTTCGGCGCCGGCGGCTACGTTATCATCAGGGGTAAAAAGTAAAAGGACAATAAAATGGCTGAAAAAAATACCGACAGCAAAAAAGTTATCTTCTCGATGGTGAACGTCAGCAAGCTCTACGACAAGAAGGCCGTCCTGAAGGACATCTACCTTTCCTATTATTACGGCGCCAAGATCGGCGTGCTGGGCCTGAACGGCTCCGGCAAGAGCACGCTGCTGCGCATCATGGCCGGCCTGGACACCGATTTCCGCGGCGAGACCGTGCTCTCGCCGGGCTACACCGTGGGCCTGCTGGAGCAGGAACCCAAGCTGGACCCCGAGAAGACCATGCGCCAGATCGCGGAAGAAGGCCTTCCCGAGGCCATGGCCGCGATGAAGGAATACAACGAGATCAACGACAAGCTGGCCGAGCCGATGGACGACGCCAAGATGAACGCGCTGATCGAGCGGCAGTCCAAAGTGCAGGAGAAGATCGACGCGCTGGACGCGTGGGACATAGATTCCCGCCTGGAACTGGCCATGGACGCGCTGGGCTGCCCGCCGCCCGACACTCTGGTGAAGAACGTCTCCGGCGGCGAAAAGCGCCGCATAGCGCTGTGCCGCCTGCTGCTGCAGAAGCCGGACATCCTGCTGCTGGACGAGCCCACCAACCACCTGGACGCCGAGGCCGTGGCCTGGCTGGAGCACCACCTTAAGGAATACGAAGGCACCATCATCGCCGTTACGCACGACCGCTACTTCCTGGACAACGTGGCCGGCTGGATCCTGGAGCTGGACCGCGGCCAGGGCATCCCGTGGAAGGGCAACTACTCGTCGTGGCTGGAGCAGAAGGGCGAGCGCCTGCGCCAGGAGGAGAAGACCGAGAGCGACCGCCAGAAGACGCTGAAGCGCGAGCTGGACTGGATCCACCTGGGCGCCAAGGCCCGGCAGGCCAAAGGCAAGGCCCGCATAAACGCTTACGAAGAGCTGCTGCGCCAGGACAGCGAGAAACTGGTGAAGGACCTGGAGATCTATATTCCGCCGGGCCAGCGCCTGGGCAACCTGGTGGTAGAGGCCAAGAACGTCACCAAGGCTTTCGGCGACAAGGTGCTGCTGGACAATATAAGCTTCTCGCTGCCGCCCGGCGGCATCGTGGGCATCATCGGGCCCAACGGCGCCGGCAAGACCACACTGTTCAAGATGATCACCGGGGAAGAGAAGCCCGACGCCGGCGAGTTCCGCGTCGGGGACACCGTGCAGCTGTCTTATTCCGACCAGGGCCGCTCCACGCTTATCCCGGGCAAGAATGTCTGGGAAGTCATCTCCGGCGGACTGGACCTGGTGAAGCTCGGCAAGATGGAAGTGAATTCCCGCGCCTACGTGGCCCGCTTCAACTTCAGCGGGCAGGACCAGCAGAAGAAGGTGGAGCACCTCTCCGGCGGCGAGCGCAACCGCGTGCACCTGGCGGTCATGCTCAAGGAAGGCGGCAACGTGCTGCTGCTCGACGAGCCCACCAACGACCTGGACGTGAACACGATGCGCGCGCTGGAAGAGGCGCTGGAGAGCTTCGCCGGCTGCGCCGTGATCATCAGCCACGACCGCTGGTTCCTGGACCGCGTGGCCACGCATATCATGGCCTTCGAGGGCGACAGCAAGGTGTTCTGGTTCGAGGGGAACTTCTCCGAGTACGAGGAGGACCGCCACAAGCGCCTGGGCACCGCGGCCGACACGCCCCACCGCATCAAGTACAAGAAGCTCACCCGCCCGTAAGTGGGTCCGAGCGTATAAAAGAAAACCGCCGGAAGCCCGGCGGTTTTTCTTTGCGCCCTTCGGCGGGTTCAGTTATAGCGCGGCTGCCGCGCGAAGAGTCAGCGGCAGAGCCAGGCTTTGTTCCCTTCGAAGTCGGTGATCCAGGACTTCATTTCTTTGAAAGGCTTTTCGTAGGTCATCTTGTAGCCGAATTTTTTAAAGCTGGCTTCCACTGCTTCCCAGGTCTTCTCCTTGAGCTGCGGGTCCCGCTGGCGGGAAGGGTCGCACATGCTCTGCCTTATCATCAGGGCCGCGGCCAGGATGCCGGTCCGCTCCCTGCCGAAATGACAGTGGATATATACCTTCCTGCCGGCTTTAAGTTCGTCCACGGTGAGATCGAACGCGCCTTTAAGGTCTTTCATGCCGAAGTACAGGTCGGCTCCTGGCACTATCTTTACCGCGTTGTAGGAGCAGTCGAAGCCGTATTTTTCGCAGAGGTCCTTGTCGTCGCGGGCGGGCCAGGAAACGTTCACCAGCGTGTTCACGCCGGCGTCTTTGAGGAACTTGAACTGCTCCTCTTTGCTGACCCTGGCGCCCCTGTAGACCCCTTCTACTACGGTCCCGAAGTTGGGGATCGGGCCTGAGGATCCCGGACTGCGTTCGTTGGTCCCGGGATAATAGGGCCCTTGGCCTTTGGATCTTACCTCTACCGGGGCGGACGGGGACGGGATTTCGCCGGCGGCTTCTTCCACGTTGAATTCCCGGCTTTCAAAAAACTGACCGCTGCCGGCGGCCTGGCTTTCGATATCTCCGGCGAACGCCGCCGAAGTTAGAAGAACGGTTGTCAACGCTATGAAAACTTTTGAAACTGTCGGGCGCATTTATTGTCTCCTGATCTTTAGTCCTTACCGCCAGGCCTGCCGAAGGTTTTTACTAATCGAGGATCATCAGCAAAAGGGTCTTGGTCAGGCGGGCCCTGTCGAACTTTACGAACATGTCCTCCGCCATCACGGGGGCTATGTGGTCCAGGCCGGGGAATTTAATGAAGTCCGAACCGGGGAGGACCGCGCTGTCCGCCGGGACCAGGCCGTCGTTCTCCGCCCCGCGCTCCAGCATCGCGTTCCTGGGGATCTCCAGCAGCGTGTCTATTTTACCGGGGAGGTCCGGCTTCCAGGTGGCGAAGGAAATTATTTTAACGCTGGAAACTACCCGGTCTATTTCCGCGCGGTTATTGCCCTGGTACGCGGCGCGTTCGGGCTGGGTGAGGCTGGTAAGTGCGTCCAGCGTGCCGCCGAAGTGGCCGAGCAACCCGGACATGGCCGCCGCGAGGAATTTGTTCCCGTGCACGTAGTCCGCCACCGGCGAGCCCAGGAAGGGAGTTTGCAGCGAGATGAAGCCGCGCACCCGCGGCGCAAGGACCGGGTTCTCGATCAGCGCCTGCAGCGCGTACATGCCGCCGTCGCTGTGGGAAATTATTATCACCGGCTTTTCCGAACCGCGGATCTCGGCGGCCACTTTGGCGGCGTTATGCGAGGGCGTCATCACGGAATCTATGTCCACCATGCTGTACTCTACGCCGAGCTCTTTCAGCGCTTTCATCTGATCGTTGAAGTAGCGGCCTACCCACACTTTCCTGCCGAACAGGGAAAAAGGTTCCACGTAGCCGCCCGTCAGGAACCCGCGCACCAGCAGGACCTTGTATTTCCTGAGCTCGGTTTTTTCGCCCTCGCCGAGCTTCTGGTCCACCGCGTTCCAGGCGCTGTTGAAATCGGCGGTGAGGTCCCTGCCCGCGCGGGCAGGGGCGGCGGGAACGGGCGCTTCCGCGGCCGCGGGGAGCCCGGCGGCGGCAAGGCCAAGCTGGGCAGCCGCGCCCGTGTCCTGGGCGGCGGCGAAATAAGGGTTAAAAAGGGAAACTGCGAAACCTAGCGCGAGAAAAAAAGTTCTTAACATGTCTTACCGGCCTCCAAGCTTTGTGCCGTTACCTGTTCCCATGCTTATAGGATAGCCTGCCGCGCTGCGGCGGCCAAGCGCCCATGGTCCTACGTCCCCCGTGGTATTGTGCCTATGCCGCCCTGGGCCGTTCGCGCGCCCGGGACCGGCCCGCCGGCCGGGGAAAAAGAAAAACCGCCGGGCTCCCGGCGGTTTTTCTCCAGCGCTTCGCGGAGCTTACGTGATCTTGCAGACGGCGCAGTCCTGGCCGGCGGCTTCTTTGTCTTCCTTGCCGAAAGAGAGCGCCAGGTTCACCATGACGGCCAGCACCGTGCCGAAGGCGATGCCGGCTATGTTGACCGTTCCGAAAGTGAAGCCTTTAACGCCCAGGCCGGTGGAAATTATTATTGAGGACCCGGCTATGATCAGGTTCTTGTGCGAGCAGAAGTCCACTTTGGCGTCGAGCCAGATCTTGATGCCCATCATGGCGATCAGTCCGTACAGGATGACGGTCACGCCGCCGAGCACCGGGGCCGGGATGGACAGGATTACCGCGCCGAACTTGGGGCAGAGCCCGAGCAGCAGCGCGATGCAGGCCGCGGCGATGAAGTTGTAGACGCTGAACACGCGGGTGATGGCCATCACGCCCATGTTCTCGGCGTAGGTGGTCTGCGGCGTGCCGCCGCCCATGGCCGCCGCGAAGGTGGCCGCGGCGTCGCCGAGGTACGCCCGGCCCAGGTGCGGGTTCAGGTCGCGCTTCATGTAGCCGGAAATAGCCTCGATGTGCCCCTTATTCTCCGCCACCAGCACCACGAAGACCGGCGCTATTACCAGCAGGGCTTCCAGGCTGAAGGCCGGCGCGATGAACGGCGGCAGGCCCAGCCAGGGCGCGGCGGAGATGGCCGCGATATGCGCCGGGTCGATAATGCCGAGCGCCAGCGAAAGCGCGTAGCCGGCCAGCACGCCGGTAAGAATGGGCAGCAGGCGCAGGAAACCTTTCAAATAGATGGAGACGCAGGCGGCCACGGTGAAGGTGGCCACCGCCACGAAAAGATTCACCGCCTCGGCCGAATTGGTAAGGCGGAAATCGGCGTTGAAGAAGTTGGCCACGGCGGACGAGGACAGGTTCAGCCCTATCAGCGCCACCACGGAGCCGGTCACTATGGGCGGCATCAGGCGGTCTATCCATTTTGAACCGAAGCGGAGCGTTGCGGCCCCGGCTATGGCGTACAGCGCCGCGGCGCCGGCTATGCCGCACAGCGCGAAGGGGATCTTTTCGGCCATGCCGCCGGTGACGGCCAGCACCGGGCCGATAAAGGCGAACGAGGAACCCAGGTAACTGGGCACCTTGGCGCGCGTGATGGCGATGAAGAGCAGCGTGCCGACGCCGGAGAAGAAGATGGCCGTCTGCGGGTTGAAGCCCATCAGGATGGGCGCCAGCACCGTGGCGCCGAACATGGCCACCACGTGCTGCAGGCCCATGGGGAGCAGGCGCGAAAGCGGCAGCTTATCCTCAGGATAGTAAAGTTTCGTCATTTTCCCTCCGGACTAATAATATTAATATTCGGCCCGAAGGTAAAGGCTGCGCGGGCACCGGGCTAGCGCGGCGCGGCGGCCTTGCCCTTGCGGGACGGCGCCATTTTGGCCAGGTTGGAAGCGGCGGCGGGGTAGGAGCTGTCGCACCGCGCCGCCCGGGCGTAATACCGCTCCGCTCCCGCGGCGTCCCCTTTAAGCAGGGAAAGATTTCCCAGGTTATTGAGCGCGGGCGCGTGGCAGGGGGTTATGCGCAGGGTCCGCGCGAAATATTCCTCCGCCCGGCCGTATTCCCCTTTGCGGGCGTAAAGATAGCCCAGGTTGTAATAATTGTCGTCGTTGCCCGGGTATCTTACTATAGCCCCGGCAAGGCAGGATTCGGCCTCGGCGTCCCGGCCCGCCTGGACGTAGGCGCCGCACAGGTTCACCAGCGCGGAGCCGGCTGCGGGCTGCTTGCGCAGCGTATCGCTCCAGAGCGAGATCCCGTCCTTCCACACCCCGCAGCGCAGCCGCGCCGCCACCGCCAGCGTAAGCACCGCCGCCACCGCGCAGGCCGCCGCCGCCCACCTGAGCGCCGGGGCCAGCGGCCGCCGCCAGAGCCGCCGCGCGCAGACCGCGGCTATAAAGAAAACGCCTATGGAAGACAAATACGTGTAGCGGTCGGCCGACACCACCGGGCCGAACGGGAAGAACTGCAGCACGGGCAGCAGCATGACAGCGAAGAAAGCCGCGCCGAAGACCACCTCTTTATCGCGCCGGAAATATTTCCAGACAAGGAAGATCCCGGCCAGGGCCGCGGCCGCCAGCAGCAGGTAGGCCGGCCTTCCGCCCGGGGCGAAAACGTACATGGCCGAAAGGTCGAAAGGCCACAGCAGCGTGTAAACGTAAAAGCCCAGGTTGTAGAACGGCAGGAGCAGCCGCCTGCCCCAGCCCAGGCCGAGCGCCGCGCCCGAAGCCGGCATGGCGGCGAAGGCGAACAGGGCGGAGAAGAAGAAAAAGGGGAGCTTCTCCAGCCACAGCCGCCGCCCCGGGGTAACGTCTTTAAGGTAGTCGACCAGCAGCAGCGCCAGCGGCAGCGTTACCGCCATGGGCTTGGAGAACAGCGCGCCTAAAAAAAGCAGGAGTGTCAAAAAATACGTCTTCATGCCGCGGAACCGCAGGGCGTAGGCGGCAAGCGCGGCCAGGTAGAAAAACGAATAGAGCAGGTCCTTCCTCTCGGCCGCCCAGGCCACGGATTCCACGTGCGCCGGGTGGATGCCGAACAAGAGCGCTATAAAAAAAGCGGCCCACACGTCGGCCAGCAGCAGCCGCGCCAGCAGCAGCACCAGCGCGGTGTTCAGCAGGTGCAGGACCAGGTCGGTGGCGTGGTAGGCCCGCGGGGCAAGGCCCGCGGCGCGGTAGTTCAGCGCGTAGCTGAGGGTGGCCAGCGGGGAATACATCTTCAGGTCGGAGGAAGTGAAAATGGCCTTTACGCCTTCCGGGGAAAGCGTCCTGATCCTGGGGTTGCGGGTTATGTACTCGGTCTCGTCCCAGTTGATGAAACCGTTCTTCAGGCAGGGGCTCATGGCGGTCCAGGCGAAGAGCAGCGCCAGCCCCAGCAGGACGGAAAAAATAACGCTGTCTTTAAAGCCGCCAAGGCGGCGGAAGGCCTCCCCTTTCATAGCCGTTATTATAACAGATCGGCCTTGCGCGGCAGGGCGCGGGCCAAGTTCTGGACGGGGCGCTCTTAGCTCCTGCGTGGAAGTAAACGGCTGCGGGGGCAAAGAAAAACCGCCGGGCGGCCGGCGGTTTTTCCTCAGGCGCCCGGCGGGCTAGTTGTGCTTCAGGGTGGCCTTAAGCACTTCCAGCGCCTTGTCGGGGTCGGAGACGTTCAGCAGCAGCCGGCCGCTGGAGCCGCCGAAAGAGGTGCCGTAGACCGTGGTGATGTTCACGTTGTTCTCGCCGAGGATCTTGGCGAGGTGCAGCAGCTCGCCGGGTTTGTCGGGGAGTTCCACGGAAAGCATGGAGGTCTCGATGGTGGTGAAGCCGGCGCCGGTAAGGATATGGCTCACCTTGCGGTCGGCGTCCACGGCAACGCGGACCACGCCCGAGTCGTCGCGGATCTCGGAAGCGATGCCGATGATGTTGATCCCTTCGTTGGCGAAAAGCTCCACGAACTTGCTGAGCGCGCCCGGCACGTTGGGCAGGAACACGGTGTATTGCCTTATAAGTTTTACCATAAATGGCTCCGGCTGCCTGGTTTAGGCCTTTGAGAGGCCTTTACAATTAAATAACTTTTTGGGCAGGCGGTAAAGCGCGGTTTTTGCCGCGCGGAAAGCCCGGAGCAAAAGTTATATAATCAGAACTGGAATGAGAATTTTTCCCGAAGGCAGATCGCGGGCGCTTTCCGCCGCCGCGCTGGCGACGGCGGCCGTATGCGGGTTCATGGCCGCCAAGGCCGCGCTGGACCTGGCGACCTTCGTTAAGGTGTTCTCTACGCCGGCTTTCTTCCTGGCGCTGGCCAGGGCGCAGCTGCCGGTGGAGATGCCGCCGGTGGCCGCCCTGCTCGCCGGCCACATACGGTCCGCTTTCGTGTTCGCGCTTTTCTTCTGGCTGTCCGGCTTAACGCTGGCGGCCGGGGTGCTGCGCCGGAAAGAATGGGCCAGGCGCGGGGCGGTGGCCATGCTCTACCTGCTCTCCGCCGCGGCGCTGCTGCTGCTGCTCTTCCCCTGGCTGGTGGTGCCGCGCCAGCTGGTGTACGAGGGGCTTTCGCTGGCCCCGGATTTCAACGACGCGGTAAGAGTGGCGGCCTTCTTCGCCCGGACCGCGGCGCTGCTGCTGGGCGGCCTGTGCCTGTGGTGGGCGCTGGCGCTGGACCGCGGCGGCCTCCGGAAAGAATTTCGCTGAGTTCGGCCGGGACGCGCAAGCGCCGCGGCGTGATATAATAAATTGAGGACGCGCGGTACCGGAGGCAATCATGTGGAACTATACCGAGAAAGTTTTCGAACATTTCAAGAACCCCAGGAACGTGGGCGAGATCGAGCACCCCGACGCCGTGGGCGAAGTGGGCAGCCTGATCTGCGGCGACGCGCTCAAGCTGACGCTTAAAATAGACAAGGCCACCGAGAAGATCACCGACGCCAGGTTCAAGACCTTCGGCTGCGCCAGCGCCATAGCCTCTTCCTCCGCCCTTACCGAAATGGTGAAAGGACTCACCCTGACCGAGGCGGCCAAGATCACCAACCAGCAGATAGCGGATTTCCTGGGCGGCCTGCCCGGCGAGAAGATGCACTGCTCCGTGATGGGCATGGAAGCCCTGGAAGCCGCCATAAAGAACTACCGCGGCGGCTCCACCGAGAAGGTAATGATCGGCGGCGCGGAACGCGTGGTCTGCAAATGCTTCAGCGTGACCGAGTCCGTGATCCTGAAAGCCATAAAATTGAATAACCTCCACACCGTGGAGGAGGTCACCAACTTCACCAAGGCCGGCGGCGGCTGCGGCTCCTGCAAAGGCGAGATTGAGAAGATCCTGAAGGACTACTGGGCCGAGGCCGAGCACAAGAGCTTCATGAAGATGACCGTGGTGGAAAAGATCAGGATGATCGAGAAGGTGCTCTCCGAGGACGTGAACCCCAAGCTTAAGGCCGACGGCGGCTGGATAGAACTGGTGGACGTGCAAGGCCAGAAGGTCAAACTGCGCTTCCTGGGCATGTGCCACGGCTGCCCCTCCTCCGGCGCCACGCTGAAGAACGTAGTAGAAAAAGAATTAAAAGAACGCATCGATCCTGAAATAATAATCGAAGCGGAATAAAAATAAGTATTATGTGCGGAGGGGCGGCCGGGGCTTTACCCTGAGCGCCCGTTGCGGAAGGGGGCCCCGCCATAATTTCCCAAGGCGGGGGGAACCGACGCAAGGGTTCCCTGCAGTCCGGGCGAGCAGGGTAAAGCCCCGGCTGACCCGACTGTGCTTCTCGCGGTTTCTTTTAAGGATATCCTATGGAAAAAGTTTATTATTTCGACAATAACGCCACCAGCCGCGTGGCGCCGGAAGTAGCCAAAGAGATGGAGCCTTTCTTCAACGAACTCTACGGCAACCCGTCCAGCATGCATTTCTTCGGCGGCGCCAACCAACAGTACCTGGACCTGGCCCGCGCGCGCATAGCCAAGCTGCTCGGCGCCGAACCCGGCGAGATAATTTTCACCAGTTGCGGTACCGAGTCCGACTCCACCGCGGTGTGGTCGGCCATCCGCTCCTGGCCCGAAAAGAAACACCTCATTACCACCAAGGTGGAACACCCCGCCGTGCTGAACCTCTGCAAGTACCTGGAAACCCAGGGCTACCGCGTTACCTACCTGCCCGTGGACTCCACCGGGCAGATCAACCTCGAGGACCTGAAAGTGGCGCTTACCCCGGAGACCGCGCTGGTCTCCATCATGTGGGCCAACAACGAGACCGGCGTGGTGTACCCCGTGGAGGAAGCCGCCCGCATCACCCACGCCAAGGGCTCCCTGTTCCACACCGACGCCGTGCAGGCCGTGGGCAAGATAGCCATAAACCTCAAAGAGACCAAGATCGACATGCTGTCCCTTTCCGGGCACAAGCTGCACGCGCCCAAGGGCATAGGCGTGCTGTACGTGCGCAAGGGCTCGCGCTTCGCGCCGTTCCTGATGGGCGGCCACCAGGAACACGGCCGCCGCGCCGGCACCGAGAACGTGCCGTACATCGCGGGCCTCGGCAAAGCCGCCGAGCTGGCCGCCGCCAACCTGGAAAAAGAGAACACCTACGTTAAAGACCTGCGCGACCGCCTGGAAGCGGGCCTCCTGAAGATCCCCAACTCCCGCGTTAACGGCGGCGGGGCTGACCGGCTGCCCAATACCACCAATATCAGTTTCGAGTACATCGAAGGCGAATCCATCCTGCTGATGATAAGCGAAAAAGGCATCTGCGCCTCCTCCGGCTCCGCCTGCACCTCCGGTTCGCTGGAACCTTCCCACGTGCTCATGTCCATGGCCGTGCCGCAGACCTACCAGCACGGCTCCGTGCGCCTTTCCCTCAGCGTGTACAACACGCAGGAAGAGGTGGACTACGTCATAAAGGAACTGCCGCCCATCATAGAGCGCCTGCGCGCCATCTCTCCCTTCGCCGACGGCAAGCCCCTGTTCGGCATGGACGCCTGCGAAACGCATAAACATTGAAGCAGGGCCCCCGCGCGAATATTGAATCCCCTTTGGAATATTTAATAGCATAGTAGTGTTGAATTTCACCATGGGTTAGCTTCAGGGGATCATTTTGCGTTCTTTTGTCTTACTTCTTGCCGTGCTTTCTTTAAGCATTCCAGCCTGTTTTGCCGGGCCGGATAAGTTATTGCTTTCCGCCCGCGAAGCCATACTTTTATCTTCAACCACCCCGCAAGCCGTGTTGGTGAAATACACGGCGGCCTCAAAAAAAACCGATGCAGCCCCTGTAGCTGCTGAATACGCCTATGCCCTGGCTAACGCCGGGCTCGGCGAAGCCGCGCTTTACAATATTGACCGTGCGCTTATAGCCGAGCCTTTCAACGCCGATATCCGGTTCTACCAGGCCGAAATATTTAACTCTTTCGGCCTTGAAGACGCCTCCTCGGAACTTTCCGCGCCGGTGCCGGGCTGGCTTAAAGCGCCGCTAAAATTGCCGACGCTGACCTCAACTGCGCAAAACAAGGATTTTGAGGCCGCTTTTACCAAGCTGAACCTGCTTATGGCGCAGCGGCGCTACGCCCAGACGGCAGTTCAATACGATAATCTTTGTAAAGCTTTTCCGTCTGAAGCGCGCTGTCATGTGGGGTATGCGCTGGCCTTGGAGCGGCTGGGAGCGTATAAGGCCGCAGCTGCCGAGGCGAAAAAGAACCTGCACATATATAAAGGATTGGATCAGCGTCGCATAACGGAAGCTTTTATGGCGGACTTGTCCAAGCGCCCGCCTCTTAAATTCACCAACAAGGATAAACCAACCCTTAAAGGTCGCTACCTCTTGTTCGCGGGCGGCAGCCTAAGCCGCGCCGATGGCCGCACCCTATATTCATTTAATAGTCGCATAGGCAAATTTGTAAGCGAGCGCCTGGATATTTCGGCCGACGCAGGCATAAACGGTGGCAACGAGGTGAAAGATTATAATGGTCTGAAGTTCGGCGCGGCCGCCCGTTACAATACGCCGTGTCCCGTCTAGTACAATTGAAACATATTTGAAAGCCTAATTCTGTTGACACTCCGGCCTCCCAAAAAAATAAATAGGAGGCAGTTATGGGTGTCAAAAATAAGACATATTCAATACCGGAGAA
>JAJZPL010000036.1 GCA_021811185.1 bacterium
GCGCCGCCAGCGCGGGGGTGAAGCGCGCGATGGAGCGCAGCTCCGCCAGCAGTTTCTGCCCCGGGCCGGTTATGAAGGACGGACGGAAGATTACGTAAGGCAGGCCGGAAGCTTTTACCAGCTCCTCCCCGGCGAACTTGCTGCGGTGATAGGCGGAAGGCGCTTCGGGCGCGGCGCCCAGCGCCGACATCTGTACGAATTTTTTCACCCCCGCGGCGCGCGCGCCGGCCAGGAGCCTGCGGGTGTACTCCTCGTGCACCAGGCCGAAAGACTCCCCGGCCGATTCCCTGATTATCCCCAGCAGATTTATAACTATCTCCGGCTTCTGCCCGGCGACCAGCCCTTCCAGGTCCGCGGTGAACGGGGGGGAAGACGCCTGTACCGGGAGTTTAAGTTTCCCCGGATCCCTCGACGGCAGCACAAGCGCGTGTGCGGCCAGCTTCTCCACAAGCGCCGCCCCCACAAATCCGCCCGCGCCGGCGATCAGGATCTTCATAAGGACGATTATACAAAGGAAGCCGTGAAACTTTTCAGCCATTTGCGCATCTAATGGGCGAAGAAGGAGAATGCGGCAATTTACAGCTTGTACATCGATAAATTTTTGGTAGAATTCTAGCGATGAGACAATACCTCGCCATCCTGCTTACCACCGGATTCGCGCTCGCCGTCGCGGCCGGGATGGTCCTTATCTCAATCCTGTTCGGCCCGTCCCGGAAGACCGCCGTAAAGCAGGAGCCGTTCGAGTGCGGCATGCCCCCGGCCATGGAGCCGCGCGGCGCCGCGCGCGTTAATTTTTACCTGGTAGCCGTGCTGTTCGTGATGTTCGACATCGAAATCGTTTTCATGTACCCGTGGGCCGTATCGCTCCGGGAACTCGGCCGCTCCGCGTTTTACGCCATGGGCGGCTTCGTAGCGGTGCTGCTGGCCGGGCTGGTCTACGCCGCCAAGAAAGGAGCGCTCGAATGGGATTAGAGACCGTCTTCGGCCACTCCTACCTTACCACCCGGCTGGACGAGGCCATTAACTGGGGCCGCAAGTATTCGTTCTTCCAGTACCCCTTCGTCACGGCCTGCTGCGGTATGGAATACATGTCCACTTTCGCCTCCACTTACGACATTTCGCGTTTCGGCGCCGAATACCCGCGCTTCTCCCCGCGCCAGGCCGACGTGCTGTTCGTGGTGGGCACGGTCAACGAGAAGCTGGCCCCGGTGCTCAAGCGCGTCTACGACCAGATGTGCGAGCCCAAGTGGGTGGTCTCGTTCGGCGTCTGCGCCACCTCCGGCGGCTTCTACGACAATTACGCCACCGTGCAGGGGATCGACAAGATCATCCCCGTTGACATTTATATCCCCGGCTGCCCGCCGCGCCCCGAGGCCGTGCTGAACGCCCTGATCAAATTGCAGGAGAAAGTCTCGAAGGAATCGGTGCTGGACCGCAAATACAAATGAGCAGCTACCTGTTGGAAACCCTCAGATCCAAATTCCCGGCCGACGTGCTGGAGACCCACGCTTTCCGCGGCGACGAGACCGCCGTGATCAGGAAGGAAGCCCTCGCCGGAGCGGCGGCTTTCCTCAGGGACGAACTCGGCTTCGACTTCCTTATGGACCTGACCGCCGCCGATTACGCGCCGCGCGCGCCCCGTTTCGAGCTGGTCTGCCATTTTTACTCGACGAAGCACAACTACCGCCTGCGGCTCAAGTGCCCCATCGAAGGGGAAGCCCCCGCGGTGGCTTCGCTGACGCCGCTCTGGGCCAGCGCCAACTGGTTCGAGCGCGAGGCCTACGATATGTTCGGCATAAAGTTCGAAGGCCACCCGGACCTGCGCCGCATCCTGATGTACGAAGGGTTCGAAGGCCACCCGCTGCGCAAGGATTACCCGCTGAAGAAACGGCAGCCCAGGATCCCGCACCGGGACTAGCGGAAGTTTTAACTCGGAAAATAATGGACAAGAAGAACGCGGAAATACCCAAGAACTGGAACCTGGAGCACCTGGAAGACGGGCGCCTGGTCCTTAACATGGGGCCGTCGCACCCGGCCATGCACGGCATCGTGCGCATGCTCCTGACGGTGGACGGGGAGCGCGTCGCCGATTCCGACATAGAGATAGGCTACCTGCACCGCGGCTTCGAAAAGACCTGCGAGAACGTCACCTACAACCAGTGCATCCCGTACACGGACCGCCTCAACTACGTTTCCCCGCTGATCAACAACGTAGGGTTCGCGCTGGCGGTGGAAAAGCTGATGGGCATAGAGACGCCGGCGCGCTGCCAGTACATCCGCGTCATCATGAGCGAGCTCTCCCGCCTGACCGACCACCTTACCTGCCTGGGCGCCAACGCCATGGAGCTCTCCGCCTTCACCGTCTACTTCTACCTGATCAACGCCCGCGAGGCGCTGTACCGGCTTACCGACTCCGTGGCGGGCGGGCGCATAACCCCGGCTTATACCCGCGTGGGCGGCCTCACGCGCGACCTCACCCCGGATTTCAAGAGCAGCGCGGCGGAGGTCTTCAAGATAGTCCGCAAGAACCTCTCCGACGCCGACAAGCTGCTGACGCGCAACCGCATCTTCTACGACCGGCTGCGCGGCACGGGCGTCATCTCGAAAGAAGACGCCGTCTCGCTGGCCTTCACCGGCCCGGCGCTGCGCTCCACCGGCGTGCCGCTGGACGTGCGCAAGGCCGCGCCGTACCTGGTGTACGACCGCTTCGATTTCGACATCCCCGTGGGCTCCAACGGCGACAACTACGACCGCTACCTGGTGCGCATGGAAGAGATGCGCCAGAGCATGCGCATCGTGGAGCAGGCGCTGGCGCAGCTGCCGGACGGCCCGGTGAACCACCCGGCCTACAACGTCATCCTGCCGCCGAAAAAACAGGTTTACGGCAACATCGAGGCCCTGATGGCCCACTTTAAGCTCACTTTCGAAGGCGTGAAGCCGCCGAAGGGCGAGGTTTACCAGGCCGTGGAAGGCGGCAACGGCGAGGTCGGCTTCTATATAGTCAGCGACGGCACCGGCAACCCCTGGCGCGTCCGCCTGCGCCCGCCTTCTTTCGCGCTTACGGCGGGGCTTTCGAAAATGATCAAGGGCGGCTACATAGCCGACATCGTTTCCACGTTCGGGCAGATCAATATGATCGGCGGGGAGCTGGAAAGGTAATGCCTTTTAAACTGACCGAAGAATTTAAAGCCAGGGCAGCGCAGATCTGCGCCAGGTACCCGAGAAGGGACGCCGCGCTGCTGCCGCTGCTGGAAGAACTGCAGAAGGAAAAAGGCTACGTGGCTGAAGAAGCCATGGACGAACTGGCCAGGTTCCTGGAAATATCTTACGCCAGGGTGAAGGCCGTGGTGACCTTTTACACGATGTTCAACCGCGAGCCCGCCGGCAAGTACCACCTGCAGGTGTGCCGCAACATCTCCTGCCACATGGCCGGCGCCCCCGGCCTGCTGGCCCGCCTGCGGGAGAAGCTCGGCATCGGTGAGGGGGAGACCACTAAGGACGGGCTCTTCACGCTGTCTTCGGTGGAATGCCTGGGCGCCTGCGGCTCGGCGCCGGTGATGCAGGTGAACGACGAATACTTCGAGAATCTGACCGCGGAGAAGCTGGACGCGCTGCTGGACGAAATGAGGCACGGCCGGCTTAAGAACCGCCGATCTTAAATGGAAAATATCCTTTTAAAAGGGAACCTCGCGGACCTCGAGTCCTATTTCAGCCAGGGCGGCTACAAGCCGCTCAAGAAGGCCCTCGCCCTGAAGCCCGCCGAGATAATAGAGGAAGTCAAGAAATCCGGCCTGCGGGGCCGCGGCGGGGCGGGCTTCCCCACCGGCCTCAAGTGGTCTTTCATTCCCAAGGACGCCGAGGGACCGCGCTACCTGGTCTGCAACGCCGACGAGAGCGAGCCCGGCACCTTCAAGGACCGGGAACTTATCCTGAAGAACCCGCACGCCCTGCTAGAGGGCATGGCCATAGCGGGCTACGCGATAGGCGCGGCGCACGGCTATATTTACATCCGCGGCGAGTTCGCCGCCGAGGCCGACCTGCTGGAGAAGGCCGTCGCCGCGGCCAGGGCCAAAGGCTTCATCGGCAGGAACATCCTGGGCTCCGGTTTCAACTTCGAACTGTTCGTGCACCGCGGCGCCGGCGCGTATATCTGCGGCGAGGAAACGGCGCTGCTGGAATCCATCGAGGGTTTCAAGGGCCAGCCCCGGCTGAAGCCGCCTTTCCCGGCGGTAAAAGGCCTGTTCGGCAGCCCAACCGTCATCAACAACGTGGAAACCCTCGCCGCCGTGCCCGCCATCATCGACAAGGGCGCGGCCTGGTACGCCGCCATCGGGACCCCCAAGAGCCCCGGCACCAAGCTTTTCTGCGTAAGCGGCCCGGTGAACAGGCCCGGAGTCTACGAACTGCCGCTCGGCACCCCGTTCCGCGACCTGCTCGAAAAGAACTGCGGCGGCATGAAAGAGGGGAAAAAGCTCAAAGCCGTGATCCCCGGAGGTTCCTCGGTGCCTGTGCTTACGGCGGAAGAGGTCTGGGGCGTGAAGCTGGATTACGAGGCCATAGCTCTTGCAGGCTCCATGCTTGGCTCCGGCGGCGTTATAATCATAGACGAGAGCCAGTGCATGGTAAAGCTGCTGGGCGTGCTGGCCCGCTTCTACCACCACGAATCCTGCGGGCAGTGCACCCCCTGCCGCGAGGGCTGCGGCTGGATCGAGAAGCTCGTCAGCCGCCTGGAAGAAGGCAAAGGCTCGCCCGCCGATATCGACACGCTTTACTCGGTGGCGGAGGGCATGACGGGCCGCACCATCTGCCCGCTGGCAGACGCGATGGCCATGCCGGTAATGAGCTTCGTCAAGAAGTTCCGCGGTGAATTCGAAGCTCACGCCGCCGGAAAGACCTGCGCGAAACAAGCGGCGAAAATTTAATTCAAGATGCCAAAACTTACGATCGACGGGAAAACGATAGAAGTAGCGAAAGGCACGACCGTGCTGGAGGCCGCGCAGCAGCTGGGCGTGTACGTCCCGCGCTACTGCTATCATCCCAAGCTTTCCATTTCCGGCAACTGCCGCATGTGCATGGTGGAGGTGGAAAAGGCCCCGAAGCTCCTCACCGCCTGTTCCACCGAAGCCGCCGAAGGCATGGTGGTGCGCACCGACACCGAAAAAGTTAAGACCGCCCGCCGCGACGTGCTGGAGTACCTGCTGATCAACCACCCGCTGGACTGCCCCGTCTGCGACCAGGCGGGGGAATGCGGCCTGCAGGACTACTACATGGAGCACGGCCTGAAGCCCAGCCGCTTTCCCCAGGAGGACAAGGTCCGCCGCCAGAAGCGCCGGGCCGTCGGGCCCCACCTGGTGCTGGACAACGAGCGCTGCATCCTGTGCACGCGCTGCGTGCGCTTCTGCGAAGAAGTCACCAAGACCTCCGAGCTCGGCGTGATGGAACGGTCGGACAAGTCTTTTATAGACCTTAAAGAGGGCAAGGCCCTCGACAACGGCTACTCCCTCAATATCGCGGACATCTGCCCCGTAGGCGCTTTCACTTCTAGGGACTTCCGCTTCAAGCAGCGGGTCTGGTTCCTGAAGAAGACCCCCACGATTTGCCTCGGCTGCGCCACCGGCTGCCTTATAGAGGCGCACCATAACGAGAACGCTATATACCGCCTGGTCCCGCGCCCCAACGCCGAGACCAACACCTGGCTCTGCGACCACGGGCGGATGACCTACAAAGCCGTCCAGGCGGGTGACAGGCTTTCGAAAGGCTTCATCAAGAACGGCATGATCGAGCTGGAACCGGCCCTCCGCGAAGCCGCCGCGCGCATAGACGAGGCGCATGCCGGATTGGCCGTGATCGGCTCTCCCTGGCTTTCCATCGAGGACAACGCCGCGCTGGCCCGCCTGGCAAAAGACGCGCTGAAGACGGATAATTTCTGCTTCGAGTTCAACTTCGAGCAGGGCATCAAGGACGGCATCCTGATAAACAAGGACGCGGCCCCCAACACCGCCGGCGTAAAACTGGTGAAAGCGGCGCACGGCGGCGTGTCGCTCGAAGAACTTTCCCGCCGCATCATGGCCGGGCAGATCAAAGTGGTGATCGCCGAAGCCCGCGCCGCGGGCCTCATCAGCACGGCGCTGAAGGCCGCCGGCACGCGGCTTATCGTTTTCGCGGTGAACCGCTCGGAGATCCCGGACCTGGCCTACGCCACGCTGCCCTACGCCTCGTATTTCGAAACGCCGGGCACTTTCATCAATTACCAGGGCCTGCGCCGCCGCACCGAACCGGCCGTGACCGCGCCCGAAGGCATAAAGCCCCTCTGGGCCATGGTCAACAAACTGGCCGCCTACAGCGGCGCTTCGCTCAGGCTGGACTCGCCCGACGACGCCTTAAAAGGGATAGGCCGATGACGGAATTTATCAAAGCCCACCTGGACCTGCTGCTCTTCACCGGCGCCGCCGCCGTAAAGGTGCTGGTGTTCCTCGGCGGCGTGCTGAGCTTCGCCGGCCTGCTGACGCTGGCCGAGAGAAAGGTGAGCGCGCTGATGCAGGACCGCATGGGCCCCAACCGCGCCTCCGTGTTCGGCTTCACCCTCAACGGCCTTTTCCACCCGCTGGCCGACGCCATAAAAATGGCGGTAAAAGAAGATTTCGTGCCCGGCCGCGCCGAAAAGCTGCTGTTCGCGCTGGCGCCTTTTTTCGCGGTGGTGCCGGTGCTGGCGCTGTTCGCCGTCATCCCTTTCGGCGACTACGTAACGCTCTACGGCTACCGCCTGGACCTGCAGATAGCCGACCTGCCGCTCGGCCTCTTCTTCGTGCTGGCGCTGTCGGGGCTGGCCATCTACGGCGTATTCCTGGCCGGCTGGGCGTCGAAGAACAACTTCGCGCTGCTGGGCGCCATGCGCGGCGCCGCGCAGATGGTCTCCTACGAGATCGTGCTGGGCCTAACCCTCGTAGGCCTGATGATGATCTACGGCACGGCGAGCCTGCAGGAACTGGTCCGGGCCCAGGGCAAACTGTTGTTCGGCTTAGTCCCGGCTTGGGGCATCGTCTGCCAGCCCTTCGCCTTCGTCCTCTTCCTTACCGCCGCCGTCGCCGAGAACAAGCGCACCCCCTTCGACCTGGTGGAGGGGGAATCCGAGATCATCGGCTATTTCATGGAGTACAGCTCCATGCGCTTCGCGGCCTTCATGTTCGCCGAATTCACGGAGATCATCCTGGTCTCCATGCTGGCGGCCACCCTCTTCTTCGGCGGCTGGCAGCTGCCCTACCTTTACGAAACCGGCTTCCAGTTCCCCGGCGGCGCCGCGCTGCCGCTCAACCATTACCTGGTGGCCGTCCTGCAGGTGGCGGCCTTCTCAGTCAAGACCGTTTTCTTCTCCTGGTTCCTGCTTGTGGTGCGCTGGACGCTGCCGCGCTTCCGCTTCGACCAGCTGATGGGCCTGTGCTGGAAGGCCCTGCTGCCGCTGGCCCTGCTCAACATCCTGGTTACCGGCGCGCTGCTGCTGCTTTTAGGGAAACTATGATAAGCGTTAAAAAAGTCAAGAACGAGCCGCTGAACCTGCTCGAGAGGATCTATCTCTGGGAGATAGCCCGCGGTCTTTCCGTGACCATGGGGCATTTCTTCAGGAACCTTTTCCACCCCAAGGCCATCCTGACGGTGCCTTACCCGGAAAAGACCATCCCGCTGCCCGGCAACGCCCGCCTGCGCACCCGCCACCGCCTTAAGGTCCGCGCCGACGGCTCGCCCAAGTGCGTGGCCTGCTTCCTCTGCCAGACCGCCTGCCCGGCCTACTGCATCCATATCGAAGCCGCCGAGAATCCGGCCAACCCCGTGGAGAAATATCCCGCCGTGTTCGACATAGACCTCTCGCGCTGCGTGGTGTGCGGCATGTGCGTGGAAGCCTGTCCCGAGGACGCCATCGCCATGGACACGGGCGAGCTTCCCGGCGGGGCCGGCGCCCGCGCCGAACTGCTGCTGACCAAAGAAAGCCTGCTCAGGAACCTTCCGGGCGAACCCTCCACGCTCGGCGCCGCCAACCGCCTGGCCAACGAATACCTGAAGCAGGAGGGGAAAGAATGATCCTTAACGCTTCCATCTACGCCTTCGCCGCGCTGGCCATGCTCGCCACGCTGCTGATGATCTTCCAGCGCAGCCCGGTAAAAGCCGCCATGCTGATGCTGGCCGCGCTGCTTTCCACGGCGGGGCTCTACCTGGCCCTTAGCGCCCAGCTGCTGGCCGCCCTGCAGGTGATCCTTTACGCCGGCGCCATCATGATCCTCTTCATCGTGGCCATCTCCGTTACGCCGCAGGCCTGGCGCGACAGGCCCGCCCCCGGGCGGCTGCGGCGCCTCTTGGGCCTGGCCGCAGCCACCATCCTCCTGACCGAACTGCTCAAAGTCTCCGCCGCGCTCCGGCAGGTTACCGTCTCCCCCGAATTTTCCGAAACCGGCACGCTGGCGCTGGCCCGCGCGCTGTTCGGCCGCTTCGCTTTCCAGTTCGAGCTGCTCTCGCTGGTGCTCCTGGCCTCCATCGTGGGCGCGGTGGCCCTGACCGCTAAAAGGAAGGCGCTATGACGCAATACACCCTGGCCGGCATAAGCTTCGGCCTTTTCACGCTGGCCGTAGCGGGGTTCCTTACCTGCGGCAGCCTGGTGCGCATGCTGATGTTCCTGGAGCTGATGCTCAACGCCGCCAACGTCGCGCTGGTAGCGCTGGGCCCGCAGCCCGCCTCCAACGCCTACGCCGTAATGCTTTTCACCGTGGCCGCCGCCGAAGCCGGGGTGGGCCTGGCGCTCATCATAACGCTGGCCTCGGCCTTTAAAACGCTGGAAGCCGGCAACATAAAGGAACTGAAAGGGTAACATGACCGGAAACTACTACCCTCTCCTTAAATGGATCCTGCTGGCCCCGCTGGCGGGTTTCGCGCTGAACGGCCTCTTCGGGAAGAAATTCCTGGGAGAAAAGGCCGGCGGCGCGCTGGCTTCGCTCGCCATCTTTATCTCGTTCGTCCTCGCCTGCCTGGCGCTGTCGGACCTGCTCAACCTGCCCGCGGCGAACCGCCTGCTGCGGGACAACCTTTACACCTGGATCTCCGCCGGGAGCTTCGTAGTGGACGCGGCGTTCCGCTTCGACCCGCTCTCCTGCGTGATGGCGCTTATCGTCACCGGCGTGAGCTTCCTGATCCACGTTTATTCCATAGGCTACATGAAGGACGACGCGGGCTATAACCGCTACTTCGCCTACCTGAACCTCTTCGTCTTTTTCATGCTGACGCTGGTGCTGGCGGACAACCCGCTGGTCATGTTCGTCGGGTGGGAGGGCGTGGGCCTGTGCTCCTACCTGCTGATCGGCTTCTGGTACGAGGACCCCGAGAAGGCCTCCGCCGGCAAGAAGGCTTTCATCACCAACCGCGTAGGCGACGCCGGCTTCCTCACCGGCCTGATGCTCCTGGCCGCACTGCTGGCTTCCAGCGGCGTGTACGCCATGGACTTCGCCACGCTGGAAAAGAGCGCGCCGCTGCTGGTCACGGCCACCACGCTCGGCCTGGCCGCGCCCACGCTGATCTGCCTGCTCCTCTTCTTCGGGGCCACCGGCAAGTCCGCGCAGTTCCCGCTGCACGTCTGGCTGCCCGACGCCATGGCCGGCCCCACGCCGGTCTCCGCCCTGATCCACGCGGCCACCATGGTGACCGCCGGCGTCTACATGCTGGCGCGCCTGCATTTCCTCTTCGAGCTGGCGCCGCGCGCCCTGGAAGTGATAATGCTCACCGGCTGCTTCACGGCTTTCTTCGCCGCCGTGATCGGCGTGCTGCAGAAGGACATTAAGAAGGTGCTGGCCTATTCCACCATCAGCCAGCTGGGCTACATGTTCATGGCGGCGGGCGCGGGGGCCTTCTCGGCCTCCATCTTCCACCTGGCCACGCACGCTTTCTTCAAGGCCCTGCTGTTCCTGGGCGCGGGCTCCGTGATCCACGGCATGAGCGGCGAGCAGGACATGTTCAAGATGGGGGGGCTGAAAAAGGAAATGCCCTTCACCTTCCTGCTGATGGGAGCGGGCTGGCTGGCCATCGCCGGCGTGCCCGGCCTGTCGGGCTTCTACTCCAAGGACCTCATCCTGGAAAAGGTTTTCGAACACGGCGGGCCGCTGGTCTGGGGCCTGGGCGTGCTCACGGCGGGCATTACAGCTTTCTACACCACCCGCCTTTTCATCCTCACCTTCCTGCGCACGAAGCGCGCCCAGGGGCACGCGCACGAATCCCCGCTTACCATGACGCTGCCGATGGCCGTGCTGGCCGTACTGGCGCTGGCCGCCGGCTTCCTGCTCAAGGCCAGGCTGTTCGCTTTCCTCGAGCCCGGGGCCGCTCCCGTGGAGCCGACCCCGGAGGCGGCGCGCCTGATGTATATTTCCGTAGCGGCGGCGCTGGCCGGCATCGCCGCGGCCTTCCCGCTTACGCTGCCCAAGCCCGCCAACTTCCTTAAGAACACCATGGCGCAGCTCCACGCCCTGGTCTACCGCAAGTTCTACGTCGACGAGGCTTACGCCCTGTTCATCATAAGGCCGCTGCGCGCGTTTTCGGGCAAGGTCCTGTTCCAGCTGGTGGACGCCGGGCTGATAGACGGCGTTGTGGTAAACGGCTCGGCCAGGGCGTCCTACGGCGCGGGCAGGGCGCTGGCAAAGTCCCAGAACGGGCGGCTGGATATTTACGCGCTGATCTTCGCCCTGGGCGTGGCGGCGATGCTTTTTTGGATAATTTAAATGGAACTGCTTACCAACCCTCTTTCGCTCCTTATCGTACTGCCGGCCGCCGCCGGGCTGGCCCTGCTGGCCGTGCCGGAGGAAAAGACCGGCCTGATCAAAGGCGCCGCGCTCACGGCGACGCTGCTGGCCTTGCTGGTTTCGCTCAAGCTGTACGCCGGCTTCGCCCCGGCCGCCGCGGCCATGCAGTTCAGGCTGGACCTGCCCTGGGTCCCCGCCTACGGCATAAATTATTCGCTGGGCGCCGACGGCCTGAGCCTGCTGCTCATCGTGCTGACCGCTTTCCTTATGCCGCTGGCCCTGCTGGCCTCCTTCAGCTATATCAAGGAAGCGCAGCGCGGCTACTACGTCTGCCTGCTGTTCCTCGAAGCGTCCATGATCGGCGTGTTCGCCGCGCTGGACCTGTTCCTCTTCTACCTGTTCTGGGAGGGGATGCTGATCCCGATGTATTTCCTGATAGGCGTCTGGGGCGGCCCGCGCCGGGTCTACGCCGCGCTTAAGTTCTTCATCTACACCATGGCCGGCTCGGTGCTGATGCTGGCGGCCATCCTGTGGGTGGTTACGGCGCACCACGCCGCCTCCGGCGCGTGGACCTTCTCCATCCCGGCCCTTTACGGGAGCGCGCTGAGTTACGACGCGCAGTTCTGGCTTTTCGCGGCCTTCGCGCTGGCCTTCGCGGTAAAAGTGCCGCTGTTCCCTTTCCACACCTGGCTGCCGGACGCGCACGTGGAAGCGCCCACGGCGGGCAGCGTGCTGCTGGCCGGCGTGCTCCTGAAGATGGGCGTGTACGGCTACCTGCGGCTGGCGGTGCCGCTTTTCCCGCAGGCGGCGCTGACCTTCGCGCCCTGGCTGGCCGGCCTCGGCGTGGTGGGAATAATCTACGGTTCGCTGGTGGCCTGGAGCCAGCGCGACATGAAGAAGATGGTGGCCTATTCCTCGGTGGCCCACATGGGGATAATAATACTGGGGATCATGTCTTTCGAGCCTTCGGCCGTGGCCGGGGCCATCCTGCAGATGGTCAACCACGGGCTCTCCACCGGCGCGCTGTTCCTGCTGGTGGGCGTACTCTACGAACGGCGCCATACGCGCCTGATCGAAGATTACGGCGGGCTGGCCAAGATCATGCCGGGGTTCGCGGCGGTGTTCATGATCGTAACGCTGTCCTCCATTGGCCTGCCCGGCCTGAACGGCTTCGTGGGCGAGGTGCTGGTGCTGTTCGGCTCGTTCAAGGTGTACCCGTGGCTCGCCGGCGCGGCGGTGTCGGGCATAATCCTCTCCGCCGTGTACATGCTGGGCATGTACCAGCAGGTGATCTTCGGCCCGGTCACGCACGCCGAGAACAAGGCGCTGCCCGACCTGAACCGCAGGGAATGGCTGTACCTGCTGCCCATCCTCGCCTTTATCGTGCTGATAGGCGTCTGGCCCGCCCCTTTCCTTAAACGCGCCATGCCGGCGGCCGACAGCTACATTTCGCTCTCGCGCCGGCAGGTCGCGCCCGCCGCCGCCGTCAAGATCGTCCTCGGCAGGGAGGCAGTCAATGAATGACCTCATAGCTTACGCCGCTACCGCGCTCTCCGGCCCGCTGCTGCTGCTGCTGGCGGCTTTCGCCTGCCTGCTGCTGCCCCTTTTCATCAAGGCGCTGCGCGGCACGCAGGGGCTGCTGGCCCTGGGCGCCGTGCTGGTGGCGCTTACCTTCCTGCGGCGCCCCCCGGCGGCGGAACTGGCCTTCTTCAGCGGGGCGCTGCTCCTCAGCCCGCTGTCGGCTTACCTGTGGGCCTTCGCGCTGGGCGTGCTGGCGCTGGTCATAATACTTTCCATCTCAAAACCGGCGGCGCCAGAAGAAAGCCAGGGGGAATACTACTTCCTGCTTTTCATGGCCTCGCTAGGCTTCATGGCGCTGGTCACGGCGGCGGACCTGTTCACGGTCTTTATCTCCCTGGAACTGCTCAGCCTGCCGGTCTACGCGCTGGCCGGCATCCGGCGGTCCAAACCGGGGATCGAGGCGGCGTACAAGTACTTCATGCTGGGAGCTTTCGGCTCTGGGATGACGGTGATGGGCATAGCCGTCCTCAACGCGCTTTATCCGGCCCTCACCTTCGCCGCGCTCAAGGCGGGACCGGCCTCGGCGCTGGCGCTGGCGGGGTTCGTGCTGGTAATCTCGGGCTTCGCTTTTAAAACGGCCCTGGTGCCGTTCCATATGTGGGTGCCGGACGCCTACGAAGGCGCACCGACGCAGATCTCGGCTTTCATGGGAGCGCTCGTAAAGGCCGGCGGCGTAATCGTCCTCTGGCGGCTTTTCAGCCTTTTCAGCGGCGGGCCGGTGCACGAGATCTTCTGGTGGCTTACGGCGATAACGCTGGCGGCCGCGAACCTTATGGCCCTGGCGCAGACGGGGCTTAAGCGCCTGCTGGCCTATTCCAGCATAGCGCACGCCGGGTACATAGCCGTGGCCTTCTTCGGCGGGCAGCGCGGTTTCGAGGCGGTGCTTTACTATCTGCCTGTTTACGCCATGGCCACCATCGGGGCTTTCGCGGTGGCGCTGGCGCTGGAGAAAGGGGAAAAGGGCCCGAAGATCGAGGACTTGGCCGGGCTCGCTAAAACGCGGCCTTGGCTGGCGGCCGCCATGTCGGCCTTCATGTTCTCGCTGGCGGGTGTGCCGCCGCTGGCCGGCTTTTTCGCCAAGTTCTACGTTTTCTCGGCGACGGTAGCCGCCGGTTATACCAGCCTGGTGGTCATCGCGGTCATCATGAGCGCGGTGTCCATGTACTATTACCTGCGCGTTACCGTAGTAATGTACATGAAGCCCGCCCCCGCCGGCCAGCCCGCCGTGGAGCCGCTGGGCCCTATAGCCCTGGTAGTCGGCCTCATGACCGCCGGCGTCATCCTTGCCGGTGTCTTTTCCAGCCCGCTCCTGGCCCTGGCCGCCGAAGCCGCCCGCTGGTTTTAGAGAACATTGACGACGCAAAAAACCGCCCTGAGGATAGGGCGGTTTTTCATTTTCACGGCTTTTCCACGCCCGGGCGCATTATGATTAATGTGATTTCCGATACATTTAACGTTTAGCGATTGACATCGGACAGGAAATGCATTAAAGTATTACTAGTTCCTAGGGGTAGGGACCGACCAACAGAGATAAATCAGTTAAACGCGTCAGGAGGCGGCTCGGCGGCGCGCCGGGGGCCCGACGACTATCAACAGGGGGAAGGGGGAATGAAAACCACTCACAAAAGAACACGCACGGCAAGAAAACGCCGCGTCGCCGTTAAAGGCCCCGGACATTTGGCCGCGCAGCTGCTGCGGCTGGCTTTTTACCATTGCAAGCGGGACCATTTCCTGCGCATGTCCGGCCTGCTTTTCCGCGAGGCCTGAGCGGTAAGGATAGTTCGGCAGGTAACAGGGGGGCGTATGTTACGTGACGCAACTGTACTCGGACGCATGATCCTGGACTACTATTCGGATAAAGGCATAGACTGCTCGGTAGTGGACGAGCATTCCTCGCTGCTGGTCAGGCTTTCCGCCGACGGCAGCGGCCGCGAGTTCCGCTGCGGCAGGCATGCTTTCACCCGGGGCGCGAAGCTCCGCAGCTTCTATGTCATGCTGGAACGCGAATACAACCAGCTGGAGAAAGAAAGCCGTTCGAGGGGAGAATAGCCGCGGCAGGAAGAGGAGAGGTACCGCCGGGGAAACCCGGCGGTTTTGTTTCAGAGGAAGCCGTTCTCTTTAAGAAAGTCTTTAGTGATGCCGGAAGTTTTGGCCGAGGCGTATTTACCGAGGATGTCGTATTCTATATTCAGGAGCGACCCCGGCTTTAAATCCTTTAGGGCGGTGTTTTCCCAGGTGTGGGGGATAACCGAAGCCTTAAAGCACGTTTCGGAGACGTCGTAAACCGTCAGGCTGACGCCATCCAGGGCCACCGACCCCTTCTCCACCAGCACCGCGCCTTCGGTCTTTTCAACTTCGATGATCCAGCTGTTGCCTGCCTGGCGCGCGCCCAGCAGCCGCGCCGCGCCGTCCACATGGCCGGTCACGAAGTGCCCGCCCAGCCGCGCCCCGACCGCCAGCGCCCGCTCCAGATTTACCGGAGTTCCGGCCTTAAGCTGCCGCAGCGTGGTCCGCTCTGCCGTTTCCGGGCTCAGGGCGAAGGCCGCCAGCCCGGGCTTGAACCCGGTGACCGTAAGACAAGCCCCGTTCACCGCCACGCTTTCCCCGGCGGCAAGCAGCCAGTCCCCGGGGACGAAAACTTCCAGCTTCCCGGAAGAGGAAGCTTTGATCTTTTGAACGGTTTCTATTATTCCGGTAAACATCAGAACCTCAGGTCCAGCATCAGGTCCGGGCCGGCCCGCCCTACGGACGCTATTTTCGCTTTTATCCCCAGTTCTTTGCGCGCCGCGTTCAGCGCGTCGGGCCACACCATGGAGTTTTTGGACTCCGTGCCGCCGATGATGAGCGGCGAGACAAAACAGATGAAACGGTCCGCCAGCCCCTCGCTGATGAACGAGCCGACGACCTTGCCGCCGCCTTCCACCAGCACATGGCCGATCCCGAGAGCGCCAAGGGCCTTAAGCAGCGCCGGCAGGGACACCCGCCCTTTCTCCGAAGGCAGCACCAGTACCTTAACGTCCCTGGAAAACTTCTTCATCGCCGTGACGGAAGCCCGGCGCGTCGTAGCGATCAGCACCCGCTCGTTCTCGAAGATCCGCGCCCCGCAGGGCACGCGGAAAGAAGAGTCCAGCGCCACGATCCACGGCTGCCGCTTGACCTTGAGACCGCGCACGTTCAAAAGCGGGTCGTCGGCCAGCACCGTGCCTATGCCGGCCAGCACCGCGTCGGCCTCGGCGCGGAGCTTATGCGCTTCCCGCCGGGACTCCGGCGAGGAGATCCAGCGCGAGCGCCCGGCGGCGTCCGCTATTTTCCCGTCGAGGCTCTGGGCTATCTTCAGCGTTACGTAGGGCAGCCCGGTGCGCATGTACTTATTGAAAGCGGGGTTGAGCGCCTCGCACTCCGCCCTCAGCACGCCGGACCTGACCTCCAGGCCGGCGCGCCGGAACCGCCCCGCCGCCTTGCCGCCGTTGGCCGGGTTCGGGTCGGAAGCGCCTATGACCACGCGCTTTACCCCGGCCCTGATCACCGCCTCCGAGCAGGGAGGGGTTTTGCCGTAGGTAGTGCAGGGCTCCAGCGTCACGTAGAGCGTGGCCCCGCGCGCGCCCCCGCGGCAGGCCTTAAGCGCGTTAACCTCGGCGTGGGGGCCGCCGTAGTGCAGGTGCGCGCCCTCGCCTATGATCCCGCCGTTCCTGACCAGGACGGCGCCGACCATGGGGTTAGGGTGCGCGCCGAACCGGCCTTCCCGGGCCAGTTCTACGGCGCGCAGCATGAACTTTTTGTCCGCAGATATCATAAACTCCCCGTGAAGTGATTTTTACAGATTCTTGAACAGGTTCGCCATCTCTATGGCCGACATGGCGGCTTCGGCGCCCTTATTGCCGTGTTTCACGCCGGCGCGCTCGATGGCCTGCTCCAGCGTCTCGGCGGTAATAACGCCGAAAGCCACGGGCAGTTTATGCTTCATGGAAACCACCGCTATGCCTTTGGCCGCTTCCTGGGCCACGAAGTCGAAGTGGGGGGTTTCGCCCTTGATCACCGCGCCCAGGCAGATGATGGCGTTGTAAGGCCCGGCGGCGAGCTTCTCGCACACCACGGGTATCTCGTAGGCCCCGGGGGTCTTTACCACGGTTATGTCGCTCTCCGCCGTGCCGTGGCGTTTGAGAGTGTCTACGGCGCCTTCCAGCAGCTTGCCGGTGATGAAGTCGTTGAACCGGGACACGACTATCGCGAATTTGAGCTTGCCGGATGTAAGACCGCCTTCTATTATTTTCATTTTAACCTCCGTAATTTTCTCGGACCTTTCAGACTTCAGCCTTCTGCCAAAGGAGATGCCCCATCTTGGTTTTCTTGGTGTTCAAGTAACGGGCGTTATGCCGGTTGGGGGTTATCACCAGCGGCACCCTTTCCGCTATTTCCAGGCCGTAGCCGCCCAGCCCCACCACCTTGCGCGGATTATTGGTTATCAGCCTGAGGCGGCGCAGGCCAAGGTCGCAGAGGATCTGCGCCCCTATGCCGTAGTCGCGCAGGTCGGCGGGGAAACCCAGGGCCTCGTTGGCCGTAACCGTGTCGTAGCCCTGGTCCTGCAGGCTGTAGGCCTTTATCTTGTTGCCTAACCCGATGCCGCGGCCTTCCTGCCGCATATAAATTATCGCGCCGGCGCCCTCGCGCTGGATCATCCGCATCGCCGCATGCAGCTGCGGGCCGCAGTCGCAGCGGCAGGAGCCGAAAACGTCGCCGGTGAGGCATTCCGAGTGCACGCGCACCAGGGCCGGGTCGCCGATCTTGCCCTGGGTCAGCGCAACATGCTCAAGCCCGGTAAGCCGCTCACGGTAGACCGAAATAGCGAAAACCCCGTATTCCGTGGGCAGGGTGGAAACAGCCACCTTCTCCACCAGCGTTTCCTTCGAGCGGCGCCAGGCTATCAGGTCCGCTATGGTGGCCAGCTTCAGGCGGTGGCGCGAGGCGAAGCGCTTAAGCTGCGGCAGCCGGGCCATGGTGCCGTCGGGGTTCATGATCTCGCAGATGACCCCGGCTCCGGAAAGCCCCGCCAGCCGCACCAGGTCCGCGCAAGCTTCCGTATGCCCCGCGCGGGCCAGCACTCCGCCCTGGCGGGCCTTAAGGGGGAAAACGTGGCCGGGACGGGTAAGGTCCCCGGGTTTGGACGAAGGGGCGGACAGCACCCTTATAGTGCGCGCGCGGTCTGCTGCCGAGATACCGGTAGTTGCGCCTTTGGAAGCGTCCACGGAAATAAGCCAGTTAGTCTTATACGGGTCGCTGTTCTCCCTCTGCATCTGGACCAGGTCCAGCGCGCGGGCCCGATCCTCTTCCAGCGGCGCGCAGATAAGGCCGCGGCCGTACTTCGCCATGAAGTTTATCTTCTGCGGAGTAACGAGGCTGCCGGCCATCACCAGGTCGCCCTCGTTCTCGCGGGCTTCGTCGTCGGTAAGCACCACCATGCGGCCGAGTTTAATATCCTTGATTATCTCTTCGATCGGCGAGAATACGTTTTTTTTAGCCATAAAAAAACCCTGAAGCTATCCTTCAGGGCCTGATGCGGAGTAATGCCGGGCGGCAACAGCCTGCGCCGCGAAACATTACAGCCAGCGTTCTTCTTTCATCCGGACTTTACCGTCGACCCTGGAATTTCGCCAGGTCTGCCCGCGGACCAGCCTCGGGCTTGCGGGTTATACCGCCGGTGGGGAATCGCGCCCCGCCCTGAAGAACTACAAATATATTATACCAATTCCAACCGCTAGTAACAGGGCAGTGTGCCGCCGGAACCGACCTTAAACCACCCGCCTGACAGCGTGGAGGTGGACACACAAAGGTCCGCCTTATCCGGATTATATACGACCGCGCCCACAGTGGTGGGGGTATCGGTAGCCAACTGCGCACTGGTCATAAAGCGAGGCACCCAGAACCCGTCGGCCGTAAAAGTGGACTTATTCACCCCGGCGCCGAACTGCGCGTCGCCGTTCACGTCCAGCGCGGCCTGGGGGGAGGGGGTGCGGATGCCTACGTTGTAGTGCTTAATATCGGCGGGGTCTATCAGGAACGTATATGGTGCCGCTATTTGAAAAGGGTTGCTTGTTCCGGTAAGGTGAATGTCATCGTAACCCCAGACAAAAGTTCCCTGTGCTGCCGCGATAAGATAGTTATTATAACCGCCCGCAAAGGAGTAAGCACTATCTATAGCATTAAATCTTCCGCCTGGGATCACGGAATAGATGCCAGAGAGGTAATTCGTATTTCCGCCGCCTATAAATGAATATGTCCCCAGGATATTATTGTCCTGTCCGCCGAGTATGGAAGAATAGCCTCCGGTAGCGGAAACCGTATTATGATATCCGGCGCCAACGAAAGAATTGGCCCCGGCAGCGGTGTTCCACCTTCCAAAAGCGGCCGAATAAAGGCCGATGTTAGCGGCATTCCACTCCGTATCAAATACCTCTCCGGCCCTGACAGCCGAAGCTGACGGGATCCACATAAAGCGCGTTCCGACCCCGGAGACCGGAGTGATGGCGGAGCCGCCGTTCGTGCCGGCGGCAAGAATGTTGCCATTATCTCCGACCTCCAGCATTGCCCTAGGCCCGGCGGTGCCTATGCCGGTAAAGCCGGTGGCGGTACTGGCATAGATGAGCGGGGCGGCCTTGGAGCCGACCAGCATGGTGGACGCAACGTTGAACCTTTCCTCGGGAGCATTGGTCCAAATGCCTACCGCGGCCTGCGCGGTGCTGACGAACAGGATCGGGTTTGTCGCGGCCGTGCTTACAAGCAGGTTGGTTGCCACGTGGAAGGATGCAAGCGGGGCGGGCGTGCCTATACCGAACTGCCACCCGCCGGCAGTATTGCCTTTCACCCTGAACACTTCGTCGTTTGCCGCGTTGATCCTAAACACCAGGTCATTGGCCCCGGCAATCATTCCAAGCGTACCTTTCTGGACTAATGGCTCGCTCCAGTTTATATAACCGGCGCCGCCAATATGAGGGGCGAAGTTAAGCATAACGGAATCGCCGCTGTTCTTCTGGTCAAGATTGACTATGCCCTGCACATGCAGGTCGGCAGTAGGAGTAAAGACCTGGCCAACCGCCAGCTTCGCGTTCACATAGGTATTGGAGGTAAACACAACGGCGCCGTATGGGCTGTCGGCCCTGGCGGAGATGGAGGAGACCGCCATTTCCAGCCCGCCCTGTGAAATATTGGTCAGGCCTGAGCCGTCGCCGAAGAAACCGCCCTGGGCGGTTATGGAAGAAATTCCCATTATTCCGCCGTTTACAGTAAAAGCGTAACTCTGCGCCACGGTGCTGATGGAAACGGTCCCCGAGGCGGTACTTACGTACAGTATCGGGCTTGTAAAACCGGCTGTACTTACCAATATGTTGGTCGCCACGTGGAATTTTTCCTGGGGCGCGTTGGTGCCTATGCCGAATTTCCAGTTTGCTCCTGCCGCGCCGGCGCTGATGCGGAATACTTCCTGGCCGCCGCTGCCGGGATTAGAACCACCTGCCCTGTAAACCAGGTCCCTGAGTATTCCCCCGGGGAAACCTAGCGCGCCCAGCGAGCCGAGCGAGGTGTTATCTATCCAATTCAAGTAAGGCAGGCCGCCTGAGGCGGTCAGGGAGAGAACTGCGTCCCCGCCAGCGCCTACCGGATTTGAAACGACCAGCTGTTTGTAAACCTCTAGCGGCGCGGTGGGGTTGGAAACCTGCACGCCCACGTTGCCTGTGGTGGTAACGGCAAGGCTGTAATTGTTCACTGCTGCCGCGCTTGCGACCGTAAGCGCGTAAACCGGCGCGCCGGAGGCGATAACCGTAATGCTGGAGCCGGAAACCAGCAGGTTCCCTGTCATGGTGTCGCCGGTCTTAAATAATTTTGTGCTGTCGGTGCCGGCAACATTGCTGAGCTGCGAGCCGTTTCCCACAAAATACGGGGCGTTAACGATTCCGGCGCTGACCATAATGCCGCTTGCGGCATAGATGCTGTAATTATCCGGTCCCCAGTTAGAAAAAGTGGCGCTGGCCGCGGTAACGGTCTGGAAGCTGGCGGCTGAACTGCCGTTAAGAGTGGTGGTATAAAGCCCGCCCTGGGCCGTTATGCTGGAAGTAGCCGTAATTCCACCGGTAACCGACAGCCTGGCGGGATACGTAAGGCCGCCCACGGCCACACTGCCGCCGAAGACTGAAAAGGTGGAGCCGGTAACGGAGAAGGCGGCCCCGGTCACGGTCAGCGTGGAATTTAAAAGGGTCAGCTGGCCGGTCATGGTGTCCCCGCTCAGGCGAACCTTGCTGATATCAGTAGTGGTGACCGCGGTCAGGCTGGAGCCGTCGCCGTAATATTTAGCCGCCGACGAAAAACCCACGACGTACACGTTAGAGGACACGCGCAAGCCGCCTCCCAGCGCCGCCGACGCTTCCGAAGAAATAGCAACGTTAGGCAGGAAAGTCATCTTGGGCGTGCTTATCCCGTTCAAAGAGGTAACGGTCAGGCTGGAACCGGCAAGGGTCAGCTGGCCGGTCATGGTATCGCCGGCCTTCGCCACTATGCCGGTCAGCGTGGTTCCGTTGCCGTAAACCTGCCCAAGACCGTTAACGCGGAACACATTGGAGCCGCCGACGGTGACAAGCACCACGTCGCCCGTCTCGCCGGCCGCGGTGGAAATATGCAGGCGCGCCAGCGGATTGGCGACGCTTTCGCCTATCCCCACATTGCCGGGGTTTATGCTGTACATGTTCGGCCCGCTGATCTTCCACATGGTATCGGCCGCCGCCACCGTCTGGATGGAACCGTCAGGGAATTTAAAGCCGCAGGTCTGGCTCGCGACGCAGGCCGCCGGATCGCCTTTACTTTCCACCATGCCCGCTACGGAAAGCATCTGTCCCGGCGAGATATTGCCCACCGAGATGCCGCCCATCACGAACAGGTTCGTGGAAATGGTAATGGCGCCATTGTCGGTCTGCGCGGACGCGCCGATAACGTTAGCGGTAAAAACTGAAGTAGCCGCTGAGGCGGTGGAAGCGTAAAGCGAGTTGAAAGCGTAGGGCGAGGCCTGCAGGTGGATGCGGGGGGACATGGCCTCGTAAGTACCTGCGCAGTCCCCGTCGGGGTCCACCTGGATTTCCAGCCAAAGATTAGGAGAGTTAACGAATACAGTATCCGGTATGCCTCCGGAAGCCGCCCCGACCTCCACTTCGTAGCGCCCCTTGCTCACCGGAACGTTGCAGCGGCTTTCGCTGAACTTTACCGAACCGCCGGAAGCGGCATCATAGATCACGAACTTTATGTCCTGCGGAGTTTCCACCGGCAGGTTGGTTATCTTGCTCAGCAGGAAGCCCTGGTAATTTATCGTCTGCGGTATGGCCGCTGAAGACGTGCCGGGCGCAAAAAGCAGGGGGGAAAGGGCCAGGAATAAAGCCCGGAAACCGGACCTTCCGAATAACTTTCCCGCGAAGTTCTCAACTGAACTCATATTTCCTCCAAAAAAGTATACTGCGATAAAACCCATTGAGCGGCGGCGTACCGCCGTCTATCTTATGACCGCCACCGTCCCGTTATAAACCTTGCCCTGCGCCTCTATCTGGTAGATATAAACTCCGCCCGGAACGGCCTGGCCGCCGGCCTTGGCGTCCCAGAGCACCGAATTCCCTATGGGGCCGGGCTTCATCTTGGCCACCAGGGCGCCCTTCATGTCGTAGATCCGGCCTTTGACTTCCTGTTCCTGCGGGTTATCGAAAATAAAGACCATCGTATCATTTTTACCGTCGCCATTTGGGGTTATCAGGCGGTTGGTAAGGCCGGACTGGTCGGCCCCGAAGCCGCCGCTGCGCTCGGTCGTGCGCAGCTGGTAGCGCCCCAGCAGCGTGGTTTGAAGCCGCACGTTGCGCGCGGCGTCGTCCACGGTACCGAACATTTGCAGCCAGCGCGAGCCATTGTAGAAATACATGCTGACGGCCTTGGCGTCGGTAGCGGCGGAGGGGGTTATAGCGGCTCCCGCCTTGGTATAGAACAGTTTCAATAATCCCTTGGTCGGGAGTTTGAACGAGTCGTCGGCCTGCAGGCCCCCGCGGTAAGCCCGGAACTGTACCGATTTAACCACCCTGCCGCCCAGGTCCTCCGGATGCGTGGTGATCTCCACGCTGTAGGCCTTCATCGGGTCGGCGGAGTCCGCGAAGAAAGCGGAGATCCCGTCCGCCGGCACCTCGAGCAGGCTTTCGTTGTCCGGCGAGAGGAAATACAGGCTGCCGGAGAGGCTGTCCCGCGCGTAGGACGGCAGAGAGGCCCCCGCCATGTTAACGGCGCGCGCGTAATAGTAGAATTCGTCGCCTTCCGCCACCGGGTCGCTCCAGTTAAAAGTATCCGAAGATACTTCGGCCAGGAACTCCCAGGCGGCCCCGGCCGGGGCGGTGGCCTTGAAGATCTGGTACCCGCGCACTTCGTAGGGGTAGGCCGGACTGAAACGGTTATCGAAAGGGATGCGGTTCTGGTAGCCGGCCGGCGGGATCCAGGTCATGTTGATGGCGGGACCGGAGCGCACCGCCTTAAAGTTCATAGGCGCCAGGGGCACCAGCGCGTAGGCGGCCGCGGGGTTGGAGACCTCGGCGAGCAGGCCCTGGTCGTTCAGCGCTTCGATGGAGAAATAATAAGTGGTGCCGGGGTTGAAACCTTCCAGCACCCGGGTCTCCGCGGAGCCGGCCGCGAGCGGCGTCCAGGCCTGCGCGTACGCCGAGGAATTCGCGAACGCCTGGTCGGAGGAGATGAAAGCCGTGGTCGTATAACGCAGCACGTACGCGGCGGCCGCGCCGATGGAGCGGGTGATATCCTCGGAAGGGGCCGTCCAGGTTATCCGGACCTGGCTGCTGGAAACGGTGACCACGGTCAGGTCCGGCACCGTGGCCGGCGGGGGGAAGTAAGCCAGTTTCCCGGCGCGCGAAGAAAAACCGGAGGCCTGCTGCGTGGAGACGGCCACTTCCTGCAGGCTGCCGTACTGCTGAAAGCTCGACGAGACCATATAGGCGGAACCGAAAGCCTGTATCCCGTCCAGCTCCGAAAAACTGGCGGAAGTCATCCTGGCGGCGCAAAGGGGGAGGGCGGGCAGCAAAGCCGCCGCGAAAAGCAGGAGCAACCGCGCTTCGGAACTTTTCATATCGTTATAATTATAGCCGCGCCGTGCGACTAAAATATTACAAAGAGATTTCCATATTTCCGGCGTATATCCATAAATCCGTAATAAAACAGTCACAATTGAAAAGTAAAATTAACTCAATATGAAACGCCCGAGCTTACTCCTGATAGCCGCGGCCGCGCTGTTTCTGGCGCCGGCGGCGACGGTCCTTGCTACGTCGGGGCTGGGGCGCTCCATCGCCATGAACAAGCTGGTAACGCCCAACGGCGACCACAAGAACGACTCTTTTATTTTCCGCTGCTACAACCCCGGCGACGACGCTATCGACGCGAAGATCTACGATCTTTCCGGCAGGGAAGTGGCGGTAATGACGCTGAAACAGCGTTCAAGGTTCATCCCCGCGCAGCAGGACACGTACGGGGAATATTACGACCTGGAGTGGAACCCCAACTCGGGCGGTAACAAGCCGGGCGGAGTTTATATTTACCAGGTCCGCCTGGGAAACAGCGTATATAAGGGGACAGTTACAGTAATAAGGTAGCGCCCGCGGCCGATCCTGAGCGCTTAAATTTTATGAACACCGGCAAAGAAACTAAAGCAAGAGGGAAGACCCGGCTATTAAGACCCGCGGCAGCCGCCTTCCTTTTTATAGCCGCCTTCGGCTCCAGGCCCGCCTTCGCGGCTTTCGAGGACCTCGGCTTCGGCGCCAGGGCGCCGGGCATGGGCGACGCTTTCACCGGCGTGGCCGACGATATCTCTTCCATCTATTACAACCCCGCGGGCCTTTCAAGCCTTGAGCGGCCCAAGGCGCTGGCCTCGCACTCCATCTTCTATACCGGGCTCAGCGACGGCTCCAACCTGGGCCTGAGCGCGGCCGCCTTCGCGGTGCCGCTGGCCCGCGGCAGGGGCGGCGTAATGGGCGCGCTCTGGCAGCAGTTCGCGCTGTCCGGCGTGTATTCGGAAAAGACCGCCCAGCTTTCCTGGGGCTACCGGTTCGACAAGCGCTCCCGCTACGAAAAGTTATCCTTCGGCACGTCGCTGAAATACCTTTCCCACGGCTTTACCCGCCTGGACGAGACGTACAACGCGGTGGAGGACAACGTGCTGCAGAACGGGAATACCGACCCGGTGCTGGCCGGCGCCAATTCCCGCTCGGCGCTGGACGCCGACCTGGGCGCGCTGTACCGCCTGACCAAGCGCTGGACGCTGGGCGCCGCGCTGCTGAACGCGCTCCAGGCCAACGTGGCGTTCAGCAGTTCCGACAAGGACAAGGTCCCGATGAAGACGCGCCTGGGCGCCTCCTACAAGAGCCTCTGGCTGGTGCTGGCCGCCGACGCGAGAATACAGAAAGCCCCGGACGGCACCATGGACAAGCAGGTCGTCTTCGCCGCCGAAAAGACCTTCCCGAGCCTGGACAAGGGCGACGTGGGCGTGCGGGCCTCGCTGGGCATGGGCACCCGGGAATTCCGCCAGGTCACCGCAGGGCTTTCGTACAAGATCCAGAAAATACAGCTGGACTACGCCTTCGCGCTGCCGCTCGGCACGGTAAAGGATACCGCGGGCAACCACAAGCTGGCGCTCACCTACCATTTCGGTTCGCCCACCCAGTCGGAGCTCTCCGAGGCCGAACTGCTGGACCAGTACAAGAAGCTGCGCGACGCGCAGAACTATAAAAGCCCGCGCGATACGGCGAGCCTTAACGACCCCCGCCTGGCGGAGGTCAAAGAACAGGTCCGGCAGGAAAATTACTACGCAGCCAACAAACTGCTGATCGAAAAAGCCAACGACCTGCTGCCCGACGCGTCCGTGGTCAACCTGACGCGGCGCCTCTCCACCGTGGCGGCCTTCTATCCCTCGCTGGCGGCCGGCGACAGGCAGAAGCAGCCCTGGGAAGAACTGCTCTCCGGAGGCGTCAAAGACCTGATAAGCGGCAACGACCCCCGGGCCATGAAGGAACTCGCCTACGCGCAGAGCCTTAACCAGCAGGATTCCGCCCTTTCAAGTTTCCTTGACAGGGCGGGGGAAATTACCCGCGTAACGCCCGACCGGGTACCGTCCGACTTCAGCCGCGGCTGGGCGGAATACAAGGTCTCGGTCTCCGACGAGCTGTACGCGAAGAAGCGCTACGCCGAAGCGCTGCGCAAGCTCGACGAAATGCTGGAGCTGCAGCCTAACGACCTGATGGCCCTCAAGAAATCCGGCTCCTGCAATTACATGCTGGGCGCCTACGCCAGGGCCGCGCGCGACTGGGAAAAAGCCGCCAGGCTCGAAACCGAGCCGCAGGAAAAATCCAAGCTCGCCAAGATGATAGACGAAGCCCGCCGGAAGCAGGGGAAGACCGCCGCGTGGGAACCGCCGGCGCCCGCCGCGCAAAAAGAAGCCGCTGCGGCCAAACCCGCCGCCAAAGGCGCGCCCGACGCCCGGGAAATAGAAAGGATCTACCAGAGCGGCGCGGACTATTACGCCAAGGGCGACTACGGCAAAGCGGCCGACGCTTTCCGCAAGATCCTCGCCATAGACCCGGAGAACACGCAGGCGAAGAAGGCCCTTGAACGCATCATAAGGCTCTCAAGGTAGGGGCTGAAGCGGCATATGAACCTATTCCACAAGCTCAGCGCCGCCTTCATGGCCGCGGCCCTCGCCGCGGCCCTGCTGCTGTCCGGGATCTTCTTCAGTTTTCAGCGCAGGACCGTGGCAGCCTCCCAGGAAGAGCGCCTCTCGGCCATGCAGCTTTCCGCGGCCGCCATGCTGCGGGAAGCCGAACTAGCCGGCGACCCGCTGATGGCGGTGGATTATCTCTCCGGGCTCTGCTCCTCCCGGCCCGAACTGGCGTCCTGCGAACTCGACATCGGCAGGGGAATGGCGCCGGTCAAGACCCGGCGCCACGCCGGTAGAACTCCGGGGGGAGGAACCGTCTCGCGCGATATCAGCTCAGGGAGATTCTCCGCCAGACTCAATTTTTCAGCCGGCGCCCTCGAAACGGAACGCAGCGCGGCGCTCGCCGGCATTTACAGGAACCTGGCGGCGGCCTTCCTGGCCGCCATGGCGGCCGCGGCCCTGCTGGGCCTGGGGCTGGCGTGGAGCCTGAGCGCAAGACTTAAGCGCCTGGCGGCCGAAGCGGCGGCCGTGGGTGAGGGCCGTTTCGGGGTAAAGACCGAAGCCGGCGGCTCCGACGAAGTGGCGGAGCTGGCCCGGGCCCTTAACGCGATGTCGGACCGGCTGCTGGAGCTGGAGACCATGAAAAAGAACTTCACGGCCTCCGTCACCCACGAGCTGCGTTCGCCGCTGGGAGTAATTGAGACCTACGCCGCCATGCTGCTTAAAGAAGAGGGCCGTTTCACGCCCCAGGACGCTTCCGTCTTCCGGAGGATAAAGGAGAACGCCGGGCGTCTGGCGAACTTCGTAACGGCGATGCTGGACATGGCCAAGATCGAGCGCGGCAAGATGGAACTGCGCCCCGCGCGGGAGAACCCGCTGTCCCTGGCCGCGGACGCGGCCGACTTCTTAAGGCCCAAGGCCGCGGAAAAAGGCGTGGAACTGGAGGTAAGGACCGAAGGCGGGCCGGCCTCGGCCATGCTGGACCGCGAACTGGTGACCCACGCCCTTACGAACCTGATCGCCAACGCGATAAAATTCACCCCGCCCGGAGGCGCGGTAACGGTAAGAGCCTCGATGGCGGAGGGGAAATTCAGGGTGGAGGTGGCGGACACCGGCCCCGGGCTGAAACCCGGGGAGGCGGAGAAACTTTTTACGCCCTACTCCCAGGGCTCGGCCGCGCCCGGACACGGCGGCACCGGGCTGGGCCTGGCGCTGGCCAAATCCATCGTAGAGCTGCACAAGGGCTCGATCGGCTGCCAGCCCGGCTCCCGGGGCGCCGTCTTCTGGTTCGAGATCCCGCAATAACTTTGTAACGTGTTTAAGATAAAATAATAGTGAGACCATGAAAACACTTTCGCGCCTTCTTTTCGCCCTGTTCCTCTGCGCCGCCGTGCTGCGCGCCGAAGACGCCCCGCAGCCTTCGCCCAGCGCCCAGGCCGCTGAACTCTCCGCCCGCATGCAGGAGGACGTCTCCCGCCTGCTCGAGCAGCTGGTCGGCCGCGGCCGCGCCCGCTCCTTCGTAAGCGTTGAGGGAGAAGCCGTGCTGAAGAGCAAGACCGAATCCGGCACCCCGTCCGAAGACATAGTAACGCTGCCGGGCTACGCTTCCGTCAACATCCTGGAGAAAACCGGCGAATACCTCAAGCAGCAGCGCGAGGAAACCCAGCGCACCAGCGAATTCCGCGTCAAGAAACTCAGCGTCTCGCTGGTCTTCGACCGCGGCGTGCCGGAAACGCGCGTGAACGCCATAAAACTTATGATCTCGGACGTGCTGCGCCTGAGCGAAGCCCGCGGGGACAGCATCATCACCACCCGGACCGAAATGATGCCCTGGTGGAAGAGCGCCCTTGAAGCCCCCGAGATCCGCCCCGTGCTGATCGCCTCGGCGTTCGGCGCCATAGCGCTGGCCGTCTTACTGGTGCTGGGCTATATCCTGGCCGCCCGCCTGCTGACCGGCTTCGTGGATTACGCCCGGATCAACGCCCCCGCCGCCCAGGGCGGCGGCTTCGCCGG
>JAJZPL010000009.1 GCA_021811185.1 bacterium
TCCGATCTCTTCGTGTCTATGCGCCGCGCCCAGGCCTCCACGTCGGCGGCGGGGCCTTCCAGCTCCACGGTTATGGAGGAAACGCTGGTCTTGGCCGGCACCGCGCCGGCCTTTATTTCCACCTGGGAGAGCGTCTTGGTTTCTTTCAGCGTTACCGGCTGGAAATACACGGTCACGGTCTCCTTGGGGTCGCCCTCTTCGCCCTGCTGCGTTTTCAGCGCCAGCACGCCTTCCTTTTCGAAGAGCACCAGGTCCGGGTCTATCGTTTTAAACTCCGACTGGTTAAGCTCCACCTTCACTTCTATGGGCAGCTTTTTCTCTTCCTGGGCCTGCACGCCCTTCAGCGCGGTCTGGCTGTTGTTCTTCTGCATTTCCTGGGTGACGCGCATCAGCTCCTGGTAATCGCCCTTGGCCTGCGCCTCCAGGATCTTCTTCTGGTAGTCGATGCCGGCCTGCTTGCTGGCGGCCTCGGCGTCCTTGACCCCTTTTATGGCGAACTTCCGCGTGGCGCCGGCATGGTTGGAAACCAGCGAGCCTTTTTCCTTGTACCACTCGGTGGGCAGGCTGAAGTCGTCCTTCTGCTTTACGAAACCGGCCGGCGGCAGCCCCAGGGCGTCCAGCACGGTCACCAGTTTCTTCTTGAAAACCCCCACCTCGTCGCGCGTCAGCAGCGCCTTCTTGTCGTCCCCGGCCCGGCAAAGCCCGGGGCCGACGAGGGCGAGCGCCAGCGCCAGTTTTAATACGTTTTTCATTTTCCCCTCCCAAACCCTAAGATGCGGAAATCATAGGAAACTCGCGGGAGCCGCCGCAAGCGCTAAAGCTCCCGGCGCGGGCCTCAGGCTTTTATCAGTTTGACCCAGACCTCGCGCTCCCTGGGGCCGTCGTACTCGCAGAGGTAGAGCCCCTGCCAGGTCCCCAGCTGCAGCGCGCCGTCCTCGATGAACACGGTGAGCGAAGAGCCCACCAGCACCGCCTTGATGTGGGCGGGCGAATTGCCCTCGGCGTGTTTGTAAGCGGGGTCTTCCGGCACGCTTTCGTCCAGTTTGCACAGGATGTCGGTCTTCACGTCGGGGTCGGCGTTCTCGTTGATGGCCAGCGCGCAGGTGGTGTGCGGCACGAACACGTGGCAGACCCCGCTCTCCAGGTCGTTGGCGCGCACTATCTCGGCCACCGCCGCGGTAATGTCGGCCATCTCGCACTTGCCGGAAGTTTTAACCTTGAATTTATGCGTCATTTCTCCTCCATCCCCTTGTTTTTAAGCGGCCGCAGCGTGATAAGCGGTAGCTCCGAGTCCGTGAACAGGCGCAGCGGCGGCCCCCAGGTCCCGGCGCCCGAGGTAACGTACAGCACCGTGCCGCGGTCCCGGTACAGGCCGTAAAAATATTTATAGATTAGCCGCTCTATAAGGTTGAAAGGAAAGATCTGGCCCGCGTGCGTATGCCCGCTCAGCACCAGCCCCGGCGCGCCGTTCATTATTGGTTCCCAGCCCTGCGGCTGATGCGAAAGCAGCACGGCCGCTTTGCCCGGCACGACTAGAGCCTTGGCCAGGGAAGCCGCCTCCCCCGGCGAAAGCGGGGAGCGCTTCAGGTCGTCCACCCCGCCCACCATCAGGCCGGTAACGGGCTCGAAAACCGTCCCCCGCAGCACCCGGATGCCGCAGCGGCTCAAAAAGTCCGCCGCCTTATCTTTCCCGGCGAACAGGTCGTGGTTGCCCAGGGCCGCCGCCGTCCCGTAGCGCGCGCGCAAGCCCTTAAGGATGCCGCAGGCTTCCTCCGGCACGTTCTCGCGCCGCTCGGAAAAATCCCCGGTGAGCGCCACCAGGTCCGGCCGCAGCGAATTTATCTCGTCCGCCAGCCGCCGCAGCTTTTCCGCCCCATTCAGCCGGCCCAGGTGCAGGTCCGAAATCTGCGCTATTTTAAAACCATCCAGTTTTTCAGGGAGGCCCGCTATATCAGCCTCGACCAGCTTCACCCGCGGCCTGTCCGCCCCGCCTTTGACCGCTATGCCTAAAAGAACCGCCGCAACAGCCAGCGAGGCCAGCGCGTAGGGGCGCGCGGGGGGCGTTACGCCCCTGGCTTTAAGCCGGCCGAACACCAGGCTGGCCAGCAGCAGGGTATAGAAAAGGATGAAGCTGGCGCCAAGCCAGAAGAAGCCGAACCAGAGCAGCGCGTGCCCCAAAGCCCCGCCGGCGGCGGCCTCGAGCGTGTGCGCGGCGGGATAGGACGCCGCCAGCACGCAGAAACCCGCGCCAAGGGCGAACGCGGCGCCCCTGCCCGGCTTGAAAAAGCGCAGCAGCCACCCGGCGATATAAAAATTCACCGCCAGGTAAAGCCCGGTCAGCACCGGCCCGAAAAAGTGGAAATTGCGCATCGGCTATTTTCCCATGCCGGAATGTTCCAGCCCCCGCCCGCTCCCCTCCGGCGCGGCCTTAGTAAGGAATTATCAGTTACGGCAATTATATAAACAAAACCTTAAGGAAGGCGGCCTTACCGGCACCCCGGAGATATCTGCCCCCTGAACCGCGTTAAATTAACGCGAGCCTTTCCCAGTTGACAAACGGGCGCACGCGTGTTAGGCTATGCCCTAGACGGCGGCGCCTGTACGGAGCCTGGGAGCCATATAATTCCGGGGGTATTAATGAAAGTGCTTATCGTGGATGACAACAGCAGCACCAGGGAGGTGCTCAACGTTATCCTTAAAAATCTGGGACACGAAGTGGTGGGCGAGGCTGAAGACGGCAAAAGCGCCCTTACGGCCTTCGTGGAACTGCGCCCCGAAGCGGTGCTGCTGGACATCATCATGCCGGGCATCTCCGGCATAGTGGTGCTGGAAGAGATGCGCAGGATAGCCCCGGCGGCGAAGATCATAATGCTCACCGCCGTGGACCAGGACGACGTGACCAGCGAGATAAACAGCAAAGGCGCGTCGGGAATAGTATTCAAACCTTTCTCCCGCGACGACCTGAAAAGAGCCTTCGACAAACTGAACAAGTGAGCGCGCGCCGACCGCCTTACACCATGACCGAAGACACGCTTGCGCGGCTGGCCGCGGCCGGCCTTGAAAAATGCCTCCTCAAGATGACCGAGGTCTCGGCCGGGGCCTGGCGGCTGGACTACGCCCGGACTTTCCGCGGCACGGTCCGCGACGCGATAAAGCTGCAGGACCGCGGCACGGCGCCGGCCGCCGCCCTGCGCATCAAGATCAAGGGCTCCCCTCCTTTCACCACCGCCATCCTTTTCAGCCCCGCGGACGTAACCCATCTTTCCAGGTGCTACATGGACGGGTCTTTTTGCGAGCTGCCGGACTGGGACCAGCCGGAAGTCACCATCGTGGAGATCGGCAACGTAGTCCTGAACGCGCTGGCCAACGCCCTGCTCAAGGCCCTGGCCGCCACGGCCGTGCCTTCCGTGCCCGCTTATTTCAAGGGAGAGAGCGGCGCCGTTGAAAAGTGGCTGGACGCCGGCCCCGGCACGTTCACCATAGTCTCCGCCAGGCTTACCGCGCAGCGCGACGGCCGTTCGGCAGCGGCGGAAGTCTTCGCTTTCCTCCCCTCCGCCCTTGCCGCGGACACCCCGGGGACCAGGTGAACTGCCTGGCTCTCCACTTTTAAAAGGCCGTGCCCTCCGGGGCCGCAAGAATACCCTGAAAAAAAATTTGCACTGGCGTTCCCCTACCGCTATAATAATCATTAGATGGCAGACACCATAGGCCGCGTCCTGGTTATCACTACCGGCAAGGAACTCCTTGACGAGCTGGCCCCTTCCATGTCCGGCAGGGGGCTGGAACTCGTCTGCGTGCCCACGCTCAAGTACGCCGCCGCCAGGCTGGCCACCGGGGATTGCTCCGCCATGGTGGTGGACTTCGTCCAGGTGCCGCCCGCCGAGCGCGAAGGCTTCCTGGCGCTGCATAAACAATTTCCAAAGGTACACCTGTTCACGCTGGAGACCATAGCCAGCCTGGCCCCCGCCGTCAACGCGCCCCTGCGCCGCCTCAGCTGGCCGCTGCCCATGGGCTTTGCGGACCAGGTCCGGGTGATAGTGCGCCCGGTCATCATCCTCACCGACCAGGTGCTGTTCACCACCGGCGCCGTGCAGAACGCTTTTCACGACGCCGGCGTACAGCCCGTCTCGCTGGAAGGCCCCCGCGAACTCCCCGAATTCATCCGCAAACTGGCCGAAGCCCGCGCCGCCGCGCCCAAGCCCAAAAAATCCAAACCCCTCTGGGGCCTGCTGGGCTCCGAAGAGGAAACCTCGCCCGAGCCCGCGCCCCTGCCCATGAACGTGGCGATCGTGCAGTTCACCGGCACCATGAAGGAAGCCGACGCGCTGGACACCGAGGTCCGCGGCGCCATGCCCGAAGCCGTGTGCTACTACGTCTCCGGCGTGGATACCGACCGCTACGGCATCCAGGCCCTGAAAGAGGGGCAGTTGGTGGCCCTGCCGCGCGACCAGGCCGGGCGCGTGGCAGGGATCCTGAAAGAGAACACCGAAGGCGGCGACGTGCGCCTTAAGAAGCGGGAGAAGGAACGAGTGCTCCTGCTTGACAATTTCAAACCAGCCCTCGCCACGCTGGGCCAGGCCCTGACGGGCAGGGGCTACGAAGTAACAACCTCCATGAGCGGCGAGGACGCGCTGGGCCTCTGCCGCAGCGGCACTTTCCACCTGGCCGTCATCAGCACCTCCATCCCTTTCGGCCAGCATAACGGCGCCGAGCTCGCCCAGAAACTGCGCGAGCACGACCCGGACCTGCGCATCATCTTTATGGTGGACCAGTACCCGCTGCAGGCGGCGCTGAAAGGCGTCAGCCAGGTGGTGGAGCTGGGCCTCGACGACGCCATCCTGAAGCCCATCGAGGCCTCGCGCCTGATCTTCTCCGTGGAGAAGGCCCTCGAGCGGCGCTTCCTGGTGCTGGAGAACGCGCGCCTGCTCAAAGAGATGCAGGAGCTGAACCGCCAGCTGGCCGCCATCAACGGCTTCCAGAAGAATTTCTTCGCCACGGTGGCGCACGACGTGAAGAGCCCGCTGACCGCCATCCTCGGCTACTCCGAGGTGCTCACCAACAAGCTCAAGGCCATGCCCAGCGAGGGCAGGTACGCCGCCAATATCCAGACCTCGGCGAAAACCCTGAACGTGCTGATCTCCGACCTGGTGGACCTGGCCGCGATCGAATCCGGCAAGCTGCGCGTGGAAATAGGCACGCTGAATTTGCTGGCCGTGATCCAGGACGTGTACGAGCGCGTGAAGATAGCCGCGCAGAAGCGCAACCTCAACATGACCCTGGAAGCCCCGGCGGCGCTGCCGCCGCTGGCCGGCGACGACGCGCGCGTGGGCCAGGTGGTGCAGAACCTCTGCACCAACGCCATCCAGTACACCAAGGAAGGCGGCAAGATCACCATTAAAGCGGAAGTCCTGCCGGACCGCGTGGTCGTCAGCGTAATCGACACCGGCATCGGCATTTCTAAGGAAGACCTGCCCCGCGTCTGGGAACGGTTCTTCCAGACCAAGGAAGCGCAGGGCATGAGAAAAGCCGGCTTCGGCCTGGGCCTGAAAATCGCCCGCGAGATCGTGCAGCGCCACGGCGGCGAGATGGGCATAGAGTCGGAGCTCGGAGTGGGCTCGCGCTTCTTCTTCCACATCCCGCTCAAAAAGCCCGGCGCGGAGCCTGCCGCCCCGGCCTCCCAGGCCGCTCCCGCCGCGCCTGCCGCGCCGCCCGCCGCGCACTCCGGACCCGGCGTCCCCAGGCAGCATTAACCTCCCCCTTAAACCGTTTTTTTCGCCGCCCTTCTTTACATGCCCACCTTAAGAGATAAAATCGACCGCGTGCTCATGCGGGACGACCTCCTGCCAAAATTACTTATCGCGACCGCGGCAATGCTCTGGCTGGCGCCGGTCTTTTCCTCCCTCTGGCGCGACGAGGCCATAACCTACTGGATAATTAAGGACAGCTGGGGCGAAGCGTGGCGCCGGGCCCTGGGCTACCAGGAATGGTCCGCGGCCTACTTCATGGGTCTTAAAGCCTGGACGGCCGTTTTCGGCTCGAGCGAGTTTTCGCTGCGGCTGCCGTCGATAATTGCCCAGGCCTGGGCCGCGTACGGGGTCTACCTGCTCGGCAAAAAGCTGCGCGGCGCCGAAACCGGGCTGCTGGCCGCGCTGGTTTTCGCGGCTTCCAACTCCACGTTCTTTTACGCTTCGGAAGCCAGGCCGTACGCGGCCGCCACGGCCTTCGCGGTCTTCTCGGTGGTCTACCTCGTAAAGCTGCTCGACGGCGGCGGGCCTGAGGACGGTTGCCTGTACGCGCTTTTCTCGGTGCTGGCCGCCTGCATGCAACTCATGTTCGCGGGCATCCTGCTGGTGCACGTCCTGTACTGGGGCTACCGGCGTTTCAGTGAAAGATCGGCTCCCGCCGGTGTTTTTTTCAAGGCCTTCGCCGCCGTCCTGCTTTTTATAACGCCGCTCGTTTGGAGCGCCGCGGCTATCCTGCAAAGAGCCCCTTCCCTCATGTTCGCGCCTTACCCCGGGCCGCGGGAGCTGGCGGGCTGCCTGGCAGGGGTCCCGCTGCTGTCCGGCCTTGCCGCCGGGTTCCTTGCCGCCGGCTCTTTCGCCATAGATAAAGAAGAGCTGAAACGGATCCCGGCTTCAGCCTTCGTGCTGACGGCTTGCTGGGCGCTGCTGCCGCCCCTGCTTTTCTTTTCCGTGTCGAACCTGGCGCCGGCTCAGATCTGGGTGACCAGGTATTTCCTGTACTCGCAGGCGGGCTCGGCCCTGTGCTTCGGCTTGTTCCTGGGGCTGGTAAAGCCGGCGCGGACCAGGAGGCTGGCGGCGGCGGCCATTGCCGCGGCCGCGCTGGCCGCGCACCTGCGCTTTTCACATACGAACGAAGATTGGCGTTCGGCCGCGGCCGCCGCCGGGAACTGGGCCGCGGGGCATAAAGCCGCCGTGGCGCTGACCAGCCCTTATATAGAATCCATGCAGCCGGCCTGGCCGGGAGACGCGGATAAAGCCGGATACCTGTCGGCCCCGCTTGCCTATTATCCGGCTGGCGAGGCGCCGCTGGCTTTGCCTTTGAACCTCACTCCCCTTAACCGGCGGCTGATAGCGCGCCTCTTAAAAGCCGGGACGGCCGGCCGCGGCGGCCTGGCTGTACTGGGTTTTAGCGACGCGTCTTATGCCAGTTTCATGACTGAACTCCTGGCCGCGGAAGGTTTTCCGGTCAAGGAAACCCTTCCCGGATTAGAAAATCCCCGGGTTACGGTCTACCGGCGTTAACCCCCGGGCGCTGCGGTGAAAATAAAACCGCCGGGCTTTCCCGGCGGTTCTTGCGCTCCAGGGCCCTGTATTTACGGGGCCTTTTTAAGGCCGCTTATCGTGTCGGCGAGCCTGGCCTTCACCTTTTTGCTGCCGGTAAGGTCCATGGCTTTTTCGTAGCTGGCTATGGCCTCGGGGTTCTTCTTCGCTTTTTCCTGGCAGTAGCCCAGGCCCAGGTAGGCGTTGGCCAGGTCGTCGCCGGAGACGTTGAGTTCCCCGGCCTTCGCGATGGCGGCCTCGAACAGCTCCCGCGCCTTCAGGTCCCTGCCGCCCTTAAGCAGCATGGCCCCCTGCCGTTCCAGCAGGCGTACCGCGCGGGCGTCCCCGGCGGGGAGGAAAGGCAGCGCGGCGCCGTATTCCGCGGCGGCCGAGCGGTACTGCTTCTTCGAGAAATACCTGCCCGCGGCGGCAAGGTGGAATTCCAGGTCCTTGGAGGAAGCTGGGACGGCTTCAGCCGGCGCGGCGGTAGCGGTTTTTATTTCCACCGGAGCCGCGGCGGGAACCTCGGCGGCGGGTTCGGCGGGCGCGGCGGCGGGCTCCGCGGGCACCTCGGCCTTATTCAGCTCCGCCAGGGCCGGCGGCAGTTCGCTCTTCATCGGGACTCCCGGCAGGATAAAGTCGGTTGGGGCCTTGATCCCGTCCTCCTCCCGGGGATTATCCAGGCCAAGGTCGTCGCTGTCGGACCGCCGGTTTCCCGAACAGCCGGCCAGCAATGCGAACGCTAAAACCGCGGCGATTTTTTTCGTCATGAACTTATAATACCAAAGTCGGAACAAAAAAGTAACCACAACCGGGTAAAAAATAAAACCGCCCGGAAGACGGGCGGCTTTATCCTGTCCGGGCGCGCCCGGGTCAGAGCGGCAGGACCTTGCGCCCGTAAAGTTCGTTCAGGATCTGCGCGACGGCGGCATAGAACGCCGACAGGCCGCAGAACAGCCCCTCGTAACCGGCCAGGATCTTGGAGCCGCCGGTGAAGTCGGCGTAAGCCAGCAGGAAGAACAGCACGGTAAGCGACAGGAACACCGTCTGCAGCGCGCGGCTGAGCTTCAGCGTGCCTACGAACATACACGCGGTGAAAAGGCCCCAGAGCGCCAGGTAGAAGCCCATAGAAACGGGCGAGGCGGCCTCCCCCAGGCCCAGCTTGGGCATGACCAGCAGCGCCACCAGCGACAGCCAGAAGAACCCGTACAGCGTGAAGGCCGTGGTGCCGAAAGTGTTCTTTTTCTTCCACTCCATGGCCCCGGCGATCACCTGGGCGATGCCGCCGATGAAGATCCCCATGCCCAGGATCATGGTATCCAGCCCGATGAAACCGGCGTTGTGCAGGTTCAGGAGGATGGTCGTCATGCCGAAGCCCAGCAGCCCCAGGGGCGCGGGATTGGCGGTAGTGTCGGCGAGGGTCACGGTGCTGTTCTGCTCGGTCATTTATTGTCTCCTTGAAATTTTTTTGCGGCTTGAAATTATACATGAATTCCGCCGCCGCTCAAAGCCGCCGCTTTCCGCGGCTAAAACAAAACCGCCGGGGATCCCCGGCGGCCATTGGAAAGAGCGCCGCTCCCGGCTAGCCCGGCTTCGCCGCCCGCGCGCAGGCCCCCGTTTTCTTCAACGTAACCGTAAAGGCCGTGCCGCCGCCGGGCAGGTTCTTCGCCGACATCTGCCCGTTATGCGCTTCCACCACCTGCTTCACTATGGCCAGGCCCAGCCCCAGCCCGCCTACGGTCCGCGTCATATAATCCGCTACCTGGTAGAAAGGCGTCCCCAGCCCGGAGATCAGCTCCTTGGGGATCCCTATGCCGCTGTCCGAAACGGTAACAGAGACCGTGTCGGCGCCTCCCTCCACGCTGACCTCGGCGCTGCCGCCCCTTTTATTGAAGGTGACGGCGTTCAGGACCAGGCGCTTTATGGCGTTGCGCAGCCAGGCGGGCTCCCCGTGCACCACCGTCCCCCCGCCGTCGGGCCGCATGGAAAGCGAGACCCCGGCCTCCTCCGCCTTTTTAGCGAGCTCGGCCAGTACGGCCCGCGCCGCCTCCGCCAGGTCCACGTCCGCGCAATTCCGCGGCGCGAGCTCCTTGCGCGAATCCGCGTACAGGATAAGCGACTCTATGGACTCGTGCAGCTCCCTGGCCCCGGCCAGCACCCCGTCCAGCACTTCGCCGCGGTGCTCGAGGTCGTCGAAGCGCAGCAGCTCCGCCCCGGCCAGGATCTTGGCCAGCGGCGTGCGCAGTTCGTGCCCCACCACCGCCATGAACGCTTCTTTAACGCGTTCGGAACTTTTCAGCTGGGAGTAAGCGGCCGACAGTTCCTCCTGGGCGGCCTTGAGCATTTTCAGCTCGGACGAAATGCCGCGTTTTTCGACGCACCTGTCCACCGCGGACTCCAGGTAATCGAAGGAGAACGGCTTGCGCAGGAAATCGTAGGCGCCGGCCTTCATCGCCTCCAGCGCGTTGTCCAGCGTGGCGTCGCCGGTCATGATGATCACGTCGCATTGCGGGGCCACCATTTTTACGTGTTTAGTGAGCTCCAGCCCGTTCTGCCCGCCGGGGATGTTTATGTCCATGAACACGATATCGCACCGCCCGAGCTCCGCGCCGGCCAGAAAGCCGGGGGCGCTGCGATAAGAAGCGAAGGACCTGGCGCCCTTGAACGCCCGCTCGAGGAAGCCGACCATGCCTTCGTCGTCTTCCACGACTATTATGGAGATATCTTTGATATTCATACCGTCTTTCCCGGGCCCCGGTTCGGCCGCGCCCTCACGCCGCCCGCGTCTTAAGAAGTTTGTGCAGCTGCGCTATCAGTTCTTCGGTCTTTATCGGCTTCCCTATGAAGTCCCGCACGTTGCCTTCCCGTTTGATCATTTCGCACGTGGACGGGTCCAACTGGCGGCCGGTCATCACGATAATGGGGATCTTCGCGGTCTCGTCCGTCTGCAGCTCGTGCAGCGTTTCGAACCCGCTGGATTTAGGGAGCATCAGGTCCAGCAGCACCAGGTCCGGCAGCAGGGCCCGGGCCTTGGCCTGGGCGTCCTCTCCGTCCTGCGCCTGCGCCACCCTGAAGCCTTCTTTGCTTATGATGACGGCCAGCAGGTCCCTGATGTCCTTGTCGTCGTCCACGATGAGCACCAGTTTCTCCGCAGGTCTTGCCGCGCTGAAATTTTCCATGGATGGCCCCCTGTCTGTCATTAAATAATAATTTGAGCCCGAAAAGAAGCGTCTCGCGCCAAGGTAACTCTCAGCGCCGCGACACCGCGAAATCGTCGTAGTCGGCGGCCGCCCGCGAGCGGGTGTCGTCCGAATCGGTAAGCACCGCTATCCCCACCGGGTTCTTAACGGCTTTCTTACCAAAAACCCTCAGGTAATCCTCGTAAACGTTCCGTTTCTCCGCCGTCCAGGCGCCCAGCCCGGCGGGGCCCGACCGCAGCACCACTATTTTAGTGGCCGCCCGGTGCGGCGAGGGCAGCACCGTGCCGGCCGGCACCGTGGAGCTCCACACGTATTTAAGGCAGTAAGACAGCGGGGTCAGGCCTTTGAAACAGACGTAGACGGCGGCCGCGCTGTCGTTGGTTTTCTTTTTAGCCTCGCTGCCGTTGACCGGCAGCGCCAGCACCCTCCAGCGCCACGAGAGGAACCTGTAATCCGAAAGGTCGTAAGCAAAATTTTTCCCGGCGGTGAAGGAGTCGCCCCTTGAATCGACCGAAAGGTACTTGCCGCCTTTCTCCGCTTTCACGGAGATCGCCCTGGCCGCTTTGGAGCTGCCGGTCCAGAAGTCTTTTTTAAGCGCCCAGGAAGCGGGGAAGGCGCCTTCCCTGCTGCTTTCGAAGTCCTCTATTACCACCTTGTCCGCGGCGGCCTGGCCCCCGCAGGCTAACCCGCGCCCCAGCAGGAGCAGCCCGCTTGCCAGTACCAGCCTTAATCTTTCATTCATGTTTTCCGCCTAAAGTACCGCGTACAGGACCAGTTCGCAGGAAACCGGCTGGTGCTGGCGCAGGTAGAACCTGTATTCCGGCGCCAGAGACTTTATGAATAACGGGATCTCAAATAGGTCCCCGGGCTTGTGATAAAGGCAGACCGCGAGCTTGGGGCGGTTGCGCCTTATAGTTTCCACCGCGCCTTTCAGCGCCTCCAGCTCCGCGCCCTCCACGTCCAGCTTTATGAAGGTGGCGTCCGGCGCTAAATTATCTATGGCATCCGCTTCTATCAAGGCGCCGCCGGTTTCGGAGACAGCCGAGCCGGTTTCCCCCTCGGCCGCGGCGAAGCGCAGCGCGGCCGCCTTGCTCCACAGCCCCTTCACTACAATATTAACGTCGCGGAAGCCCTGCCTGCCGGCCAGCGCGCACAACCTGGCGGCGTTCTCCGGCTCGGGCTCGAAGGCATAGCACTTTGAGTATTTGTACTCCGCCTTCCTGATAAAAGCCAGCAGCGTGTCGCCGGTATAGGCCCCGCCGTCCACGAAAACTTCGTTCTCGGAAAGTTTAATTATCCCTTCCGGGAAATACTGGTCCCTGCGCCACACGTCGTACAGGCCTTCCCTGTCGCCCAGCTTGGCGTTGATGAAGGCGTCATAGGTCCGTTTGGAGAGTTCGTCGGCGAACATTTCCCGGACCAGGCCGAACTGTTGTTTATGCGCTTCCGCGTAGGCGCGGTCGAAAGTATTGCCGAGCAGCTCGCCCATTACGTTGAAGAAGTACACGCCCGCCGTCTGTCCCGGGGCTTTCCGCGCCAGCTTCTTTTCGGCCAGCCTGAAATCGGCGAAGGCTATTACGATGTTGAATTTTTCAAAGCGCCGCCTGACCTCGTCGTAATTCATTGTCCCCGCGGAAGAAGTGAACCCATCGTCCACGAAGCAGGCCGCGGCCTTGAGCCCCTGCCGCGCGAGGAACTGCCGCACATAAGGCGCGTACCAGCCGTCGCCGTAAAGGACGATGGGCAGCCCGCCGGCCTTAAGGGCTTCGAGGTCGGCCGAGGCCGGGATCTTATCGCGGGAGGTCTCGTTCATTCGCTTACTTGCGCGGGTCCTGCCAGAGCAGCACGCCGCCGGTCCGCAGTTTGAAGAAATCGGCGCAGCGACCGTCGCCCTGGCCTGTTATCCCGCCATCGGGCGCGCAGAGCAGCTTGCCCTCCTTGTCGTACAGCTGGCCGTACTGATCGCAGCATTGCGGCGGAAAGTAAAAGGCCCCTTTTCCTTTATAGCTGTACCACCAGACCGTAAAGGGCGGGTTGCCCTTCTCGCCTGCCTTTAAGCGCCGTATTCTTTCGTCCAGCCACGCCGGCCAAGCGGAAACTTCGCCGGTATTGGCGGGCGCGGCGGCGCTTGCCATGTTATTCCCTTCGGCAAAAAAGGCGACATAGGCGGGATTCCCCTCAAGGGAAACGGAGGAGGCCGCAACCCCGACCTCCGACTTTAGCGCCAGCTTGCCGCCGGCCGCATTTCCACGGCCCGCGAATTTAGCCTGGCCGTAAGCGCCCCCGCCTGAGGCCCGGGGGCTGCGCAGGCTCGACTCCGCCATGGCGGGCGCCTGCTCCGCAGCCGGCGCTTCCACCACTCCAGAAAGGCCCGCGTCCCTGGCCCCGAACGCGCTTTGCGGAGCGGAGGAGCTGGACATAAACGATGGGGAATACGAACTGTCCCTGTCCCGGAATTGAGGCAGGCCGAAAATTATCAACAGGCCGGCGGCCGCAGCAGAGAGCACCAGCACGGGCTTGAGCCAGCCGGAGAAAACGGGTGAGGCGGGCTTTTCCGCGAACACTCCTTCCTTTAATGCCGTCGGCACCGGCTGCAGCACGTGCTTTTTGAAAACAGCCGAGACCTTCCGCAGCTCGGCCAGCTCGCGGGCGCAAGCGGCGCAGGAGGCCAGGTGGCTCTCAAGGGCCGCCTTTTCGCCGGCCGGCAGCTCGTTGTCGAGGTAGGCCGACAGATTTTCCCTGCAGGTATTATGTTCCATGTTCGTTCAGCAATGCGCTCATTTGCCGCCTCAGCTCTTCGCGCGCCCTCGAGATCCGGGACTTAACCGTGCCGAGCTGCAGCTCCGTTATTCCCGCTATCTCCTCGTACGAGCGCCCCTCTATTTCCCTCAGCACCAAAATGGCCCGGTCTTCCGGCTCCAGCGCGGCCAGGGCCTTCTCGAGCATTTCCTTCTCGGCCTGCTCTTCCAGCGCGGCGCCCGCGGGCGGCTCGGGCGACGCCACCTGCAGGGGCGGCGGATCATTCTCCCCGTCCCCGCCCCGGTCCAGCGAGAAGGTCTTCCAGAAAGCCCGCCGCTTCTCGGACCGCACCCGGTTCTTCCAGACGTTCATAGTGATGCGGTACAGCCAGGTGCCGGGGGCGGAGCCTTCGCGGAAGCCGGCCAGGCCGCGCAGGGCCCGGATAAAAGCGTCCTGGGCTATATCCTGCGCGTCGGCCGCGTTGCCGCTAAGCCGCAGCGCCAGGTTATACACCATGGCCGCATGTTTTTCAAAAAGCTCTTCCGCGTCCAGAACGCCTCCAGTTAGACACCGCAATAGATAAAAAGTTCCCTTAAGTTTATCAATTGCGGAACGTTTCTGGAACTTTTTCCGGCAGCCGGTGTCTAACCCGCGACAGTCAAGAGAGGAGGCGTTATGAAACCCGCAAACCTGGTCCTTAAAATGTCGGTGCTAGTACTCGCCCTGTCCGCGGCCGCGTTCGCGCTGCCGGAGGAAGGCGAAGGTTCCATGCAGGTGGTGTCGCCGGGCGAAGCCAGGATCCTTCCTTTAAAGCATACCGAGGTGAAGGCGGAGATCTCGGGCTTTACGGCCGAGGTCAGCGTAACGCAGGTGTTCGCCAATTCCGCGGACGCGCCCATAGAGGCCGTCTACGTGTTCCCGCTGCCCGAGAACGCCGCGGTGAACGACCTCACGCTGACCATCGGCGGCCGCGTGATAAAGGGACAGATAAAGAAGCGCGAGGAAGCGCGCCAGGTTTACGAGGCGGCCAAGGCCCAGGGCAAGACCGCCGCGCTGCTGGACCAGGAGCGGCCCAACATCTTCACGCAGTCCGTGGCCAACATCCAGCCCGGCCATGAGATAAGGGTGACGTTGAAATATTTACAGGACCTGGCCTACGACCACGGAGAATACAAGTTCGTCTTCCCGATGACGATGGGCCCGCGCTATATCCCCGGCGCGCCTGCTGGGAAGAGCGGCACCGGCTGGTCGCCGGACACCGACAAGGTGGCCGACGCCTCCCGCATCACGCCGCCGGTGGTGAAACCCGGGCAGCGCTCCGGGCGCGACATCTCGGTGGAAGTAAAGCTGGACGCGGGCGTGGAGATAAAGAATATCCGCAGTTCCTCACACATCATAAACATCACCAGTAGCGGCCTGGCGAAGGCGGAAGTAAAGCTTTCGCCGGAGGACAGCATCCCCAACAAGGACTTCCAGCTTACCTATGAACCCGCGACAAGGATGGTGTCCGCCGCCGCGCTGGCCCACAAGGACGGCAAGAGCGGCTACTTCACGCTGCTGCTGCAGCCCAGCGCCGACTTCCCGCTCAGCGCCGTCACCAACAAGGAACTGGTGATCGCCATCGACGTGTCCGGCTCGATGAGCGGCTTCCCCGTGGAGACCGCCAAGGCGGCCGCGCTGAAATGCCTGGAAGGCATGAACCCCGGAGACACCTTCCAGATCATGAGCTTCGCCTCGGGCAACCAGCTGCACTTCGGGCGCCCGCTCAAAAATACGCCGGCCAACCTGGCCCGCGCACGCGAGGTTATAAAGAACCTGAACGGCGGCGGCGGCACCGAAATGCTGGCCGCCCTGCGCACGGTGTTGGAGTTCCCCAAAGACCCGGAAAGGCTGCGCGTCGTGCTGTTCATGACGGACGGCTTTATAGGCAACGACCCGGAACTGCTCGCGTTCACCAAAGAGCACCTGAACAACTCCCGCATCTTCCCGCTGGGCGTGGGCTCGTCGGTGAACCGCTACCTGCTGGAGGAAATGGCCGTGCTGGGCAAAGGCTCGGTGCAGTACGTCGGGTGGAACGAAACCCCGGAGAAGCTCAAAAAAGTCATGGACCGGTTCTATGACCGCGTCTCACGCCCGGTGCTGACCGACCTGGCGGTGGACTGGAACGGGCTGGACGTGGAAGAACTTTCTCCCTCTTTCATCCCCGACCTGTTCGCCGGGCAGCCGCTGCTGCTGCACGCCCGCTACGGCAAGGCCGGCAGCGCGCCGGTAACTATTAAGGGCAAGATGCTGGGCAAGCCCTGGAAAATGACCGTGAACGTGACGCTTTCCGAGAAGGAAGCAGCCAACGCCGCCCAGGGGCCGCTGTGGGCCAGGTCCCGCATCACCGACCTTGAACGCCTGAACCTGGCCGGAGAGAGCGCGGACAACAGGGAGAAGATCATAGCGCTGGCGCTGGAGCACAAGCTGGTCACGCGCTTCACGTCCTTCGTGGCCGTGGACGAGACCATCGTGCCCAACGACGGGAAAAAGCCGCAGGTAGTGCCGGTGGAAAGCGAGCTGCCCGAAGGCACCAGGTACGAAGGCTTCTTCGGCAACGGGAACGCGGCCTCGGCGGGCCACATCGGGGCCGCCGGCCGCGGCCAGGCTATGTCGGCGTTCAGCGGGTCCACGCTGGGGGCCCCGGCTTCCGCGGTCCGTGGAGGTTACAGCGGCGGGTCCGGCGGCGCTTACGGCCAGGCTAAAGCGGCGCTGGGTTTCGGCTCGAAGGGCACCGTGTACAGCCCCTCTTTCTTCCAGAGCAGCTCGGAGGGATTCGGCGCTAAAGAGATGTCCGCCCAGCCGGTCTACGCCAGCGCCCCCGAAAGGCAGGCGCGGCCCGTCTGGCAGGGCCCGGCCCTGCTGGCGCTCGGCCTGCTTACGGCCGCGGTCATGTGGATAAGGCGCCTGCTGCAGCGCGGGAATAAAGGAGAGCGGGCTTAACAACAGTAAGGGCGCCGCGTGGTTTCCCGCCGCCGGGCTTACGGCGGGTTATCGCGCGGCGCTTTCTTTTACCCTATTCGCGGCCGCCGCGGGCTGCGCGGCTATCAGGTCCGCCAGCACATGCGCGGCTTCCTCCAGCACGAAATCACCGGCGGCCGAGGGACGGGCGGACGCGGCGGCTTTAGCGGCGGAAGTAGAAACCTCAACGTTAGCCGCGGTGGCGCTTGAGGCCGTCAGCCCGGCTGAGACCGCCGCGGTGGAAACAAGCGGCAGCGCGGCCGCGGTAGGCGTGGAATAGTCCACCATCATAGCCGCGGTGGAATTGAACACCAGGGGCTTGCCGGCTTCTATATCCTGCAGGGTGATATCCGTTACGGACAGGGGCGGCACCTTGCGCGCCGCGCGTTCCTTGTTGCGCGCGGCCAGGCGGGCCTCGTCCGCGGTCCGTTCGGCCAGGCGCTTGGCGTAATTAAGGGAAATGGTCTTATCTTTTTTGCGCTCCAGGTAAAGCGCTATATCCTGCTTCACGAACCTGAAGTCCGGCGAGGCCGCCACCCTGGCCGCCGAGGCGGCCCGCAGCCGGGCCAGCTCCGGCGCGGTCACCAGGCCGGAGGGAACGTAGCGGGCCGGCTGGATCTCGTCGTAAGGCAGCGCGTTGGGCAGCGAAGACTCGGCCAGGTCCAGGTAGTCGTTCAGCGACGGCAGCTGTATGTCCGGGGGCACCCCGCGGTTCTGGGTGGAACCGCCGGAAACCCGGTAGAATTTCTGCACGGTCAGCCTGAGGCCGCCCGCCTTGTACTGGCGCAGCGCCGCCGGCATGTAATCGTCCAGGTCCACCACGGTCTGCACCGTGCCCTTGCCGTAGGTGCTTTTGTCGCCCACCAGCACGGCGCGCCTGTAATCCTTGAGCGCGGCGGCCACGATCTCCGAAGCCGAGGCCGAGAACCGCGAATCCAGCACGACTATGGGGCCGGCGTAGTCCGCGCCGCCGCGGGCGCTCAGCACGCCCACCGCGCCGCGGCTGTCGCGCACCTGCACTACCGGCCCGGGACCGGTGAAGAGCCCCGTCATGTTTACGGCCTCCTCAAGCGAGCCGCCGCCGTTGTTGCGGAGGTCCAGGATCAGTCCCGCCACGTCCTGCTTCTTAAGATAATCCAGCAGGGTCCTCACGTCGCGGGTGGTGCTCTCGCCGCCGGAGGGGCCGATCTTGGCGTAGAAAGACGGCAGCTTTACGACGCCCAGCCGCAGGGCCGGGCCTTCCGCCCGCGGGAACAGGACTATCTGCGCCCTGGCCTGCTGGTCCCTGAGCAGGATCTTGTCGCGCACCAGCGTTACCGTAACGCGGGCGGCGGGGTCCAGCGCGCCGGCGGGGATTATCCGCAGGCGGACCACGGTGCCTTTCACGCCCCGGATCAGTTTTACCACGCGGTCCAGCTTCATGCCCATCAGCTCCACGAACGGCAGGTCGGTCCCCTGCGCCACGGCCTCGATGCGGTCGTTGGGGTGGAAAGCGCCGCTTTTATCAGCGGGCCCGCCCGGCACGATATCCACGATCTTGGTATAGCCGTCCTCGCTCTGGAGGGTCAGCCCGGCGCCCACCAGGGAAATGCCCAGACTGATGTCGAAGTTCTCCTCCGTGGAAGCCGCCATGTATTCGCTGTGCGGGTCGTAGCAGTCGGCCAGGGCTGAAAGGTAGTTCTGCAGCACGTCCGAGGAATCCAGGTCCCTGTAGTTGGCCAGCAGCCGGTCGTAGGTCTTCTGCACGTTCTTCGCCCAGTCCTCCGGTTTTACGCCGTTCAGCTTTTCCTGGAGCACGTCGAACTCTATTCTTTGCCGCCAGAGCCGGCGCGCCTCGGCCTCGCCGGCGGGCCAGGCCGCTTCGCGCCGGTCCGCCAGCATGGTCTCGTCCGAAGTGAAGGTAAAGGTGGAGCGCAGCAGCTCCCGCGTCCAGTCCACCCGCTCCTGCAGGCGCGTCATGAAGCGGTTGAAGATGATGAAGCCGGGCTCCACGTCACCATCCTTCAGCCGCAGGGCCAGGCCCGGGCCGAAACTGGAGTTGAACTCCGCCGCGTCCGAGGCCAGGAAGAACAAGTGGTAGGGGTCGTACAGCCGCAGGTAGAGCTTCATCAGCTCTTTGGAAGTCTCCGCGGTAATGGGCTTATGGGTGTAGTGTACTTCCTCCAGCAGGCGCGCCACCAGTTCCGCCGTTACCGGCGCCGCCGGCCCGGCTTCCACCGTGCCGGTAGAAGCCGCCCCGCCGCGCCCGGCCGCCAGCCCCAGCAGAAGAATTAAAGAAAAAGAGAGTTTAAAAAGTTTTTTCATGCCTTACCTGTTTCCTTTGAACTCGCCCCGCCGCGGGTTCCCCGCGGCATGGGCGCTCTGGCTAGATTTTACACTATCCCGGGCCCTTATAAAAACGCGGGGAGCGCCCCGCGGCCTCCGCGCGGGCGCTGGAAGGCCGAAAGAAGGAAGAACCCCAAACACCACCCTGAAAAAAAACAAAAAAAGAGCTCAGCTCCCCGGCCTGAAAAAAAACCCTCCACGAGGAGGGCTTTTAAACGCTTAACTTTTCAACCGCCTTCGTCTAGAAACCGACTCCCACGCCGAGCTGGAGCGCGCTATGGGAAGGCTTTTCCTGCGGCCACAGATGGATCTCCTCCGCCTTAAGCACCGGGTACGCGTACTGAATTTTTCCGAGCGGCCGCATTTCCCACCCGGCTATCCTTCCCGCCACGGTAACTTTAGCGCCTTTAACGTAAATGGCGGGATCGAGGAACTTGCCGATCCGGGCCAGGAACCTGCCCGTGGAGGTTTCGGGCGGCGCCGGCTCATCCGCGCCCGCCAGCGGCGTATCCAGCACCATGAGCACCGTCCCCGAGGAAACGTTCACGGCGTCCACTATATACCCGCCCCAGATGACAAGGGACCCCTTGTACGCTTCCGGCCCCTTGGCCGCCAGTTCGAAGGTGATGTCCCGCTCCGCCGCCAGCCGCAAAGGCTTTGAAACCGGCGAAGAAGCGCACCCCGCCAGCAGGCAGGCCGCCAGCACCGCGCATCCATATTCGAATTTTATTTTTATCCTCATAGCCGAGCCTCGCCGCCGCGCTTTGGATCCGCGCCTATTTGGACAGCGGCAGGGACAGGGTGACCCTGGCGCCGCCGCCGGGGACGTTCTCCGCCCGGGCGGAGCCCCCCTGCTGCTCCAGGAACTTGCGCGCTATGGTAAGGCCCAGCCCTATGCCGCGCGGCCTGGTGGTGAAGAACGGTTCGAAGACCTTCTCGCCGTCGCCGCCGGGCAGGCCGGGGCCGCCGTCGGTCACGGCCAGGTACGCCAGCTTGCCGTCGTGCGAGGCCTCCAGGGTCACCGTGCCGCCCTCCGGCATGGCCTGCGCCGCGTTATCCAGCACGCAGCGCAGCGCGTAGCACACCGCCTCCATATCCGCGTTCACGCAGGGGTCCGCGGGATCGGTGACCGCCTTAAAAACGATGGCCGGCGGGAACTTGTAAGAGCCCTCAAGGTCCTTTACGGCCGAGTTCACGGCGGCCGGCGCGCAGCGCAGCTCCTTCGGGCGCGTGAAAGCGAGCATTTCCTCTATCACGTCGTTGCTGTGCTTCACCTCGCCCTCGATGATCCCGATATGCTTCGCCACCTTCGGGTCGAGCGCCGCCCCGCCTGCGGCCAGCTTGGTCTTGATGAAATAGACCGAGTTGGAAATGATAGCCAGCGGGTTGCGCAGTTCGTGACTTACCACGCTGGCCATCTGCGTGAGAAGCCCCGGCTTGTCTTTCTTATCCGTATTGTTCATAGCCACGTTGATCCGCCCCTTTCCCGCGCCGCACACGGCCGCCGCTGGGAGCCGACGCCATTGTTATTATTCTACCAAAACGGGCCCGCCATTCTTCCGCCGCCGGGACAATTTAGCCTAAGGCTTACCGCCCGCGGCCGTCCTTTTCACAAGTTCCACCGCGGTTTCCTCGGCCAGGTCGAAACCGGCCTGCGCGGTATCAAGGCAAAGATGGAAGTTGCGGGCGTCCGTCCAGACTTTGCCGGTTACAGCCTCAAGGAACCTGGCCCGCCGCGCGTCTTTCTCTTCGATCATCGACAGGGCCGCTCCGTGGTCCCGCACTTTATAAAGCTCCATCACGCGCCGGGCGCGGAACTCTTTGGGCGCGTGCAGGAAGATATTCACCACGCCGGGACGCCCAGCCAGGATGTTGTAGCCGGCCCGCCCCATGATAACGGCGCTGTGCCGGGACTGTATTCCGCGTATTATCCGCGCCTCGGCCTCCAGAAACTCCGCTTCCCCCACCATTTCCTTAGGCGGGGGCGCATAGTAGCCCGCGTCCGGGGCTCCCGAAGAAACTACGCGGAAGAGATCTTCCCAAAAACCACTGACCGTTTCTTCCTTGCCGGCCAGGTCCTCGTCCTGCACTCCGAGACGCTTGGCCGCCAGGTGCAGTATGGCATGGTCCGCATACTTGAACCCCAGTCTTTTAGCGAGCCTTTTTCCCAGGTAAGCCCCGCCGCTGCCGAACTGCCTCGAAATAGTGACCGTTGTCATTTCATCCCTCCCCAAAGATCAAAAGCAAAGACCTGCCCCATCCGCCTTGCCCGACCTTCCTATAAAATAACAAATTCCCCCGCAAAACAAAACCGCCGGGCTGCCCCGGCGGTTCTGTTAAGAGCCGATCCTGGACCGCTTAGTACATTACCTGGATCTCCGCTTCGGCCTGGTTCGTGATCTCGCCCAGATCGCTCGAATAGCCATCGTCGGACTTCCAGCGGGTAGCCACAGCCGCCCGCGGGGGATGGACGGCAGCCGGAGCCATGCGGATAACGTAGAACACGCCGCCCGACTTTTCCGTAAGCACGCAGGAGAACAGGATCTCTTTCCCGCTGGCTTTGAACCTTTTCGCCGCCGCGACCACCGCCTTCTCGCCGTTCTTCCTTAAGCGGAAGATGTTGCTTACGAACACGTCGCTGTCTTCCGCGGCGTCCTGTTTATAAGCCAGCCAGTCGTTGCCGCCTTTGATCATCAGCGCGGCGGTCTTTACCGGGGCGGGCTTTTTTACGGGAACGGTTTCCACGGGCGCGGCGGCCGCTTCGGGAGCGATCTCGCTCACCGTAGTGGTAACCTCCACCGGGGCCAGCGCCGCGGGAGCCGCTACGACAGGCTCGGCAATGCCCGGCACAGCCTCGGCCGGCGGCACGAGGGCCGGCGTTACGCTCGCGAGCGAATTATTCATCAGCTGGCTGGTGGCGGGAGTATCGGACAAGGCATCCCGATAGTCTAAAGACTTGAGGGACTTACTATTGTATCCCAGGACTACCAGGGCAAGCACCAGGTTCAACGTCATCGACAACAACAGCACTATCTTGTTTAACATGTTTTTCCCTTTATACGCACAGACTCTTACAGTTTAATTATACCCGTCACCCGCATACATCGGCTGGGCCCAAAGTCCCGCCCTTTAAAGTTTTTGTGCCTATACGCCCCGGCCTACGCTCCCTATAGTTTCAGGGCATAGCTCGTGCTGCGGCCGCCGCCGGTGGATTTGACCATTATGCCGTTATCAATAAGCTGTTGAATATCGCGCTGGGCGGTGTCCTGCGAGCATTTGGCCAGCGCCGCCCATTTTGTGGATGTAAGTTTGCCGTTAAAGCCGTCGAGCAATTTATTCAGCATCAAACGCTGCCGGTCGTTGAACGCGACCCCGGCATAAGTCTTCCAGAATTGCTCTTTCCTGAAAACCCCCGCCAGCGAAAGTTCGGTCCCGGCTATGGCCCGGTCCAGGCAGCCGAGAAACCACAGCAGCCATTCCGTTATATCAAGTCCGCCCTTCTGCGTGGTCTCCAGCAGGTCGTAATACGCGTTGCGCTCCCGGCGGATCTGCGCCGACATGCTGTAGAAACGCAGCGAAGTGTTTTCCGCACCGGCCAGGGCCCAGTCGGCTATAGCGCGCGCTATGCGCCCGTTGCCATCCTCAAAAGGGTGGATAGTCACGAACCAAAAATGCGCGATAGCGGCCCGGAGCACGGGATCCACGCCGCCTGTCAGGTTTACCCAATCAAGGAACTGCTCCATTTCGTCGGGAATATTCCCGGCCGGCGGAGCCTCGAAATGCACACGTTCCCGCCCTATGCCGCCGGAAACAACCTGCATGGGCCCTTTCGCGTCGTCGCGCCAGGCCCCGATATTAAGTTTGCCCGCTCCGGAAGCGGCCCCGGTGAACAGCAGGGCGTGCCAAGCGAACAGGCGTTCCGCTGTAAGCGGCTTAGCATAGTTCTGGGTAGCTTCCAGCGTCATCTCGACAACGCCGTCCACACCCCGGTCGGCCGGAACAAGGCCCGCTATATCCATCCCCAGCCGGCGCGCTACGGAAGAGCGCACCTGCTCCGCGCTGAGCCGCTCGCCCTCTATCTCACCGGACTTGAGCACGTCCTGCGTAAGCGTCTGCAGCATAGCCTCGTCCCGCTGGGGAAACCCAAGGCTTTCCATGCGCCCAAGCAGCCGCCCCTGCCGATGACGTACCGCCGCCAGCGGAGCATCAATTACCCCATGGTTCCACGTAAATTTTGGCCAGCCGGCCTGTTGATAAATATATCTCATAATATCCGCACTTTATGCGTATATTATACCTACCATTCTCCGCATTGTCAATGCATAATATCCGCACCTAATGCGTATTTTCACCTAAATATTCTCCGCATACCCTGTCCTATCCAGCTTATCCGCAGAACAGAAACGCCGAGCTTCCCCAGCGGCAAGGCGGCGGCGCGCTTTCTTCACTTGCGGGACCAGAGGTAGGTGAACTCTGCCGGTCTTTCCAGGCGTTTGTTTTTAGTTTTGGCGTCCTTAACGAGCCCGGCCACATGGTAGGCGGCTATTACCAGGAAAGCGGGATTAACAAAAGCGCCCACCGCCGCCAGCCCTATATACCCCAGGTGCGCGGCGGTCCGGACAGAACGCGGCTCGGCCGCTATGCTCTTATCGCTGCCCACATAATGCGGCAAGGCCGTCAGAGCGGATAGTTCCCCGGCCTTAACATCCGCGAACAGCGGCAGGTCCATCTTTAAACAAATAGCCCCGGGGCGCTGGAACGGCAGCAGTTCCCGCCCCTGCGCCGAAGCCTCGGCAGCCAGCAGCGCCGCGATCAGCCCCGCGCAAAAGAACCTGATAACCCTCATCACTATTATTACGCCCCCCGCCCCCGAACGGTTGCGTGCTCCTCCAAAAACCAAAACCGCCTGGCTTCCCAGACGGGTCAGCGTCCTCTAACAAGTGAGGTGCAGAGCAGCGGCCACCTTCTTTTTACCGGAGAGGCTGTTGAACAGCTCCACGGCCGCGGCGGTGTCCAGCATCACAAGGTCTATGCCGCGCGCCCGCACATGGTCGGCCGTGGCGTCAGGCACCTCCATAACGTTATAACAGCCGCAGCCCACCACCAGCACCTCCGGCTTCGCCAGCAGCACCTCGTAAAGGTCCGCCGCCTCCACCCTGTGCCCCTCCTCCCGCCGCCACCCCTCCACCACCCCGTCCGGAAAAACGATCACGTCCTCAGTATAAGACCGCCCATCTACCACCACATGCCCAAAAGCATAAGAGTCAATCTTGGTCCCCATCCCCCCCTCCCGAACCCGTCAAAATTCAAGACCTGCCCCCATTCCCTTATTTGCGGAAGTATTTACGAGCGAAATAATACAATGGCCCATAAACAAGCAACACTTCCGGCCAGATATACCGGTCAGGCAGCCGCAATGCCGTATGGATATACACTAACAAGAGGCCTAGCGCTACAATTAGAACATAGGCAGCAATACCGGCTCCCAACAATTTATTCTTATCAAAAAACAATCGCGCCAACCGCTTCTTTAAGGCCGGGGCAATTTCATGTTTTGCCGCCTCTCGCTTATTCACTCCCAGGAGTTGGGCATATTTCTCTTTTATGCTGACAGCAGCCTTGAGGACCCTTGGTTTATAGCGTTTCTCTATCTCGCGTATCTCTTTATCTTTAGCAGCTAACGCGCCCTCATCCCAATGCCGGCGCGCGTCGCCTACCGGGAGATGTGCGGACACTTTTACGAGCTCGCTGAAAACTGCGAAGTCCTCGTTCTCGCTCTCCCACATCCAAAAACCTAAAGTATTCATCTTACGCGCATTGTCCAGGAAATCCCCCTCCCCGGCCAGTATCCTGTCAGAAAGCGCGCAGACACGGCGACACTCCTTAACCCACTTTTCTTTTGTGCGATAACCGGAATCTCTATATTTACCGTAGAGCTTGTTCTCGATCTTTTGCCAAGCGCTACTGAACAGAGCGGCATCAGTTACTTCATAATCTGTGATGTCTAAATTTTCGGGACCATCTACCCACGTGCCGTAATTCCGCCCGATCGGCCCCGCCACAATAGGCTCCATTTGTTCATCAAGGCCGATTTCGCGCCGCGGAAGCCCATCAGGGACGGAAACCTCCAGCAGCCACACATTGACCTTTGGATAGAGCGCGGCAAAGTCCGGATTTGCAGAAGGGATGAACATTGCCAGCGCCCTAACGTACCAGGGCATTTCAGGATAAGGCTTTTCTTCCGGCACCTTAATATAAATTTTATCGGCCATATGAGAATGCTAAATTTACTCTATTACTTTAAGATTCATTTCTTGAGTTGCTTTGCAGCCTCGTTGCATATCCAGATACCAACAAACAACAGGCCGGCACCGCCCAGGAATAACCAGAAGCCAAGCCCGCCGACCTCAATTGAATATGGCGGAAGCCGCGAGCTATCCGGGTCTGAATACAAGAACCCGAACCAGGCAAGCGACAAAACCAACAATTCAGGGATAGTAAGATAAAACGAGGCCCGATACTTCTTCATCAGCAAAAAAGCCAACTGTAAAACCGGGTACAAAGCAGGCACTACATCCCAGACGGTATCCCTTTTTATTCCCACAATCGCGAGATAACCGAGAGCTAAGGCAAAAAGCACACAACAAAACCACGCAATACCCTTAGCCGCCGGCAGCATATATTTCCCGTTAAGTTTTTGAAAGAAAGGCTCGACCGACGCTCCGAAACGGGATAGACCGTATCCCGCACCGAAAATTATCGCAGCAGCACCGAGCGCCGACACGCCGAACATAACAGGATTAAATTGCGTATTTGCACAGTCCATACATTCCCCAGCCTAACCTTCCAATAAAATAGCAAATCCCCCCGCAAAACAAAACCACCGGGCTTCCCCGGCGGTAATGTCAAGATTCAAGACCTGACCCCATTTCTTGAGAGGAATTTCCTCTAGGGGCCCCAATAATCATAATGAAATACGGTCCCGGTACTGATTTCGAACGCTATAGGGCTATCGCACGAAAACGCGTGCGAACCGGGAGAAATATTCCCGGGCTTATTAGTTTTATGCGGCCAAACCTTTCCATCCACAAGCATTGTGCAAGCACGCGGGTCTTTCCCGTCAACAACTATATATGTCTTGCCATCTAAAGACGGCACGGATTTTTCATTCCAGAAATTAAATATTGTTCCAGTACTCACTGTTAAAACCAGGGAGCGGCCGCAGGAAATATCATGATCGCCCGGAGAGACTATCCCCGGAACATGCACATCATACGGCCAAATCCTGCCATCTACAACCAGGAGGCAATCAGCGGATTCTTTCTCATCGACTACCAGGTAAGTCTTGCCATCCGGAGAAGGGAGAAACTTACCACGCAACGAATATTCCCCTTTACAGCCTGCGCAACACAACGCAGTTAAAGCCACCACGAACCCCAAGATCAGTTTATTGCAGTTCATAATACTACGTCCCCGAACCGTGTCCTGAGCATTTCAATGAAAGCTTTGTCGGCGCGCTGGGAGAACAGGACGACCGGGGAGTAACCGCGCCGCCAGGCGTAGTAGATGGCCAGCGCCATAAGCGCGGCGGTTATGAGAACATTGGGCCAGGCGTTAAGCTCCCACTGCCACGGCACGGAAAGCTGCCACTTGTCCGAGAACGGCATAAGATAGGGAATAGGCCAATGATACCCGTCCGGTCCGCGGGACCCCGCTATATCGCAAAGATAATGCAGGTTGACCGTCAGGAAAGCCAGCCCCGCCGTAACATACCGCCGCTTAGCCAGCGCCAGGCACACAAGGCTGACCACCACGGCGAACAGGATATTATGGAAAGAATGATGGAAACTGCTCCAGTACTCCATGGACTCCGGCGAATGCCGCCGCGCAAGGTCCAGCAGCACCGGCAATCCGTCGATGTCCGGGCTCACCGCAGCCGCCACCACCAGCGCCCGGTCCCGATAGGACAGCTCCGCCGGCAGCCCCACCGCCCACCCCATAAAAAAATGCGTCACCGGATTCATTTAGTCCTTAAATATAGCACTACGACTTTATCCCACGAAATTACCGGCAAAACTTTCAACAAGAAGCGCTCCCAGCCAAAAGCAAAGGAAAGATCCGACACCGATCGTCACGAACCGCAACCCCGTAGCAGTGACGCGCCCAGTTCCATTTCTTGCGTACGCCAGCCCTAGGAATATCGAAGAAATTATCAGGAAAAGCATTCCGGCCGATTCAAAATTAAGCGCGAGGCCGGGATTCCCCCGCACCCCCGTTTTCGCATCTCCAGCAAATACCGCCGCGAATATCAAGACATATGAAACAATCAATGCCCCAACGGCAATTATTTTAGACCACGCGGAATATTGAGTAATTTTTATCATACAGCCCATCCTAACCTCCTTATAAAATAACAAATTCCTCCGCAAAACAAAACCGCCGGGCTTCCCCGGCGGCAATGTCAAGATTTAAGACCTGACCCCATTCCAGAGCGGAGGGGGCGGACGGGGGGACCGGGTTAGCAAAACCGTCGTGAGGCCCGAGCTTGCATAGCGCGGGTGGAGCGAAGCGACACAATCTAGTGTTCAAGGGCCGAATGTCGAGCGAGGGCACGGTGTGCCCCGTGTGGAGCGTAGCGACACTTTCTTGCGCGTTTTGCGATCCGGTCCCCCTGGCCGCCCCCGACTGGGCTTCCCGCGGCGGGGCGCTTTAGTCAATTCTTTCCACCCATCAAGGGCTTCGTATTTCATAAAATATAAGGGACGCAGGTTATACCGAATTTTCAGGCAGGCGTATCTTTTCGAACAACCGAGGTAAAAATCATGGATAAGAAAAAAGTTCTGCTCATTATCAGGGACGGGTGGGGCATGTACAGGCCCGACAAGTTTAACGCCGTGGCCAACGCCAAGACGCCCAACATGAAACGCTACCTCAAACAGTACCCCAACACCGTGCTCGAGCCCGCCGGCGAAGCCGTAGGCCTCCCCAAGGGCTACCAGGGCTCCTCCGAAGTAGGCCACCTCAACATGGGCGCCGGCCGCATAGTGATCCAGGAACTCAAGCGCATCATGGACATGATAGAAGACGGCACCTTCTTCACCATGCCCGCCCTAAAAGCCGCCCTCGACAACGCCGCCCAGAAAGGCACCGCCCTCCACCTCATGGGCCTCGTCCAGGACGAAGGCGTGCACGCCCACCAGGACCACATGTACGCCATCATGCGCCACGCCCAGAAAATAGGCATCAAGAAAGTGTACATCCACTTCTTCGCCGACGGCCGCGACACCCCCCCGCGCTCCGCCCTCAGCTTCCTCAAAATGCTCGAAGCCGTAATAAAAGAAGTACCCATAGCCAAGATCGGAACCATCATGGGCCGCTACTACGCCATGGACCGCGGCGAAAAATGGAGCCTCGTCGACCAGACCTACAACGCCATCACCAAAGCCGAAGGCGCAAAGGCCGAATCCGCCGAAGCCGCCCTCAACACCGCCTACGAGACCATGAAGAACCCCAACGGCCTCCCCATAGTGGACGAGTACATCCCGCCCACCATCATAGGCAGCTACCCCGGCATGCAGGACGGCGACTCCGTAATACACTTCAACTTCCGTCAGGACCGCGCCATCGAGCTCACCAAGTGCTTTGTCGAAGACAACTACCCCGGCAGCCGCTGGAAGAAGTTCGACATAGCCTACTGCGGCCTCACCCGCTACTACGACGAGTTCAAGTTCAGCGCCCTCCCCCCCATGGACGAAGGCGGCAGCATGGACAACCTCCTGGGCCAGGTCATCTCCGAGCAGGGCCTCCTGCAGCTCCGCCTCGCCGAAACCCAGAAGTTCAAGCACGTCACCTCCTTCTTCAACGGCAAGCGCACCGAGCCCTACAAGAACGAGACCCAGGTGGAAATAAAAGGCACCTGGGACCCCTCCAGCTTCGGCGAGCACCCCGAGATGAACGCCCCCCAGGTCCGCGACCGCGCCCTGGCCGAGATCGAGTCCGAAAAATACGACTTCATCCTGGTCAACTTCGCCAACTGCGACATGGTCGGCCACACCGGCATTTACGACGCCACCGTAAAAGCCGTCGAGATGACCGACGTCTGCGTAGGCCAGCTGGTGGACAAAGCCCTCAACCACGAGTACACCGTAATGGTCACCTCCGACCACGGCAACGCCGAGGAAATGTGGGACTACAAGATCAACATGCCCAAAACCTCCCACACCACCAACCCCGTGGAGTTCATCTACATAGCCAGGGACGCCGAAGGCGTAAAACTGCGCCCGCACGGCATCCTGTCCGACGTGGCGCCCACCGTGCTGGCCGTGCTCGGCCTCAAGCAGCCGGCCGACATGACGTCCCGCAACCTGATAGCCTGATGTTCATAAAGTTGAAGGTGCACCCCGGCGAACGGCGCGACAAGCTGGTAAAGAAAGCGCCCGACGCCTACGAGATATGGACCAAGGCCCCTCCCGAGAGGGGCCTGGCCAACGCCTCGGCCCTGCGCCTCCTTTCTTTGGAACTCGGCATAGACGCCAAGAAAATAATGCTCATCAAAGGCGCCACCTCCCCCGCCAAGATAGTAAAGATCATTTCCCCCGAACTCAAAAGATAGCCGCCATGCCCGAGCACCGAGAGGAATGCTATACCTGCCGCCGCGTGAAGGCCAACTGCCTGTGCGGCAGCATAAAACCCTTTAACACCAGGCTGCGCTTCGTCATCCTTATGCACGAGGACGAAGCCAAGAGACAGCGCACCGGCACCGGCCGCCTGTCGAGGCTGTGTTTGACGAACTCCGAACTCATAATAGGCAATGATTTCACACTGGACGCCAGGGTCAACGCCCTCATCAAAGACCCGGCCTGCGCCCCCTTCGTCCTGTACCCCGGCCCCAAAGCCGCCAATTTCCAGACCCTCGGCAAAGACGCGTTCCCGCCGGGAAAAACCCCGCTCATCTTCGTGATAGACGGCACCTGGCGCTCCGCCAAAAGCATCCTGCACAAAAGCAAGAACGTAAGCGCCCTCCCCCGCCTCTCCTTCGCCGGCAATTACCTCTCCCAATTCAAGTTCAAAAAGCAGCCCCTGCCGCACTGCGTCTCCACCATAGAAGCCATCTACCACCTGTGCCAGGAAGCCGAAACCGCCGGCCACGACGAACCCCGCCCCCAAAAAGAAGTCCTCCTCACCGTCTTCCAAAAAATGGTCGACACCCAGCTCCGCTACAGCCGCGAACTCCACCGCAGAAGAGAAGAGAACCAGAAGAAGGAGCGAACCTCCCGCCCCGTCGGCAAATAATAGGTCGCTGTCCCCTATTAATATAGATTTTACAGGGGAACTTACTGTATAATTTCATCTATGATCGAACGCAACAACGCGCGCCGCCTGGCCCTGGGCGCCTTTATCATTTTCGTCTCCACCATAGCCGTGCTCCTCGCCAGACAGTTCAACGTAGGCCCCGTAAGGCCCGCCCCCGCCTTCCGCACCATAGGCCCCGCCGACGCCCCCGTACAGATAGTAGAATACACCGACTTCGCCTGCCCCGCCTGCCGCATGGCCGCCGGCAAGATCGAAGAAATGCATAAAGTCTTCGGCAACGGCCTGCGCGTAAGCTTCAAACATTACCCCTTGGTCACTATCCACCCCTGGTCCCTCCACGCCGCCGCCTACGCCGACTGCGCCGGTGAGCAGGGCAAGTTCAGGGAATACGCCGCGCTCCTCTTCGCCAACCAGGAAAAGTGGGGCCAGGCCAAAAGCGAACCCTGGGAATTCAAGACCTACGCCGACCAGCTCAAGCTCGACTGGCCCGCCATGCAGGCCTGCTCCCAGGCCCCCGAAACCCTCAGGCGACTCAACCTCGACATCGCCGAAGGCGACATGAAAGGCGTCAACGCCACCCCCACCTTCTTCATCAACGGCAAAAGAGCCGTAGGCTCCGGGCAGCTCCTGGACGAAGCCATGAAGTTCGACAACCTGATGAGACAAGCGGCAAAAAAATGAACGGAAAAACCGACCCCAAAGAGATCCTGGGCCTCCTGGCCCGCGTCGCCCTGGGCGGCGTCTTCATCTACGCCGGCCTGGTAAAAGCCCTGGCCCCCGCCGAGGAATTCGGCTACGCCATAGAAAGTTACAAAGTGCTGAACTCCCAGCACTCGCTCTGGGCGGCCTACCTGACGCCCTGGGTGGAGCTCTACGCCGGCCTGCTGCTGGCCGCCGGCGTGTTCACGCGCTGGTCCGCCCTTTTCACCGGCGCCATGCTTTTCTTCTTCGAGGCCCTGCTGGGCCAGGCGTGGCTGAGAAAGCTCCCGGTAACCTCCTGCGGCTGCTTCGGCAGCACGGGCAGCAACTCCCTCGGCCATGAATTCGCGCAGAACCTCGGATTGCTGCTGCTCGCCTGGGCCGCTTTTAAATACGGCGCGGCCTGGTCCGCCGACAGGGCGGTGGAAAAATTATGAAGCGCCGCCTGCTCCTGCTGGCCGCGGCGGCCGCCTCGGCCGCCGCGCTGTGCGGCCTGCGCCCCTACAACCAGGCCGCGCGCGCCAAGGCCGTCTGGATGCAGGTCTCTTCCATCAAGACCGGCCAGGGCTACTACCTGGAGGTGGGGCTCGACGGGCAGGCCCTGATGCGCACCGACAGTTCCAAGGCCATAGTCACCCGGCGCGGCTCCATAAAACCGCAGCTCGTTAAAGACTTCTTCCGCGAGATAGAGAACTCCGAGATCATAAATTCCCAGAACGTAAAACAGAGCAAAATGATCTTCTACCGCGGCGACATGATAAAAATATCCGCCTATATCAGCGGCGAGCTCACCCGCACCGAGGCCCCGCTCAACAACTTCGGCGAAGCCTTCTCCTACGCCTTCACCGAGGTGAGAAAAGCCGCGGCCGCCCTGCCGGTAGAGACCGGGGTGCAGGGGTTCCTGCGCGCCGAGCCGGTGGAGGGCGACGCCCTGGACGCCTTCCGCCAGAAGGCCGCAGCGAACGGCGAGGTAAAGACCCTCGAGACCTACGACATCCTGAAAGTGCCCGCGCTGATGGCAGCCATCAAGGAGCCGTACCGCCTGGTCCCGCTGGAGAACGAGGCCGCGGTGAAGGAACTGCGGGGGTTCATCTCCGCAAGGAAACTCTACGGCCTGCGCACTCTTTTCTACGTACCCAGCACGCGCGGCACCTTTAAGTGCGAGGTACTGGAAGCGGACAGAAAGGCGCCGGCGGAGCCCAAGGCCGCCCGCGCGGCCAAATCCAAACCGAAAAAATAAAGGCACGGGCCGTTTTTTTTGTTAGAATAACCATATGGCGGACGAACCCCGTATAAAAGTAGTGGCTGTCGACGACGACGAGACCATTCTCGAGATATACGAGACCGGCCTGGCCTCGGCCGGCTGCGAAATACGCACCTTCTGCGAGCCCAAAAAGGCCCGCGAGTTCTTCAAAGCCGCCAAGCCCGCGGAACTCCCCGACGTGGTGCTGATGGACATCATGATGCCCGGCGTGGATGGCATCAGCCTTATGGGCGACATCCGCTCCGTGGACGCCGCCGCGCATATCCCCATCATAGCCGTAAGCGGCCTGAACGACGCCGCCACCCTCAACGACGCCCTGCTGTTCGGCGCTATGGACTACCTGGTAAAGCCTTTCGACCTGGAGTCGCTGATGGCAAAGATCAGGAAAGCCGCCGAACTCTCCCGCAAACGCGCCCCCAAAGCCTGACCAGGCGCCGCAACCCCGCGCCCTGCCTCCCCAGCCCCTCCGCCGCATTGCGAAAAACCGGGCAAAGTTATAATATATTCAGAAGAGTTCATTATAGAAGGAAACCATGCTTAAAACCTTGAAGACCGTGTTTACGCAGAGAACGCACGAGGGCACCACCGAAAGGCTGCTGCAGCTCTCGTTCAGCTACTTCGGAATCTATGTCCTAACCGGCTTCCTGGCCAAGTACTTCGACAAAGTGCTCGGCATGGACGGGACCCAGTACACTTTCTACAACACCATCGGCGGCATGCTCATCTGCAACGCCGTGGTCATAGCCTGGGGCTGGTACAGGTTCAAGTCCACCGACACCGTAAAGGTGCTGGGCTTCAACATGCCCCGCGAGTTCTTCTACATCATCCCCTCCGGCATCTGCACAGGCATTGTGATCCCCACCACCACGCTGATGTACACGCTGCCGATCTCGGTGATGGTCGCCATGATCATCATGCGCGCCAGCGTCATCATCATCAGCCGCTTTATCGACGAGGCCCAGATCCGCCAGGGCATCCTGAAGAAGAAGGTCTACTGGGAAGAGAACGTGGCCGTTATGATCGCGCTCGGCGCGGTGGCGCTGCAGCTGCTCAATTTCAAGGGCGCCATCGCCCTGGTGGAGCAGACCGGCAACTACGCCGCCTTCTTCGGCCAGCTGTTCGTGTTCGACAAGGGCAGTTTCGACTTCCTCGGCAACGCGGCCGCCATGACCATCCTGTCCTTCTACCTGGGCGCGTACACCATCCGCATTTACATAATGAATTACTACAAGAACACCCGCAAACCCGGCGCCGCTTACGACACCAAGGGCTTCTTCGCGGTGGAACAGATAGCTTCCACCATCTCGCTGGTGCTGGCAGGGTTCATCTTCTTCCAGCTGATCAACAGGCCCGCCGAGCTGCCCTTTACCCCCAACGCCGAGCCGGCCGCCATGGCCGCAGCCTCGCCCGAGCGCGAGGCCCTTGCCGCCTCCATGGCGAAGGCCGAGGCCCTGCTTACCACCGACACCTCAAAGTTCACCCCCGCCAACCGGGCCGGCGCCGAGGAGGCCCTGGCGGCCGCCTCCGCGCTGCTCAAGGACAAGAAGGCCTCCCCGGAAACCCTTAAAGCCGCCGCGGCGGCCGTAGACAAGCCCGTGCAGGAGGTTAAGAGAACCTTCGCCTACCAGTTCACGGACGCGGCCAGGAACCCGACCCCCAAGTGGCTGCTCGCCATCGGGGCCGGCCTGGTGTTCGGCTTCTCCGCCTTCTTCTCCGTGTTCCTGTTCATGTTCAAAGGCCGCACGGCCACCTTCGCGGGCCTGGTGAACCGCCTTACCTCGCTGATAGCCGGCACCGCCGCCACGCTCTTCGTGTTCTGGTTCATCCCCGGGCAGAAGCCGCCCAAGGCCGAGGACTGGGCCGGCCTGGCGCTTATGTTCATAGCCATCTATTTCATAGGCAAGGCTGAAAAGAAACGCATGTGCGAACTGGCCAAGGCGCGCGAAGTGGAGCCCGAGCAGGGCGACGAAGCGTGCCCCGCGGCAGCAGGCGGCGCCGTGCCCGCGCCCGCCAAAGAACAGAATTAACCGTCGCCCGGCGGCCCGAGGCTGCGATCTATGCGCGTACTGATAGCCGAGGACGAGAAGAAGATAGCCGAATTCATAAGGCGCGGGCTTAAGGAAGAGGGCTACGCGGCGGACCTGGCCCACACCGGCCCGGACGCGCTGCGCCTGGCCGAAGAGAACCCCTACGACCTGCTGCTGTTGGACGTGATGCTGCCAGGGCTGGACGGCTTAGCCGTCTGCGCTAAACTGCGCCAGGGCGGCTTTGCCGCGCCCATCCTGATGCTTACCGCCAAGGACCGCGTGGAGGACAAGGTAAAGGGCCTGGACTCCGGCGCCAACGACTACCTTACCAAGCCTTTCGCTTTCGAAGAGCTGCTGGCCAGGATCCGGGCGCTGCTGCGCGCCAGGCCCGCCGAAGCCTCCACGCGGCTTACCGCCGGGGACATAGCGCTGGACCTGGCCGCCCATAAGGCGAGCCTCGCCGGCAAAGAGCTGGACCTGAGCGCCAAGGAGTTCTCGCTCCTGGAATACCTGGTAAGGAACAAGGGCAGGATAGTCACCCGCACGATGATCGCCGAGCACGTGTGGGATATAAATTTCGACACCGGCACCAACGTCATCGACGTCTACATCAACTACCTGCGCAACAAGCTGGAAAAGAAACCCGCAAAAAAAGTCATCCACACCGTGCGCGGCAAGGGCTACATCCTTAAAGATTAAACCCGGGCGATGAAGAATCCACTCCTTTTTTTACAGCGCTTCAACTCCGTGAGGTTCCGGATAACGCTCTGGTACGCGGCGGCCCTGGCCGTTACGCTCACTCTCTTCAGCCTGCTGGTCTACAACAGCCTGGCCAAAAGCCTCGACGAGAACATGGACCAGCTGCTGGCCTACCGCGCCGAGGGCGTGGCGGACGCGCTGGAGACCTACCTGGAAACGGAGCGCATAGAAGTAGGGCGCCATTCCGCCGCGGCCGCCAAGGGCGGCGCTTTCTATAAGATCGCGCCGGAGCTGGTACGCCTCCACACCGAAGACCCGAAGCAGACCTCCATAGCGCTCCGCATACTGGACGCCGCCGGGAACGAACTGCAGAGCTCCTCGGGGTCTTCCGGCGCCCCCGAATTGCCCGGGCGCACTATTAAGGACGCGCTCAGGGGCAGCGCCGCCTACGACACCATAAAGGTGGACGAGCAGGAAGGCACCGGCAGCACCTACCGCTCCTACGCCACCCCGGTTGCGGGCACCGCCGGCACCGCGTACATCGTGCAGGCCTACCGCTCCACCTATATAACCCAATTCGCGCTGAAGAACCTGCGCGTGATGATGGGGACGCTGGTGCCGCTGATAGTGCTGCTCACCGGGGCCTTCGGCATGTTCTTCGCCAGCGTGGCGCTGCGCCCGGTGGCGGACATGGCCCGCACCATCCGCCAGATCACGGCGGAAAGCCTGAGCCTGCGCCTCAAGCCGCCCGCCACCCGCGACGAGACCCGCGAGCTGGCCGACCTGTTCAACGCCATGCTGGCCCGCCTGGAGGATTCTTTCCTTTCGGAGCGGCGCTTCATCCAGGACGTCTCGCACGAGCTCAAGACGCCGCTGACCATTTTGAAGGGCGAGCTGGAAGTCGCGCTCAAGAAAGCCCGCACCACCGGCGAATACGCCGCCATCCTGCAGAGCAACCTGGAGGAGACCGAGAAGATGTCCAAGATCGTGGGCGACCTGCTGACGCTGGCGCGGTTCGACAACCGCGAGGTGCGCCTGGAACACGCGCGCGTGGACCTGGGCGAACTGCTGAAAAGGACGGCGGAGAGCCTGGCGGGCGTTGCGCAGAAAGCTGGCGTAGCGGTGGAGCTTTCCCCCGCCGGCGGCGTGGAAGCGGACGGCGACGCCGGCCAGCTGGGCAGGCTGTTCCTGAACCTGCTGGACAACGCCGTAAAGTACAGCCCGGCCGGCGGCAGGGTGTGCGTAAGCGTTTACCTGGAAGGCGCCAGGCCCGCGGTGAAGATCTCCGACACCGGCGCGGGCATTCCCGCGGCGGACCTGCCGCATATCTTCAAACGGTTCTACCGGGCCGACGCGGCGCGGAGTTCCGGCGGTTTCGGCCTGGGCCTGGCCATCGCCAAGTCCATAGCGGAAGCGCACGGCGCCGAAATAAAGGCGGAGAGCGCCCCCGGGCGCGGCTCCGCCTTCACGGTGATCTTTCCTAAAACTTAAGTTATTTCCAGAGCGGCACGCCGTCCTCTTCAAGCCGCTGCGCCTTCAGCTGCCATTTTTTTGCTGGGTCCTGCTGTTTCCAGCCTACCACGAAGCCGCCGTCCTGGTCCGCCACTATCTGCGGCAGGATATGGTCCGCCCCCGGGTTGACCACCGCCACGCCGGCCTCGTCCCAGAGCATGTCCCCGTCCGGGTCGAACCGCTGCGCGAAGATGTTCAGCGTCCCGTCCCTGGCCTCGTTCCACACCACCACGCAGCCGCCCTCGCCGTCCGAAACGATGGAAGGCATGGACTGCCTGTTCTCCGATTCGCACACGGTCAGCCCGCCGGGGCCCCACATGGGGGTGCCGTCGCGGTCCATCCGCTGCACTTTGAGTTCCCAGCGGGAACCCATGTTGTCGTCTATCCAGGCGCAGTAGAAGCTGCCGCCGCCGTCGGGGGTGACCACCGGGTTCCAGCTGTTGCCCTGGCTCACGTCAACGGGAATGCCGCCCGTGTCCCACAGCACGGCGCCCACAGAGCTTATATGCTGCGCGTAAAGGTCCGTGCTGCCGTTGCGGCCGTCTTCCCACACCACGAAGGCGCCGCCCAGGCCGTCGTCGGCCAGTTGGGCGTTGGCTTTGTAGCTGATGGCGTCGCTGGCCTGCACGTCGTCGGGCCAGGAGGCGCCGTCGGCGTTGAACCTGCGCACCACGATGCCTTTATCGCCGTTATGCAGGTGGCGGAAAGCCGCCAGCACGCCGCCGGCGCCGGAGGGGGCCAGCACGGGGTCCAGGTACCGTTCGTTCCCGTCCCTGTCCCCCAGGACATTAGTCCAGCGCAGCCCGGAGGTCCCTATTTCCGCCACGCCCACGTAAGTGGTCTTAACGGCGGGGTCGTAATCTTCCCAGGCAAGCGCGGCGGAGTCTCCTTCGGCGGCTATCATAACGTTCTTGTCCCGGTTCACTTTGGAGATGCCGTGGACCCGGGCTTTCATGGGTAGCTGGTCGCCGTCGGCGTCCAGGACGGCGGCGTTAAGGCTGAAGGAGCCCAGCAGGTATTCGTCCCAGGAAGCGAACACGTTGGCGGAGGAAACGGCCACCCTGGCCTCGAACTGCAGGGGCCGGCGGGTTTCGGCGGCCGCGGGCGAAGCCTTCCAGAGTTCCCGGCCGGTCTCGTCCACGGCGGTTATATGGACCGCGGAGCTGGTGCTCCCGGTGATCGAGGTCCACGCGAAGATGGACCGCCCGGTGCCGGGCTCGTACTCCACGTCGAAAGCCGGTTCGTCCCTAAGCCCGTCCGCCACCAGCAGCCCCCGGTTCACCGGCGCTTTCTCTATAAGCCCATGGAAGCACCCGCTCAGCAGCAGCGCCGCCCCCGCCAGAATAAATTTTCTCATGCCGTCTCCGTCCCTTATCCTGTTTCTACGCATATAATACAATACTTCCCTTTCCTCTTCACGTCCGGGCAGCGGAGCTTTCGGAAGATTAAAATCTTTTAATGTTGTTTTAAGGCTAGTTTAATGGGGGCAGTGCTAGACTATGGGTATAGAAGTTGCCAGTCAATATCGCCAGAGGAGACACTAAAATGAAAAAGTACATACTCGCAGCCGTAACTCTCGCCGCTTTCACCGGAATGAGCTTCGCCCAGAACGCCCCCGCTGCCGCCCCCGCGGCCGCCCCGGCCAAGGTGGAGAAGCCCGTTGCCAAGAAGCACGAGATGAAGAAAGCCGAGATCACCATGGGTGTGATCACCGCCGTCGACGCAGCCGCCAAGACGATCACCGTAAAGAACAACAAAGGCGTGGAGAAGCAGTTCACGCTCGAGTCCGTCGGCACCCTTGCCCAGGGCGTTAAAGTGAAAGTCGCCGTAAAAGACGGCAAGACCACCGTTAAAGAGATAAAAGAGCACAAGGGCAAGCACGAAACCAAGAAGCACGAGAAGAAAGCCGAGGCCCCCAAAGCCGAAGCCGCTCCTGCCGCCGCCACCAAATAATAGCAGCAGGCATAACAAATAAACCGCCCGGGACAGCCCGGGCGGTTTTCTTTTCCCCTCCCGTACTCCGCGTCATAAAAAAAGGGCCGGCAGTTAAGCCGGCCCCCTTTTAAGCCCTTTATTCCTCAGGGCTGGTTCATCCAGAGAGCGAACTCGTCCCACTGGGAGGCCTTGGCCCACTGGAGGTCGGTGTAGCCGGCTCCCAAGGCGGCCTTGGGGAAGTAGGCCGCTATGCCCTTGGAGAGGGTGTATTCCTTGGCTTCGCTCCAGTAGCTGGCTTTCGCGTCGCGGGAGCGGCTGAGCAGCACAAGGTCCTTGGTGATGAAGGTCAGCAGGGCCTGGCCCTTCGCCTTAACGTCCGCGCTCTTGGTGCCCTCGACCACGCGGCGGACGAAGTCGCCCAAATCGCGGTTCTCGTCGTAAGCGTAGTTGATCGTGGCGTCGCGGGAAGTTTTGGCCAGCTCCTTCTCACCGGCGGCCATCACGGCGGCGCCGAAGGCGTCGGTAAGGGCCGGCAGCCGGCCCATAGAGGAGGCCTTCACCAGGCTCTGGGTGTAGCCGCCGTCGATAGAGTCGTAGTGGTTGCCGTAGCCGTTCACCGCGGCTTTGCCCACTTCCATCGCGGACATAGCGGGGTTGGCCACCACGGGGCCCAGGAACAGGTCGTAGGTGTAGCCGTCGCCGGGCTCGGTCTCTTCGGAGGCCACGATGTAGTCCACGCTGTCCTTGAATTCATAGTTCACTTCGGCCATCTGCATCAGGCAGGCGTCGGTGCCGATCACGTCGGTCTTGCCCAGGGCTTTCATGATCTGGCCCATCTGGGGGGTGTTGATGTGGTTGCCGCTCTGCTCGTCATAGGAGATGCCCTTGGTGATGATGCGCTTGCCGTCCTTGGTCCAGCCGGCGCCGTGGTTCCACAAGATCAGCATGTAATGTTTGGCAGGGTAGGCTTTTTTGGCCCATTTGGCGAAATCTATCACGCTCTGGTAGGACCCCATGTCCACCTCGCCCAGGTCAGCCAGGACCGGGGAATTGACCTTTTCGGTATCAGTGTCCTTGGCTATGAGGTAGCGGCGCACGCCTTTCCAGTCGCCGTCGCTTTCGTCGTAACCGTCTATGCGGCCGGCTTCCACCACGATATTGACCTTTTCGGTGGAGCCGATCTTCTCCATCTCGTTCATGTCCTTAAGGAGGTAGGGCTCCAGGTCGTTCTTGCCGTTCCCGAAAACCATGATGGTCCATTCGGCGGGGTCGAAAGTGTTGTGCAGCCAGCTGGCCAGGTTCTTGTCCTGGCTGACTTCCGGAGCTGCGTCCATGCCGGCGAGCTGTTCCTTGATGTTCAGCCCTCCGCCAACGCCGTCGAAATCCACCGTAGAGCCCTGGGCCGAGGCAACCGAGGCGAACAACGAAACGGCCATAACGGAAAGGTATATCTTGCGTATCATGGAGACCTCCGTGCTTTTTTCGAAGAAGTTCATACCAATAGTTTAACCCTATCCCCGCTTTTCCACAAGGGACCCGGGACCCGCCCAATACTGGGCCCAAGGGCCCAGACAAAAATAATGGGGACAGGCTACTTTATTAAAAATAAAGTAGCCTGTCCCCATTATTTTAAAAAAGAAGGGCCGGCGGTTAAGCCGGCCCTTCCGTCAGCGTGGTTAACGCTTATTTCGCCGAGTACCAGGCGATGAACTCGTCCCACTGGGTCGCGTTGGCCCAAGCCAGAGCGTTGTAGGCGGAGTTGGTGTAGTTAGGCATATAGATCGCCAGGCCGTGCGAGTTCGCGTAGTTAGCGTTCGCGCGGTTGAGAAGCACCAGGTCGCCGGTCAGGTAGGTCTGCAGGGCCTTCGCGGTGGCCTTCACGTTCGCGTCCTTGGAGGAAGCGGCGTAGAGGCTCAGGAAGTGCCACAGGTCCTTGTTCTCGGCGTAGGCATAAGCCTGCGCGCTGCTCATGGCGCTCTTGATCAGGGCTTTTTCGTTGGCGGCCATGGCGGCTTTAACGAAGGCGTTGACCGGGGCCACGAGGCCGTTGAGCTTGGCGGAATCGACAAGGCTCTGGGTGTGGTCCTGGGTGCCGTAATGGTCGGCATAGGCGTTCACGGCCAGTTTGCCGAGTTCCATGGCGCTCATGGTGGGCTTCTTCACGAGGGGTCCGAGCAGCAGGTCGTAGGTGTAGCCGTCGCCGGGTTCGGTCTCTTCGGAACCGACTATGTAGTTAACGTAGTCTTTGATCTCGTAGTCGACTTCGGGCATCTGCATCAGGCAGGCGTCGGAGCCATACACGTCGATCTTGCCGATAGCCTTCATCATCAGGCCCATCTGGGGAGTGTTGATGTGGTTGCCGGTCTCGTCGTCGTAGGAGATACCCTTGGTAACTTCGGGGCTGCGGGATTTGATCCAGCCGGCGCCGTGGTTCCACACGACAAGCATATAATGCTTGGCGGGGTAGTTGGTCTGGGCCCATTTCACGAAGGCCACTACGTTCTTGTAGTCGCCCATGTCGGACTTGCCCAAGTTCTGGAGGATGGGGGAGGTGACCTTGTTGGTGTCGGCGTCCTTCTTAATAAGGAAGCGGGCCGTGCCGGTCCAGGGAAGCGTGCCGTAGCCGGCGATCAGGCCGGTCTCGGTGACCACGTTCACTTTATCGGTGGAGCCGATCTTCTCCATCTCGTTCATATCTTTGAGGGCGTACGGCTCAAGGTTGTTTTTGCCGTTCACGTAGACCATGATGGTCCATTCTTTGTCAACCTTGCTGGAAACGGCCTTATCTTCAACGATAACGGCCGAGGGCACGTTAAGGTCGAGGTTGGCTATTTCATCCTGCAGGTTGGTGTTGTTGATGGTGTCGAAGCTGACGGCAGCGGACACCAGGGTGGATACTGACGCGATTATCGCGAGGGATGCGGCTATCTTCCTTAACATTACTTCCTCCCGTACTGCGGTTTGGTCTGGCGCCTGGTCTGGAGGCGCTATGCTCACTTTTATAGTTTAAGCACTTACCTGATTATAATCAAGAACAAAGGACCTAGTCAAGTACTAGTCTTTGTGCCTATTGCTTTTTGGGCCCTAAGGCCCATGGACTTGTCAAGGCTTCATTGGAGAAAGGCACAAAAAAAGATCGCCACATACAGAACTATTTTTTTACCACGCCCGCGCCGCGGCGCGCCTAAAGGCCCAAAGAGTGGGCACTATGGGGCAAACGCGCCGGCGCCTATTTCAGCAGCGCGTTGACCTTTTGAACGATGGCCTGGGGGCTGAACGGCTTCTCTATGAATTCAGCCCTCGCGCCGAGCTTCTCCCTGAACTCCTCCTCTTTCTCCAGGTATCCGGACATGCAGATCACCTTGATGCCGGGATATTTAGCCAGGACCGCCAGGGTAAGCTCCACCCCGTCCATCGCCGGCATGGCCATGTCGGTAAGCAGCAGGCCCACCGGCTGGCCGCCCTCCGCCAGCAGCCGCAGGGCTTCCTTGCCGTCCGCGGCCTCCTGCACGGAATACCCGGCGGAAGCGAGTATCCTTTTGGCGATCTTCCGCATCTGCTCGTCGTCTTCCACGACCAGGATGCCGCCTTTGCCGGTTACGGCCCTGGTTTGGGCGGCGGGCTGTTCGCGCTCCACCCCGCCTTCCGCCAGCGGGAAGCAGAGGCGGAAGACCGAACCGGCCCCCGGGGAACTTTCAACCATGATATCCCCGCCGCTCTGCTTGACTATCCCGTAGACGGTGGAAAGCCCCAGGCCGACCCCCTTGCCGGGCTCTTTCGTGGTAAAGAAGGGCTCGAATATTTTTTTCTGGGTCGCTTCGTCCATTCCTGCCCCGCTGTCTTTCACGCTCAGCGCTATATACCGCCCTGCGGGAACTGCCCCGCTCACGGCCTGTGCCGGGGCCTTAAGGTCCAGCAGCGCGGTCTCTATGCGGATGTCGCCGCCCATAGGCATGGCGTCGCGGGCGTTCAGGACGAGGTTCAGGATAACCTGCTCCAGCTGGCCGGGGTCCACCTTGACCGGGCCCACGACCGGGCCGAGCGCGGCTTCCAGGCGCACGTTCTCCCCTATAACCCGCTTCAGCATCCTCTGCATTTCCGAAACTATAACGTTTATATCTATGACCTTGGGCTCCATCACCTGCTTCCGGCTGAACGCCAGGAGTTTGCGCACCAGGGCGGCGGCGTGGTCCGCGGCCTTCACTATTTCAGTTATATCCTCCAGCCTGGCGTCGCCCGGGGCCAGGCTTTTGCCGAGGAAATCGGCGTAGGCCAGGATGGGCCCAAGCAGGTTGTTCAGGTCGTGCGCCACCCCGCCGGCCAGCCGGCCCATGGAGTCCAGCTTCTGGCTGCGCCGCAGCCGCTCTTCGCTCTCCAGTAGTTTTTTTTCCGCCAGTTTACGCTCGGTAATATCCTGCAGGACCCCCACCACCATGGCCGGGGCGCCGTCGGGCCCCGAAACCAGTTCCCCCTTGGAATAAATATCGCGTATCTCTCCGGTGTCCGTTTTTTTTACCCGGAATTCCTCGCTGTAGCCGCCTTCGCCGCGGATCAGCCCTTTCATGGCCCGGTCCAGGGCGGGCCTGTACTCCTCCAGCACGCTTTCCTGCACCTCGGCCAGCGGCAGCCTGGAGGCGGCAGGCCTGAGCCCGTAGATGCGGAAGGCCTCTTCCGAAGCCCAGATATCCCCGGTGCGCAGGTCCAGCTCCCAGTTGCCCACCTGCGCGATAGCCTGCGCCCGCTTGAGCCGCCTCTCGCTCAGGGACAGCTTTTCAAGCGCCCGTTCCAACTCGGCCTCTTTAGCCCGAAGCTTGCGGGTAAGGATCGTAAGATATTCGTTGTCTAAAACGCTCCCGGCTTCGTCCGGCGGGCCGCCGGCGCCCTGCGCCAGCGCCTCCGCCACGGCCGCCAGCAGGTCCGCGGCCTCGAAAGGCTTGCGTATGTACCTGGCGGCGCCCAGGCCGAGCGCCAGGGCCTCTTCGTCCTTCTCGGAATTCGTGGCGGTGAAAAGGATTAACGGTATCCGTTTGAGTTCGGGGTCGGCTTTCAGCAGGCGGCAGAGCATGAAGCCGTCCATCTCCGGCATCATCACGTCGGAGAGGATAAGGTCCGGCCGGGAAAGCCTGGCCTTCTCCAGCGCCTCGCGGCCGTTGCCGGCCAGTTCCGTCCCGTAACCCTTCCTCTTCAGGGTCAGTTCCAGCGCCTCCCTGTTGCCCAGGTCGTCTTCCACGATCAGTATTTTCATAAATATCCTGATTTAAACATTTTCGTCAGACAAAAAGAACAGCCAGCAGGAACGCGGAAACCAGCAGCAGCGCGGCCCCGGCGAACCACTTCCCGTAGTACGGGAAAATGGCCCGCTCCGAGTACACCCTGACCGGGACCAGCAGCGCGGTCCGCTCGCCCAGAGCCGTCCTGGCCGTAACGCGGCCCCAGGGGTCTATCGCTCCGGAAATGCCGTTGTTGGCGGCGCGCAGCACCGCGCGCCGGTTCTCCACCGCCCGGAAAACGTTCGCCGCAAAATGCTGGTACGGCGCGGCCGTGTCCAGATACCAGCCGTCGTTGGTGATGTTCACGAAAAAATCGGCCCCGTCACGGGTGTCGCCCGTGAACAGATAAGGGAAGATCGACTCGTAGCAGATGACGGCGCCGAATTTAAGCCCCTGGAACGGCATCAGCTCCTGCCGGGGCGCCCCCGGCAGGAATTCCCCCAGCGCGGCCACCGGTTTAATATATTTTCCGAGCAGGCCCCTGAGCGGAACGTATTCGCCGAACGGCACCAGCTGGCGCTTGTTGTAGGCGGCGGTTATAGCGCCGTCCTTATCCAGCAGGAAGGCCGCCACCCGGCTGCCGTCGCCTTTCGAGACGGAGCCCACCAGCGTCGCGCCTGCGGGCCGGGCCGCGGCGGTCTTCAGCCATGCGTAACAGGCCGGCTCGTCTATCCAGCAGGGCAGCGCGTTCTCCGGCCATACGGCCAGGTCCGCGCCCTTCGCCGCCGCGGCGAGCCCCTCCATGTTCCTCATGATGTTCCCGGCCTCGGCGGCGTCCCACTTGGCGTACTGGTCTATGGAAGGCTGCAGCAGGGCGGCGGTAAAAGTTAAGCGCGGCACGGCGGCATCGGCCCGGCGGAGTTCCCGCGCGCCGAAGAGCCAGATGGCGGCGAAAAGCATGAGGGCAGGCAGGAAACGGACCCCTTTCTTCCAGGCGGGGCCGTCGAGCGCGAATAACGAGCCGGCCAGCGCCCCGGTAAAACAGACGGCGGCGCCGAGGCCGTACACGCCGGTAACGGACGCCAGCTGGATCAGCGGCGTATAAGCCCATTGTGTGTAGCCCAGCATGAACCAGGGGAACCAGACCGCCTTCGCGCTCAGGTAGACCTTGCCGTACTCCAGCAGGAACCAGCCCGCGGCGAAAACGTAGGGCCAGGCCTTGAGGCCGGCCTTTTTAAGATAAAAACCGAACACGGAAACGAGCAGGAACTCGGAGGACATCAGCAGGCTGAGGAGCAGCAGCCCCAGCGCGGAAACCGCCGGCTCCACGCCGCCCGCGCGCATGGTGGGGTAGATCCAGTAAAGGATCCCGGCGTAAAAAAGGAACCCGCAGGCCAGCCCGCCGGCGGCGGCGGCCTTAAGCGTTCTTGTTTTCAGGAGGTAATACGACAAAGGCGCCAGCGCGACCCACGCCAGCCACCCCTGGTCGAACTTAGGATAACTGAGGACCAGCAGCAGGGAGGTCAGCGCCGGCAGCAGCCGGAAATAAACCGGGGCGGAAAAAGAAGAACTTCGTTTTCCGCCCCGTTCGGCCATGGTTTTTACCTTGCTGTTCAGGCGTTAACGCCGTGGCACTTCTTGTATTTCTTGCCCGAGCCGCAGGGACAGGGATCGTTGCGCCCTATCTTGGCGTCCGCGAACTTGGCCGCCGGCTTCGCTTCGGGCTGTTTGCCTCCCAGCCTGGGGGGCTGCTTCTGCTCGGAGGCGGGCGCGCCTTCCTGCGTTACCGGCTGCGCCACCGGGCGCGGCGGCAGCTGGATGCGGAACACGTATTCCACCATCTGGTCGCGCACGCGGCCCAGCATGGCCTCGAACAGGGAATAGGACTCCTTCTGGTACTCGATCAGCGGGTCCTTCTGGCCGTAGGCGCGCAGGCCCACGCCCTTCTTGAGATGGTCCAGGTCGAACAGGTGGTTCTTCCAGATATGGTCCATGATCTGCAGCAGCAGCAGGCGCTGCAGCTCGGCGAAATCCACGTTGCGCTCGGCGAAGTCCTTGAAGCGGGCCTGGTAGGCCGCGTCGATGCGCTTCATGACCTCTTCCTCGAGCGCCATCCGGTTCAGCGTGTGCACCTCGTCCGGGGTGTACGTCACTTCGAAACCCGCGGTCTTCTTCAGGAACACGTTCAGCGCTTCCAGGTTCCACAGCTGCGAGGCCTGCTCCAGCGGGCAGTTCAGGTCCAGCTGCTCCGTCACGGCCTCGTGGATCATCTTGGTGATGCGCTCGGTCACTTCCGCGCCGTCCAGGATGATGTTGCGCAGCTCGTAGACGGCCATGCGCTGCTTGTTCATAACGTTGTCGTAATCCAGCAGCTGCTTGCGGGCGTCGAAGTTCATGCCTTCCACGCGCTTCTGCGCGCCTTCGATCTGGCGGCTGACCAGCGAGGACTCGATCACCTCGCCCTCCTCCATGCCCAGCTTCTCCATGATGGCGGAGATGCGCTCGGAACCGAAAAGCCGCATCAGCTCGTCTTCCAGGGAGACGTAGAAGACCGACGAGCCGGGGTCGCCCTGGCGCGCGCAGCGGCCGCGCAGCTGGTTGTCGATGCGGCGGCTCTCGTGGCGCTCGGTGCCCATCACGCACAGGCCGCCGATCTGGCTGACGTAGTCGTGCTCGGCCTCCAGCGGCGGGTTGCCGCCCAGGATGATGTCGGTGCCGCGGCCGGCCATGTTGGTGGCGATGGTCACCTGGCCCTTGCGGCCGGCCTGGGAAATGATCTGTGCTTCCATCTCGTGGTACTTGGCGTTCAGGACCTGGTGCGGAATGCCCTTGGTGCGGAGCATCGCGGCGAGCTTTTCCGACTTCTCGATGGAACGGGTGCCGACCAGCATCGGCTGGCCCTTCCTCCAGCGCTCGTCGATCTCCATCACGATGGCGTTGTTCTTCTCGCGCTCGGTGCGGTAGATGCGGTCGGGAGAGTCCTTGCGCACCAGCGGGCGGTTGGGCGGGATCTCCACCACTTCCAGCTTGTAGATCTCCCAGAATTCGTCGGACTCGGTCATGGCGGTGCCGGTCATGCCGGACAGCTTGTTGTAGAGCTTGAAGTAGTTCTGGAAGGTGATGGTGGCCAGCGTCTGGTTCTCTTCCTTGATGCGCAGGTTCTCTTTGGCCTCGATGGCCTGATGCAGGCCGTCGGACCAGCGGCGGCCCGGCATCAGGCGCCCGGTGAACTCGTCCACGATCACGATCTCGCCGTCCTTCACCACGTACTCCACGTCCTTGTCGAACAGGTGGTGCGCGCGCAGGCCCTGGTTCAGGTGGTGGGCCCATTCGGAGGAAACGTCGTCGTAGATATTGCCCACGCCCAGGATCTTCTCGGCCTTGCGCACGCCCTCCTCGGTGAGGGTGGCGGTGTGGCCCTTCTCGTCCACGATCGCGTCGAAGCCAAGCCCCAAGTCCACGTCCTCGCGCTTGGCCTCGATCTCCTCTTTCTCGGTAATGAAGCGCACGTTCAAGAGCGGGATCACCCGGTTCACGACGTAATATTTATCGGTGGATTCTTCGGACGGGCCGGAGATGATCAGCGGCGTGCGGGCCTCGTCGATCAGGATCGAGTCCACCTCGTCGATCACGGCGAAATTGCGTTCGCGCATCACGCGCTCGTCCTTGCCCATCACCATGTTGTCGCGCAGGTAGTCGAAGCCCACCTCGTTGTTGGTAATGTAGGTGATGTCGCGGTTGTACATCTCGCGGCGGTCCTCGTTCTTCATGTCGTGCTGGACGAAGCCGACGGTGAGGCCCAGAAATTCGTGCACCGGGCCCATCCACAGGCTGTCGCGCTTGGCCAGGTAGTCGTTCACGGTCACCACGTGCACGCCCTTGCCGGTGAGGGCGTTCAGGTAGGCGGGCAGGGTGGAGACCAGTGTTTTACCTTCGCCGGTGCGCATTTCGGCGATCTTGCCGCGGTGCAGCGTGATGCCGCCGATAAGCTGCACGTCGTAGTGGCGCATCTTCAGCACGCGCTTGGAGGCCTCGCGCACGCAGGCGAAAGCCTCGGGCAGCAGGTCGTCCAGGGTTTCACCCTTGGCCAGGCGTTCCTTGAACTCCGGGGTCTTGGCCTTGAGCTGTTCGTCGGAGAGTTTTGAAATGGTTTCTTCGAGGGCGTTGATCTGGTCGACCACCGGCTGCACGGTCTTCAGCGCGCGCTCGCTTTTTGAGCCTATAATGGATTCAACTATTTTTTTCAGCATATACCCTATATTAAACAATTTTTAAACGCTTTTATACACCGGGCCGCGCCCGCCGCGCGCGATTTTAAAGAAAACGTCAGTTTTTCTTAACCCCAGGTTCAGGAAAGGCCGTTACACTATACCGGCGGAATAAGGAGGTCTTATGGAAATACGCATACTGGCGGCTGACGACGAGAAGGCGACACTCGCCCTCTACCGGGTGATCTTCGCGGCGAAGCGCTACCGCCTCACCTTCGCCAGGAACGTGGCGGAAGCCCTTAACCTCCTGGAGTCGGGCACCTACGACCTGCTGATCTCGGACCTGTTCTTCGCGGACGGGACCGGCCTGGAACTGGCGCGCCGGTTCAGGGAAGCCGGCCCGGACAGGAGCATCCTGATAACCGACTCCCTGCCCCCGGACGCGCGCGCCCTGCTTGAAAAAAAGGAAGGTTTTATTAAATCCTTCGGCAAGTCTTTCGAGTACGGGGACCTGCTGAAGCTGGTGGACAATTTTTTCGGCGCCTGAGCCGGCGCCGGAAAGATGACAAGAAAGTCAGTTTGATTTCACACGGAGTTAAGGTTCGGCGGCTACACTTGGAGGACGGCGGAAACTGCGGAAGCGCAACTACAGAACGGAGGACATCGTTATGAAAACCCACACAAAGAACAAAATTAAGAACTGCGCGGCGCTGCTGGCCGGACTGGCCATGCTGCTGCCTTACGCGAGCCAGGCCGCGGCGGCCGCGGGCGGGAAAACGGAGAAGGAAGTTTCGGAACACGCGGGATTGTCCCTGAAAGACCTTAAGGTCAAAGGCGCCGGCCGGGAAAAAGCCGCCGTGCCGGCCGAAAAGGAAATAAGCGCGGCCGGGGAAAAGGACTTAAAAGCCGGCAAAGAAACGGAGAAAGCGGGTCCTGAAGCCCAGGGGAAAGAACTGGCGGTGGAAAAAGAAGCCCCGGAACTTAGCGCCAAAGAGGCGGACGAAGGCGCCGGCGGGCAGAAAGAGCTGGACAAGGAAAACGGCGGCGAAAAGGACCTTGAAAAAGAGGCCGGCGACGAAAAAGAGGCGGCCGGGCTGGACGAGAAGGAACTGGACAAAGAGGGCGACGAAAAGGAAGTAGAGGGCATCGAGAACGAAAAAGACACCGAGACCGAATCCGAGGCCGACAACAAAGGCGAGCAGATTGAGGCCGAGGACTCGACCGCGGCCGAAAAGCCCGAAGCCGGAGATTGACCGGCCATGGCCCGCCCGGCCAAGCCGGGCGGGCGCGGCTTCCGGGGATTATACTGCTATAATTTCCGGATGAAAACATTAATATCGCGCACAGAGGCCGTATTTATGAGCATAGCAAAGGGGTTCTTTCCGGGGAGGGCGCTGTTCCTCCTGGCCGCGGCAATACTGCTGGCGGCCGTGCCCCCGCTCAAGCTCCTGAGGGCAGGGACTCCCGCGGAGGCCGGGCCGGCCGGAGAAGCCGCAGCCGCGGCCCTGGCCCTTAACGCCAGGGACCTGGACGCCCCGGTTACCGCCGCCGCCGGCAGGGACCTGGAGGCGCTGGTGCAGGAAGCGGCCGCCGGCGACGGAGAAGAGAAACTGGCTTTGGAGGCGCTCAACGAGGTGGACGTGGACGCGGACGCGGAGGAGAAAGCCGCCGCCGGAACGATAGGCGCCGAAGCCGCGGAGAAGGAGCGGGCCGTCAGGGAAGACGGCGGAGAGGACCCGGGCCGTTTGGAGCGGGAGGCCGAACGGGACCAGAAAGAGATCTCCACCATAGAGAAGGATACCGAAGGGACGGCCGAACCGGGCGAGGACGATAAAGGCGACACGATAGAGAGGGAAGACCCGGGGATGGATGACTGATATGCACAGACTTACGACCATAGCCATGATCCTGCTGCTCTCAGCCGCGGCCCTGCTCTTTTCGGCGGCCCTCCCCGCCCTGGCCGCGGAAAAACCGGCCCAGGCGGAGCTCACCAAGAACGAAGCGGTGTCCTATTACTTCAACCGCTCGGGGGACGAAATAGCGGCCCTGCGCGCGGAAGGCTTCGGCTACGGAGAGATAGTCAAGATCTTCGTGATAGCCGAAATGGCCAGGCGGCCGCTGGACGAGCTGCTGGGCGAAAACCGCAAAGGTTACGGCTGGGGAACGCTCAGCGTAAAACTCGGCCTGAACCCGGTGTTCGTAAAAAGGAGAGTTGATTCGGCGCGCAGGGAGCTGGACATAAGCGTCAGGCCCGCGGTACCGAAGCAAGCGGTAAAAAAGTAAAAAACGCAGCACAAGGAGACCGTTTATGAGACTTCTAAAGGTGCTTTCGGCTATTTTTTTACTCGCCTCCGCCCAGGCTTGGGCGCAGGACATACGATCGGATAAATATCCGCGCCCCGGCGCGGTCCCGGCGCACATACTGCCGCGGCCGCTGCCCGAGCCGAAGACCTGGGAAGTTACCGCCGGGGCCGCTATGACCGCGGACGCCAACATCTCCCACCTGCTGGTAAACTCGGCGGTGAACAGCAACGCCAAGGTGAAGGATAATATCCGCCACCTCAGCGCGGGCTTTTCGGCGGAACCCGCCTTCGCGAAGAAAGCCGGGCTGGAGCTGTCCTATTCCTTCGACGACTACGCCTACCGCACCCACACGGCCTTCAGCTACAAGAACCACTCGCTGGCCGCCGGCGTTACGCCCGGCCTGGGCAAGGCCTGGAACCTGGACCTCGGCTGGGATATGGACCTGGTAAAGGACAAAACCGGGACCATAGCCGAAGACAGCGGGGCCCATGCCGGCCTGATCTGGCACGGTCCCGGGGGGCTGCGGATAAAAGGCGGCTACGAGCGCCGGAAGGACAACGTGCGGACCAATGCCATGAAGGACGCGGACACCAACGCGGCCTACCTGTCGGCCAACCGGCGCTTTTTTAAACGGCACCTCGGCTTCGTCAGCCTGCGCTGGCAGGCCCATGCCGCGGCCGGTCCGGATTACTCCTTCAAAGCGCGCTCCGCGGTGCTGGGCCTGATCAGCAGATGGACGCCCTGGTTCAAGCTGGTGACCGCGGCCGTGCGCGTAGAGAAGGATTACGACAACGTCGATACGCGCTTCCTGAAACTCAGGCGCGACGCCACCAACTCGGTGATGATAAAGCCGGTCTTCACGCTGGCGCACGGGCTGTCGGCGGTAGGTTCTTTCACTTACATGGACAACCACTCCAACGTGTCCATGAAGAGCTATTCGGACAGGATCTATTCGGTAGGCCTGGAAGGCAGGTTCTGAGCCGTAACGGCGGGCAGCAGGATGCGCACCGTCAGCCCGGCGCCGGGAGGAGAGGAGACCTCTATCTTCCCGGAGAAACTCTCCACCATGGCCCTGGCCAGGCCCAGGCCCAGGCCGGAGCCGGAAGTTGAATAGCCTCTCTCGAACAGCCGGGGCAGGTTCTCGGGCCTGACCCCGGGCCCGGTGTCCTCTACGCTGACGGAAGCGCTCCCGCCGGAGCCGCGCGTCCTCAAGATGATGCGGCCTCCGGCCGGAGTGTTCCTCACGGCGTTGTCCACGATATTCAGCAGGGCCTGTTCCAGTTTGCCGGCCTGCACCAGCGCCGACACCGCCTCCAGCTCGGTCTCCACCTTCTGGGCCCTGGGCAGGGCCAGCACCGCGGCCTTCTTGGCTATCCGGGCGACCAGCGCGTCCAGGCGCTCCTCTTTAGGCCGGCCCGCGCCGCGGCCGTCCAGGCGGGAATATTCCAGGATATCCTCGATGACGCGCGTCATCGTCTCCAGTTCGGCCAGGTTGCTCTCCAGCACCGCCACGGCCTCCGCGCGGCCCGGCTTGCCCAGCAGCGCCACCTCGGTCTCGCCGCGCATTACGGTTATGGGCGTCTTCAGCTGGTGGCTGACGTTGGAGGCGAACTGTTTCATCTTTATCGAGTAGGCCTCTATGGCGGCCAGCATGCCGTTGAGCACGTCCACCAGCGCGCCCAGCTCGTCCTCGGCGCGGTGGCGCGGGATGCGTCCGCTCAGGTCCCCCTCGCCGGCCTTAATGGCCACCTCCACGATGCGGTCTATCGGGGACAGCGCCCGGCCGGCTATCGCCCAGCCGGCCCAGCCGGCCGCGAGGAAAAAGAGCAGAGCGGTCCCGCCCAGCAGCGCCCAGCTGCCGGCCGACAGCGCCCGCAGCGGCGACGGCAGCGGCAGCCCCAGCTCCAGCAGCAGCCCGCCGGCCACCCCGGGCAGGAAAACCGAGGCCGTCCGGAGCTTTCCCCCGGCCTGCAGGCGGACCGTCTCCAGCGAGATCCTTTTCCGGGTGTAAACCGCCGCGCCGGCCGGCGGCCGCAGGGCGGCCAGGCCGGGGTCGGAACTGTACAGGAGGTCCCCGCCTGGGCCGCGCAGGGAGACGAAAAATCCGTCGAGACTTTCCGAGAAGCGGTCCAGGCGCGGCCGGACGCGCTCGAGTTCGAATGGGCCGGGCGCGGCCAGGATATCGGCCGCCTCGTCGGCGGTAGACCGCAGTTTGCGGTCCGCCAGGGACTCCAGGCCGCGGTTAAAGAAAAAAACCGCCGTCAGCGCCGATAAAAGGAAAAAAGCCGCGGTGGCGGCCAGATAGAGCAGCGCCAGGCGCCGGCGCAGCGTCATGCCCGCCCCTGGACTTCTATCTTGTACCCTACGCCGTAGACCGTCTGCAGCAGCTTATCGCCGGCTCCGGCGTCGATCTTGCGCCTGAGGCGCCCCACGTGCACGTCCAGCACGTTGGAGTCCACCTCGAAGGAACCTTCCCACGCGTGCTCCCACAGCACGGCCCGGCTTACCGGCCGGCCGGCGTTGCGCAGCAGGATCTCCAACAGCGCGAATTCCTTATTGGTCAGTTCTATGGTTTTCCCGGCGCGGACAGCCTTGCGCGCCCTGACGTCCAGCGTCAGGTCGCCGGCGGCCAGCACGTCCGTGTTCTTTTCGACCGTGCGCATGAGCACGCGGGCGCGGGCCACCAGCTCGCGGAAAGAGAAAGGCTTGGTCAGGTAGTCGTTGGCGCCGGTCTCGAGCCCTCGCACCTTGTCGTCCACCGAGCCGCGGGCGGTCAGCATTATGACCGGGGTCTGGTCCCCCTGCCGGCGCAGTTCCTCCAGCAGCGTGAAGCCGTCCCCGTCGGGAAGGTTTACGTCCATAACGATCAGGTCGTAGACGCCGTTGAGGGTCTGTTTTTCCGCTTCCGCCGCGCTCGCGGCCGTGTCCACGGAAAACCCCTCCTGCGCGAGGCCCTTGGCGATGAAAGCGGAAAGTTTCTTTTCGTCCTCTATTATCAGTACGCGCATAATGTTCAAGCCGGGCGGCCGGTCCGGTATATATTAGCAAAATAGGCCCGCAGCCACGCCCCGCGCGGCAGCCAAATATTATAAACTTCCTGACAGCATGAGAATGGAAGAATCCTCCGACACCGCGGCCTGCCCCTATTGCGGGGCCGGCAACCCGCTCGACAACGAATTTTGCGGCGCCTGTTATAAGAACCTGCACATCCCGGCCGGGGTGCGGGCGGAGGCTAAGGTCAGAAAGCTCATGAGCGGGACCAGGGCGCGCTCCGCCGCTTCGGCCGCGGAGAGCCGGCCGGCGGTCCGCCTGTGGGCGCGCGCCCTCCTCGTAGCGGGGCTGTTCCTGTTCTACCTGCAGTGGTTCAAGAAAGAGAACTATTTCTCCCCTTTGGACTTCGTCAACCTGGGCTTCCACGAAGCCGGCCATATTTTCCTGGGCTTTTTCGGGCGCTTCATCATGTTCCTCGGCGGCACCCTCTTCCAGCTGCTGGTCCCCGCCGTCTGCCTGCTACACCTGAAAAGGCGCGGCGCCAACCTGGGCTGGCAGCTCTGCCTGTTCTGGCTGGGCGAGAACCTGCTCAATATCAGCATCTACGCCGGCGACGCCATAAAGCAGACGCTGCCGCTGGTGGGCGGCGGCGAGCACGACTGGACCTACCTGCTGACCGAAACCGGCCTGATCGCGCACCCCGCCGGCGTGGCCGGGGTAATTTTCCTGGCCGGCTCGGCGGTGATCTTCCTCAGCTTCTGGTTCATAGGCTTGGACGCCCTGGCCCGGGAGCCGCTGGAGCTGGGCACTCTAGACCGCGGTTTTTAGTTTTGAACTTTTACCGCCTCTTCCGACACTAATAAACATAGGACCTACTGCATCAAGGGAATTTAGGCCCTTTCGCACAGGGATGGAGGCCGCCATAATATGACCATGCTCCGCAACGCGTTTATCCTGCTGCTTGCCGCCGCCCCCGCTTCCGCGGAGGGGCTGCCTGAATTCAACCTGAACGCGCTGCACGCCAAAGACCTGCTGCGCCGCGATCGTAACCGGGAACTAGCCGCCGCCATGCGCGACTACGATATGATCCCCAATGCGCCCCAGCCGGTCTTCGTGCGCATGGACGGCGGCCCCGTACCGGAACTGCCCGGCCCGGAAGTTTACCAGGTCTACGACCCTTTCCCAGGCCCCAGCCTGCCCCCGCCCCTTTCGAAAGCCGGCTACGTCCTGCTGACCTCCTCTACCAGGCTGAAGATAGACCGCGAGAAGGGCGAACTGACCGTGACCTTCCCGGAAGCGCAGTTCTCCGGCTGGGCTTTCGGCGGCACGGAGGAACTGTTCGTTAAAGTTACGCCGGGCAGAACTTCGCCGCGCATCTCGTGGGCCGCGGTGCTGTGCTCCAGGGGCTCGTACCTTGGGTATAAAGGCGGCACGGTAACCTTTCCCTCGCGCAGCGGCAGCTACTCGCTGAAGGAAACGCTGGCCCTAGGCTCGCCGAAAGGCGGCATAAGCAGGACCCACCGCTGGCTCACCGCCGGCATGATGACGCTGGACGACCTGTGCTCCGACGATTTCCGCAAAAAGATGAAGGACGCCAGGGCCGAAACCCTGCCGCCCAGGATAGGCGCCTATAGTTTTGAATTCAACCCCGACACGAACACGCTTAAAGCTAAGTGGTAACGGCCGCCTTCTGCCATTTGCGGCGCTTTTTAAAAAAGATTTTAACCCCCGGCAAAATAGCGGCCAGCGAGATCAGGGCCGCCGAGGCGGCTACCGCGGAAATGCCGGAATACCTGGCCATCAGCGGAACTAAAGCCGCGTACGCCAGACCCGTGCCCAGGGTCAGATACATGTATGGTTCGTGACGATACGCCCTGAGGTAGCAGGCCATCGCGGCCACCGGCAGCTGGAACATAGCCGCCAGCATGAACAACCCCAATGGCAGCGAGGCGGGCAGCCGGTGTATCCAGGCATAGTGGAGATAATGGAGCCCGGAAAGCAGGAGCACCACGGGCAGCAGCAGCCCCAGGGCGACCAGCGCCATCTGCCCGAAAGCCCTACGGAACAGCTTATCCAGTTCCTCAAACCGCTTTTTTGCTATAAGCCAGCTGAATTCGGGGATCCGGCATCTCACCCAGTTGAGCGGGATATTCACCATGGCAGTCGTTATCGTGCCGATCACGCCCATTTGCCCTGCGACAACGGGGCCGCAGAAATAGAATAAGACCGGGGTGACGAACGCGGTAGTAAAATAACTGGACGCCACGCTCACAGCAAGCCGCCATTGCAGCGGCCAGATCTTCGTCCGCCAGTCAATCAGGCCCCGGGGTTTTATGCGCAGCAGGACGTCGAAAAACTTCCGGTATTTGGCGAACAAGATCGAAACCATGATCGCGAACGAGGCCGCTGAAGCGGCTGCCGGCGCCCATAACCCTACCCCGGACAGGATAGCGGCCCAGGTCACCACGCTGCCTGCCGCCGCCTGCACGAGCCGGTATTTGCTGGTGGCATGCAGCTGGCCGCAGCCGTCGAGGATGTAAAGCGCCGGCGTCACAAAGAAATTAAGGTACCCCATAAGGCAGAACGCGAGCCAGGCCGAGGTCACCCCGCCCGGGGTCCCCGCCTTGGAATTGAAAAAGATCAGCCCGCCCGCCGCTACAGAAAAGAACGCCGCGCTGCCCACCCAGAAAAACCATTTATAAGCTATACGCAGCACTTCGGCCAATTCGCCCCGCCCCTGTTCCTCCCCGATAATGACGCCTTCCTCGTTCAGGCCCAGCTTCGCCCAGATATGCCCCGCCATCAGCTGAAACACCGACCCGGCCCCGAGTTCAAGCAGGTTGGCGAGAGCCAGTACGCCGTAGAAAGTATAGTAATAACCCTGCTCCGGCGGCGTCAGGTAGGTTATTATCAGGAAAATGCTCAGCGGCCCGGCCAGGATGGACCAGCTGTAGGTAAGCACGGCAAAGACTATGGCCCGGTTCACCCCGGCTTTTATGGCTAGCTCTTTCACGTTCTGTTTCAGGCCCATAGAAAAATGTTAAAGACTATCTATAACTTCCAGGTATTTCCGCGTGAATATTTTTTCCGAAAAATTGTCCCTGACAAAACCCGCGGCCTCCAGGCCCACGGTCTTCCTGATTTCGGCCGAAGCGCCCAGCCGCCTTATAGCCTGCGCCCAGTCCTGCGGGCTGCGCGCGATATACCCGGTAACGCCTTCTTTTATAACTTCCAGGTGCGACTCCACCGGGCTGGCCACCACCGGGAGCCCCATCCCCATCATCAGCAAGGCCCGGCCGGCCGGCTTGGCCCGGTAAAAAGCGCCGCCGCAGTCCACGGGCACTATCCCGATATCGCACTTAGCTGTTTCCGCCAGCAAAGTGTCATAATCCCAGTCGACGAAACGGCAGGGCAGCTTCTGCCCGCCGATAAACTCCCCGACGGTCCGTGGGACCTTCCCGAGGTAGCGCCCCTGCGGCGCCGCGGACGTTATCAAGACCAGTTCGTACCCGCCCTCGCCGGCCAGTTCGTCGAGGGCCCGCCCCATGGCCCGGAACCCGTGCAGGCTGGACGCGTTGCCGAACCAGGCGATCCGGCATGGCTTTTTCTGCTCGTAAGCCGCGCGGAACGCCAGGATATCGTCCGTGATCGCATCGGTCACTACCGAGGAATTCTTGTTCAGCTCCGTGAATTTGCGCAGAAGCGCGGAACTGCCGACGACCATGCGCTCGCATTTCCCTATCATTTTGCCGAGCCTGCGGAATTGACCTTCGACGAGGCTTAACTTCAGGCGGTAATAGATCCTGCCCGGCAGGAGGTAGTTGGAGTAGGGAAAAGTAAGGACGTCGTCGACGCTGTCGCCGATTAGCGGGACCCCCGCGGCATGAAGGCGCTCAAGGATCCGCTCGTTGCGCAGGGCGATCGGGATTATCACGGCGTCATACTTCCCGTTTTCGGCCCAATATTGCGCCGTATGCCCGGAACCGGGCAGATTTCTTATCAGGACGTCGTAGCGCCACCGGTGCATCACGTGCCCCGGGTCGGCGTCAAAAGGTATGATCCCGATATTCATAAATTAAGCATCGAACGCCCTGCGGGCTGGATCACGGCCGGCTGCCGCGCCGCCGTCTCCCCCAGTATAATATTTTTAAAATTATATGCGACAGAATTACCGCGTTGATATAGGCGAATTCCCGCAGGGAAATGCCGCTTTTTTCATACATTGCGCGCGTCAGCCGGAAAAAGTGCCGCTTGTGCCGTATTATTATGGATTTATAAATGTTTATAAGCTGGCCGAGCACCACCCGTTTTCGCCACAGCGCCAGTTCAGCCGCGGTGAACAGCCCGGTCTTGACGGCCATCTCGTAGGGGCGGACGAACCAGTCCATATGGTTGAGCAGCATTTCACTGTTCCGGCTGTAGTTCTGGATCAGGTTGTTCTCGTGGATCCTGTACGCCGAGACCGGTTTCCCGATATAGCCGACGTCGCCGGACAGGCACATCTCCAGAAAAAGCTCCGAATCGCAGGCGATATTGTACTCGTTCGAAAAGGCGTTCAGCTTAATTGCCAGCGGCCGGTTAAAGAGCACATTGCAAAGCATGAAATCCTGCGGCCCTACGGCGTCGCGCGTTAAAAAAATAGTTTTCCCGCTTTGATTCCTTCCGAAAGGAAGGTCCAGGGGCGTGTCCGTCTTCCCGGTGCGCCGGTACCCGTTGGCATAGACCAGCATCGTTTTCGGGAATTCATTGATAAGCCGCACCGCCTCCGCGATGTAGTCCGGATCCAGCAAGAGATCGTCGTCAGAAAGCAATAAGAACCATTCGCCGGCGGTATGTTCCAGCAGCGCTTTTCTCCAATTGCCTACCATGCCTAGGTTCGAGCTGTTTTTAAAGTAGCGGAACCTCGGGTCGCCCGTGTAGCCGGAGACAGCAGCCTGGGTACCGTCCGTAGAGGCGTTGTCGGCCACGACTACCTCAAGGTTCGGATAGGTCTGGGCCAGCGCCGAGTCGATAGCTTCCTTAAGCAGCGCGGCGCGGTTGTAGGTGGGGATGATAATGCTCACCAGCGGCGCGGCGGCGCTCATTGGATCCTCCCGGAGATATTTTTCCGTATCATATTAATCCCTGCCGGATTTTCCGGATCATGCCCTGCCGCTGCGCAGCCGCGCGCCGAGCGTTTCTGCCAGCCTGGCAAGCCTGCGCCTTATCCGGTACCCGACGCTGACGCGCATGCTCTCCCGTATCATCCTGTCCACGTACGCGTAATCCACGCCCTTGATCTTGGCGCCGCTCCCGGCGCTTCTCCGGTAGCCTTCCGCGGAGGTGATTAGACTAAGGTCGCGCTCCATGCAGTAGGCGTAGAGATCGCTTCCCGGGGCCGGGGTGAAAACCGAAGGACTGTACATATCCGGCCGTATCTTGCGCATCATGGCCGCCGTCTGGGACATCTCTTCCCTGGTCTCGGTAGGAAGGCCGAACATATAGTTCGCGAAGATCTTTATGCCGAGGCGTCTGCAGATAGAGGCGGCCTCCAGGTTCTGCGCTACCGTCACCCCTTTCCGGATAAACTGCAGGACCCTGTCGCTTCCGCTCTCAAAACCGATATAGACCCAGGTAAGCCCGGCCTCCCGCAGGCGCCGCATCAGGTCGTGGCGCCGGCAGATGATGTCGGCCCTGCTCTGGCACACGAAAGGCTGGGTAAGGCCTCTCGCCTTTTTCTTCTCGCAGAATTCGCCGGCCCATTCGTGGTACTGCGTGAAGCAGTCGTCATGTATCATGAACGACTTCATGCCGTACTCGCGCGAAAGGTTTTCCAGTTCGTCCAGGACGTTACCGATGCTTCTCCTGCGCACCTTGTTCCCGAACACGGCGCGCTCGGCCGGCTGGCAGAAAGAGCAGTTATAAAGACAGCCGCGGGAGGCGGTTATGGAAAAGTACGGCGCGGGCATATCCCAAAGCCCGGTGGATTCCCCCTCGGGGGCCAGGCTCCTGTCCACGAAGGGCAGCGCGTCCAGGTCCGGCGGCATCTCTCCCCGTATAATCCTGGGCGCCGACCGCAAATCTTCCAGCACCAGCGGGAGGGTAACCTCGGCCTCGTGCGTAAAAACGTGGTCGAATTCAGCGGCCCCGGCGGTCTCCTGGGTCATCAGCGTCGCATGCGGGCCGCCGGCTATCACGCGGAGCGCGGGATCTTTTTTCTTGATGAGCCCCGCGATCCGGCGCGCAGCGGTGAAATCCACGGTAGCGACGGAGATGAGCGCGGCCTCGAACTCCGAGGCGCCGATAAAACTTTCAACCTCTTCCCAACTGGCCAGCTTCCGGCAGTCCAGGTAGACAATGGTATGCCCGGCACGCTTCAGCAGGGCGCTGATTATACCGGTCCCATGGTGGAACCAGTTCGCGCCGGCGCGGTAGGAGCCGAAACCGTCGGCTAACCCGGGGTATATTAACAGTAGTTTCATAAAGGTACCGCCGTACGCCTGAGCCCCTCGTAAAGGGCTATGCCGGCGGAGGTGGAGAGGTTGAGGGAGCGGACGCGGTCGGAGCTCATCGGGATCCTGTAGATCCGGTCCGCGTATTTTTCGTAGATGCTGTCGGGGAAGCCCGCCGTCTCGGCGCCGAAGATAAGGCAGGAGTCCTCCAGGTACGGGGCCTCCCAGTAAGTTCTCCCGCCGCGCGTCGAGAAGAAAAGCAGCGAGGGATTTTCGGGCAGGGTCTTCAGGAAGGACTCGAAGTCCGCGTGCACCGAATATTTCAGGAACTGCCAGTAATCCAGGCCCGAGCGCCGGATCTCCTTGGAATTTATCTCAAAGCCCATCTTCCCCACGAAAGCCAGCTCCGTGCCGGTGGCCACGCAGGTACGGCCAATGTTGCCGGCGTTCCAGGGTATGTCGGGATTTATCAAAACGATCTTCATAATTTAAAGTCGTCGGCGAATTCCTTGTGCCAAAGCTCCAGCATCAGCAGCGCCCACAGTTTGTAGCCGTGGTCGCGGGCGCCGCTCTGGTGCTCGTCCCACAGCCTGAACAAGTGCTCTTTGTTGAAATACCCGCGGCCCAGCGCCTTGGCGGACAGGCAGGTGCCGGCCCAGTACTCCTTCAACTCGCCCCTGAACCAGGGGCCCAGCGGGATGCCGAAGCCCATCTTGCCGCGCGAATAAATCTGCTTCGGGAGCATGTCCTTGAAGGTTTCCTTCAGGATCCACTTGGTCCCGTTCACGCCCTTCAACTTCAAATGCTCTGGCAGGCTGAAGGCGAACTCTATGACCTTGTGGTCGAGGAACGGCGACCTGGCCTCCAGCGAGTTGGCCATGGAAGCTATGTCCATCTTGGTCATAAGGCATTCGGGCAGGTAGGAGTGGAAGTCCACGTAACTGAGGACGTTCTGCAGGTCCTGTCCTTCCGGGATCTTGTAAAGCCCGGTGATGTATTTTTCGCCGTAGCGCAGATCCGCGCCCAGCGCGTTCTCGAACGCCTGGCTGAACAGCCCCTGTTTCTCGTCGGGCCCGAAGTAGGAGACCGTGGACAGGTAGCGCCGGGCCGGGTCCTGCATCATTGACGCGGCCAGGAATTTCCTGGCCCGCCAGAAAACGCCGTAAGGCGCTTTCTGCGGGAACAGCTTGGCGGCCCCCAGCAGCGTTTTTTTAACGCCGTCCGGCATCACCCTCAGGTACGAATCCAGCTTCATCGCCACGTACCGCAGGTACCCGCCGAAAGCCTCGTCCCCGCCGTCGCCGTTCAGCGCCACCGTTACGGACTTGCGCGTTTCGCGGGAAACGAAATAGGAAGGCAGCGCGCTGGAGTCGGCATACGGCTCGCCGTAGTGGCGAACGAGCTTTTCCAGCACGTCCACCATGTTGGCTTCCACCACGAACTCGGTGTGCCTGGTGCCGTACATCTCCGCCACCTGTTTGGCGTAGCCGAGCTCGGAGAACGCGGCCTCTTTGAAACCTATCGAGAAAGTTTTGACCGGCGCGGAGGAGCTCTTGGCCATCAGGGCCACGACCACCGAGGAGTCGATGCCGCCGGACAGGAAGGCGCCCAGCGGGACTTCCGAGATCAGGCGGATCCTGGTGGCTTCCAGCAGCTCGGCGCAGAGCCGCTCTTTTATCTCCGGGAGCGGCAGGTCGAGCTTCTCCGCTCCCAGCGGCAGGTCCCAGTATTTCTCGATCTCCACCTTACCGTCCTCGAACGTGAGCACCGAGGCGGGCTCCAGCTTTTTAACGCCTTTGAAGATGCTGAGCGGGCTGGGGATATATTGAAGCGTAAGGTAGGCGTCCACCGCGCGCAGGTCCACCTCGCGGGGAATGCCAGGGGCGGCCAGCAGCGCCCGCAGCTCCGAGGCGAAAGAAACGGCGCCCGGCGTTACGGAGTAAAAAAGCGGTTTCTTGCCCATGCGGTCGCGCGCCAGCAGCAGCCGGTCCCGCTTCTTATCCCAGATGGCGATGGCGAACATACCGCGCAGGTCCTTTACGAAATCCTTACCCTTCTCCTCGTAAAGGTGGACGATGGTCTCGGTGTCGGACTTGGTCTTGAACACGTGGCCCTGCCCGATAAGCTTGTCCCTGAGTTCCTGGAAATTGTAGATCTCGCCGTTGAAAACTATCCAGACGGAGCCGTCCTCGTTGGAGATGGGCTGGTGGCCGGTGCTGACGTCTATGATAGAAAGCCGGCGCATGGCCAGGCCCACGGTATCTTTCTCGTAATAGCCCTCGTCGTCCGGGCCGCGGTGAGCTATCAGGTCGTTCATGGCCTTGAGCGCGGCGCGCTCTACCGGCAGGCCGGAACCGTAATTATATATTCCGCAGATTCCGCACATAGTTCAGCTCCCGTATACCGCCAGCAAGTCGTCGGCCACGCGGGCCATGGAATATTTTTCCACGGCGGTCTTGCGCGCCCGCTCCCCCAGCTTCACCGCCAGGGAGCGGTCGGCCAGGAAGCCGCGCAGACAGTCCTTGATCTCCTGGCGGCTGCGCGGGTCGAACAGGCAGCCGCTCGCGCCCTGCTCCACGGCCTCGCCGGCGCTCCCGGCGCGGCTGGCGATCACGGCCACGCCGCAGGCCATGGCCTCCAGCATGGAGTTGGAAAGCCCGCCGGAGACGGACGGCAGCATGAAAACGTCCGCCGCGCGGTAATAGGGCAGCAGGTCGTCTTTCGGCCCGGCCAGGGTTACGCTGCCGGCCAGCCCCATGTCGGCTACGGACCGGCGCAGCGCGGCCTCTTCGGACCCGCCGCCGACTATCAGCAGGCGCGCCCTCGGCGGCACGGCTTCCTCGCTGAAGATCTCGGCCCAGGCTTCCACGAACCCCCTCACGCGCGTCACGGACGAAAGGCGGCCCACGCAGAGAAAGACCGTGGCATTGTCCAGGCCTATGGCCGTCTTGGCGTTTATCTTCTCGTTATAAAGCGGCGGCGTGTAGCGGCCCGTATCCACGCCGTTGCGGAAAGAATGCGTTCGCAGCCCGGAGAAGTGGGGGTCGGCCTTCAGCCTGTCGCCTTCCTCCTTGTTCATCACCAGCAGCTCCGCGCCGGCGCTCCGCAGCAGGGCCAGCTTCACGCGCCCCGCCAGGCTCCCCGGCAAAAGCGAGGCCTCGCCAGCGGCCCCGGTCCTTACCAGGGTTTTCCTGCCGGTCAGCCTGGCGGCCAGCGCGGCCGCGGCGCAGGAGGCCAGCGGCGAATACACGGCCTGGTACTCCGACTTGTGCGAGAGCAGCCAGAAAAAACTTTTAAGCCCGAAAGCGGTTTCGCCCGTGCCGGAGAGCCTCTTTATCGCCACGCCGTCCAGCAGCTCTTCCGCCGGCAGGCCGGCGGGCCGCCCGGTAAGCACGGTCACTTTTACGCCGCGCCCGGCCAGGGCCCTGGCGAGCTCGAGCGCCTGCTTTTCCGCCCCGCCCAGCGCCGGGTGGAACGCGCGGCTCAGCATCACCAGCGAAGTTACTCTCACGCGGCGTCCTTCGGAGAGGAGAATTGCTTCCAGACCTTGCCGAGAGAATGCCCCATCTGGTAAACGAACGCCAGGCCCAGCAGCGTGATCATCATATAACTCAGCACATGGGCGTAGGAGGCGTAGGCAAAGCCCACGTTCCCGGGAACGCCCCAGGTAACCAGCACCCTGGTAAGGGTGAATTCGAAATTGCCGAAGTAGCCAGGCATGCCCGGCACCGAGGCGGCTACCGCGCCGGTGAACACCAGGGCCATGCAGCGGTACATATCCAGCACGCCGCCCAGCCCGAAAGCGAGCCCTATCCAGTAGTAATTCAGCGCGTCCATCAGCCACTGGCCGGCCGCGTACAGGAAGATCAGCGCGCCGCTCCTGAAGGAGTGGAAACCCTTCACGCCCATGGCCACTCTTTCGAACAGCAGCCGCAGGCGCGGGAACCGCGCGAAGAAACCGGAGAACCAGTGGTGGGCGATCAGTTCGTCGGAGAAGATCAGCGCGGCCATGGCGGCCGTCACGCCGCCGAACAGCGTCCACATCACGCTGTGGTAATTCAGGAAGCCGCCGGTGATGCCGCCCAGCCAGGCCGCCGCGGCGAACAGCGCGAACAGCACCAGCACGTCCAGCGCGCGTTCCACCAGGATGGTGGCCAGAACGGTAAGCAGCGGGATGCCGAAAAGCCCGGCGCCGAAAGTTGCGCGGGCCAGTTCCCCCAGGCGCATCGGCAGCAGGTTGTTCAGAGCGAGCCCGGCGGCCTGCAGCTTGAAAGCGTCCGCCAGCCGCACCGGCTTCGAGGGGTTCAGCAGCAAGCGCCAGCGCGCCGCGCGGAACAGCAGCTCAGCCAGGGTGGTGAGCACGAACGGGACGATGAAGACCGCCCTGACCTTGGAATAGATGGCGAGCAGGTTCCGGAAGTCGATGCTGCGGAAAGCGAAATAAAGCAGCACTGCCCCTATAAGGAAGCCCGCTATTATGGAAATTTTCGCTTTCATAGCCTTTCTCTCCCCTACGCCGCGTCTATGCTCTTCAGGAACGCCTCTTCGCCGGCCGGCCGGCCGAGGAACCTGGCCACCTGGCCCGCCTCGTCGTAGCTGCGGCCCGGGGCCAGGATCAGCTCGCGGTACTTGGCGCCGGTCTCCGGGTTCATCACGCCGGCGGCCTCGAAGGCCCCGAACAGGTCCATCGCTATCACCTCGCTCCACAGGTAGCTGTAGTAGCCCGCCTCGTAGCCGCCCATCAGGTGGCCGAAGTTGGCCTGCGGGTGCGTGTCGGGGCTCAGCGGGATCAGCGAGATTTTCTTCATCAGCTGGTCGTAAACCTTAGTCGTATTCACCTTGCCGCGCGCGGTGTGGTAGCGCATATCCAGCAGGCTGAAGAACAGCTGGCGCAGGTAGACCAGGCCGGAATCCATGTTCTTGGCGGCGATCAGTTTCTTTATCAGTTCTTCCGGCAGCTTCTCGGCGGGGTTCTTATAGTGCCCGGAGATGCGGCGCAGCACTTCGGGCGCGTAGGCCCAGTTCTCCAGCATCTTGGACGGCACTTCCACGAAGTCCCTGGACACGCTGGTGCCGGAGAACTTGCCGTACTTAGCCCTGGTGAAAATATTGTGCGTGACGTGCCCGAACTCGTGGAACAGCGTGACCACGTCGTCGAACTTGAGCAGCGCGGGCGCATCGCCGGACGGGGCCGGGAAGTTGGCCACGATGGCCGCGGCCGGCAGCTCGTAGGAACCGTCCGCCAGCTCGCGCCCGCCCCGCACGCCGAAGCACGCCGCGTGCTTGTACTTGCCGTCGCGCGGGAACAGGTCGAAATAGAAATAGGCGGCCACGGAGCCGCCGGCGTTCTTCACCTCGTACGCGCGCACGTCCTTGTGCCAGGTCTCGAGCGGCGCCGGCACGAAGCTCACGCCGAACACCTCGCCGAACACCTCGAACATCCCCTTCACCACGGTCTCCAGCGGGAAATACTCCTTTATCTTCTCGTGGTCGATGGAATACTTGCTCTTCTTCAGCAGGTTGTTGTAATAGCGCCACTCCCAGGAGCGCATCACCTTGTCTTCCCCGCCTTTCAGCTTAAGCCTCGCGCGCAGTTCCTTGCGGCCCTTTAGTTTGAGCTTGGCCCAGGTCCGCTCGAGAAAAGCGAACACGTTGGCGCTGTCGGCGGCCATGCGGTCGGCCAGCACGTAGTCGGCGAAAGTGGGGTAGCCCAGGATCTTCGCGATCTTGCGGCGCAGCGCTATAGCCTTCTCCATAAGCTCGATGTTGGCCGGCACGCAGCGGTTGTTGTACATGTGCTCCAGCCGGCGGCGCGCGTCGCCGCTCTCGGCGGTGTCCATGAACGGCACGTAGTCCGGGTAGTTCATCGTCACCAGGTATTTGCCGGCGTCGGTCTTCTTAAGGCGCGCCTTGAAATCTTCCGGGAGCCCCTTCAGCTCCGCCTCCGTCACCTCCAGCGCGTCGCTCACCTCGCGCAGGTTCTTGGAGAACTCCAGCTCGATGCCGATCAGTTCCTTCATCAGCTTCTTCACGCGGTTCCTGGCGCGGGGCTCAAGCCCCAGGCCGTTGCGCTTGAAATCCAGCAGCGTCTTCTCCAGCAGCCGGGCTTCCACCTCTCCCAGCTTCTCCCCCCTGGCGGCGTATTCGTTCAGCGCCTTGAACACGTCCTCGCGGGTGAAAAGGTCCACGGAATACTGGCTGATCCTGAGCTCCAACTCCTGGCCGGCGGCGCGCAGGTCCGCGTTGTCGGACACGTAGGCCAGCAGGATGGGGATCTGCACGGCCTCGCCGAAGCCGCTCACGGCGTTCTCGAAGGCCAGCAGGGTGTTCCTGAAATCGCGCCGCTCCGCGGGAACGGCCGCCAGGGTTTTTAGCTTCTCTTCTAGCTCTTTGATCACGCTTACGGACAGGGCTTTAACGCTTTCGGGTGTATAGGAAAAATCGGGCGCCTTGGACATAGTTCCTCCGCTGCGGTAATGATATCTTTATTATAGCAATGTGGAACTGCCGGCAGAAAGGCCGTTGGCAGGGGGCTGACCGGGCTCTCGACCCACGGCCGGATATGACGAAACCGCCGGGCTTTCCCGGCGGTTCCATTCATGCGGCTGCGCGCCAGCTTTACTTTTTAGCGGCAGCCTGCGCCATGGCCACGGCTACGGCCACGGAGGCGCCCACCATGGGGTTGTTGCCCATGCCGATCAGGCCCATCATCTCGACGTGCGCGGGCACCGAGGAGGAGCCCGCGAACTGCGCGTCCGAGTGCATGCGGCCCATGGTGTCGGTCATGCCGTAGGAGGCGGGGCCGGCGGCCATGTTGTCCGGGTGCAGGGTGCGGCCCGTGCCGCCGCCCGAGGCCACGGAGAAATACTTCTTCCCCTGCTCTATGCATTCTTTCTTATAGGTGCCGGCCACCGGGTGCTGGAAGCGGGTGGGGTTGGTGGAGTTGCCGGTGATGGACACGTCCACGCCTTCCTTGTGGTTGATGGCCACGCCTTCGCGCACGTCGTCGGCGCCGTAGCAGCGCACTTTGCCGCGCTCGCCGGCGGAGTAGGCTATCTCCCGCACCACGTTCAGCTTGCCGGTGAAGTAGTCGAACTTGGTCTGCACGTAGGTGAAGCCGTTGATGCGCGAGATGATCTGCGCGGCGTCCTTCCCGAGGCCGTTCAGGATGACCTTGAGCGGCTTCGTGCGCACACGGTTGGCCGACTTGGCCAGGCCGATGGCGCCCTCGGCGGCGGCGAAGGATTCGTGGCCGGCCAGGAAGGCGAAGCACGCGGTCTCTTCCTTCAGCAGCATCGAGGCCAGGTTGCCGTGGCCTATGCCCACCTTGCGGTCGTCGGCTACGGAGCCGGGGATGCAGAAAGCCTGCAGCCCTTCGCCCAGCGTGACGGCTATGTCGGCGGCGGCGGTCTGGCCTTTCTTTATGGAGATGGCCGCGCCCAGGATATACGCCCAGCAGGCGTTCTCGAAACAGATGGGCTGGATGCCTTTCACTATGTCGTAGACGTTGACGCCTTTCTCCTCGCAGAGCTTTTTGGCGTCTTCGAGGGACTTGATGCCGTACTTCTGCAGCACGGGGGTGATCTGGTTTATTCTTCTGTCGTAGCTTTCAAATAGAGCCATGGTGTTAGTCCTTATTCGTGCCTGGGATCGATGTAGGTCTTCGCTTCCGCGAAGCGCCCGTAATTGCCGGTAGCCTTCTTGATGGCTTCGGCGGCGTCCGTGCCCTTCTTGATGGCGTCGGTCAGCTTGCCGAGGTTGATGAACTCGTAGCCGATGATCTCTTTTTTCTCGTCGAGGGCGAGGCGGGTGACGTAGCCTTCGGCCATCTCGAGGTAGCGCGGCCCCTTCTTGACGGTGCCGTACATGGTGCCGATCACGCTGCGCAGGCCCTTGCCGAGGTCCTCGAGGCCGGCGCCTATGGGCAGGCCGCCTTCGGAGAACGCGGTCTGGGTGCGCCCGTAAACGATCTGCAGGAAAAGTTCCCGCATGGCGGTATTGATGGCGTCGCAGACGAGGTCCGTGTTGAGAGCCTCCAGGATGGTCTTGCCGGTGAGGATCTCGGCGGCCATGGCGGCGGAGTGGGTCATGCCGGTGCAGCCGATGGTCTCGACGAGGGCCTCCTGGATGACGCCTTCCTTCACGTTAAGGGTAAGTTTGCACGCACCCTGCTGCGGCGCGCACCAGCCTATACCGTGGGTAAGGCCGTTGATATCTTTTATCTCTTTGGACTGCGTCCATTTGCCTTCCTGGGGGATAGGCGCGGGGCCGTGGTTGGCGCCCTTGGCCACGCAGGTCATCTGTTCAACTTCATGCGAGTAGATCATGCTGAGAACTCCTTTTTGCCCGCCGCGGAAGCGTTCCGCCGCCGGGCCAGTAACATAATGATACAAAAAACCGGAAAGACCTGGGAACGCCGCCCGTAGACAAAGGCCCGTCCCGCCAAAATAAAGAACCCCGGGTATTTGCCCGGGGCCCTTTGTTTCGCGCGCGGGCGCGTTTACCGGAAGTGGTCGCGCATCATGCGCACCAGGCCCTCGGTGGCCTTGCCGGGGATCTCCTCGCCTTCCCAGTTGATGGAGAAGTGGGCGTTGCGCTGCGTGGGCTTCACGTAGGTCTCGTACATCGGCATCACGGTGGTCAGGATCTGGTGCTTGATGCCCTCGATGTCGCGGCCGCGCTCGCTGATGTCGCGCTGCACGCGGCGCAGCACCGCGGTCACCATGCCGGTGGAGACGAAGATCTTGTAGTCGCACTGGGCGAGCAGCTTGGGAAAGTACAGCGTGTAGAGGCCTTCCAGCACTATCAGCTGGGTGGGCTTGCAGACATTGCAATCCTTCTCGCGGGTGTGCTGCTTGAAGTCGTAAACCGGCTGCTGGATGGCCTTGCCGGAGCAGAGATCGTGCAGCTGCTTCACGGCCAGCGCGGCGTCGATCGCGTCGGGATGGTCGAAATTGTAGGTCTTGCGTTCCTCGAAATCCAGGTGATCGAGGGGCTGGTAGTAGTTGTCCAGCGAGAAGATCTGGCCGGTGATGCCGATCTTGGCGCACTGGTCCACCAGCTTGCCGGCCAGCGTGGTCTTGCCGGAGCCGGAGCCGCCGGCGATGCCGATTATAAAGCGAGTTTTTTTGGTGTTATCCATTTTATATCCCGTCAGAGCCTTACCAGCGGAGCACTAACACCATGATACAAAATAAGAAAGCGGCGGGCTTTACTTGCCGGCGGGCGCGTCGAGCAGCGGGGTTTCGCGCGCCTCCAGCTGCGCGCGGCGGCCAAGGGCCGCCTGTTCGGAGATGAATTCGTTCAAAAGAGCCAGGCAGGCGGGTCGCAGTTTCACGCAGCCGCTGGTGTCGCGGTAGCGGAAATCTTTACCCTCGGGCCGGGCCGCATACTTCGGGTCGGCCAGCTTCGCCGCGTCGTCCCAGTGGTCGGTATGCACGGCGAACCCAGAGCGGCCGTAGGGGCCGAAATAGTAGCGCGGGTTATGCGCCAGTTGCGCAGCCTGCCGCGCAGCGCTGGCCGGCGAGGAGGGCTTGCCGCGCCGCTCGAAGAAAGGGACGCCCGCGCCCTGCGTGCCGGCCTGCCAGCCTTCGGCCCAGACCAGGTCCACCGGCATTACGGCGGCGGCCCGCGGGTACCAGTTGCCCCAGATGCCTGAGAAATATTTTTTCGGCTTGCCGTCGGGCGCCAGCACCGCGGCGGGGACCATGTCCTCGTCGTCCGGCTTGGCTATGAGCGCCAGCTCGTAGGTTTCGGGCGAGATGTTCCGCAGGTCGTACACGCCGGGCACCGTGGCGCCGTCGCCCTGGTCCTGCGGCGCGTAATAAATGGTGACCCCGGCGATCAGCCCGCTCTTCCAGCCTTCGTGCGGCTCCAGCGAGGTTAGGCCGCGGCCCAGCGCCTCGCACTGGTAAACGCCGGCCCTGGTGCCGGCTTCTATCTCGAAATTTATCACGCCGGCCTGGGCGCGGTCGCGCGGCAGCAGCAGCAGCGCGCGGGACACTTTCTCGCCCTTTATTTTCAGGCCGTTGAGCCCCAGCGTCCTGACTTTGGCGCGCAGCCCGGCGGTAAGCCCGGCCTGCGCCGGCCTGTCCGTGGGAATGGCGGCGGGCAGCAGTTTTTCGGCTTTAACGGGCCGGCCTCCGGCCGGCAGGGCGGCGGGGGAGAGAAGCAGCGCGAGGAATAATATTTTTTTGCCCATAAATTGTCAGAACAGGAAGCTCATGCCCGCCAGGAAGAAGCCGAACGACACAACCAGGTAGACGGACGGGCGCTTGCGCTCGAACGCGCATTCGAAGGCCGAGGCGAAGATGGTGCCGGTGATGCCGATGCCGGCCACCGTGGCCAGCGCCCCGGCGTAGCGGATGGCGGTCAGGTAGAACATCAGCGAAAGGTAGGTGCCCGCCACCGAGCCGATGGTGATCCACATTAGGTTCTTCCGGCCCAGCCCGCGCAGTTTCTCGAAGAAGTGGAAAGGCCGCACGTAGGACAGCGCTCCGAACAGCAGCAGCGCCCCTACCGCGCGGTAGAAGTTGCCCTCGGTGGTGCCTATGCCCGGCGAGCTGTTGAAGGCGTAGCGGGTGATCAGCACGCCCAGCCCGTCCAGGACTATACCGGCCAGCGCGAACAGGCTGGCCTTCACGTTCCAGTGCCCGTTCTTCCGGAACGACTCCAGCGAGAAGATGAACAGGCAGACGACGAAGAAAAAGATGGCCGCGAACTGCCGCAGGTCCACCTGCTGGCCGAAGGCAAAGTAGCTCAGCACGCCTATGACCAGCGGCTGGAAGCCGAACAGCAGCATGGTGCGGCCGGGCCCCATCAGCGAAAAGGACTTTATCAGGAACAGGTCCGCCAGCCCCAGCCCGATCATGCCGGAAAGGCCGAACAGCGAGGCGCAGCCTAAGGTGATATGGTGAAAGCCGCCCTGAAAAAAGATGGTCAGCGCGAAAAGGAAGGCGGCCACCCAGCCCTTGAAGCAGTTCACCCAGAAGCTGGAGATGCGCCGGGCATAGTGCGTGAAGAACTGCACGCCTATGGCGAAGACGAGGTTGGCGGCCAGCGCGTAGATGTAAACTTTGTCCATAGTTGTGTTTTCCGGGACGTTCCTGTACTGGTATAATATAAAAATAGCGCACAGCCTTTCCCGTACTCACAGCTAAAACGGTATTTTTCAGGAGAATTTAAGCGACACGCCCTTGTCGGGTTCGTCTGCTAGACTTTTATCATCTATGGACCTGCAGAAAAAACTCGAGATACTGGCCGACTCGGCCAAGTACGACGCCTCCTGTTCCTCCAGCGGTTCCGACCGCGGCGGCGCCGGCACTGGCGCGGCGCATATCAGCGGGGTCTGCCACAGCTGGGCCGCGGACGGCCGCTGTATTTCCCTCCTTAAAATTTTGATGACCAACGCCTGCGTGTACGACTGCGCCTACTGCGTGAACCGCTCCTCCAACGACGCGCCCAAGGCCATCCTTACCCCGGACGAGATCGCCGGCCTCACCTTCGAGTTCTATAAAAGGAATTATATAGAAGGCCTGTTCCTCAGCTCGGGCATCGTAGTCTCACCCGACCGCACGATGGAACTGATGCTGGAAGCGGTGAGGAAGCTGCGCCAGGTCTTCCGCTTCAACGGCTACGTGCACATGAAGGTGATCCCGGGCGCCAGCCGGGACCTGGTAGACCAGGCCGGGCTGTGGGCGGACCGCGTGAGCGTGAACATCGAACTCCCCACGGACAAGAGCCTGCGCCTGCTGGCCCCCGGCAAGACCAAGCAGAACGTGCTGGGGCCCATGGACCGCCTGGCGCGGAAGATCTCCGAATCCAAAGAGGATAGGCGCTCCATCAAGACCACGCCCGCCTACGCCCCCACCGGGCAGAGCACGCAGATGATAATCGGCGCCACGCCGGAAACCGACCGCGAAATAATAAAACTCAGCGAGGCGCTCTACGACAAAATGCGGCTGAAGCGCGTGTACTATTCGGCCTTCGTGCCGGTCTCGAAGGACAACCGCCTGCCGGCGCTCCGCGAGCCGCCGCTGCTGCGCGAGCACCGCTTGTACCAGGCCGACTGGCTGCTGCGCTTCTACGGCTTCAGGGCCGACGAGCTGCTGGACGAGGCGCACCCCGTGCTGGACCTCTCCTTCGACCCCAAGACCGTCTGGGCGCTGAACAACCTGGACAAATTCCCGCTGGAGGTGAACAAGGCCTCCTACGAGGACATCCTCCGCGTGCCCGGCATCGGCGTGACCTCCGCCCAGCGCATCCTGCGCGCCCGCCGCGCCGGCGCTCTCGGCCTGGACGACCTCAAGAAACTCGGCGTGGTGATGAAGCGCGCCGTCTACTTCGTTACCGCCGGCGGCAAGTACGGCGGCGTCAAAAAAGACACGCAGGAAGCCATAAAGATAAAGCTCCTCGAACATAAGAACATTAACGGCCAGCTGAACCTGTTCAGCGAAGCCGACCTCGTAAAGGAGGGCCTGACCGGCACGCTCACCGGGCAGCTGTAACATGCGCACCTATCTTTACGACGGGAGCTTCGGCGGGTTCCTCACCGCGCTCGCGCTGGCGCTGGAGAGCGGGGAGGCCTGCGCCATTTCCAAAGAAGCCGGTGCGGAGGCCGGGCTTTTCACCGAATTCATAAATTCAGGTAATGACCCGGAGAAAGCCGGCGGGGTACGGAACCAGATAGAGGTCCGCGGCTCGCTCGACGCCTGGCAGCGCGTGCGCTACGCCTTCCTTTCCGAAGCGACGGGTTCGGAAACGGCCGTCTTCGAATACGTGAGGCTGCTGCTCGAGAAAGGCCGGCGCGCGGACAATATGCTGGCGGACGACAGGGTAAGAACGGTGCATAACCTGGCGAACAAGGTGGGCGGCGAGGCGCACCGCTTCAAGGGTTTTGTGCGCTTCAAGGAGCTGGCTGACAAAACGCTTTACGCCAAAATAGAGCCGGACCATAACATCCTCCCGCTGCTGACCGGTCATTTCCGGGCGCGGCTCGGCGGCTTCAACTGGGTGATCCACGACGCCAGGCGCGGCACGGCCGCCTTCTATTTCGACAAGAAGCTTATCCTCGCCCCGCTCGAAGCCGCCAGGGCGCTGGAGTTCGACGGCAAAGAGGCGGAGGTGCAGGCCCTCTGGAAGCACTTCTTCAAGACCGTCGCCATCAAGGAAAGGATAAACCCCAAGCTGCAGCGGCAGAACGTGCCGCTGAAATACCGCGGGAACCTGACCGAATTCGACTAACAAACGAAGCGGCCCGGAAAGATCCGGACCGCTTCGAAAAAACCCGCCCTGTTCCGTTACTTCGCGTCTTTTTTCCTTCTGGCCGCTATGGCCTTCACCACGTGCGGCGGCACCAGCTTGGAAACATCGCCGCTGAAATGGGCTATATCGCGCACCACGCTGGACGACAGGTAGGTATAGCGCTGGCGCGGCATGAAGAAGACGGTCTCGATGTCAGGGTAGAGCGTGCGGTTGGCCGCGGCGATCTGGAACTCGTAGTCCAGGTCCGAGATGGCGCGCAGGCCCCTGATAACCACCTTGGTCTTTTTCTTTTTTACGTAGTCCACCAGCAGGCCCTCGAAGCAGTCCACCGACACATTCTTCTTGCCCTTCAGGGCCGTCTTCAGCATGGCCACGCGCTCTTCAACGCTGAACATGTGTTTTTTAGCGCTGTGCACGAACACGCTGACGATCAGATGGTCGAAGATGGTGGACGCCCGCTTGATGATATCCAGGTGGCCGAAAGTGACCGGGTCGAAACTGCCGGGGTAGACCGCGACTTTCTTTTTCATATTAGGGAAATTATACAACACTCTCGGGCGGGGATTAAGAAACCCGGCGCCTTGCTCCGGCCCCGCGAAAAAGTTGTATTATCTTCCGTATGAAGACAATTTTTCTGGCACTTATTACGGCCTGGTGCGCCGCGGCCGGAGCGCAGGACCTGGTCCCCTACCACGCGCAGCGCTGGGGGTTCGCCGCCCCCGGCGGCAAACTGGTCATTCCCGCCAGGTACGACTACGCCGAACCCTTCAGCGAGGGCCTGGCCCTGATCCGCGTCGGCACGGCGTACGGCTTCATAGACCGTTCCGGCAAGAAAGTGATAGCGCCCAAATACCAGTCCGCCGGTTCTTTCAGCGAAGGCTGCGCCCCGGTGAAGAGCAGGGGGCTCTGGGGCTGCGTGGATAAAGCGGGCAAGTCCGTGGTTCCGTTCGAATACGAGGAACTGCTGCCTTTCAAAGAAGGCGCCGCGCCGGCCAAGAAGGGAGGCCGCTGGGGACTGCTGCTTAAAGATACCCGTGAATTCCGCGGCGGCATCTACGAAGAGATCTACCCCGTGAGCGAAGGCCTGGCCCGGGTGAAAGTGAACGGAAAGTACGGATACATAGACCTTTCGGGGCGCGAGGTGCTGCCGCCGGTATACCCCGAGGCCTTCCCGTTCAGCGGCGGCTTCGCTACCGCCAGGCTGGGAGAGAAATACGGTTTCATCAGCCGGGCCACGCTTGGCTTCAAAGAAAAGCCCTATCTGGAGATAGGCCCCTACAGCGACGGGCTGGCGCACGCGCAGTCCCTGCAGGAAGAGGGCCGCTGCGGGTATATCGATTCGGAGGGCAAGGTAGCGATCCCTTTCACTTTCACCATGTGCGCCGCTTTTGACGACGGGCGGGCTCCCGTGCTTAAAGATATGGCCGCCGGCTGGGCCTACATCGATAAAAGCGGCAAGGCGGTGACCCCCTTCAAATATACCCAGGCCGGCGGCTTCCGCGGCGGGCTGGCCAAGGTGGCGGTAAAGGACCGGACCTTTTACATAGACCTAAACGGTTTTGAATACACGCCCCAAAAGAAATAAAAGGATGCTTACCGACCTCGGGGAAATGAGGTCGATCCGCGCTTGCTCCGAACAAAAAGAAAGGGTCCGCGAGAAACCCGTTTTATAAGGGCCGCGGACCCATCCATAGTATAGCAGGCGTATTCCCGTTGTCAAGGGGGGTAGCCCGGCGTTAATCCCCGCCCATGTGGCGCCAGGTCTGGTTCTGCCAGACCGACTCGCCGAAGATGCGTTCCTGGTCCATGGCGGCCGCCTGGGCCGCCGCGGTCTCGGCCAGTTCCGGGGCCAGGACTATGGAGATCTCTATCGTCTGGTTGTCCTCGCTGATATCGCCCTTGAACCTGATGGGGACGCGCACCCCCACCCCGGTGCCCGAAGCCCCGCCGGGAGAACTGCCCTCGAAATGCCGGCCGTTCAGCGTGGCGGTACCGTAAACCGCGCCGGAAAAATCCCAGCAGCGCATCCTTATCACCAGTTGGCTGCCCTTCACGGCGAACTCGTAGCGCCAGCAGTCCATACCGTTCCCCCACGAACCTCTGAAGTCAGGCTTAGGCCCGGCCGGCGCGGGGGCGGGCGGCGGGGCCGCCTCGACTGCTTTTTTCGCGGCGCGCCCGGGAACATTAGCGAGGTCGTAAAAGCGCATGGCCTCCGCGGCTTCCTCGAAGCGCTTGGCGGACTCCAGGGCTTTACCCCTGTTGTAATAGCATTGCCCCCACCACGGGGCCAGTTCCAGCGCCTTCTCGTAAATTTTCGCCACCTTGTCGAAATCGTCGTCGTTCACGGCGTCGAGCTGCGCGGCCATCGCCCGGATATAGAATTTCTTGGCCTCTACCGGGATGGGCGGCTTGCCGCGCATGGCGCGCACGTAGCGCAGCAGTTTTTCCCTGGCGGCGGCGTCCTCCGGGTTTTCCCTAACGTCGGACAGCAGCCGCAGGAAGACCTGCTGCTCCCCCGCGGGCGGCGGCGCCGCGCAGAGCGCCGCAGGCCGCAGCGCGGGCAGCGCCAGGAATACCGCGAAAATAATTTTACGCATAAACCCCGTGAAACAACCGGCTGCCGGCGGCAGCTCCGCCGGCGCGAAGTACGCCGGGACCGGCTTATATTTACAGGCTTTCCCCTATCCCAAGGACTGTTTAACATTTACTTCCGGAACCTGTCAAGAAGACCTTTCCCTGACGCGGAACTGGAGGTGGGGAGGGCATAAAAGATATAATAAGACCATACCCCGATCCGGCATACGGCCCGGCACCACACAACAAGGAACACATGAACAGCAACAACCAACCCCAGGAAGACCAGAACGAAGAAAATTTTGCGGAGATGTTCGAGCAGGCCTACAAAGAACCCTCCAGGATGGAACCCGGCCAGAAAGTAGAAGCCCCCATAATAAAGCTTACCCCCGAATGGGCCCTCATAGAAGTGGGCGGCAAGGGCGAAGGCTACGTGGCCATCAGCGAACTTAAAGATTCAGCCGGCAACCTGATCGTCAAGGAAGGCGACCGGATCCGCGCGTGGTTCCTGCACACCGAAGAAGGCGAAATGCGCTTCACCACCAAGATCGGCACCGGCCCGGCCGCCATGGCCCAGCTCGGAGACGCTTTCAGGAGCCACATCCCGCTGGCGGGCACCGTTTCCCGCGAGATGAAGGGCGGCTTCGAGATCACCATCAACGGCGGACTGCGGGCTTTCTGCCCCTTCTCGCAGATGGGCATCCGCCGCGAAGAGGACAAGGCCGCTTACATTGGAAAGGAATTCGCTTTCAACATCATCGAGATGGACCGCCGCAATATCGTGCTGTCCCGCCGCGAGATGGTGGAGAAGGAAAGGCAGGAAAAAGCCGCCGCCCTCAAAGAGACCCTGCACGAGGGAGACAAGGTGCACGGCACCGTAACCTCCATCCAGAAATTCGGCGCGTTCATCGACATCGGCGGCGTGGAAGGCCTGCTGCCGGTTTCCGAGATAGCCTGGAGCCGCACCGAGAACGTCAGCGACGTGCTCAAGTCCGGCCAGCAGGTGGACGTTATCGTCAAGAAACTGGACTGGGACAACCAGCGCATCTCTTTCAGCCTCAAGGACACCCTGCAGGACCCGTGGGAAACCGCCGACGCCAACTGGCCCTCCGGCACCTACCACACCGGCACTGTGACCCGCCTGGCCCCGTTCGGCGCGTTCATCTCCCTCGGCGAGGGCGTGGAAGGGCTGCTGCACGTCTCACGCCTCGGCGGAGACCGCCGCGTCAACCATCCCGAAGACGTGCTGAAGGTCGGCCAGACCATCGAAGTGCGCATCGAATCGGTGGACAGCAGGAACCGCCGCATCTCCCTGATCCCGGCCGAAGTCAGCCGCGAGCAGGACGAGACCAACGCCACGCTGTCCAAGTACCAGGGCCAGGCCGAAACCGAAGCCCCCATGATGGGCTCGATGGGCGAACAGCTCAAGCGCCAGCTGGAGAAGAAAGGCAAGATATAAGCCGGGGTTAAACCCGGCCTAAAGAAGAGGCTCAGCCCCGGAAACGCGGCTGAGCCTCTCTTCTTTTACCCCTAAAAGGAAGAGTCCGCGAATACCCGTTTGATAAGGGCCGCGGACTCATTGATAGTATAGCAGACGGATTTTAACTGTCAAGACCCAAAAAAGGACTAGATTTCCCCTGCCTGCCCCTCGTTAATATTGAAATACACCGCCTTCGGGTTATGGAAGACTATGGCGGACACCGAAGCCTCCGGGTCCATCATGAAACCGTCGGTCAACTTAATGCCGGTATCAGGTTCGGGCCGCAGCAGGTCGAACAGCAGCTTCTGGTTGGCCAGGTCCGGGGCCACCGGGTAACCGAAAGAATACCGTTTGCCGCGGTACTTGCTCCGGAGCAGCGGCTTAACGGGTTCCTCTTCGGCTATGCCCCAGGCCTTGCGGACCTGGTAATGGACCACGTCGGCGAAGGCCTCGGCGAGCGTCAGGGCCAGCGCCTCCGCCAGGTAGGAGCGCACATAATTCCCCGCCTCGCGCTCCCTGCGGGAGAACTCCGGCACTCCCTCGCCGCAGGTTACCGCGAAAAGGGCCGCGTAATCCCGCCGGCCGCCGACAGGCTCCGCGAAGTCCGCCAGGCACAGCCCCTCCCCGCCTTTCTGCCGCGGGAAAGCGAAGGCAGCCAGCTTAGCTCCGCCGTTGCCGTAAAAGAACAGTTCGTCGCCCGAACCGTTTACCGGGAAGAATCGGTAAACGCCGCGCGGCTTAAAAATCTTTTTTTCAATTATCTCCGCCTTAAGCGCGCCGACGAGCTTCGCGGTTTCCCGCACCTTCGCTTCGTCGGTCTTCTTCAGCTTCAGGAAACGCAGGTTGAACAAACCTTCGTCCATGTTTTCAAACAATTCAGCAAGCGCCGGCTCCACGAAGTGCCGCTCCAGATCCCCCGGAACGGGAATATCGTCGGGGCGGTATTTCCCTTCGGTCACTTCCCGACCCCCAGGTTAAGCGCGTAATTCAGGCCTTCCATGGCGTCCTTGGCGTAGAAAACCTGGCCGGGGTAGACCGGTACGATGTTGTTGGCGGTGAACTTTTCGGTAAGGGCGGCGCCGCCCACCAGCAGCGGGGCCTTGATCCCGGCGGCGGCCAGCTCCCGCGCGGTAATGGTCATCTGCTCGCAGGAGCGCACCAGCAGGCCGGACAGGCCGATGAGGTCGGGGCGGGATTTTACGGCGGCGGCCACTACGTCCTCGGGCGCCACCTTCACGCCCAGGTCTTCCACCTCGTAACCGTTGCTCTCGAAAATTATGCCCACCAGGTTCTTGCCGATATCGTGCACGTCGCCCTTCACCGTGGCCAGCAGCAGCTTGCCGCGCTTGGGGGCCTTCTGCGCCTTCAGCGCGGGCTCCAGCGCGGTCACCGCGGCCTTGGCGGCCTCGGCGCTCTGCAGCACCTCGGTCACGATCAGGTCCCCGGCGGAGAAGCATTTGCCCACCTCGGCCATGGCCTGCATGATGGGCCCGTTCACGATGTCCAGCGGCGAAGTGTCGACGAGCAGGGCTGCCACGGCCTCGGCTATGCCGGCGCGGGTGCCGTTCAGCACGGCGAGGCGCAGCTTCTCGGCCGGCGGGGCGTCTTGCGCCGCCGGGACAGCCGCGCCCTTCTTGGCGTCGCGGTAGCGGGCCGCAAAGGCCTGCGCCGCGTCCGGCTTCCGGGCGAAGATCAGGTCGTCGGCCAGCGCTTTTTCCTCGTCGGAGATGGCGGCGTAGCGTTTGAGCTTCTCGATGTTCACTATGGCGATATCCAGCCCGGCTTTGACGGCGTGGTGCAGGAACACGGAATTGAGCACCTCCCGGGAAGCTGGCGGCAGGCCGAAAGAGACGTTGCTCACGCCCAGGATGGTCTTAACTCCGGGAAACTCTTTCTTTATGGTCGCGATAGCCTTTATGGTCTCCTCGCCGGTGCGGGCGTGCTCGCCGCCCACCGCTACCGGGAACACCAGCGTGTCGAATACGATATCCTCGGCCTTAAGGCCGCACTCCTTGGTGAGGAAAGCGTAGGCGCGGCGCGCTATGGCCACCTTGCGCTCCGCGTCCAGCGGCAGGCCGTGGGCCTTATCCTCGTCGATACAGCCGAACACCAGCTTGGCGCCGTAGGTTTTCACCAGCTCGGCGGCGGCGCGCGGCTTTTCGGGCCCGAACTCGAAATTTACGGAATTGAGGAGCGCCTTGCCCGGCGCGGTCTTAAGCGCCTCTTCCATCACGGCCAGGTCGGTGGTGTCGGTCATCAGCGGCAGGCGCACGGACTTGGTCAGGCGGGGCAGAAAGGTCTTAACGTCTTCCAGCTCGTTCCTTTCGGGGTTGGCCAGGCACACGTCCAGCACGTGAGCGCCGGCGGCCGCCTGGGCCTTGCCCAGCGCCAGCGCGCCGTCCCAGTCGCCGGCGGCCACCATGTCGCGGAACTTCCTGGAGCCTATGGAATTGTTGCGCTCGCCGGCCATCACCGGGGGCTCTATCTCGTCATAGAACAGGGCCTCCACGCCGGAGACCACCCAGGGGGCGGCGGCGGAGAGCGCGCGGGGCTTTACGCCCTTAACGGCTTCGGCCAGGGCCTTTATGTGCGCCGGGTTGGTGCCGCAGCAGCCTCCCGCCAGGTTCAGCAGGCCGCCCTTCACGAAGCTCCCCATCACGGAGGCGAATTTTTCCGGGGTTTCCAGGTAACGGCCGTTCTCGTCGGGCATGCCCGCGTTGGGCATGGCGAAAACGGGGAACTGGGCGCGGGCGGACAGGCGCTCCAGGCGCAGGCGCAGGCCCTCGGGACCGGTGGAGCAGTTGAAACCTATGGCGGCCAGCGGGAAGTGTTCCACGGCGGCGTAGAAGGCTTCGGCGTCGTGGCCGGAGAGCATCTTGTTGCTGGCGTCCATGGTGGCGGAGACAACCACGGGGACCTCGAGGCCGGTCTTTTTGAAGGCTTGGCGCACGGCGGCGAGGCCGGCCTTGAGGTTCAGGATATCGTGCGCGGTCTCCAGCAGCAGGATGTCGGCGCCGCCGTCGAGCAGCGCGGTGAGCTGCTCGAGGTAGATGGCGCGGAGGTCGTCGAACGAGAGGCCGCCGGTGACGAAGAGGGCCTTGTTGGTGGGGCCTACGGAACCGGCTACGTATCTTTTATGGCCGGAGGCGGAATATTTGTCGGCGGCGGCGCGGGCGAGCTTTACCGAGGCGAGGTTGAATTCGCGGACGCGGGCGGCGAGGCCGTACTCGGCGAGGACGGCGGCGTTGGCGCCGAAGGTGTTGGTCTCCACGAAGTCGGCGCCGGCGGCGAGGTAGTCTTCGTGGACTTTCTGGATTATCTCCGGTTTTGCTACGGAGAGGATCTCGTTGAGGCCTTCGTGGCCGGCGTAGTCGGCTTCTTTGAGGCCGAAGGTCTGGAGGTAGGTACCCATGGCGCCGTCGAAGACGGGGATGCGCTCCGCCAGCAGTTTTTTCATTTCATTGTTCGAGATCATAATTTTTCCTAATCCAAGTTTAATAAACCGCAAGATGCCCAGTCGGGGCGGGCAGGGGGACCGGAACGCAAAACGCGTTCGGCCACACCGTGGCCTCACTCCACATTCGGCTCCGGCGCTTACGCAAGCCGGAGCCTCACGAGGGTTTTGCTAACCCGGTCCCCCTGTCCGCCCCTCCGACCGAGCTCTCCGTAAAATCTTCTATTACCGGCTCTTCATCCCCTTCCCTCATTTCACTGAAAAAAACCGGCCGGCCGCGCTAGAAGTTACCGAAGAGTTCCATGGCGTTGGCGGTGGTTGTTTCGGCCAGGGCGGTGTTGCCGAGGCCTAGGTGGGTGGCGACCATGGCGGCTATTTCGGGGATATAAGAGGGATCGTTGCGTTTGCCGCGGGCGGACTGGGGCGGCAGGTACGGGCAGTCGGTTTCAAGCACGAGGTTGGCGGCGCCGGCTTTTTTAATGGTGTCGCGGAGGTCGTGGTTGTTCTTGTAGGTGAAGGTGCCGTTGACGCCCAGGGCGAGGCCCATGCCGAGGGCGGTTTTTGCGTCGACCCAGCTGCCGGAGAAGCAGTGGAGCACGCCGCGGAATTTCCCGGCGGGGCTGTAGGTCCATTTATTTTTTAAAACTTCAAGCAGCTCGGCGTAGGCGTTCTGGCCCTCTTTGCCGTTCCTGGCGTGGTAGACGGCTGGCTTGCCGTATTTGGCGCAGAGCGGGAGCTGTTCGGCCAGCAGGGCCAGCTGTTCTTCCCGGCGGGCGGGCTCCCACCAGTAATCCAGGCCTATTTCGCCCAGCGCGACGGCGCAAGGCTTAGCCAGGTACTTCTCAAGTTCCGGCAGGCAGCCCGGTTTAAGGTCTTTGATATATTCCGGGTGCACGCCGAAGGCGCAGCGCAGGGTCTCCGGGCGGGCGGCGCAGAAGGCTTCCCCCGCGGCCCACTCGGAAGGGGCGCAGGCTATCTCCACGACCTTGGTCACACCGGACTTCAGGACGCGGTCCATCACGGCGTCCCGGTCCTGGTCGAAGGCTTTGTCGTTAAGATGGGCGTGGGTTTCGGTGAACATTACTTCTTCTTGTTGGCCGCGGCCCAGGTGAGGTAGGAGCGCATGAAAGGGTCCAGGTCGCCGTCCATCACGGTGTCGATCTGCGAGGTTTCGTAGTCCGTACGCATGTCCTTCACCAGCTGGTACGGCATGAAGACGTAGGAGCGGATCTGGTGGCCCCAGCCTATGTCGCCCTTGGCGTCGTAATGGCGCTCCATCTCCGAGCGCTTCTTGTCCATTTCTATCTCGTAGAGCCGGGCCTTCAGCATGGCCATCGCGGTCTCGCGGTTCTGGTGCTGGGAGCGTTCTATCTGGCAGGCCACCACTATGCCCGACGGGATATGGGTGAGGCGGACGGCCGTTTCCACCTTGTTCACGTTCTGGCCGCCGGCGCCGCCGGAGCGGAAGGTGTCCAGTTTAATGTCCTTGTCCTCCACCTTTATCTCGATCTGGTCGTTGATGTCGGCCAGCACGTCGATGGAGGCGAAAGAGGTGTGGCGCCGCTTGGCGGCGTCGAAGGGCGAGATGCGCACCAGGCGGTGCACGCCGATCTCGCTTTTCAGGTAGCCGTAGGCGTAGCGGCCCCGGACAATGGCGGTAACGCCGCGCACTCCGGCCTCTTCGCCTTTCAGCATGTCGGTAATGGAGAACGTAAAGCCCTTGCTCTGCGCCCAGCGGGTGTACATCCTAAGCAGCATCTCCGCCCAGTCGCAGGCCTCGGTGCCGCCCACGCCGGCGTGGATGGTGATGATGGCGTCCAGCTTGTCCATGGGCCCGGCCAGCTTCAGCTCGAAGTCCAGCACGGACAGCTTTTTCTCCACCGCCCGCAGGCCTTCCATGATGACCGGCAGCTCGGAAAGGTCGCCGGCGTCTTTGGCCAGTTCGAAGTGCACCTTGAAATCCTCTATCTCGCGGCCCACGGAATCCAGCAGGTCCACGCCTTTCTTCAGGTCGTTGAGCTCCTTCAGGTGGAGCTGGGCTTTCGCCGCGTCGTCCCAGAAATCCCCGGCCCCCGAGGCGGCTTCCTTCTCGCGCAGAGTGGCGCGCTTGTCCTCTAGGTCGTAAAGCTTGGCCAGCCCGGCGAGAGATTCCTCCAGCGCGGCTATCTTATTGGTAATGTCCTTGAGCTCCAGGTTTTCGGCCATAATGATATTTTATTTTATTATGAATCGTATTTTAATAGAATTCTATATGATGACCGATAAGCTTGCCGCCGCGCGCGCCAAAATAGACCTGCTGGACAGGCGGATAGCCGCCCTGCTGGCCCGTCGTTTCGCGCTGGCGGTCTCCCTTAAAGGCCTGAAGAAGACCGTTACCGACCGCGCCCGCGAAAAACGCGTGCTGGCGAACGCCCGCCGCGCGGTTGGAATGAAGAGCTACGCCGCCGGCGCCGGCGCGGTCTTCTCCGAAATAATAAAACAATCGAAAAAACTGCAGGTCGCCAAATGATCATACGCCTTGCGAAACACCTCGGACCGCCCGGACGGCGCGCCCTGCTGGCCGCGTTAGCCGGGCTTTTCCCCCGCGCCCGCTTCAAAGCCGTCTCCGGAGGCCTGGCAGTCTCCGGCCTGCCGGCGGAAAAAGCCGCCGACGCGGCCCCGCGCATGGAAAACCTTCCCGGCGCGGCGGAAGTTGTTTTTTCGCGGGAGGAACTCTGCCCGCTGGCCTGCCGCAAGGACCGCCCCCTGGCGGGAACGCCGCTCGATTTCAGAGCCAAGCCCGTTTTCATTGCCGGCCCCTGCGCCGTGGAGGACCTGGACTCCTACCTGGCCTCCGCCGTCGCACTGAAGGCCGCCGGAGCGCACGCGCTGCGCGCGGCGCTGTTCAAACCCCGCTCCTCGCCTTACGCCTTCCAGGGCATCGGCTGGCCCGGTCTGAAGATCATAGCGCGGGCCGCCAAGATTACCGGCCTGCCGCTGGTCACCGAAGCCACCGATACCCGGCAGGTAGCGCGGCTGGCGAAAGTATGCGCCGTGCTGCAGATCGGCGCGCGCAACATGCGCAACTACGAACTGCTGAAAGAAGCCGGCGCCTCCGGCCGCGCGGTGCTGCTGAAGCGCGCCATGAACGCCACGCTGCGCGACTGGCTGCTCTCCGCCGAATACCTGCTCAAACACGGCACGAAGAATTTGATCCTATGCGAGCGCGGGGATTCCCGCCCCGCCGGCCTCGACCTTAAAATGCTGCGCGAGGCGAAAAAACTTACCGGCCTGCCGGTACTGGCCGACCCCAGCCATATTTCCGGCGACAGGCTGGCCGCCGCCGCGCTGGCCAAGGCCGCGCTGCGCGCCGGCGCTGACGGCCTGCTTATAGAAGCGAGCTCCTACCCGCTCGCGGCCAGGGTAGACGGCCGGCAGACCCTTACTATCGAGGCCTTCCGGAACCTTACCGGCAAATAACGTGGCGACTAAAACTTACAAAGCGGGGTTGATCGGCCTGCCCCTTTCCAGATCCCTTTCCCCCGGGATCTTCCGCATCTTCTCGGGGCTCACGGGCGCGGCCATAACCTATGAGCTGCGCGAATGCGGCGCCGGCGAACTGGCGGCCGTAATAGCCTCGCTGAAGACCGGAGGCTGGGCCGGCTTCAACGTTACCCTCCCCCACAAACAAGCCGTTTTTTCGCTCCTGGCCCAGGCGGACCCGGCTTCGCGCGAGATCCGCGCCGTCAACGCGGCGCGCTTCGGGAAAGCGGGCCTGGAAGGCCTCAACACCGACGCCGGCGCCGTGCGCGAAGCCCTTGAGGAACATGGCGCGGAGACGGCCGGCAAAGCCGCCGTGGTCTTCGGCTCCGGCGGAGCCGCCGCCGCGGCCGGCTGGGCGCTGGGGCGTTCGGGCGCGGCTTCGGTTACCTTCAACGCCAGGAACCGGGCCGCGGCCGCCGCAATAGCGGGCAGGCTGGGCGCGGCTTTCCCCCGTACTATTTTTTCAGACGCTGAATTCTCCGCCCCCTCGGCTGCCGCCGGCATCCTGGTGAACGCCACGCCGCTGGGCATGTACCAGCCCGGCAGGCCGCCCTGTACCCCGGGGCGCGGCACGGTCTGCCTGGACCTGGCCTACGCGCCCGCTGGCACGGAATTCATAGCCGCGGCCCGGGCGGCCGGGGCCGGGACCATAGACGGGCTCGAGGTGCTGGTGAGGCAGGCTTCCCTCTCGCTTAAATTCTGGACGGGCCTGCCGGGCGGGGATATAGTAAAATTTAACCGTGAAGCCATCGGGCTTTTCAGGAAGCAGCTTCTAATGGGGGACTGATGCTAAGACACCTTACCGCCGGGGAATCGCACGGCGAATATCTCACCGGCATTCTGGAAGGCTTCCCCGCGGGAGTCAAAATAACCCCGGCCTTGATAGAGGCCCAGCTCAGGCGCCGCCGCCAGGCACCCGGCCGCAGCGCCCGCCAGGCCCTGGAGACCGACCAGTTCAAAATAATTTCAGGCGTGGCCGCCGGGCTTACCACCGGCGCCCCCATCAGCGTGCTGATCGCCAACAAAGGCCGCGCGCTGCCGCCCGCCTCCAGCCTGCCCAGGCCCGGCCACGCCGACCTGGCCGGCATGCTCAAGTACGACACTTTGAACGCCTCGCTGATCCGCGAAAGGGCCAGCGCCCGCGAAACCGCCGCCGGCGTGGCGCTGGGCGCCTTCGCGCTGCGCTTCCTCGAAATGCTGGACGTCGGCGTCAATTCCCGCGTGCTTAGCCTCGGCGAGCTCGGCCGGCTCACGGCGGAGAGCGCCGCGGCGGAGATCCTGCGCGCCCGCAAAGCCGGCGATACCTTGGGCGGGATCTTCGAACTTACCGTGGAGAACCTGCCCGCCGGGCTGGGCGGCTTCGGCCAGCGAGACCGCAGGCTGGGCGCGCGCCTCGGCGCGGCGCTGCTGGGCATAAACGGCGTAAAAGGTTTCGAGATAGGAGGCGGCTTCAGCCTGGCCGCGCTCGGCGGCAAAGCGGCTTCCCTGGACCCCGGGCTTTCCGGCGGCCTGGACGGCGGCATGACCAACGGCCGGGTCCTGCGCGTGCGCTGCGCGGTAAAGCCGGTGCCGGGCCTGCCCGGAGGTTCGCCCTCCACGGACCTCAAGAGCTTCCGTAAAAAACTTTCCAGCTCCGCCACCTCCGACACCACCGCGGTCTTCGCGGCGGCGGTGATAGCCGAGAACGCGGCCGCGCTGGAGCTGGCCGGCGCCGTGCTGGAGAAATTCGGCGGCGACTCCCTGGGCGAGATAAGAACGCGGGTGGACGAATGGCGAAAAAGAACACAAAAGATCCTGCGCCGGCTGTAAGGAACATCTTCCTGACCGGCTTCATGTGCGCGGGCAAAACCTCCGCAGGGAAGCTGCTCGCCCGCGCGCTGGGCCGGCCTCTTGCCGACAGCGACGCGCTGGCGGAGAAGAAGGCCGGGAACTCCGTCTCCGCCATCGTTGAGCAACGCGGGCTGGCGGCTTTCCGCAAGCTGGAGTCCGCCTGCGTTAAAGAACTGGCCGCGGGCCGGGGGCGCGTGATAGCGCTGGGCGGCGGGATCTACCCTTCCCACAGGTGGAAAGGCGCGCTGGCGGCCTCCGGCATAACGGTTTTCCTCCATTGCCCCTGGAACGAACTGGAGAAACGGCTTAAGCCGGAAGCGGGCACGAGGCCGCTGCTTAAAGGCGCCTGGGCCGCCGCCGGCCCGCGCGCCAAAAAACTTTACGCCGCCCGCCTGCCTTTCTACCGCAGGGCGGACATAACCATAAACACCGCAGGTCTCACGCCCGCCCGGACCGCGGCGAAAATAAAGAAAGCGATAAAACTATGAAAACCTTCAGCTATACGGTCAACGATTCGAAGACGGTGAAAGCGGCGCTGGGCCGCGGCATGGCAAACATCCCGGCGGACTTCCCGGAGATCTTCAACGGGGTCGACAAGGTGTGCCTGGTGACCGGCACCGACGCGCCGCCCAGCCTCAGGGCCAGGGCGCTCGCGCTTTTCCCGGAGAAAAAAGGCCACCATTTTTACTTCTGGCTGCCGCCCTCGGAAAAAGCCAAGACGCTGGAGCAGGCCGGCGAGCTGGCCGCCTTTCTTTTCGAACATGGCTTTTCCCGCAATTCGCTGATCATAGCCGCGGGCGGCGGCGCGGTTACGGACCTGGCCGGATTCGCGGCCTCCATCTACATGCGCGGCATAGCGTGGGTCAGCGTGCCCACCACTTTCCTGGCGCAGATCGACGCGGGGCTCGGCGGCAAGACCGCCGTGAACCTGGCCGGCGCCAAGAACATCGCCGGCACCTTCCACCAGCCGGCGCTCTCCGTGTGCGACACGGCCTTCCTGGACTCGCTGCCGCACTCCGAGCTGCGCTCCGGCGCGGGCGAACTGGTAAAGTACGCCATGATCGGCCCCGGGGCGCTGCGCCGCGTGGTGGAAAAGAACCTCTCTAAAACCCTGGCCGGCGACAAGAGCGCCCTGACCGCCTGCGTCAGCGCCTGCGCCGCCTATAAGATCAAGCTGGTCGCCAAGGACGAGCGCGACGAAAGCGGCCTGCGCGAAAGGCTGAACTTCGGCCATACCGCCGGACACGCCTTCGAGGCTATGGCCGGCGGCAGGCTGCCGCACGGAGAGGCCGTGGCCAGGGGTCTGCGCTTCGCCCTTATAGCCTCGCGCGAGAAAGGCCTGCTGGGCAAAGCCGCTTTCCACAAGGCCGACGCGCTGATAGACGCGCTGCGCCTGCCGCCCGCCGGCGCGGTACGGCGCGACTTCCGGCAGTTCCTCTCGCTGGTCTCGCGCGACAAGAAGGCGCGCGGCGCCGCCAACCGCTTTCTGCTCGCCGAAGGCCCCGGCCGCCTGCGCGCGGCGGAGGACCTGAAGCCGGCCATCCTGAAAAAGGCCTTCGAGGGAGCGCTCAAATGAACATCCTGGTCATCCACGGCCCGAACCTTCACCTGCTGGGCAAAAGGCAGCCGGAGATCTACGGCGCCGAAACCCTGGCGCAGCTGAACTGCCGCATAAAAAAACGCGCGGCCGCGCTCGGCGTGAAAGTCCGGATCTTCCAGAGCAACTGCGAAGGCGCCATCATCGACCTGCTCACCGCGCACGCGGCCTGGGCCGACGCGCTGGTGATCAACCCGGCCGCCTACACGCATTACAGCTACGCCATCCGCGATGCCATAGCCGCGCTGGCCCTTCCCGCCGTGGAGGTGCACCTCAGCGATATTTCCAAGCGCGAGCCTTTCAGGAAGGTCTCCGTGATAAAGCCGGTCTGCCTCGCGCAATTTAAAGGCGGCGGCGCGGCCTCCTACCTTAAAGCTTTGGACTACCTCAAGAAGAAATGAAGAGCTACACGCCCCCGGCGGATAAATCCATGACCATAAGGGCGCTGCTGCTGGCGGCCCTGGCCCGGGGCGGCGCGCGCATCGAGAACCCGCTGAGCTGCGAGGACACCGAAGCCGCGCTCGGCTGCCTGGCGGCGCTCGGCGTCAGGACGGCCAGGGACGGCAGCGCTTTGCTGGTGACCGGCGAAGGCCCGGAAGGGCTGCGGCAGCCGGCCGGCCCGCTGGACGCCGGCGAATCCGGCGCGCTGGCCAGAATGCTCGCCGGCCTGCTCGCCGGGCGGCCTTTCCCTTCCGAAATTACCGGGCGCGGCTCGCTCCTTAAAAGGCCGATGCGGCCTTTGGCCGAAGCCCTCGCCAAGCTGGGCGCCAAGGTAGGCACGAACTCCGGCCTGCTGCCGGTCTCCATAAAGCCCGCGGCGCTGCGCGGGGCCAAGATCTCCGGAGTAGAGAGCGCGCAGGTAAAATCCGCGCTGCTGCTGGCCGGGCTCCAGGCCGCCGGCCCCACCGAGATAAAAGAAAAATTCCAGACCCGCGACCACACCGAACGCCTGCTGGCGCTGATGGGCGCGGACATAAAGATGGCGCCCCGCCGCACCGACATCGGCCCCGGGCCGCTCACCGCCAGGCCGGTAACCGTGCCGGGGGACATTTCTTCGGCCGCGCCTTTCATAGCCGCCGCGCTGCTCTCCGGCCAGCCGCTCACGCTCAACGCCTGCGGCCTCAACCAGACCCGGCTGGGCTTCATCCGCGCGCTTCAAAAGATGGGCGCCAAGATAAGCCTTAAGGTCGGCGGCACCTTCCCCGAACCCGAAGGCAGCCTGGAAGTACGGCCTTCCAAACTTAAAGGCATCCGCGTTACCCCGGCGGAGATCCCGGCCATGATTGACGAGATCCCCCTGCTGGCGGTAGTGGCCGCGCGGGCGAAAGGGAAAACCGTTATAAGCGGTATAGAGGGACTGCGCTCGAAGGAATCCGACAGGATAGAAAGCACGCTGGCGCTGCTGGCCGCCCTCGGCGTGAAAGCTTCCTACGCCAAAGGTTCGCTTACCGTAACCGGCCAGGCGAAGTTCAAAGCCGCCGCGCCCGTCGACACTTTCAACGACCACCGCATCGCCATGGCGGCCGCCGCCGCCTCCACGGCCTGCCCCGGCCTGAAAATAAAAAACCCGGGCTGCGTGAACAAATCATACCCGGGTTTCTGGCGCGACTTCAAAAAACTCTTCAAAGCGCTTTAAGCAAAGCCTGCCCGTACCGCTTGGCGGGGACAGGGCCGTTGGCGGTTATCAGTTTGCCGTCCACCTCCAGCTCGGCGCCCGTGCATTTCCCGCCGCTCTTCTCCACTTCCGCCGCCCCGTCGGGGAAACAGGTCACAGTCCTGCCCTTGAGCAGCCCCGCGTGGGCCAGCGCCACCGGCGAGATGCAGATGGAACCCACCACCTTGCCGAGCTCCATGGCTTTTTTAAAGATAGCGTGCACCGCCGGGGTGTCCAGGTCGCCCAGCGCGCCGGGCCCGCCCACCAGCGTGAGCGCGTCGTAATCCGCGGGGTTTATCTCGTCCACGGTCTTATCCACCTGCGCGGTAAGCCTGAACTTGCCGCTGGCTGTGCCGAGCGAGGTGGAAACGGTCACCACCTTGTGCCCGGCGGCCTCCAGCACCTTCTTCGGCTCGCTGTACTCCTCGTCGCGGAAACCCTTGAAAGCTATGAACATGGCTATTTTTTTCATAAAGAATCAAGTCCCCCTTGTTATAAAAGCATTATAACAAAGGCGGGCAAATCCCAAAAAGTATTTACCTGCCGCCGGCGGCGGATAGGGCCAGGTCGGCGCGGTACTGGGCCACCGAACGGCGGGAAAGGTCAACGCCGTGCCGCGCTTTTAGTTCCCCGCGCAGTTTCTCGTCGCTCAGCGCGGGGTTCTCCACGGCCAGCGCGTAAAGCCGCTCCAGGTTCACTTCTTTGGAACTCGGCAGCAGCACGGTCATGGGGGCTTCCATCCCCCAGGGCATCTGGATGGATTTATTGGAGACCAGCCGGTTCAGCACGCTGGTATGCACTTCCAGGTTCTTGGCCAGCGTCTTCTGCGAGAGCGGGCGGCGGCGGCCAGGCTCGCCGGTGGCGAGGTAGTCGGCCTGCACGCTGATCAGGATTTCCAGCGCGCGGTACAGCGTGGTCTTGCGCTTGTCGGCGAACTCCAGGCGCTTGATCACCTTCTCGATGCCGGTCTTCTCGGAGTCCGGCAGACCGCGCAGCAGCTCCGCCAGCTTGTCGCCGTCCACCTTGTAGCGGCCTTTCCAGATCTCGCGGTGGAAGAAGGCCAGCACCGGCGCGCCTTCGACCATCTCGATGCCGGCCACAGCGCTGAAAACTTTCGCCGCCGGGGCGGGGGCCGCCCCTTCGAACTCGGCCTGGATGAAAGCCCGGTTCACAAAATCGCGCAGGCGTTCCGCGTCCTGCACCGTAATGTCGCATTCCTCCGCCCGCTCCACGTCGCTCATTACGGCGTCTTTAAGGAAGCAGGCCTCGAACTTCTCCTGGCCTATGCCCTGTATCATACCCACCAGGTCGCCTTTGCCGTCCGCCAGTTCCGGCAGGTCCCCGCCCGAAAGTTTAAGCCCGTAGCCGGCGTACTTGCGCGCGGCGTAACGGGCCGAAGGGAATTCCGCCAGGTTCATGGCGCCGGAGCTCTTAAGCAGCTGGAAGAACCGGTTCCCCTCCACCGCGGCCAGTTCCTTCTCGAACTCCTCTTCGGACATGGCCGCCATATGCGCCAGCTTCAGCGCGCCCCTCAGCGCGGCCGAGGTTTTTGTGCCTGTGGACAGTATCAGTTTGTGACCGGTAAATTTCATATGGATTCCCTTTGACCGCCCGGTTATTATAACCATTACTAACAATAAAGAGCAATTTTAATGCCAATAATCCGCGCCGGCCCCTCTTCCATATGCGGCACTGCGGCCCCTATTTTCTGTATAATTGGGGCAGGGGACAAATCATTTCATTTGAAAATATTCTTCTCGCCCGAAAAGGAACCCATGGAAAAGCTCAATATCCTGGTGCTCGAAGACGACAAGCTGGCGCAGAAAGTGATGGCGTCGCATCTTTCCGCCCATAACGTGGACATAGCCGGCGATCTCAAGACCGCGCTCAAGAAAATAGAGACGGGAAAATACGACATCGGTTTTTTCGACCTGATGCTGGGCCCGGACGACGACTACTCCGGCCTCAAGGCCATCCAGCCGGCCGTGGCCAAGGGCATCCACGCCGTGGTAGTCTCCAGCTCGGACTCGGACGCGACCATAGACCGCGCCTACGAGCTGGGCGCGGCGGACTTCTACGCCAAGGGCAACGAAGAGTCGAACGTCGGGGATATCCTGCGCAAGTTCGTCCAGAACCGCAAGGCCGCCGGCGCCGCCGACATTTTCACCTCGGCCTTCATCACCGAGGACGCCGAAACCCGCGCCGCCGCGACGGAGGCGCTAAAGTACGCGCCCACCGAGCTGCCTATCCTGATCCTGGGCCCGTCGGGCACGGGCAAAACCTCGCTGGCCAAGGTACTGCACGAGCATTCCGGCCGCGAGGGCGCTTTCGTCTCCATCAACTGCTCGGCGTACACCGAGGACCTGCTGGAGGCCGAGCTGTTCGGCTACAAGAAAGGCGCTTTCACCGGCGCCGGCGACCACCGCAAGGGCCGCCTGCTGGAGGCGCATAAAGGCACGCTGTTCCTGGACGAGATCGGCACCATGAGCCTGAACATGCAGATGAAGCTGCTGAAATCCATAGAGGAGCGCTCGTTCTACCCGCTGGGCTCGGAGAAGCCCGAGCATTCCGAGTTCCGCATCATCAGCGCCACGCTGGAAGACCCGCAGGCGCTGATAGCCCAGGGCAAGATGCGCTTCGACCTGTTCCAGCGCGTGCACGGCTTCACCATCAAGCTCAAGCCGCTCTCGCACCGCAAGGCGGACATCTTCCCGCTGATCCAGCATTTCACCAAGGGCGGCAAGCGCCTCTCGTTCACGGCCGAGGCCAGGGAATTCATGGAGAATTACGCCTGGCCCGGCAACGTGCGCGAGCTCAAGAAGTTCGTGGACCTGCTCTCCAGCGGCGCCGGCGGCCGCGTGGACGCCGAAGCGGTGAAGAAGCACCTGAAAGGGCAGGAAAGCCCGCGCGCCGAGGCCGGCGACGGGAACATTTACGCGTACGCCCTGCAGCACGGCCTGGAAGCCGCGCTGGACAGGACCGCCGCAGAGATCATCATGCGCAACCTGGCGGAGAACAAAGGCAAGAAGACCAAGACCATGGCGGACCTGAAAATTTCCACCAGGCTGCTTTACGCCACGCTCAAGAAGAGCGGGTTCGAGATGGAGGAAAAATGACCGCTCCCGACGCTACCAAGCTCCTGCACGACCTTAAATCCAAATGCGCCAGCCTCAAGAGCGCGGCCGAGCTTTACAAGGACTGCTCCCCCGCCGAGAAAAAAGAAATGCTGGCCCTGATGACCGCCGCGGCGGACGAGATAGCCGGCACGGTTTCCGCGCTCGCCAAGGCTTCTTAACCATCAGCCGCGCCCGGGAAACCCCTGCCGCGCCGACTTACCCCCCGTTAAACCGCTTAGAAATTTTGGAGCGGGCCGCCCTACCCCTGCTTAACTGGTACAGCCCGCTCACGCACGCTATAGAGCATTTTTTATGCCAATCCCGGCAAGGCGCGCCTGGGTCTTGATGGTAAACGGCGTTAAGACAGCGCCACTAAGTGGTCGAACTGCGAGTGGAACTCTTCGTCCCCATGCATGATAACGATAAGCGCGCTGTTTTTAGAGCGCTCAAAAATATGCCGCATGATCCCGCTCTTACTCTCCGCGTCCACATTCGCGAGCGGTTCGTCGAATAAGTACAACCCGGCCTTCTTCATAAGCCCCATCACCACCTCAACCTTCTTCTTTTGCCCGGCAGAAAGCTCCTCGGGATTCTTTTCAAGACTTGCTGCCAGGGAGAAATCCTCCACCAATCTGTGCAGATAAACCTTTTGCTCCTGGTCCAGCCCGTCATACCCGACATTGTCCTTAACTGAACCGGGAACGAAAGTATGCGGCGCTATGCAGGCGCTGGTCTGCGCTATCCCGAACGTTTCCGCCCTCCCGTTTTGCGGCGACAGAAAGCCGGACAGGATATTGGCGACCGTGGATTTGCCGGAACCGTTCTTGCCGCTAAGCAGCAGTTTCTCGCCTTTTGACACCCGGAAACTAAGGTCCGAGAACACTTTTTTATCGCCATAGCTGAACCCGACGCCCTCAAGCTTTATAGCGCCGTCAACCGCAAGGGCAGCGGCGTCCGCTCCGGCTTCGGCGCCGAACTCGGTCAACCTCTGCAATGCGATCGAATTTTTCGACAGCTCCGGTATTTTCTGCACAAGCGTCCTCATATTCCCCACTGCCAGCCAGAAAGCGTTCATAAAAGCCATGAACCCGCCGAAGCTCATCTCGCCTTTCAGGATCGCGTAACCGCAGGCCATCATTACCAGCATTTCCCCGTAGGACATGAAAATAGTGGCGAACGTGTTGTGTTTCGCGCTGTTTTTTATGCGCCCGCTGAGGCTCGCTATATATTTATCGAACCTCCCGTTTATTTGCGCCAGCGCGGCGGCCTGCAGCCCGAAAATATTCACGGTACGGTACGATTCCGCGGCGACATTAAGCACTCCGCGCAATTCACCTTCGCCTTCTTTCTCATCCCTGGAGTGCTTTTTTATTTCCGACCGGTACCTGTTGGAAATTATTATCAAGAATGGCACTGTCAACGCCAGGGCAAGCGTAGCCTTCAAGGAGAGGAAGATAATTACGCCTAACGCCACCGCGAACGAAACAGCGGCGGAACATACCGAGAAGGAAAGATCTATTGCCGCCGAGGATGCCGACAAAGGTTCGTCGTAAATCCTGGAAGTGTAATACCCCGTGGTATTTTTCACCACCTGGATGTAAGGCAGCCGGTAATAACTGCCAAGCATGCTGCCGATCAGGCGTTTAAGCACCTTATTCTTCAGGCCTTGAACGAACAGCGCGTTCCACAGGGAGAAAAGCCTGAACGCCGTAGCCAGGATCATGAAGGCGACAGTTACGCCCATGAAGAGCCGGAAATCTTTTTTTATAACCCCCTCGTCAAAGATATATTTCAGCAGGAGCGGGTTAAGCAAAGTCATGACCGCGTCCATGCAGATAGCGCTCGCCAGTGCCAGCGCGAACGGTTTTGTATATGGCCGGACAATACGCCGCAAATTTTTCAGCATAGAAGTTTTCCTTAGAACAATTCGTCCAGCATGAAATCCGCGGCTCCGCCGGACTCCAGCCGGTGGAAGAACGACGCTATCCCCGCTGAACCGGAGGCGTAGTCGCAACTGAGGCGCAGAAGCCCGTTGCCGGGGAAAGCCAGCCCTCTTTCAACTTTGACTCCGAATTTTTCTATCCCCGCCGCCACTTTGCGCGCGGCCTCGATATACTTCTTTTCCCCGGTGAACCTGTACGCGTCCAGCAGGAACTCGCCTATCCCCGCCAAGCCGTTGCTCCTGCCCGGGTAAACCGTATAGATCCTGTCGCAGGCTATGTAGATCTTTTCCACCAGGTCCGAATATTCTTTTTTTCCGGTCAGTTTCCAAAGCCTGAGACAGGCCATGCCGATACCGGCGCTGCCGGATTCCAGGTAGAAATAGATGGGACCGTCCGGGGAGGTGTTTGCCGGCCAGGCCAGGCCGCCGTCCGGAGTGGAAAACTCATGTTTCAGATCGAACCGGAGCGCTTTTTCCGCCGCCTCCCCGAACTCCGCGCTGCCCGCCGCCTTGCTTAGGCAGGCAAGGAACACGGAAATACCGGAAGCCCCGAAAGCGAAACCTACGGGGGTGGATTTGCCGGATATCTTCCAGCACATCCCTCCGTTTTCAGCCGAGGCCGAGGCGATAATTTTTTTACCCGCTTCAACGGCCATATTAAGATATTTTGCATCCCCCGACTCCAGCCAGAAACGCAGGTTGGTCATTCCCCAGCCGGCGGTACCGTTATACATGTCGGGAGCGGAGTAAAGCAGGGGGTGTCCGGTAGTTTTTTCCAACACTTCAGCCGCTTCCTTTTTTAAACCGAGATCAAGCAGCGCCCACGCTATACCGCTCATGCCCACATGCAGACCTGGGGGATAATTTTCAGCCTGTATATCTTTATTTAAAACCCAGTCCAGCATTTGCCTGGAGATCTTTTCCGGCGCCGCGTTTTTAAGGCCTTTTAAAACCCCGGCGGCGCCATACGCCATACTAAGCGGATTAGTCTCGAACACCTCGGGCAAGGCCGGCCAAAGCCTGTCTTTCCGGGAATAATCCGCTACCGACTCCAGATGGGAGACTATCTGCGCGGCAAGCCCGCCGTAATAGCCGGCCCCTTTGGGCTCCACCCTCAGCGGCATGATCTCCCGCCCTTCACGCATAGCCTTTACAGCCGTTTCAAGCGTGCGCACCGCTTCGGCCGGCTTTATCCTTGCCGCCGGATCCGGATGCATAAGGCCTAAAATAACGGGACGGAGTTCAGGCGGAAATCCAAATTCGGTAACCAGGCAGTCCAGCCATTTTCCGGATATCCCCGGATTAAGTCCGGCCATCTGGTTTACCCGGACCAGGGCATAAAGCATGTTCGCCCCGAAAGCGTAATAGTCGTCCTCGAACGACAGTTCCTTGCCGCGGGGCCTGGCCGGGTCGGAAAAACCGGGCGTAAAGAACCAGGCCGGGCTCGCGGCCCCGCTTTCCCGCGCGCCCTCGAAGTCGATGATCTTGACATCCAGCGAGTCGGGGTTCAGCATCACGTTATTAGCGGAGAAATCACCGAAGATTATCCCGCGCCCGTGCAATTTTTCGATTATGCCGGCGAGTTTTCTGAAAATATCGATATACTTCAGGAAAAATTCCCTGGCTTCGGTATAGGTAAACCTGGCGTGGAGCACTATATCGTTCCTGACCGCCCATTTATCCAGCGAGATATATTTATCCAGATATTCCTGGACCAGGAAAGTGTGCTCCCATTCGCGGAAAAACTCCACGGGGCCGGGCGCGATACCGAGATCCTTTATTTTTTCCAAAACCCGGTGTTCCTTGCCGAGAAGGCTGACCATATCATGCTCCGGCGCGGACTCATTTATCCAGGGGCGCGCCTCTTTAACTACCACTTTTTGGCCGCTCTGCCCGTCAACGGCAAGATAAACGCCGCCTGAATTAGAAAAACCAAGGGAGCTCTCCACCTTGTACCGCCCATTGTTTAAACCTTTCCCTCCGCTTTTTTCGGATTTGAAAAGATCCTCCACCCATGCGGGCAGGCTGAAATACGGGTGCCTGACATCCGGGACCTTTTCTCCGGAAGGTGAAACCAGCACCGGCGTTTTCTGGCCGTCCGTTTCAAGCACGGTGTTCAGTTTAATACCGCCATAGCGGTAGTACACGACTTTATATTCTTTGTACCTTTTGTCCGACAATATATACGGGCCGCTGAACTCGGAGGTAGCTTTCCCCAAAGCCTCCAGCAGCTCCAGGAACTCCTTGTTGTCCGCGGGGTAGACGGTTATAAATTTACCGGCTCCGCCTCTTCCCCATGACTTGGAGTTAGTCATAGTGAGAACGGTCTTATCCAGCAGGAATTTAAAGGATACGCCGCGCGGCACAAGCACATCCGCTGCTCGCTTCAATATCTCTTCGGCGTCTTTGCGCCGGGCCGACAGGTGTATCTTCCAGCCCTGCAACTGGAGCCTTGCCGCGTCAGGTTTGCAGTGAAGCCAGACCCCCTTCCGGATTACGTTCCAGCCGCTGCCCAGCCTGGCTTCGGTCGGCGCGTGAAAGTCCGCTTTGGAGTACGGGTAACGGTCCATGGACTCATAATAGCGAGGGTCCGCCGCGATGTAAGATTGAAACGCGCGATTGTCTTTTTTCATATTCATCCCGCACTGCCCACGCCGGACCGCAGCTGCCGGGCCCCGGCAAACCCGGGGCCGGAAGGCCGAAGGAGTTATTTGGCTTTCGCCGCCTTCACCACATTTACGTCCCCGCCGTACATCGTGACCGACACAAGCGTGCCGTCCGTCCCCGAGAAGTCATTGCGGATCTTGCCCTTCTCCTTAGTCCTCAACTCCGTCTTAATTTTGGCGTCGGGAGGGAAAGTGAACGTAGCTGTGCCGCCATCCGATTTGACCCTGATCTCCGAAGAGGGCGTAGTCGCCCAGGCGAGGTCCAGCCCGCCGCAATCCCGCTCCACGGACGCGCCGCTCGTAAGCCCCGTCAGTTTGATCTTGCCGGCGATGCCGGAGATAGTCAACTTGGAGGGGTTTATATCGCCGCTCATGTTCCCGGCGGTCATATCCAGCGTTAAAGGCCCCGACAGACCGGCAAGGGTCCCGTCCCCGGCGATCTTTGAAATGGAGACCGGGCCGGAGATCCCGCTGACATCCAGATTGCCGGCGGCCATCGAAACCTCCAGCGCCAGCCTGGACGGCACTTTTATCAGGCAGTTTGAAATCACGCCGTCATGGTCGTTGCTCCTTTCGATCTTGAGCGTCCGCCCCGAGACCTTCGAAGTCACCTCGCAGACTCCCGCGGCTTCCAGGGGCGAAACTTCCACGGCGCCGCCCGTTCCGCCCTCTATGCGTATATGCCCGGCACCGGAACCGAAATACACGCCCGAAAGATCGCCGGCGGGGAAGGTTCCGCCGTTGGTCACCTTCCCGTTCACCGATACCGAAACGATCAGCGCCAGCATTCCCGCCGCCAGAACTCCTCCCGCGATTTTATATTTGATTTTCATATCATTTCCTTTGATCTTGCCCGTTCCCCGTTAAGTCCAAGCCGTCCCCGTCCGCCGCGCCGCGATCACCTGAGTATCGCCGCGGATAACTTTCCCGCATGAGCCGGGAATCATCTTATTTTAGTTTTTTAATTCCCGTTAGTGTTGTTGCAGTCGTTGCTGATCGTGCTCCAGTCCTTGTTGACGGCCTCTTCCTGCGCGGTTTCCACTTTCTGAAGGTCGAGTATAGCGTTCATGTTATTCTCCTTTAATTCCCGTTAGTGTTGTTGCAGTCGTTGCTGATCGTGCTCCAGTCCTTGTTGACGGCCTCTTCCTGCGCGGTTTCCACTTTCTGAAGGTCGAGTATGTTGTTCATTTTGCCTCCCTGGATTTTGCTTACACCCGCTACAGAGCAATTTTTATGCCAGAAGCGAAAAAACAACTCCCGCGCCGTTGCCATCATTGGGAAAGCGCAATTATCCCGGCAGCGGGACAAGGTAAAAGCCTGTAAATGTTTTCATATGAAAATATTTATTTTCGTATGAAATGAAAAAAGAGGGCGGAAAGCCCTCTTTGCGGTTTCCCCCATGGTTCCGGCCGTCAGCCTGCCCAGGGAGGCTCTTTGCCGGTTACTTTGAGCCAGGGGAGGTGGGCGAATTTTTCGGGGCCGTGGCCGGTGGTAATGGTCTGCATGGAAAAGCCGTTGCCGCCGGATTTTCCGTGGGTCACCATACCCGACTCTCACCCATGGCCGCGCGCCTGGCCAGAGCGATTATAGCTGCATGTCTTTTTGCATCCGACGCTTAACGATACTGTCAACAACTAGATCTTTAACACGCCCTCCGTATGGGCGCAGCAGTGTGTCGTTAAGCACTATGTCCGGAATGATCCCGTGTTTATCATCTCCGGGCAGGGGTTTCCTGGGGAAATACCTGCACGCAGACACAGTATAACGTATCCCGCTGTGCGGCAATGAGAACTTTAAAGCGTTGCCAAAGGCTATAGGCGGCTCACCAGTCTCATAACCCAGGATCTTCCCTATCTTGTGGTCTCGAAACGCGGCCGCGAAGGCGCTTGCCGATGAATAGGATCCATTGTCTACGACCAAATATACCCTGCCGGAGAAAAAGTCTTCCGGAACCGGACTTGCGCCTTTGTCACTGTCCGTATTAACCACCTCTCCCAGGTGCGCTTTAAGATACTTAAGTCGAGGGAACGCCCGGAGCAACTCTTTGGATATCTTGATCTTGCCGTTAAGCTGCGTGACCTTCTCCCGTGAGATATAGGAGAAAATTAAATCTCCCATGCTGGAATCCCCTCCGAGATTACCTCTGAGGTCCAGCACCAGATCGCGGATGCCTTCAGTCCTCAACCTCTTGAAAATACCGGAAATTTCTTGTTTCTGCTGCTCGGAATTATCGAACGACGCATAACTTATCCAACCTACACCGGCTTTATGATAAACGTCCAGACTTACACCGCCACCCTGTGTGCCACTGCAAACCGAAACTGTCCCAGCCGCGTCCGCAGTATTGAATCCGACCTTTTTAATGGCCCCATCCTTTAAGCGCAATGCCGCATTGAACGATCCAAGTCCGGAGAACAGCCCGCTGAAATCTGACCAGAAAGATTGATCGCGCGCAAATTGATAAGCCCGGAACTTAAGCGTCTCTCCCGAGATGTGCTCAAGAACCGGCCGCAGGAATTCCTTGAATGGCGTCCCGTTTATCGCGATTATCTCCGCACCACCGAATTGTCCGCCTGGATCCCGGGAAATAACAAATCTGCCGTCATTACTGGCCACCGCAAAAGGAAGGAAGCGCTTCTTTGCGTCCGTTGTATCTATGTCATACCTATAGTTTATTCTGGTATGCCCGTCGCCAATAGCCGCGGCGGAATAGGAAAGCACATAAGCGAGGTCCCGGACCGTCATACTGCCGTTCGCCGAGCTTTTATTATTAACTTCGGCAATTGTCTGACGCTTCATTTTCACATAAGCATCATGCCCTATGTTAATTTCAACATCCGGATGCACACGCTCAAGTGTGGAAAAGAAATCGTCCACATCCCGCAGCGCCGCGCTGCGGGATACACGTTCCGGAGAGAACCGGAACCTGGCTATTATCTGGCGCAATGGCATTATCCCGGCCCGGTCTATCAAGAGTGCAGCCCCCCAAAAAAGCAAGGCGGCTGCCGCCGTCCCTATGGCGCACAACTTCAGGATTTTAAACAACATCTTCATACTTTAGCGCTTGAAACCCCGATAAGATCATTAAATTCCCTGCGGCCCTCATGAAAACGGCGCAAGCCTCCGGACAGGCCGATAAAAACAAAATAGGCTCCAAGAATAACACGATAACCGCCTGAAAAAAAGTATGAAGGGGACTGCGCCAGGAGAACCAGATCGCCCCAGATACGTTCGATCCTGATAAATACGAACCAGAGAAAGTAAGCAGAAAACAACATAAAAGCCAGCAGATACGCATAATGCACAGCGCGCACCCAGGGATTGTGCTTCAGCTCAGAATAGGTGTCTTTATAAAGCCAGTATCCGTCCGTTCTGAAAAATGGGTTCATATTAAAAAGCATTATCGCTATTATCCAATGCACGGTCTCAGCGGCCGAGGCGTTCCCGGTCAAAGAGGAGAACAGCAAAAGCCCCAGGATTAAAACAGACTGCAGAATGAAGCCGCCGCAATCTATCATGATCTTAGCTTTCAGACCGAGTTTATCTATGCCGGAAACATTTGTGTAAAATGCCGGATAAATAAGGTAGACGGAAAAGCCTATCGGCCTCAGCCCTATCCCTGCAGCCGCAGCGGCGAAAGAATGCCCGAGTTCATGCACCAGGCTGCCTGCCATAGCCAGAAAGAACACCGTAAGCCCGTTCGCCGCGCCCGAAAGAGAAGTCGGCAAGGCTTTTGCCGGTCCGACGACCGTGAGCCATATGCCCCATGATATCCCAAGCATCGCGGGCCAAACAAAATAAATTGAGGTGCGGCCAAGCCTGGCGGCGTCGATGCCGATCGAACTCAGCGCTTTCTCCTGCAGCTGAGCCGGGATCAGGCTTATCTTCGGGGAGAAGATCATTCCGAGAACGCCCTTCCAGGTCCGCCCGGTCTTTTCCTGCAAAGCCCCGATATCCAAAAGCTTTCCGAATATTTTTTCGGGATCCGCCAGGCCGAGGCCCGCCAAGCGATCCATATCCCGTCTAGCCTGATAGACACATATTTGGAAAGCTAATTCTGTTGACACTTTCTCGGCTCTTAGACGGTTCAGTTTCTTGCAGGTTCTCGCGTGAAAAATCCGATTCGCATTAGATAGAGCAGAAAGTGTCCTAAAAACCGTGGCGCTTTCATAAATTGGAAACCGGCCAAAAGTGTCAACAGAATTGCCAATTCAAATGTTTCAATCTAAACTAGACAGTACA
>JAJZPL010000067.1 GCA_021811185.1 bacterium
GTGAACGGCGCCAGGCAGTTGGTGGTGCAGGAGGCGTTGGAGACCACGCTGTGGTTCTTCGGGTCGTACTTCTCGTCGTTGACGCCCATCACTATCGTGATGTCCTCGCCCTGGGCGGGAGCGGAAATAATGACCTTCTTCGCGCCGCCCTTGGTGATGTGGTTCTCGGCGCCTTCCACGGTCTTGCCCTTCTTGTTCACGCCGTCCTTCTTGATGGTGAACAGGCCGGTGGACTCGATCACGATGTCGACGCCCACGCTCTTCCAGTTGATGGCGGCAGGGGACTTCTCCTTGAAGACCTTTATCTCCTTGCCGTTCACGGAGATCTTGTCGTCGGCCACGGCCTTCACTTCCATGTCCAGGCGGCCGTGCACGGAGTCGTACTTCAGCAGGTGCGCGTTGGTCTTGGAGTCGGTCAGGTCGTTGATGGCGACCAGCTCCAGCTGACCGTCGGTGCGCGCCAGTATAGCGCGGGCGACCAGCCTGCCGATGCGTCCGAAGCCGTTGATACCGATTTTAGTAGCCATTTTTACGTATCTCCTTGATAATAATTGCTAAAGCGATAAAACCCTGCATTCCAGACCCCTAAATTCTACCAAATTTGAAAGCGCTGGACAGGCTCAAGCCCTTATCGAGGCGAAGCCTCCTATCGAGGCTTCGCCTCGATAGGAACACTGGGGCAGCGTTTATTGGGGGATCTACTCCAACCAGCCGGGAAGCCGGATATCGGAAGCCGGGACCTCCAGGAAGTCCCGTTCCACGCTATGCAGATTCTTCACGTATTTCGGCAGTTCCTCGGCCCGCGCGTCCATGGAGAACGCGTCCACCGCGGACTGGAACCGCTCCGCCAGCTTTTCCGCTTTAAGCAGGCCCTTCTCGGCCATGGCGCGGATATCGGAGATATCGCTGGCGTTAAAGCGCAGCAGCTTACTTACGACCACGTCCGTCACGTCCAAAGCCGACACCTCGAAATTCTTAAGCCCCGGGATCTTTACCGGGTTAAAGACCGGTTTCTGCGGCAGAAAAGGCAGGCCGCCGGCGACTATATCCAGGTAAAGGTGGTATTTAACCGCGAGGGCGCTGTCCTTGCCGGCCAAAACCACCAGCTCGTCCTTGACCTTCCCGGTCACGTCCGCCGTCTCCAGGATATCGCCGTCCTTGGTGCCGCGCGAATATCCGGTGCCCAGCATAAGCGCCGCCGAGCCTATGACCCGCAGCCGTATCCGGCCCTCGCGCGGCAACCGCCAGGCCCGGTCCAAGTCGGCAAAGAACACCCTAATAATTTCCACGGGCGCCCCTTATCAAAGCCTTTCTAAAATCCTCGAGCGTTATCCGCGTGACCACACCCCACTTACGCGCCAGAGGCGAGCGCTCCGCCCGAACCTCTTCGGCGCTTTCCTCGCTGAGGATATCATGGTCCAGTATGTCCTCCGCGCCTTCCTTAGGCGGAGGCCAGGCGGCCAAAGCCGAGGAGATCAGCAACAACGCCCGCCTGTACCGGCTCCGCCACGGACCGCTTACCGAAGGAAGTTCCTCCCTTATGGCCGCCAGCACGTTATCCAGCGCCCAACCGAGCCTCGCCTCGTAACCGGCCTCCGCGGCGCGCAGCCTAAGGCGCCCCAGGCTGAATTTGCCGGCCTGCGCCACCAGCACCGGGGCGATGGCGGCCACCTGCCTGGGAGAATCGGCCGCTATCAGGGCCTCCAGCACCGCCTCGTCCGCGTTCAAACCACGCCCGACCCCTCCCGGCAGGACGTTTTCCCGCAGGTCCGCGGCGCCAAACCGCGCCAGTGTGTTCTGCAGTTCCTCAAAAGCTTTCACATGGACGGCCGAAAAATAATCGAACTGCAGATTGAACGTGCTGATGAGCAGCAGCAACTGCTCGGCCGTAAAAGACCCGCCCCCCCGCTCTATTTCGGACAGACGATTCTGCGAAATCCCCAGCAAGCCGGCCAGGCGGGCCTGGGTCCACTGGCGCTCACGCCGCAGGGCTCTGACCTTGTCAGCTATTATCAGCCTTAATTCCGGGAGAGAATAGTTTTTCATATCGGTATTCCGATAATATTATCGGTATACCGATAGTATAGCAGGGAAAACAGAAAATTTCAAGCCCCCCCCCTAAAAAGCGGAACCCCGCCTTGCGGGCGGGGCTCCGGGTCTATCGAGGCGAAGCCTCCTATCGAGGTTTCGCCTCGATATGAACTACTTCCCCACGGCCTTCACTTCGAAGCCTATGCGGCGGAGCTTGGCGTGGTCCAGGATGTTGCGGCCGTCGAACAGGAACGCCGGCTTGCGCATGCCCTTATAGAGCTTCTCGTAGTCCAGCGCCTTGAACTGGTCCCACTCGGTCAGCACTATAATGGCGTCCGCGTCCCTGGCGGCCTCGTAGGGGTCGGCGGAAGTCTTCACGTTGGGCAGGTCGCCCAGGTCCTCTTTGACGTGGCGCAGGGCCTGCGGGTCGGTTATCACTATCTGCGCGCGCTCCTCGGCCAGCATCTTCGTGATGGCGATGGCCGGGCTCTCGCGCGTATCCGAGGTATTGGCCTTGAAAGCGAAGCCGAACACGGCCAGCTTCTTGTTGGCCAGCGTGTTGAACATCGTCTTGAGGACGTTGCCCACCAGGCGCTCCTGCTGGTACTCGTTCATCAGCACCACCTGGCGCCAGTAATCCGCCACTTCCTTAAGCCCGTAGCTCTCGCAGATGTAGACCAGGTTCAGGATGTCCTTCTTGAAGCAGCTCCCGCCGAAGCCGGGGCCGGTCTTGAGGAACTTGGGGCCTATGCGGCTGTCCATGCCGATAGCTTTGCCCACCTGCTCCACGTCGGCCTCGGTGATCTCGCACAGCGCCGACAGCGAGTTGATGGAGCTGATGCGCTGCGCCAGGAAGGCGTTGGCGGCCAGCTTGGAAAGCTCGGACGACCAGAGGTTGGTGGTCAGGATCCTCTCCTTCGGCACCCAGGTCGCGTACACCTCCGCCAGGGCCTTTATAGCGGCCTTGCCGCGCGGCGTCTGGTGGCCGCCTATCAGCACGCGGTCCGGGTTCTCCAGGTCGGCTATCGCGGTGCCCTCGGCGAGGAACTCCGGGTTGGAGAGCACTTCGAAATGGTACTTGGGGTGGCGGCTGAGGATGTGCTCCATCGCCTCGGCCGTGCGCACCGGCAGCGTGCTCTTCTCCACCACAATCTTGTCGCGGTTGGCCACCTTCACGATGTTGCGCGCCGTGGCCTCCCAGAACTGCAGGTCGGAGGCGCAGCCGGCGCCGCGGCCGAAGTACTTGGTGGGCGTGTTCACGCCCACGAAGATGATGTCGCAGTCGCGGATGGCCTTGTCTATGTCGGTCGAGAAGAAAAGGTTCTTGCCGCGGCGGCGCTTGACCACCTCGTCGAGGCCCGGCTCGAAGATCGGCATCTTGTCCGAGTTCCACGCGTCGATACGCGCCTTGTTGATGTCCACCACCACCACCTTGCGGTCGTGGTTGTGGTCGGCTATCGCGGCCATCGTCGGGCCGCCTATGTAGCCGGCCCCTATGCAGCAGATCGAACGGTTCATTTTCTTCATCAATCAAGCTCCTTCCCGAAAACGGCAATAGATTCTACAAGTATATCCGGAGGGCAATCAAATCCGTATCTACGCGCTATAGCGCTCCAAGGATACGTCTGATCCGCTCCACCCGCCCGGCCGTGCCGGCGGGCGAACGGAGATTCCCCTCCAGGCTTTCAATAAATCCGTCGTCGCGCAGGAATTCCCGGAACTTCTCCGCCAGGTATGACTTCACCTTTCCCGGCGCGCCGGACAGCTCCGCCTCGACAGTCTCACAGCCGTCCAACACGGTGATCAGGTCTTCCATGTCGGGGCTGGTCAAAAAATCCTGGCGGCCGCGGTCCAGAAAGGCTTCCACTTTGGAGGCCAGGAAATACGGCAGCGTAAAGATCCGCACCGTCCCGCCGCCGGGCAGCGCGGCCTCGCGCGAATCCGCGTAACCATCGGCGTACCAGCTGTTCCTGAAGCTCAGCACCTCTCCCTCGGTCGGCATGATATCCGCGGTAAGCCCCCGGTAGTTCCACCGGCAGACCGGCGCTCCGGGCTCCATAGAATGCCTGAACCCCAACCGCTCAAGCTCGGCTTCCAGCCTGTAATACTGGCCGCGCGTTACCACCTGCACCACGCAATCGACGTCTTCGGTAGGGCGCACGCCGCCGGCGCCGGGATCGGTAAGATAAAAAGGGACCGTGCTGCCGCCGACAAAAACGACCTTATCCCTGAGCGGGCCCAGACCTTCCGCTATCTGCGCCAGCATCGCCAGGCTGTCCATCAGAAACCTTTCCCCAGGCGTTTTTCAAGTTCCCGCGCGGCCAAGTCCCGCTCGCGGGCGCGGCCCGCCCTGACGGCGTCCACCAGGGCCAGCAGTTCATACAGGGCCGGGTCCTTCGCCGCCGCCTGCGGGACATTCTTATAGAGCGGCGTTATCGCCTGCCCCCTGGCTTTGCCGGCATCGCTCGGCCAGACGTATATATCGTTCTCGGAAGAGACTATCGCCCCGGCCAGCGGGGCGGCGGAATGAGCCGTCGGCATCCCCCTGGAAATAGGCCCGGGAGCGGCGGGGAACACATATTTAAGCCCGTGCTCAAGGAATTCAAGCAAGGCGCCGCGCATAACCTTCTTCTTGGCGGAATCCAGAAAACCCACCGTGCGGCAACGGTCCAAAGCGAAACTGATCTCCGTCTGAGACAGGCCCAGGGAAGAAACAAGGTCCATGTGACGCCATTTCCCCTCCCCCAAAGCCACCAGCTTCAGAAGGATGACGATATCCTGCGGTTTAATGCCGTTGAAAGGCCTCATGGTAAAAGTATAGCAGAAATTATTACATATTGCAATATGCAATAAAGGCAAAAAAAACACCCCCATCCGGGGGCACCCCCTCTATCGAGGCGAAGCCTCGATAGACTCAAAGCTTCACTTCAGCGTGCGGCGGAAATAGTCCACGGTCTTCAGCAGGCCCTCGTTCAGCTTCACCAGATCGG
>JAJZPL010000010.1 GCA_021811185.1 bacterium
GCGCCTTTCATGCTGGGTTTTATTACGGCGGGTATTATAGCCATCTCGCTGCAGCCGGGAATATCTCACAAAGTCATCAACCGTATTACGATGACCTACAGGGGGGTGTACGCCACTCAAACCTTCCAGACCGGGATCGGCGGTCCCGTAAAGCTTGAAGATTCCGCGGCCTCCCGGGTATATTCCCTGAAACGGGTATTTTTTGAAAAGCTGCCGAAGCATCCGATCTTAGGCTGGGGCGTCACCGGGGTAGGGCTTTGCGATACACAATACGCCCTGGTCCCCGGAGAAACGGGCGTGCTGGGCGCCATCCTTTTTATCTGGATGCTTTTCCGGCTCTTTTATACGGCTAAAACTGTTTTTTACTCCTATAAGGACCCTCTTATAAGGGCGCTGGCGCTTGGTTTTATAATTTTCATGGTAGGCCTGCTTTTCCAGTCTTTCGGAGTTAACAGCTTCGTAATAGTGCGCATAATGGAGCCTTTCTGGTTCGTCGCCGCGCTGCTCAGCGTCCTTTATCTAAAGGCGGGAACGCGGCCCAAGGGGAGCGCAGGTGCCTGAGTTCATAAGCGTCCTAATTAACAGCTATAACCGCGCGGAACAGCTGCGCGGGAACCTTGAATTGGTTTTTCTGCAGGATTACCCGGCCGATCTTTTCGAGATAGTAGTGATGGACGATGCCAGCACTGACGGGACATGGGAGATGCTTTCCGGCCTGGCCGCGGGCGGGCAGCATCCGAACCTGCGCATAATGCGCAATGACAGCAACCTTGAAATAGTCGGCTGCCGGCAGAAACTCTTCCAAAATCTTTCTCCCCGTTCTACCGTTGCCATATTGCTGGACGACGACGTGTCTCTGCCCCCCGGCTGCCTGGGCAAAATGGCCGCCTATCTGGGAGAACATCCGGAGGTCGGGGCCCTGGGGCCGCGCGTGGTATACGCCAAAAACCCTGACCGCACCGCCCATTATCCTAATTTCGTGAACCGCTTTACCGGCTTCTACAGTTCCAGGGAGGTCTCGGAGATCACCGACTGCGACTGGTTGATAGCCTGCTGCCTCGCATTGAGAGTTGAAGCGCTGGCTCGGACCGCGGGGCTCGACATCGGGTTCGTAAATTCACATGAAGAAGTGGACCTGTGCCTGAGGATCAAGGCGCTTGGCTACAAGGTTGTGTACTACCCGCTTGTTAAGGTAAGGCATGACATAGGCGAGAGCAAGAGGAAGATAAACAGGCTTTACTATCTCTACCGGAACAAGTTCCTGGTGATAAGAAAGAACTTCCCTTTCCCATGGAAAGTCACCGCGACTGCAGCGGCGGTATTTTTAGGTTTTCCTAAATATATTTTTGAGTCCGTGCTTTATAACCGGGGGGCGGTCTTTTCAGAGCTTAAGACCATTACCATGGCCGTCCTGGACGGGCTCCTTGGCCGCGGCGGAAAATTTCCGCGGTAGGCCGCTTCCCCGGCGGCCGGCCTCAGCTTGTTCTCTTTAGTACTACGCAGGAAACTTTCCACCGGTATCTCTTCAGCCAGATCCTCCAGAAACGGAACGCCCTGTATCCCCAAAAAGGCAGCCGCGACCTGTAGTAATAGTAGCGGCTGTCCCTGATGTCCAGGATCTCGGACTGAACCACCACGGCGTCAAAGTGCTTCTGGAAATCCCTCGCCAGGCCTTCGGCGGAGGGCCGGTACATGGTGTCTATCGGGTCTTCGTGGCGCGGGTAATTGAACGGCACCGTGACCAGGATATACCCGGAGCTTTCCGTTATCCCGGCGATATTCCTTATTGCCGTTTCCCTGTCCGCTACGTGTTCCAGCAGGCTGGCGCAAATAACTAGCTGGAAACGTTCCTTTGTTCTCTCCAAGAGGTCAGCGGAGGCTATGTCCGCTACTATGTCCACGGCGGGGGAACTTTTAATGTCCATGTTAAGGATGGAGCAGCCGCGTTCTCTGAGGGGGGCTAAGACGTTCTCCTCGATATGCGGCTGGGTTTTTAGAAAGTCGGCATCCGAAGAGCCGATATTAAGCACCTGGCAGTTCGGGGGAAGCGCGAGGGCGGAAAGTTTTTCCCTTATCCAGGCGGATTCGTCGGTGAACATCAGCAAAGCCTCCTAAGAACGGAATCGAGTTTTTCCATTGCCGTCTTTTCTGAAAAAAGTTCAAGCGCCCTCTTAGCGGAACGGGCCGCCAGCTTTTCTCTTGTCCCCGGATCTCTGGCCAGTTTGAGCATGGCCGCGCAGAGGCGCTCAGGGTCCGAATGCGGGACCAGGATCCCGGCATCCCCCACGGTCTCGGTGTTTCCCCCAAGGTCAGTGGCGATGGCCGGCAGGCCTGCGGCCATGGCCTCTATCAGCGTGTAGGCCAGGCCCTCCGGATGAGTGGACGGCATAATAAAAATATCGGCTGTGCTATACAGCGCCGGCAGGTCTTCGCGGGGCCAGGTGCCCAGGAAACGTATCCTCCCGCTTTCCAGCAGCTGCTTCCCGGCTATCGCTTTCAGCCTAGGCTCGTAATTCCCGCTCCCCGCAATAAGCAGTACCGGAGCCGCCTCTTCCGCGGCCAGCAGTTTAAAGGCGGCGATGGCGACCTGGAACCCTTTCGGCTTCCAAAGCGCGCCGAGCGCTAAAAAAACAGGAGGGTCCTGCGCCAGCAAAAGTTTCGCCCTGGTTCCTGCGCGCAGGGTCCCGGAGCGAACGAATAGAACGTCCGCGGCCCAGTTATGCAGGGTTTGGACCTTACTTGGAGGCAACCGGTAAAAAGACCTGAGCAGGGCGGAGTTCTTCTCCGATACTGAAAGCACCATGTCGGCTTTCCGCAGAAAGGGGCGCTCGTGCCTGAATATCAGGAGCAGAAGGCGCGGTATCGTTTTGACCAGGTAGTAGGCCAGCGCTCTTGCGCTGTCTATCTCGGCCCAGAGTTTTTGAAAGTGCACCAGGTGGAAGTTGTGTACGAAAGCTACAAGTGGGATCCCGCGTTTTTTGAGGACGTCCTCGATGCCTGCCGCGTAATAACCCTCCGATATCACAACGTCAGGCCCGGACACTGCCAGAAGTTCTTCAGCCTTCCCGCGGAGCGCTGTTTGCCAGGCGGCAGTGTGGGGCTCGGCCGCGGACGCTACCGGCTCTATTCCGGCCCCGCCGCTGGAAACCCCTGACGGTACTATCGTTATAACTTCGAATCCCAGTTTGGCCAGGAGGGCGTTCAGAAGCTCGGTATGGGTTTTTACTCCGCCCCAGCCCTCGCCCGGGACAGGGGAGGAAGGACTGATCAGCCAGGCGGTCTTTTTATTCATCTCAATTCAGCGGCGGCCTTACTCATGTAGTAGACGAACACCACGGCGAGGCGGAGCAGGTAGTATAACGCCAGCGAATATACGAAGAACGCCGCGCCGGCGCCGCCGAAAGCCGAGGCAGCGGCAAGCAGGAGGACCTGTACGTTAAACGCGTTGAGGTTTATGAAAACGGCGTAAAATAAGTTCCCTCTAAAACTGGAACTGCCAATGCGGGCGTTTATATCGATAGCCGGCGACGCCGCTTTCTGAAGTTTGAGGTTGTCGTATGTCGTCTCGATAATACCTGAGTAAAGCATAGCGCAAAGAGAGGAGAATCCCGCCGCTACTACCACCCAGGAGGCCGCCGCGCCCCCGGCCATGTAAAGGCCGCAGGCCAGTGCCGGCATATATATACCTTCTGCCAGCCGCCCGAGCATGCCGTCGAGCATCTTGCCGTAAAGCGAGACGCTTTTTGTCGCCCTCGCGAGGTTGCCGTCCACGGCGTCAAGCAGCGCGAAAAGGGCCAGCCCGGCAATGCCCGGCCAAAAGCCATAGGTTCCCGAATTAAGCAGCAGCCAGGAGGCAGCAAGCCCTGTTCCAAGGCCAGTCCAGGCTACGGCAGGGGCCGAATTTGTCAGGCGCGAAACCAGAGCTGCGACCACGAACGAGGCCGGCCTGAAGATATAGCGGCTTACCGGAAATTGCTTTTCCCAGTCACGTTTCTGCTCGTAGGAACCTTTGATCTCGGCTATCGTATAGTGTCTCATTTTCCTGCCTTTAGCAAACCTTCGGAGATCTCAAGATAGCGGCCTATGTTCTTCTCGCTGAAATCCGCACAGGCTTTTTCCCGCGCGGCCGCGCCCATAGCCGCCGCCAGCGCGGGGTCCCTTAGTATGGCCGCTGTTTTTTTCGCTATCCCGGCGGAGTCGCCAGGGCTGGTGAAGAAGCCGTTGACCCCATCCGTTATTGTGGAGCCCGTGCCGCCGATCTTCGAAATGACGCTGGGCAACCCGCAAGCCATCGCCTCCAGTATTACCAGCGCCAGGCCTTCCTTGCGGAGGGTAGGATTGAGATAGATGTCGGCCGCGTTGTAGATCTCGGGCAGGTCCCTGTTGGGGATATTCCCGGTGAAGGTCACCGCGTTGGAAAGGCCGGATCTTTCGGCCGCGGTTTTAAGAGCCCCCGCTTCAGGGCCGTCGCCGGCGATCGCCAGCTTCAACCCCGGGAATTCTTCGCGCAGCAGGGCGAAAGCCTTTAGGCCGACGTGAAACCCTTTCTGCTTATGGAGAACCCCTGTCATCAGCAGCAGCTGCTCTCCGGGCAGGACGCCAAGCTTATGTCTTGCCGCTTCCCGTTTTCGTTTATCCGGGGCAAAGAGAGCCGTGTCGATGGGATTGTATATCTTTATCATCTTTCCGCGCGCCGAGGGAAATTCCTGGCCGAGTTCCAGAAAACTCTCGTCGCTTATCGCGACGACCAGGTCGGAGTCCCGTATCGTCCGGTTCAGCCATGGAAGGTAGTAGAAAAGAGTTTGCACCGCATAGCGTGTGAAGAACCAGGCGATCTCGCTGAAGGAGTTTACCCGGTTCCAGTTGCTGATGACCTCGCCCCTGATCCCCAGTCCGTTGATGATGGAGACGAGCGGTACGCCGGCCTTGGCGCGCGCGAAAGCCGCGTAGTGCTGGCCGCAGAGATTCTCGGCCCAAATTACATCCAGCCCGTGTTCGGCTTTCAGGGCCAGGATCTTCTCCGTGCTGGCGGACCACCAGGCGGGGGCGTCCTTGCGGGACATCCGGTGGCTGGTCCCGCGGAGATAGTCTATCCGGTAGCCGTCCTTTTTCTCTGTTTCCCTGCCGTCCGGGCTCGCCGTGGTAACCCAGAACACCCGGTGCCCCTTAGCCGCGGCCAGCCTGGCCAGGATTTCCGCGTGGAGTTCGGTGCCGCCTACCTGGTGCAGCGGTGTCGAAGTTGAAAGCAGGCAAATATTCATGCGTTCTTTATAGCAGCGTGTCGGCTCGGTCTTCCATAGCCCAGGGCTTTATAGGCGAGGAGGTCTTCCGGAGAAGGTAAAAAATACTGGAGGACATTGCGGGCAGAAACCTGGCGCCCCAATAGTTCAACGGCCAGGGAAGGGGATAAAGAGACGCTCCTTCAGAGGCTTCCAGGGAAAATCCCGTGTTCTCTGCTAAAAAATCCTTAAAAGGACCGTAGCTGAAGCAACGCAGGTGCGGACCCGATATATGGTTGCATAACGGCTGCCTGCCCAATAGCAGCAGAAGGCGGTTATGCAGTCCGGCCAGGTTCGGGATGCCTATTAGCAGGTATCCTCCCGGTTTGAGCACCCGCGCCGCCTCGTTCAGCGGCAGGAACATGTTTTTCAGGTGCTCAAGGACCTGGTTACAGATCACCAGGTCGAAAGAACCGTCAGGCCAGGGGAAATCGTCCTTCTCCAGGTCTATCTTCGAAACTTCGAAAGAATGACCTTTGCTCAAGTATTGAACTTTTGCTTCTATGCCGTTGACTTTCGCGGCCGGCAGTCCTAAAAAATCCGCGTAAAGCAGGGTTTTCCTGCCGTCCCCGCAGCCTATGTCCAGAAGGGTCCCGCAACCGCGCGCGCGGGCAAGCAGGCGCAGGACCGCTTTGTGGGCCCTGAACCCCTCCTCGTTCATGCGGAGCAGGCTTTTAATGAACATCGGTCCGCCTTACGGCCTTTTCTTTAAGCAGGAAGATGAAATTGTCGGCGAAAAGGCCTGGCAGCAGCTTATAAAGGCCGGTGAACCCGGTATTGCTGGCGCGGCCGACTATCATGAATCCCAGCCAGTCGGCCCAGGACTCGAAATCCGTGAGGGTCCAGAAGCGCAGGTGCTCGCCGGGGTGCAGGGTCCACTGTACCGGGAAGCGTCCGAAGAGCAGGCGCAGGCGGTGTATGTAATGGCCCGTGTTCGGGATGGAAACGATGAGGCCCTTGCGGAAATGGCCGCGGGTCTTGCGCGCCAGGTCTTCAGGTCTGGGAATATGCTCCAGTACTTCAGAAATTATTATGTAGTCGTAAACGCCTTTGATCTCGAAAGCGGCGGACGAGACGTCGGCCACGGAGGCCTTTACGCCTTTGCCGCGGGCCATCAGCACGCCGGTCTCGGAGATGTCCAGGCCCTCCCCGTTTATCGCGTTCTCCCGTTCCAGATGTTTTATCGCAGAGCCGTCGCCGCAGCCAATGTCCAGCACGGACGAACCTCGCTCTATCAGCCGGGAAAAAATGGCGTAGCGCCTGGAATACCCTAATTCCCCGCGCTTGCGCCAATACTCGGTGTAGTCCATGCTGCCGAGGGCCGGGGCCGGGGTCCCGAATATCGCCTTCATGATGGCGGCCGGGCGCTTAATGTAATAGCCTGCAATATCTAAAAGTTCAGACATCGTTCCCTTAGCTGTCCGCGCTGCGCCGACCGGACCGGCTGAATTTACCGCAATCAATATATATATAATAGTTAACGATGTTTTACAACTGCGGCGTTTAAAATTAGCGGGCCTTATTTGCTTTAATTTACCTATGTCCGATGAAGAACTTCAAATGAAGAAACAAGTGGCCGGGCGGCAGTTCTTTGGCGTTCTGGGCTTCCGTATCGGGCAGCTGGTATTCTCTTTCCTGATGAGCGTGATGGTCGCCAGGATGCTGGGCCCCGAGGTGAAGGGCGTCCTCGGCGTCGTGTTCACCTTTATCGGCACCTCCGGTTTCCTTTTCTCCTTCGGCCTTGCCAGTTCCCTTATCTACCACACCGGCCGCGGGATCTATACGCCCGGAGAGATGGTCTCAGGCTCGATCTACTGGATGCTGGTCCTTCTGGCTGTGTTCCTGCCGGCGGCCGCAGGTTTTTACCACTTTTTCGGACAGACCGTTTTGAAAGGCATAGACCCGCAGTATTTCTACTTTTCACTGCTGTTGTTCCCGCTTTTCCTTTTGAATCTGGTTTCAGGGTCCATCGCCAAAGCTTCAGGCAAGATAGGACAAGCCGCGGCGGCTGTTTTTATCAAGGAGGCCGTATATTTCGTGGCGATGGTCCTGGCCGTTCTGGTCTTTGATAAAGGCGCTGGCTGGATAATATCGGCGAGGGTGGCCGCAGATTCCATAGGCATGCTGCTGCTTTTTTTTATTATCAGGAAAAAGATACGGGCGGCGGACCTGCTTCCGTCCTTCAGCGGCAGGATGACCCGGGACGTGTTCCGTTACGGCCTGAAGAGCTATTTCGGCAGCGTGCTGCAGCCGTATAATCAGAGGTCCGACATTTTTATCCTCAATTACTTCCTGGGGCCGGTTTTCGTGGGCGTTTATTCGGTGGGCCTGAGTCTGGGCGAGTACCTGCTGATAATCCCATCGGTAGTATGTTTCGTTCTCCTGCCGAAAGTCGCCTCGGCCGGACCGGGCGAGGGGGCTAAATACACGGTCTCGTTCACCAGGAGGACTTTTTGGCTCATGCTGGTCTCGGGCCTGGCGGTCCTGTCCGTGCTGAAGTGGCTGATCCCGCTGGTCTTCGGAGTTGCCTTCGGGGAAGCCAGGTATGCCGTCTATATCCTGTTCCCAGGCAGCCTTATGCTGGCCCTGGCCTGGATACTCGGCGCGTTTTTTGAGGGGATCGGCAAGCCCGGGGTGCTGATGCGCGCCAATATGATAGTCTTCGCCGTGAATATTTCCATGAACATAATGCTGATCCCGGCGTGGGGGATAAAGGGCTGCGCCGCGGCCTCTACTGCGGCCTACGTCCTCTCCGCGGCATTCCTTGTCCGCTATTTCAAGAGAGAGACCGGCATGGGGTGGCTCTCGCTCGTGGAATTCCGGGCGGCCGATTTCTCGCCGGCCCTGCTGATGAAGGACTTGGGTTTAAGTCATAACGGCCGCAGAGTATAACCAATGAAAGATACGACAAGGCTGCTTTTTGTGATAGAGAACTCCGCGTACGGGGGCGGAGAGAAGACTTTCTCCCAGCTGATACGGGGCCTCCCGAAGGAGAAATTCGAGTTATACTGCGCCTCCCTTCCGTACGGCCGCTTCCACTACGAGGTTAAGGACCATTGCCGTTTCCTGCCGCTGGACCTTACCCGCCGTTTCAACCTGTCCAATATCGGCAGGCTTAAAGGCCTGATGCTGGAACATAAGATCGACATCGCCCACAGCCAGGGGGCGCGGGCGGATTTTTACTGCGGCTTCGCGGCGGCCGGGGCAGGAGTAAAAGCGCTGGCCACGGTGGCGATGCCGGTGGAGGGATTCAATGTCTCATTGCCCAGGAAAATGGCCTACAGTCTGCTGTACTTGGCCGCCGCCAGAAAATTCCGCCTGGCGGTGACCGTATCCGAATCCTTGGGAACGCTGCTTCGGAAGAAGTTCCGTTCGGTCGAGGTGATCCCTAACGGCGTCGACCTCGACGAATTCAATCCGGATAATTTTAATGCCATCCCCGTCATAGAGAGGTTCGGCTTGCGTGGCAGGCTGGTTGTAGGCGCGCTTGGCAGACTGGAGTGGCAGAAAGGCTATGGTTACTTGCTGTCCGCGTTAAATATAGTTTTGCGCAGTGAGCCGGAACTGCGGGAGAAGCTGGTTTGCCTTGTCGCCGGCTCCGGCAGTTTAGAAAGCAGCCTTAAAAAACAGGCCGCGGAACTCGGCCTCGGAGGGAACGTGATCTTCTGCGGCGAGTTCCAGCAGGCCCGCGATTTCCTCGGGGCGGTGGATATCTTCGCCATGCCCTCGCTTAGCGAGGGCCAGCCGCTCGCGCTGCTGGAGGCGATGGCGATGGCCAAGCCCGTAGTGGCTTCCGATATCCCCGGGATAAGCGGGACTGTTTCGCACGGGCACGAAGCCCTGCTGGTGCCGCCGGCCGACGCGGAACCCCTGGCTGCGGTGCTGCTCAAGTTGCTCCGGGACAGGCCGGCCGCCGCGGCGCTGGGGCGCAGCGCCAGAAAGAGAGCCGAAGGCTTCGGTTTGCCGGTATTCATCGGCAGGCATGAGGCCATTTATTCGGTATTAATGGCCGAAGGAAAAGAATGAGGTCGTTCTTATGCCGGACGGACTTCTTAACATTGCTAAGTTGATCAGGCCAAGGCAGCTGCTTAAAGCCCTGCTCCATCCCGCGGAAGAACTACGGGCCTTCAAATTCCGCTGCCGGCGGGTGCCGGAGGCTGAGTTCGCAGGTTTTCTGGCGCGTCTAGCCGGTCAGGACCAGCGCAGGGTCGAGGCCGTCCGCGCCGACCTTGATGGGAATCTAGATGGAAAATATTCTATCCTCGCTGAAAAAGCGCGCGACGGCAGCGACCGGCACGGTGACTGAAAAAGCCGCGAGGCCCTCCGCTTCCAGGCAGGCACGCCTTTGGTTCAGCCTGCTGATGCTGCTCTGCGCCGCCTACGCGGGGCGGCACTGGATCATTTACGACGGTTATGTCCCTGCGACTCGTGACGAATCCATGTTCCTGCCGGTAATATTGAAGAATTCCACCCCGGCGCTTTACGCGCGGGATTATTCCGTTAATAATTTCCATCTGGCCAGCGGGGTTTTTCTCGACTTTTCCTCGGCTTGGCTCAAGCTGGCTGGCGGTAACCTGCGCGTGTTCCTGCTTGGGGCCTCCACTGCCTTGCTCTTCATTTTCATTGCCGGGGTCTTCTTCCTCGTCAGGCATCTTACCGGAAATCCCGCGGCGTCCTTACTGGCCGGGCTGCTGCTGATGCGCCCGCGTCCGGCCACGGCCGGCACCGGGTTCGCGGTGTATGTAGGGAATTACCAGGCCCGCACGTTCATAGACGCATTGACCCCCTGGTTCTTCCTGGGGTATTTCAAGTCCGGTTCCGCTGCGGGTAAACTTCTGCTGGGCTGCTTGCTAGGGGCGGTTTCATGGTTCTACCCGGTATACCCGGCGCAGTTGGCGGCCCTGTTCGCGCTGTTATCGCTGCTCCAGGGGCGGGTGCGGGACGCCGTAGCGCTGTCAGCTGGATTTGCCGTTATTTTTGCGCCGTACTATTTCCAGGCTATAGTTCACGGCGCCGGACCTCTTACCCCTGAGGCGGTCAGGATAGTAATCGGCCGCTGGGGGAACCAGGTCTACCCGCAGGTTTGGGGGCTGATTTCAGAGTTCCTGTGGTATTTTTCGCTGCCGCTGGCCCTTTTCCTGGTCTCCGGGGGGGCGCGTAAAGCGGAGGGCGAGAGCGGGGATATGCGGACCTTCCGCCTGGCCGGTCTTGCCGCCGCGGCGCTGATAGCGGCGTCTTTCCTCTCTTATGCTTTTCCGGTGCTGCTGCCGCTGATGCTGCAGCGGCTGGGGCGGCTTTACCACCTGATCTTCCTCGTTTGCGGGGCGGCCGGCGCCGTGGTTCTCTTCTCGAAAGAAGGGCGGCCGGCCCTTAAGGCCGCCTGCCTGGCCCTTGTTCTTCTGAACTTGGCGGTCATTGATCCGCGTAGTTTGTTCGAGGACTTCTATCCGGGCCTTAGCGCGAACGTATCTGCTCCGGAAAAAGGAGAACTGCTGGCCCTGGCCGCTTTAGCCAGGAAATCTACCCCGGTCGACTCTATCTTTATGGTGCCACCCGACGGGTTTAATAATTTTTCCCTGTATTCGGAGAGGGGGATAGTTGTAGCTTTCAAGACCACTTCCGCCGTTAACGATTCCCGCGTGCTGGAGTACTGGAAGACGGCCTATGATAAAGCCAGGGCCGCTTATGCTGGCGGCGATTTCTCAAAATTAAAAGCCCTCGCCAGGAATTACGGGGCGGACTATGTGCTTGTGGCCTCCGGCACGTTCAAAACGGATGAAAAGCCGGTAATGGAAGCCGGCAGTTTAAAGATATATACTTTGGGGGGACTCGACGCGGCGGCGCGCCGTTAAAGGAGACAGGGATGTGCGGGATCTGCGGCTTTGCGGGGGATAAGAACGAGGGGCTGCTGCGCGCTATGACGGCGTCGCTGGAGCACCGCGGGCCCGACGAGGCCGGTTTCTTCACGGCCGAAGAGCACGTTTCCCTCGGGATGCGGCGGCTCAAGATCATAGACCTGGCGACAGGGTCCCAGCCCATCTCGAACGAGGACGGGACGGTTACCGTCGTTTTCAACGGCGAGGTCTACAATTTCAAGGAACTCCGCAAAGAACTGGAAGCTTCCGGGCATAAGTTCAGGACCGCTACCGACACCGAGGTGCTGGTGCACCTGTACGAGGAGGACGGCGAGGATTTCCCGAAGCGGCTGCGCGGCATGTTCGCTTTCGCGCTCTGGGACTCCAAGATCCGGCGGCTGCTGCTGGGGCGCGACCAGTTCGGCATAAAGCCGCTTTACTACGCGCTGGCCGGGGGGAAACTGTATTTCGCCTCGGAGCTCAAGGCTCTGCGCCTGTCCGCCGGGCTCTGCGGCGAGCTGGACCCGGCCGCCCTCGACTACTATTTCTCGTATCTCTACATCCCGGCCCCGCTCACGGTCTATAAGAACGTGTTCAAGCTGGAGCCGGGCTCGCTGCTGTCCTTCCGGAGCGGCGCCGCCCGCCTGGTAAAATACTGGCGATCGGGGAACCGGCTGGAGCCTGTCCGCCCTGAAGAGTTCTATATAGAAGGGATACGCGACCTGCTTTCCAAAAGTGTAAAGGAGCAGCTGGTCAGCGACGTGCCGCTGGGCCTGCTGCTTTCCGGCGGCATGGACTCAGTTTCCATCCTGGCTTTCATGGCCGAGCACGCCGGGAAGGGGGTAAAGGCCTTTACCGCCAGTTTTGACGGCGGGGACGCCAGCTTCGACGAGACCGGGGCGGCCCGCGCCGCCGCCAGGCGGTTCGGGGCCGAGCATTTCGAGATCCCGGTGAAGCCGGATATCGGCGCCGTCATCAGGAAACTCGCCGGGCAGTTCGACGAGCCTTTCGCCGATTCATCGGCCATCGCCAATTATCTCGTAACGAAGGAGGCGCGCCGGCACGTTACCGTGGCGCTGGCCGGCATCGGCGGGGACGAACTTTTCGGAGGCTACCCGCGGCACCTGGGCGCCAGGCTGCTGCCCGCGTATTTTAAAGTGCCCCCTTTCGTGCGCAGGTTGGCGGGTGGCGCGGCTTCGCTGCTGCCCGAAAGCCGTTCCGCTTTCAACCTGCCGGGCCGCGCGAAGAGGTTCCTGACCTCCGGCGCGGCGGATTTCGCCGGGGCGTACGATTCCTGGATCTCCTACCTGGGGCCCGCGGAAAAGAAAGATTTTTACTCCGCCGGCCTGCGGGGGGCGCTCGCCGGCGGCTGGTCGGCGCTGCCCGGGCTTCCGCGCACCCCCGACGAGGTATGCGGCTTCGAGCTTGGGGCCTACCTGCCGGACGACCTGCTCTGCCTGGCGGACCGCGCTTCCATGGCCAACTCGCTGGAACTGCGCGTTCCGTTCGTGGACACGCGGCTGGTAGAGTTCATGGCGGGTATCCCGCTTTCCGCCAAGACAAAGGGTTTCACGCTTAAATACCTGCTGAAGAAAGCCATGGCGGGAAAACTGCCGCCGGAGATCCTGAAAGGCCCTAAGCGCGGCTTCCAGGTGCCGCTGGCCGCCTGGCAGGAGAAAGAACTGAAGTCTTTCACCGCGGAGGCGCTGAGCCGGGAGAACGTTCTCCGGGCCGGCGTGCTTTCGCCCGAAGGCGTGGAGAAGATGCTGGCCGAGCACGCGTCGGGCCGCCGCAACCTCTACGACCGCATCCACGCCGCGTCCGTTTTTCACCTCTGGCTGGACCACGCCGGCCGCAATCCGCCGGCCGCCCTGAGCGGCGCCTGGAACGTGCGCGGCAGGCGCAAGATCCTGCTGGTGAACCTGGCCGGCCTCGGCGACATCGTCATGATGACCCCGGCCGTAAGGGCTATAAAGGCGGCTTACCCGGACGCAAGCCTCGAACTGCTGACGATCGACCGCTCGAGGGAACTGGCGGAAGGGCTCCGCGGCATAGATAAAATATATTCCGTCCCCATAACGTACAGGTTCATGGGGCCGCGCGCGCTGTTCGCCTTCTTCAGCGCCCTTAGCGAGCTGCGCCGCGCGCGGTTCGACGCGCTGGTCAACTTCAGCCTGGTGTCTTCCTATGCCGGGCTGCTGAAGACCCGCCTGATAAATTTTATCGTTAAACCCGCGCTGGCTTCCTGCCGCGCGCTTAAAGGGCTTGGCGCCGCCGGTGATTTTACCGCTTACGAGGAGTTCATAGAAAAACAGAGCGAGGTCGCGCTGACGGCTAAGCTGCTGGCCCCGCTCGGCCTGGCGCCGCGCGACCTCTATATCGGCTACGAGCCGTCTCTAGAAGAAAGGAAGAAGGTTTCGCTGGACATAGCGGGGCGCGGGCTTTCCGGCAGGCCCGTGATCGGCCTCAACCCCGGCGCTTTCCGGCCTTCCCGCCGCTGGCCGCTGAAGAAGTGGAAGGACCTGGCCGCCCTGCTCCTTGAAAAATACCCTCGGGCCCTGGTCATAGTTACCGGCTCGCCCGCCGAGAAAGGCCTGGCCGAAGAACTTAAGCTCTCGGACCGCGTTTTCCCGGCCGCGGGGCTTTACTCCGTAAGGGAGAACGCCGCGCTCTACGGTCTTATGGACGTTTTCATAACTAACGATACCGGCCCCATGCACATAGCCGCGGCCGTCGGCACGAAGACCGTCTGCGTTTTCGGCCCCGGCGACCACTGGCGCTTCGCCCCTTCCGTGGCGGAAGGTAAAAAAAGGATCGTGCGCAGAGACGCTCCCGGCTGCAATATCCCCTGCTACAAGTTCGATTGCGCCGATCCCGCCTGCCTGGAGGGCGTAAGCCCGGCAGAGGTCCTGGCCGCGGCCGGGGAGCTGCTGGGATGACGGCTTGTCCCGTCTGCGGCGGCAGTTCCGCCGTCTACCTGCCCGGGCTTCTGAAATGCTCCGCCTGCGGCCTGACCTATAAAACGGAAAGGTATTTCGGCTCTCCGGCCTACGCGCCGGAGCTGGAGGCGGGCATCTATGGCGCGGCTAAAGGACAGTTGTTCGCGGAGGCTCTGGATTTTCTGGATAAAGCGCTGCCGGGAAGGGGACGGCTGCTGGATATCGGCTGCGCGGGCGGGGAACTGCTGCAGGCGGCGGCGGCGCGCGGCTGGAAGGCCGAGGGTATAGAATTGGACGCGGCTCTTGCCCTGAAAGCCGTAGCCCAGGGGTTCGAGGTGCATTCCAGACCGGTGGAGGAAGCCCTGCTGGACAGCGGGGCCTACCAGGCGGTAACGGTCTTCGAAGTTTTTTGCCTGATGGACAAACCCGCCGCGGCGGCGGCGGAGGCATTCCGGCTGCTGGCGCCGGGCGGAATGATCTACATACGGGAGTTCAACGCTTCTTTCCACCTGTTCATGGCCGGGCTTGAGCGGCGCGGGTTATTCAAACTCTTGGGGGCCAGCCCCGCGGTGCTGCATAACTTTAATTTCAGCGCTGAGACCCTTCGGGTCATGCTCGGGCGGGCGGGCTTTACGGACGTGCGGATACGCAATTCCAGGCCTACGGCGGGGGACCCTTACCGCACCGGTGGGCGGCTCGGCGGATTTCTTACCGCGGGCCTTAAAGTTCTATACTATTGGCTGGCGCAGGCGCTGTGGTTCCTGACTTTCGGCCGCGCCTTCTTTGGTTCGACACTGATAGTTACCGCGCGCAAACCATGAAAGCAGCCATACACCAACTTCAATACTGGCCGGGGCTCCGGTTCTTCGCCAAGATGCGCGCGGCCGACCTTTTCATCTACCTCGACGACGTGCAGTTCGAGAAGCGCGAGTTCCAGAACCGCAACCGGATCCGGACCGCGCGGGGCTGGCAGTACCTGACCGCGCCCGTAGTTTCCAAGGGCCGCTTCTCGCAGAAGATCAACGAGGTGGAGCTGGACAATACCGCCGCTTGGCGCGAGGAGCACCTGCGCGCGATAAAAATAAATTACGCGCGGGCTCCTTTTTTTAAGGAGCACCTGGCGGCGCTGGAAGAACTGTATTCGCGCGATTACCGCCTGCTGGCGGACCTGGCCACGGCCACCATGGATTTCCTGAAGGACGCTTTCGGCATCAAGACCCCGGTGCGCTTCTCGTCGGAGCTTAAGGTGGAGGAGACCTCCAGCGCGCGCCTGGCCAGGCTCTGCGCGGCTGCCGGGGCGGACGAATATCTTTCCGGGGCCGGCGCCAAAGCCTACCTCGACCCGAATGTTTTCAGTTTTGCCGGGATAAAACTTTCCTGGCAGGAGTTCAAGCCCGCGGCTTACCCGCAGGCTTTCCCCGGCTTCGAGCCGGACATGTCGGCGCTGGACCTGCTGCTCAACTGCGGGCCGCGCTCGGGTGAATATCTATGAACCAATATATAGCCGCCGCGGTGGGAGAGATGGACAAGGTGAATATTTCCAAGCTGGAATATCCCGGAACCGGGGCCATGGACCCGTCCTCCTGCCGCTTCCTGGCCGCCTTTACCAGGGCGCTGGGCGCGAAAAGAATACTCGAGTTCGGTTCGGGCTTCTCGACGCTGATGATGGCGCGTGAGATCGAAGCGGCCGAGGGCAACTACCTGCTCTCCGTGGATTATTCGCCCCGCCATTCTGCCATGGCTAAAGAAGCGTACGAAACCTCCGGCTGCCAGGCCAAGGTGGAGTTCCGCGTGGCCCCGCTCAGGCCCAGGTTCTACGGGCCGAAACTGCTGCTTTCCTACGGCCTCCCCAAGGGCCTGATCGAGGCGCTCGGTCCCTTCGACCTGGTGCTGATCGACGCCCCGCATCACGATTACGGCTGCGAATCGGTCCTTTACGATATTTTCCCCGCCGTGGCGGAAGGCGGCTACATAATTTACGACGACGCCAACCGCGCCGACATGGAAAAGAACTACCTGCGCGGGTGGAAGTCGGCTTTCGGCGGGGATATCGACCCCGTGCTGCTGGAAGGCATCGGCAACGGCCTGTCGGTGATCGAAAAGGTGGCGGACGGCAGGCCGCGCCACCGCGAACTCTCGCTGCCTTCTTCGCTTAAGACCATAGCCGGTTATACGCGCCTGCTGCTGAACAAAGACGAAGATTGAGCGCCGCCGGCGGCGGGAATAAAAAACGCCCCCTTGAGGGGCGTTTTTGTTCTATGGCGTCTTACCGTGCTGCGGACTTTTTGTTCATCGCCGCGGCGAAGGCCGCCCAGAACGGGTCCGTGACCGGGTGCTCCAGCGCGCGCTCCCGGCCTTCTTCCACCAGCCTGATCCCGCTGCCTGGCGTTACTTCGCCTATTACGGAGGCGTCTATATTCTTTGCCTTAAGCCTGGCCAGCACGCCCCGGGCCCCTTTCGGCGAGGCCGTTATGATCAGCGTGCCCTCGCTTATGGAGGCGTAGGGGTCTATGCCGAAGTGCGCGCAGATCTTTTTGGCGGCGGGGGCCAGGAGAATGTCCTCTTTCCTTACGCGCATGCCGGTGCCGGAGGCGCGGGCGATCTCGTAGAGCCCGCCCCACACCCCGCATTCTGTGGCGTCGTGCATGGAGGTTACGCCCGCCGCGCGCGCGTTCCCGTCCGCGGCGGCCAGCGCGTCCTCCACGGTGGACATGCGGCGGAAGAACTTTTCGGCTTCCGCGAGGGTTCCGCTCCCAGCTCTTCCCGGATCAGGGCCGGGCAGGCGGCGGCCAGCAGCCCGCAGGTCTCGATGGCGGCGCCCTTGGTGGCCAGGATGACGTCGCCGGGCCGGGCCATGCGGGTGCTTACGTACTTGTCTTCGTCGCCGAGGGCCGTCATCACCGCGCCGCCCACCATGGGATAATTACAGCCGGCGTAGCGCGCGGTATGCCCGGTCACGACGCTGACGCCGTACTTCACGCATTCGCGGTGCACGGTCTCCCACAGCAGCTCAAGTTCCTCTTTTTTTATCGAGAGCGGGAGGTTCAGGTCCACGGCCAGGTGCGAGGGCTTCAGCCCGGTGGTGGTGATGTCCGAGGCCAGGATGTGGAAAGCGAACCAGGCCGCCCGTTCCCAGCCGTAATCCGGCACGATGAAGAACGGGTCCGCCGTCATCGCCATCACGCGGCCCGGGGCCACGCGCACCACGCCGCAGTCCACGCCGTGCATGGGCCCTTCCAGGATGTCCTTCGAGGGCGCGCCAAGGCGCGGGTAGATCAGGCCGTCGAAGATCGCGGGGTTTATCTTGCCCTCGAGGGGCATTTCGGCAGTTGTGGTCATTTTTTTATCCTTTTGAATTTCTTTACCGCCCGGCCGGTTTTGCCGCCGGCGAAGACCGAAGAGACCACGGAGACCATATCGGCGCCCGCGGCGTACACGGCGCCGGCGTTCTGCGCCGTGATGCCGCCTATGGCCACCAGCGGCACTTTAACGATCCTCGAGGCCTCGGTGAATACCGATAACGGCACGATGGCCTCTTCGGGTTTTGTCGGCGAACGGAAGCAGGCGCCGAACGAGACATAGTCCGCCCCGGCCTTTTCCATCCTGAGCGCCAGTTCGATATCTCCGTAGCAGGAAACGCCGATGAGGGCTTTGTTCCCTAGCAGCTGCCTGGCCGCTTCCACGGAGGCGTCGTCCCTGCCCAGGTGCACGCCGTCGGCGCCGATGGCGGCCGCCAGCAGCGGGTCGTCGTTTATCAGGAGCTTGGCGCCGTGCGCGTGCGCCGCGAGGACCACCTCTTTGCCCAGTGCGAGCCGGTCGCGCAGCCGGCTGGCTTTTTCGCGCAGCTGGATGATGCCGGCCCCGGCCGCGGCGGCTTCCGCCACCCTTTTGACGAAGTCTTTTCTCGAGAGCAGTTTCTCGTCGGTAATAACGTAGAGCCCTCCGGGGAGCTTCTTCACGCAAGCCTCCAGAAGTGGTTAAGCGGCCCGTGGCCGCCGCCCAGCGCGAAGGAATTGCGGATAGCTCCGCCGACGTACTTAACGGCTTCCCGCACGGCTTCGCGCGGCCCCTGCCCCAGCGCCAGGCCCGCGGCGACGGCGGCCGAGAGCGTGCAGCCGGTGCCGTGGGTGTTCTTCGTCCCGAGCCGAGGCGAGCGGAAAGCCGTGAAGACCTTGCCGTCGAAGAGCAGGTCCTCGCAGAAAGGGCCTTCCAGGTGGCCGCCTTTCAACAGCACGTAGGCGGGCCCTAGGGCGCGGATCGCCCGCGCGGCCCGGCGGGCGCTGGCCGCGTCCGTTACGGGAATGCCCGCCAGCCGCGCGGCCTCCGGCGCGTTGGGGGTGATCACCAGCGCCAGCGGGAGCAGTTTCTTTATCAGCGCGCCCGCCGCCCGCGGTTCCAGCAGGGCGTGCCCGCTCTTGGCGAACATTACCGGGTCCACTACCAGGTTCCTGACACGGTGGGCCTTAAGTCTGGCCGCCACCTCCGCGATCACCGGGGCCGAGGCCAGCATGCCTGTCTTCACGGCGTCGGTACCCAGGTCCTCCAGTACCGCGTCTATCTGCGCCGCAACTACCAAAGGCGGTACCGGCGAAACGCCTCGTACGCCCAGGGTGTTCTGTACTGTAACCGAAGTTACAGCCGACATCCCGTAGACCTTGAAGGCGGTGAAGGTCTTCAGGTCCGCCTGCAGCCCCGCCCCGCCGCCGGGGTCCGAGCCGGCTATAGTAAGGGCCCTGGCGGTCATGCCGCGACCTTCTTTCCCAGCGTCCGGGACACGCGCATGGAGCAGAAGTCCGGGCCGCACATGGTGCAGAACTTTTTATCCTCGGTTTTTTCAGGCAGGCCTTCCGAATGCATGCAGCGGGCCCGCCCGGGATCCAGCGCGGTGCGGAATTGTTTCTCCCAGTCGAAGGCGTAGCGGGCCTTCGACATGGCCAGGTCGCGGCCGGCGGCGCCCGCTCGGCCGCGGGCTATGTCCGCGGCGTGCGCGGCTATCCTGGAGGCCATCAGGCCCTGCCTTACGTCCTCCAGCTCCGGCAGGCCGAGGTGTTCCTTAGGCGTGACGTAGCACAGGAAGGACGCGCCGGCCCAGCCGGCGACGGCCCCGCCGATGGCCGCCGTAATGTGGTCGTAGCCGGCGCCGACGTCGGTGACCAGAGGGCCAAGCACGTAGAAAGGCGCGCCGGAGCAGAGCTTTTCCGCTTTTTCTACGTTCAGGAAGACCTTGTCCAGCGGCACGTGGCCGGGGCCTTCCACCATGACCTGCACGCCGGCCGCCCTGGCCCGCTTCACCAGCCCGCCCAGAACTTCCAGCTCGGCGAACTGCGCCTCGTCGCAGGCGTCGGCCAGCGAACCGGGGCGCAGCCCGTCGCCCAGGCTGAACGTGACGTCGTGCTTCCGGAAGATGGCGCAGATCTCGTCGAAGAAAGTGTAGAACGGGTTCTCAGCGCTGTTGAGTTCCATCCATTTGGCTATGGCCGCCCCGCCGCGCGAGACTATGCCCGTGACGCGGCCGCGGACCAGCGGCAAATGCGCGCGCAGCAGACCCGCGTGGACGGTCATAAAGTCCACGCCGGCTTCGGCGTGTTCCCCGATAACTTCCAGCAGCAGGGTTTTGCTTATTCCCTTCGCGCCGCCCGCCCGGGCCAGGGCTTCGTACAAGGGCACGGTGCCCAGCGGCAGCGTGCAGCGGCCGAGGAGCTCCTTCCTGATGGCGCGAAGGTCCCCGCCGGTGGAAAGGTCCATCACGGTATCGGCCCCGAGTTCCATGGCCAGCTCCAGTTTCTTTATTTCTTTCTTCAGCCCGGAACCCGCGCCGGAGGTCCCAAGGTTAACGTTTACCTTGCAGTTGAAGGCCTTGCCTATGGCGGCGGGGAACAGGTTCTTATGATTGACGTTGGCGGGCACGACGGCGCGGCCGGCCGCCGTTTCTTTGAGCAGCAGGCCGGCTTGCGCGCCCTCGCGGGCGGCGGCTTTCACTACTTCAGGGGTTAAAGCTCCCTTTCGGGCCGATTCTAGCTGTGTCATTTTGTCCTTTGGTCGAGGAAAAATGACAATAAAAAACCGGCCGCGATGGCGCAGTCGGCAATATGTGTACGTACCCTTTCATTTTCCCTCCGCTGGTATTACCCAGTTCAAGTTTTAAGGGTCTTCCGGCAACACCGGAACTCTCAGCCTGGTAACAACCAAGCTCCCCGATATTTATATTCTAACAAAAAAGCGCGCTTACTTGGCGCGGGTCAGGGTTATTACGGGGATCTCCGCCTTGGCCAGCCAGCGCAGCGGCGGGCCCCAGGTGCCCGCCCCCGACGTGATATAGAACGCGCTGTTCTTTATGTGTTCGAGCCCGTAGAAATGCGGGTAGAACAGTTTGGTGAAGATATGGAAGGGGAAGATCTGGCCGCGGTGCGTATGGCCTGAGAGCACGAAGTAATCCCCGCTGGCGGCGATCTCCGGGTAGTACACCGGCTGGTGGCTCATCAGGATGGAGAATTTCCCGTTCCTGCTCCTGTTCAGGATGTCCGTTACGTCCTTTACCAGCAAATGTTCTGTGTGGATGTCGCCCAGGCCCGCCAGCCGGATAGCGCCGAGGTCGAGCGATTCGTTCTTGAGCAGCTTGATGCCGAAGGTTTTGTAAGCGGCCATGGCCGCTTCCAGGCCGTAATAATACTCGTGGTTGCCCAGCGCCCCGAAGAGCCCGAGCCGGCTTTTAATTTTAAGGGTGAGGTCGCTTACGGTCTTAAGGTCGGAAAGGCCCGGGTCTATCAGGTCGCCGGTCACCAGCACCAGGTCCGGCTTCTCGGCGTTGATCAGGTCCACTATGCCCGCCAGCTGGCGCAGCTTCCAGCGCGCGTCCAGGTGGAGGTCCGAGATCTGCGCTATTTTAAAACCTTCCAGCTCCGGCGGCAGGTTCTTTATGTCCGCGGTCACGCGCTTTATCCCCGGGACCTTGTGGCCGTTGTAGAAGCCGTTCACCAGGATGAAAGCCAGCGCGGCGAAGGTGAAGGAAGCCAGGTACGGGGCCTGTACCCCCGGCACCCGGCGCAGCACGAGCCCGGCAAGGTCCGAGCACGCGAAAACGAAACTGGTTATAAGTATGACGCCCATCCAGGCGTAGCAGGCGGCGTAGAGCGGGTCCAGCGCCGGGGCCTGGTAGTGGCGCCGGAGGAACATGGCGAAAGGGGAAAGGAAAGCTACCAGCAGCAGCGCGCCGCGCAGCCAGGAAGCGCCGGCGGGCCCCAGCGTGAAGGCCCGCGCGATCCAGCGTGCCGCGTAAAAATGCAGGCCGACGTAAGAGGCGACCAGGGCGATGAAAATGGGGAGGAAGTGGTAGGGTTTCATATTTTACGGCGCGGCCCGACTGCCTGCTGTTGGAGGATGTTCCTGAAGAAGAGAGCGGCGGCCGTCATAAAAGGCTCCAATCTTCGCCTTTGATGTCCAGATGCGAGCAGTTCACCGAGATCCGGCCCCAATCCCTGTCGGAGGGGTTATTGATGTAGGCCCAGCCGCCGAAGTCGGTTATGTATGTTCCGGTCGAACTGCCAGCCGCTACGTCTGCTATTGTCAGGTGGGGGGTGCGGGGTACCTTTACCAGCGGAATGCTGTTTATGTACTTGTGGGTAGCCAGCAGGGACGAGAGGTCGTCGGCGGGGTACCAGCCCTGGTTGTCGGCGTAGTAAACGGAAATGGCGGAGCGCAGCGTGGAAAGCGCTCCCTTGGTATAGCCTTCCTTGGATTTGTCTATAAGGTCGGCGAACTTCGGGATGGCGATCGCCGCCAGGATGCCTATAATAGCCACTACGATCATCAGCTCGATAAGCGTGAAAGCGTTTCTTTTTCCCATTTCTAATGCTTTTTGCGGCCGGCAGGTTTTACGTAAGGCTCGTTCTTTATAAGGGCTTCAAGTTCCGGGTAGCCGCTCATTTTCGCTATTTCGGCGGCGGTCTGGCCGTCGGCGTTGGTTTTGTAAGGGTTCGCCCCCAGCGCCAGCAGCTCCTTAATGGTAGCCTCGCGGCCGCGGTTCGCCGCCATCATCAGCGCGGTGTTGCCGTTGCTGTCCTTGAATTCCAGGTTGGCCCCGCCCTCGGCCAGGGCCTTGACGACCTCGGTGCGGCCTTGCAGGGCGGCCCACATCAGGGGCGGCCAGCCCAGCCGGTCCAGCGCCCCGGTCCTGGCGCCGGCGGAGATCAGGTAGCGTACCGTTTCCAGGCGGCTCCAGCGCGACGCTATGTGCAGCGCGGTCTCGCCTTTGGAGTTGCGGGCGTCGATGTTGCCGCCGCGGGCGATGAGCAGGGCCAGGGTATCCACGTTGTCCTTGGCGGCCGCCCACATAAGCGGGGTCCAGCCGGCCTGGTCCGTGATGTTTGGGTCTATGCCGGAATCCAGCAGCTTCTTCATGTTGCGCGTGTAGTCGTTCTTGGCGGCTTTGAACATCCGCTCCTGGGGCGTGCCCAGGGGGATGTCGCAGCCGGCGCTGAACATGGAAAGTGCGGCTAAAGCCGCGATGAGAATAGCGTTCCCCCGCTTCATGCAGTTAAATATATAAATAATCAGGCCTGTATACAAGGGGCAGCCGGTATGCAGGCCGGCTTTGTGAAAAGATCCCCGCCCTTGTCGTCCACCAGGATAAAGGCCGGGAAGTTGGAGACGTCTATGGCGAGTACCGCTTCCATCCCGAGCTCCGGGTAATCCAGAGTCTCCACTCTTTTAACGCAGCGCCCGGCCAGCAGGGCGGCCGGGCCTCCGGGCGCGCCCAGGTAGAAGCCGCCGTATTTAAGGCAGGCGGCGGTAACTTCCGGCGAACGGCCGCCCTTGCCCAGCATGACGAGGGACGCGCCGTGGGCTTGCAGCAGGTCTACGTAGGGGTCCATGCGGCCCGCCGTGGTGGGGCCGAGGGAACCTGAAGGTTTTCCGGCGGGCCGCTTGGCGGGCCCGGCGTAAAAGAGCGGGTGCTCTTTAAGGTAGCCGGGCAGTTCCTTGCCGGAGTCCAGGAGTTCCTTGAATTTAGCGTGCGCGAGGTCCCGCGCCGCCACCAGGCGGCCCGTCAGCGCCAGGCGCGTGCCGACGGGGTATTTAGAGAGCTGCGCGCGGACTTCCGCCAGCGGCCTGTCCAGGTCCACGACGGCGCAGCCGCCGGGGGAAGAGAATCCGGCGCGGATCTCTGCCGGGATAAGGCTGCCGGGGTCCCGGTCGAGCTCTTCCAGCCAGGCGCCGTCCCTGTCTATGCGGGCCAGCACGTTGCGGTCCGAAGAGCAGGACACGCCCATGCCTATGGGCAGCGAGGCGGCGTGGCGGGGCAGGCGCACCACCCGCACTTCGTGCGCGAAATATTTGCCGCCGAACTGCGCGCCTAAACCGAATTGCCGCGAGGCTTCCAGGAGTTCCGCTTCCAGCCCCTTGTCGCGGAAGGCGCGCCCGGCCGCGCCCGGTTCTCCCGGCAGGGCGTCCAGGGCGCCGGCGGAGGCCAGTTTGACCGTTTTAAGGCACAGTTCCGGCGAGGCGCCGCCGACGACGAAAACTACGTGGTAGGGGGGGCAGGCCGCGGTGCCGAGCGAACGCATTTTCTCTACCAGGAAAGGTTTGAGGTTCTCCGGGGCGAGCACGGCCGGGGTCTGCTGGTAAAGCATGGTCTTGTTGGCCGAGCCCCCGCCTTTGGCCAGGAAAAGGAATTCGTAGGCCATGCCAGGCCTGGCGGTAATTTCCACCTGGGCCGGGAGGTTGCTGCCGGAGTTCTTCTCGCGGTACATGTCTTCGGCCAGCAGCTGGGAATAGCGCAGGTTCTCGCGGGCGTAGGTCTCGCCGATCCCCCGGGCGAGCAGTTCCACGTCTTTGGCGCGGGTCCACACCTGTTCGCCTTTGCCCGCCAGCACCAGGGCGGTGCCGGTGTCCTGGCAGAGCGGCAGCTCGAAGGCAGCGGCTACGGCGGCGTTCTCGAGCAGGCAGTAAGCCATGAACCTGTCGTTCTCCGAGGCTTCGGGGTCGGCGAAGATGGCGGCCAGTTTCTCGTTGTGGGCGCGCCGCAACAGGAAAGAAACGTCCCGCATGGCCTCGCGCGCCAGGGCGGTGAGCGTCTCGGGGGCTATCTCCAGGATCTCCCTGCCGCCGGCGTTGATCACTTTAACGCCGTCTTTCGAAAGCAGGCGGAATTTAGACCCGGGCGCGGGCGGCTGGAAGAGCTCGTCGTTGAAATCAGTCATGGTCCTCGCAAAAACGCTATTTCTTGGAGACGAAATTCGCGCGCAGGAACTCGCGGTTCAGCCTGGCTATTGTGGAAACCTTTATCTCTTTAGGGCAGACCGCCTCGCACTCGTACTCGTTGCCGCAGCAGCCGAAGCCTTCCTTGTCCATGGCGGCCGCCATCCTGAGCGCGCGTTCGGCCCTTTCGGGCCCGCCCTGCGGCAGCAGCGCCAGCTGGGAGATCCTGGCGCCGGTAAAAAGCATGGCCGAACCATTGGGGCAGGCCGCCACGCACGCGCCGCAGCCGATGCAGGCCGCGGCGTCCATGGCTTCTTCGGCTTTCTCCTTCTCCACCAGGATGGCGTTGGCGTCCGGGGCGGAGCCGGTATCGGCGGAGATGAAGCCGCCCGCCATCATCACCCGGTCGAGCGCCGAACGGTCCACCACCAGGTCCTTGATCACCGGGAAGGTCTTCACGCGCCAGGGTTCCACGGTTATCACGTCGCCGTCCCTGAACCGGCGCATGCGCAGCTGGCACACGGTCGAGTGCTCGTCGGGGCCGTGCACGTCCCCGTTCACCACCAGGCCGCAGCTGCCGCAGATCCCTTCGCGGCAGTCGCTCTCGAAAGCCACCGGAACCTCGCCTTTTTTAAGAAGGTCCTCGTTCAGCACGTCGAGCATTTCCAGGAACGACATCTGCGGGGTGGCGTCTTTAACTTTGTACGAGACCATCCTGCCGGGCTCGCGCGGGCCGGCCTGGCGCCAGAGGCGCACGGTGATATTAAAGCGTTTGGCGTTGGGCATGTTATTTGTAGCTCCGTTCGTCCGGTTTTACGTGTTCGAACTTGAGGGGTTCCTTGTGCAGCAGCGCTTCCCGGTCCTCGCCCTGGTATTCCCAGACGGACACGTGGGAGAAATGGGCGTCGTCGCGCCGGGCCTCGCCTTCGGACGAGCAGGACTCCCCGCGGAAATGGCCGCCGCAGGATTCCTTGCGCTCCAGGGCGTCCTTCACCAGCAGTTCGGAAAATTCCAGGAAGTCCGCCACCCTCATGGCTTTTTCCAGCGTCTGGTTAAGATCCTTGTCCGCGCCGGGGACGGCGGCGCCGCGCCAGAACTCCTCGCGCAGCTCGGGGATCTTTTTCAGCGCTTTCTTGAGCTCCGGGGCGTTGCGGACCAGGCCCGCGTCGTTCCACATCACGTTGCCCAGCTGGCGGTGCAGTTCGGCGGGGGGCCTCGCGCCCTTTATGGCCATCAGGCGGTCTATCTTCCCCTGCACCTGGCTGGCCGAGGAGGAGAATTCCTTGTCTAAGGTGGTGCACTCCTCGAATTTGCCGGCGCCGAGGTACCCGCCCACGGTGGCGGGGGCTATGAAGAACCCGTCGGCCAGGCCCTGCATCAGCGCGGAGGCGCCGAGCCGGTTGGCGCCGTGGTCGGAGAAGTTGGCCTCGCCCAGCGCGAACAGGCCGGGGAGGGTGGTCATCAGGTTATAATCCACCCACAGGCCGCCCATGGAATAATGCGGCGCGGGGTAGACGCGCATAGGGGTCTTGCAGGCGTCCTCGTCGGTAATGCGCCGGTACATATCGAACAGGTTCCCGTAGTCTTCCTTCAGCTTTTCAACGCTCCTGCGCTTTATAGCGTCCCGGAAATCCATGTAGACGGAATGCCCCGAGGGGCCCACGCCGTGGCCGGCGTCCACGGCCGCCTTGGCGGCGCGGGAGGCGATGTCCCGCGGCACCAGGTTCCCGAAGGCGGGGTAGCGGCGCTCCAGGAAATAGTCGCGTTCCTCCTCGGGGATCCCGTCCGGCGGCCGGCTGTCGTTCCTGGCCTTGGGCACCCACAGCCTGCCGTCGTTGCGCAGGCTCTCGCTCATCAGCGTGAGCTTGGACTGGTGCGGGCCGGAGCGCGGGATGCAGGTGGGGTGGATCTGCGTGAAGCAGGGGTTGGCGAAGCCGGCGCCTTTCTTGTAGGCGGTCCAGGCGGCCGACACATTGCAGGAGGCCGCGTTGGTGGAGAGGTTGAAGACGTTGGCGTAGCCGCCGGTGCACAGCAGCACCGCGTGCCCGGAATAGGCCTCCAGGTCCCCCGTCACGAGGTTCCGCACGGTAAGGCCGCGGGCGCGCCCGTTCTTTACTACCAGGTCGGCCATCTCGCGGCGGGGCAGCACGGTCACCATGCCGGCGTCCACCTGGCGCATCAGGGCGGCGTACGCGCCCAGCAGCAGCTGCTGGCCGGTCTGGCCGCGGGAGTAGAACGTGCGCGAGAGCTGGGCGCCGCCGAAAGAGCGGTTGGCGAGCTGCCCGCCGTATTCCCGGGCGAAAGGCACGCCGATGGCCGCGCAGTGGTCTATCACCTGGTTGGAAAGCTGGGCCAGGCGGTAGACATTGGCCTCGCGCGAACGGTAGTCCCCGCCTTTTACGGTGTCGTGGAACAGGCGCCAGACCGAATCGCCGTCGTTGGCGTAGTTCTTGGCGGCGTTGATGCCGCCCTGCGCCGCTATGGAATGGGCGCGGCGGGGGGAATCGTGAAGCGTGAAGACCTTGACGTTGTAGCCCTGCTCGCCCAGCGCGGCGGCCGCGGAGGCGCCGGCCAGCCCCGAGCCCACCACCAGCACGTCGAACTTGCGGCGGCTGGCCGGGTTCACCAGTTTAAGGCCGAATTTGCGGGCGTCCCATTTTTTCTCTATCGGCCCGGGAGGGATCTGCGCGTCGAGTTCCATTTTGTCCTCTCTACTTGATCACCACTACCTGGTAGCCGGCTTCGGCGGCCTTCAGGTCTATGCCGGCCAGGAAATACAGGGAGATCAGCGCGAAGCCGGTCATGGCCAGGGCCACGGCCAGGCCGCCGGCCTTTACGAGCGGCGTGTACTTGGGGTGGCTCAGGCCGAGGGTCTGGAAGGCGCTCTGCATGCCGTGGCTCAGGTGCAGCGCCAGCGCCAGCGAGCCGGCCAGGTAGATGGCCGCGAAAAGCGGGCTGCGGAAATCCGAGGTGACCATCTGGTAGAACCCCATGGAGTGGTCGGAGAAACGGAAGGTGAACAGGTGGTAGAGCAGGTAGGCCAGCAGCGCCGCCGAGGTGTAAAGCATGGTGGCCGAGCCTATGGTCCGCCCGCCCTGCCAGCGGCGCGCCTCGTAGCCGCGCGGGGCCGTAAGGAAGTCCTCTACCCGGACCCAGACGCCGGAAACGATATGGGCGAGGAACAAGGCCAGCAGGATGACTTCCAGGAAAGGGGTTACCGGGTTGGCGAGCAGGAACTCAACCCAGCCGTTGTAGAACACCTCGCCCTTGAACAGCAGCAGGTTCTCCGCCAGGTGGAGGAGCATGAAGGCGCCCAGCAGCAGGCCGGACACGGCCATTACGGCTTTTCTCCCCAGGGAGGTTGTAGCCAGGCGTTTAATAAAAGTAATATCCATCTATACGGCTCCGTGACCACCGGAATAAACTGTATCGTAAAACATTAGCGGTACGGAAGGCAAGGCATAGCCCGCAACGCAAACGGGGGGAAATTTAATAGAATATAGTATTCAGTATTACGCATGGGGAGGCAGTACAATGAACCGCACCTTAATTTTCTCCTTGATCTTCGCGGCGCTGGCGCCTTGGGCGTCCGCTTACGAGAAGATAGAGTTCAAGGGCCAGATCCTGAGCCCGGCTTTCATGAAACCGTCGGCCGTGGCCGTTTCCGGCGGCAAGGTCTTCGTGGCCGACTCCAGGGCCAACGCGGTCTTTGTCTTCGACTCCGAGGGTAAGCAGCTCGCGAAGATCGACGGCGGGCTTAAGGCGCCAGAGGCGCTGGCCTTCGGCGGCGGCAGGCTTTACGTGGCCGACACCGGCAACTCCCGCGTGGCGGTCTTCGACGGCGAGGGCAAGCCCCTCTGGTCGTTCTCCGGCGAAGGTTCCGCCCCCGGCCAGCTGGACGCCCCCGGCGGCATCGCCTACGGCCCCGACAACCGGCTTTACGTCTCCAACACCGGCAATTCCCGTGTCGACGTTTTCAACTCCGACGGTATCTACCTTTACGGCTTCCCTACCCTGAAGGCCGACGGCCTCACTAAAGTGTACCCCGCGCACATCGCGCTCGACCGTTCCGGGAACATCTTCGTTTCCGACCCGGACAAGGCGCTGCTGCAGAAATACGACCGGCCCGGCAAGCTGCTCAGGGAGATGAACGTGGCCAATAACGGCGCGGCCCCGGATGCCCGCGGCCTGCTCTATATAATCGATTCCAAAGAAGGCAAGGTTAAGGAATATTCCGAGCTGGGCGGCGTTCTGGGAACTTTTGGCACCAAGGGCAAGGGCAAGAGCGCGTTCGGCAACCTGCGCGACATCGCCATGGACGAAGCGGGCGTGCTCTACCTTTGCGACGACGAGAACAGGAAAGTGGCGGCCATCAAGCTGGAAAGTTCCGGCAATGCCCCCGAGCTGCCCCTGGCTCCCGTGCTGGACCGCTTCACCGTGAGCGGGCCGGTAGTGAAACTGCCCTTCAAAGCCGACGTCTTCGCCGTGACGCCCGACAACAAGGTTGTGGCTTACCTGCCCGAAACCCGGGAGATAGTCCTTATCGACGGCGGCGTCAAGAAAACCCTGGTGCGCGAGGGCAAGCTGCAGGGGCAGGTGCGCTCGCCGCGCGGCATCTTCGTGGACAAGCAGGGCATGATCTACGTGGCGGATACCGGCAACGACCGGGTGCAGATCTTCAACCCCGACGGCAGCTACTCCAACCAGTTCGGCGAGAGCGGCTCCGGGGACGGGCAGTTCAAGGCGCCTTCTTCGGTGGCGGTCAATTCCAAGGGCAATATCTACGTGGCCGATACCCGGAACAAAAAGATAAAGGCTTTCAGCCAGGACGGCATCTTCCTGTTCGCCGCCGGCCCGGAGCTGGGCAACATCACGCTGCTTAACCCGGTGGCGGTGCGCTGCGACGAGAACAAGAACGTCTATATCCTGGACGCCGCGCTCAAGAAGGTAGTCGTTACGGACGCCATGGGCAAGTTCCTGCGCGTCTGGGACGATTCCGGCGCGCTGCGGGACCCGGTTTCCCTGGATTACGACGGCAAGGGCTTTTTCTATATCCTGGACAAGGGCTCCTACAACGTCAAGATCTTCGACGCAGAAGGCAATTTCACCGCCAGTTTCTTCGCCAAGGGCCGCGGCGAGCGCGAGCTCTGGGACCCGCAGTGCCTGGCTTTCCGCAACGACAAGATCTATATCTCCGACCCCGAGAACGCGCGGATCCTGGCTTTCGATATCAGCTACCTTCCCGAGGAACCCTTCGACCTTAAGGCCGAAGCCGGGGAGAAGGGCGTAAAGCTTTCGTGGAAAGCCAAGGCCAACGCCTGGACCGACGGCTACAGGGTCTTCCGCCGGCAGGGCGCCGACGGCGAGCTTAAGGAGATCGCCTCCGTGAAGGAGAAGGCTTACGAAGATGCCGCCCTGACCGCCGCGGCTACTTACTACTATTACGCGGCGCACCTGTCCGTAAGCGGCGCGCAGGGCGGCCTTTCCCTGCCGGCCGCCGCCTACTTCAAGCCGCCGGAAGCCCCCAAGCCCGCAGAGCCCGCGCCCGCGGCGGAGAACAAGAACGTGGCCCCGATGGAGATCGTCCCGCTGGAGCTCAATTACATCTTCTCGGCCAACTACAAGTATTACCAGAAGAACCCGGTGGGCCGCATCGCCGTGGTGAACAACACCGACAGCGACTTTACCAACGTTAAGCTTTCCTTCTTCTTCAAGGACTTCATGGATTTTCCGACCGACACGATCGTGAAGGAAGTGAAAGCCAGGTCCAAGGTCGACGTGGACTTGATGGCCACGCTGAACAACAGGATCCTCGGCATAACGGAGGACACCCCGGTCCAGTGCCAGCTGACGCTGACCTATTACCAGGACGGGGCGGAGAAGACCTTCACGCTGAACCAGCCGGTGAAGGTGCTGTCCAAGAACGCCATCGTCTGGGACAAGCCGGCGCGCCTGGCCAATTTCATCACCACCAAGGACACCCCGGTGATGGGCTTCAGCCGCTACGCCTTGAACGAGAAGGGCAAGGTTGAGGACGAGACCTCGTTCCTGAACGGCAATACCCTGACCGCGCTGATGGTGTGGGAGGCGCTGGGCGAGCAGGGCCTGAGCTACCTGGCCGACCCGGTCAGCCCTTATTCGGTGATCAAATCCTCCAGGGCCGAGGCGCTGGATACGGTGCAGTTCCCGCGCACCACGCTGAAGCTCAGGAGCGGCGACTGCGACGACCTGACGGCGCTTTTCGCCTCCATCCTGGAGGCCGCCGGCGTGCAGACGGCGCTGCTGGACTACCCGGCGCACATAGCGCTGATGTTCGACACGGGCTCCTCCGACGCCAGGGAAGTCGGCATCCCAGAGGAATACCTGATCAAGCACGACAATACCTGGTGGATAGGGCTCGAGACCACCATGGTGGGCAAGGATTTCTACGAAGCGGTAAAGCACGAGGCGGACCTGTATCGCCGGTCCAAGGACGAGGTGCGTGTTATAGACGTGAGAACGGCCTGGTCGGAGTTCGAACCCGTCACGCTGCCCGATACCGAGGCCGAGAGCTACCCCGACAAGGCCAAGTTCATCGCGCGCGTTAAAGCGGCCGCGGCCGGCCTGCTCAAGGCCCGCTACGCCTACTTCAAAGATTACTACGGCAAGATCCTGCTGGAGGACCCCGCCGACATCGACGCCAACCTGAACCTGGGCATCCTTACCGCCCGGAACGGGGAAGCCGGGGCGGCGGAAAAATACTTCGGGGAAGTGCTGGAGAAAGAGCCGCACAACGCGGCCGCGCTGAACAACCTGGGCAACCTCGCTCTGGAGCAGGGCAAGTACGACGAAGCGCGCAAATACTATTTCGACTCCGCCAAGGCCGACCCGTACGACGCGGAGATCTGGCTGAACCTGGCCCGCCTTTCCGACAAGGCCGGCAAGAAGGACGACGTGAAGGCCTTCGCCGACCGCGCCGCCAAGATAGACCCCGCCGCCAAAACGAGCGGGGATAAGCTGCTGAAATAAGGAGGGGTGATATGAAGAAAATACTTTTAACGCTGGCGCTGGTGTTCACGTTCAACGCGGCCTGGGCCGCCGACGGCGGGGACTGGAAGAGCTGGTACTCCAATACGCTGAAAGGCCTTAAGGCCAAGGTGGAGAGCCGGCTCCAATCCAAGAACAGGGTGGCCGCCGTGGCGGCCGTGCGCGGAGAAAAGCAGGGCGGCGACGCCCGGGCCCTGTACTGGAAGGGCGGGGTTTCCGAGGCGGCCCGCAAAAAACTGGACGCCGAGCGCAAACAGCTCACCGACGCGCTGCAGCTGGTGCTGGACGGCAGCCTGCCGCAGGGGAAGGCCGCCATAGAAAAGTTCATGAAAGATAACCCCGACAGCGTCTACCTGGCCGAGGCCAAAGAAGCCCTCGAGAAACTGCCCGCGGACCAGACCAGGCCCGCAGCGGCGCAGCCCGCTAAAGAGGGAGCTGCGCCGCAGAAAGAAGAGAAGGCGGCGCAGCCGAAAGAGGAAAAGGCCGCTGCCGAAACGGCTCCGACCGGTTCCGGCAATTAACGGCAGAGAGACATGAAAAAGCCCCGCCCAGGCGGGGCTTTTTCATTTGGCGGGGCGTCAGTCGTCGGGGGTTTCGGAGGAAGCCGCTTCTTTGGGGTTCCAGGAGCGGGCGGCGGGGGCCGGGGTTATCCCCGGCGCGGCGGCCGCCGAAGTAGTTACCGGGACCGTCCAGGTCTTATCCGGCCGGACCGGGACCGCGGCGGGTTTTTCCTGCGCGCCTGCGGGCTGGGCGGGCGTAATTTCCTGTGCCGGCGCGGCCGACGGCTTGCCGGGCACGATCCAGGTCTTGTCAGGTTTTTCCGGCTTAACGGCCTCCGTGCCGCCGGGAGCGGCCTGCTCGGAAGTGCCGGGCAGCCAGGACCTGTCCGGAGGCATGGGAGGGGCGGGGATGGAGTCGGGCTCGGGGGCCTCTCTTCCGGCCGCGGGCAGCTCGCCGGCCGCGCCGCCGCCCGCTTTCAGCCTGGCGTACACGTCGGTGGCGGACCGCCAGAGCATCTGTTTTAAGAGGGTGTTCTCGCGGGGGCCGGGCGCGAAGAAGGGGTAAAGCGGGGCCAGCAGCAGGTGAAAAGTGGTTTTGCGCTGGCCTACGATCTCCACGCGGGCTATGCCGGTGGAGACGGCGAAGTCCGCGTCAAGGGCGTAGTTCACGCGGAGGGTGGAAGGGATGATGAAGATGAAGCCGGTTTCCGCCAGGTAGGAATGGAAAAGGTCGGCGTAGGTCCACCGGCCGTAGGTGGTGAGTTCCAGGCGCAGCGTGCCGCGGCCTTTCTCCCGGTCGTAAAGGCCGGCCGCCCGGTATATTTCCTTCGCGCGTTCCGCAAAGGCAGAGCTGTCCTCGGCCGGCGCCGCTACCGTCTGCGGTTTGAGCGGGTTGGAGATGGAACCTTCGCCTATGGAGTCCGTGGGCGAGCGGTACGGGTAATTGCGCCAGGAGACCTTGATGTCGGAAAAAGGCGTCACCGAACGGTCCTGCAGCATGGCGGAGGCGGCGTTGCGTTCGACCAGGATGTCGCCGGAGTTGAAGGAAGCGCAGCCGCAGAAAAAGACCGAAAAAGCCAGGGGGAGGAGCAGGAGATACTTTTTTATTGGCATTGTGTGTGAATCCGCCTGATATCCGTCATTATGAAATACCGCGTATTTTTACTATATTATATTATACAACCAAATAGCCGCAAGCTGCTTAGGGGAAGACTATGCCGCCGAAAAAAATCGAGAAGATAATACAGACCGAAGGAAAGCCGGATATCATAATCCGCCTGGCCCAGGTACAGGACATGCGCCGCATCCAGATGCTTTACGCCGAAGTCTACGGCGCTTCCTACCCGATCCCCATCATAATGGACAAGGCGCTGATGCGCAGCGCCATAGAGAACGACGATTACTACTGGATGGTGGCGGAGTGCGAGGGGCGCGTGATAGGCAGCCTCGTCTACGAGCTGAACCTGGAGTACAGGAACTCGAAGGCCTTCGGCGCCGTGGTGAGCCTGGAATTCCGCAAGCTTGACCTGGCCTACACGATGATGAAGCTGGTCCTAGACGACATAACGAAGAAGAAGGACCTGGTGGACCTGGTCTACGCCACCACCCGCACCGCCAACTACGCCCCTCAGCGGCTGACGGAGAACCTCGGCTTCATCAAGCTGGGGATCTTCCCCAACACGCATAAGGTGCAGGATAACGAAACGCACTGCCTTACGGCTTTTTTCACCGATAAGGCGCTGCAGATGCGCAGAAAAAATACCAGGATCATCCCCGAAGTGGAGCCCTTTTACGAGATCGTCCGGCGGCAGATCGACCTGGACAAGCCGCAGGTTAAGAACGTGGAAGGGATGTACAGCGACCACAAGCAGAAGATCCCGCTGCTCAACTTCGAGGCCATAACCGCGCCGGCGTTCGTAAAGAACCGCTACAAGAAGACGAAGAGCAACAGTTTCTTCGGACATATCGTGATGCCGTTCCACGAGCCGAACCTGATCCTGATCACGCCGGACCAGGGCACGGAGGTCTACCTGACCTACAGCACCAAGGATAAATACAGCGTGATCGTGGGCGGCGTGACCAACGAGAAAAGCTTCGCCGTGGTGCTCGAGAGCGTGGCCCAGAAGGTCAGCCAGATGGACATGGCTTACGTGGAGGTCATCATAGACGCCTACTCGCCGCATATCCAGCGCGACGCGCTGGACGCGCGGTTCATCCCGAGCGCCTACTTCCCCTGCGCCAAGCGCATGGGGGGCAAGCGGTACGACTGTATCGTCTTCTCGAGGACTTTCGACATCCTCGATTTCCGCAACGTCAAGATCATCTCGCTGTACAAGAACTTCCTGAAGGAATACCTGAAGCTCTGGCGCGAGAACTACATCGAGCTGGTCTTCAAGACCGAGCCCAAATAGGAACCCTATGGCCGACCTTTCCGTAGAAGACCGACTTCCGCCCGTATATAAGCCGCTGAAAAGCCGCGCCGCGCTCGATGCGCTGTTCGAGACTCCGGCTTTCGAGTATTCGCCTGAAACCTCAAAGGCTTTCTGCGCCTCCATGCGCGCCGCGCTGGATTTCCAGGGCAAGCGCGCGCCGGTGCTGAAAGCGCTCTACAAAGCCGAAGGCTTCGAGCCGGAGTCGGTCAGGAAGGAAAAGGACATTTCGAGTATCCCATTTCTCTTCGTGGCCGCGCTGAAGGAGCGCGACCTCACCACGCTGCCGCCGTCGCAGATCGCGCTGGAGCTCAAATCCAGCGGCACTTCTGGCCAGCACAGCCGCATGCAGCTGGACAAGGGCTCGCTGATGCGCGTGCGCCGCATGGCCTGGAAGGTGTTCGAAGGCCTGGGGCTCACCGACCTGGAGCGGGCCCACGATTATATCTGCTTCACCTACGACCCCGAAGTGGCCAAGGACCTGGGCACCGCCTGGACGGACAAGCTGCTCACCGGCTTCACCAAAAAGGGGGAGATCTTCTACACCTTCCGCTGGAGCAAGGCGAAGAACGACTTTTACTTCGATATCGACGGCGCCGTTTCGGCCATGAAGAAGTTCGAGGACGCGCGGGGCGTGGTGCGGCTGGTGGGCTTTCCCGCGTTCGCGCTGAAGCTGACCGAGGAATTCAAGCGCCGCTACGGGCGCTACCCGAAGCTGAACCCGGAGTCCAGCGTGGTAACCGGCGGCGGCTGGAAGACCCTGGCCGACGAGGCTATCGATAAGAAAGTTTACCGCGGCATCCTGGCCGCCAACCTGGGCATCCCCGCGGAGAACGTGCGCGACCTGTTCGGCATGGTGGAGCACGGCGTGCCGTACGTGGACTGCAGGCTGGGGAATTTCCATATCCCTAACTACGGCCGCGTGATAGCGCGCCACCCGGGCACGCTCGCCCCGCTTGGCTACGGCAAGAAGGGGCTGCTGCAGTTCATTACCCCTTATCTCACCAGTTATCCCTCGCTTTCGGTGCTGTCGTCGGACTTCGGGCTGGTGCGCGAGCGCTGCTCCTGCGGCCTGGCGGGCCCGGTGCTGGAGATCCACGGCCGCGCCGGAGTTAAAAAACTTAAGGGCTGCGCCATCAGCGCGGCGACCATGTTATGAAAATACACAATACCTATTTGTTCGGCAAGGTCTCGGACAAGGCCTCGTGGACGCCGGCGGAACTGGAAAAGGTGGGCCTGCAGGCGCAGGCCGCGCGCGAGCTGATGCGCGGCGTCTCCCGCGATTATATCGCCGACACGCTTTCCAGGGCGGGGCGCATGTTCGAGAGAGGCGGCAAGTACCGCAAGGCCGCGCTGGCGCACCTGAAGCAGCATATCCCCTTTTCGGAACCGGTGATCGACAAGAGCCTGGACATCATCCCCGAGATCCTGGACAAACAGGCCCTGATCAAGCGGATGAACATGGAGCTCTTTATCCCGTACGCGCTGGAGGCCCCGGTAGAGCGGCGCGGCTACGACGGGCTGGTTAGGGCGCTGCCGAAAGGCGTGGTGCTGCACGTGGGCGCCGGCAACGTGTTCCTGGGCATCCTGGACTCGCTGGTGATAGGGTTCCTGACGAAGAACGTGAACATCATAAAGCTTTCGTCGTCGGGCTCCAGCTTCCTGAACCTTTTCATGGACGCGCTTAAGGAAGCGGACGGTAAAGGCGTGCTGGCCAGCTCCGCCGCCATCGTCAGCTGGAAGGGCGGCAGCCAGGGCCTGGAAGAGGCCGCGCTGAAGCACGTTAACGCCGTGTTCGTGTGGGGCGGCTACGAGGCCGTGCAGGCCTACAGGAAGATCGCCCCCATAGACGTGCGGGTGGAGGGCTTCGGCCCCAAGACCAGCGTGGGCGTGGTCTTCGACAGCTGCATAGAATACGAAGGCATGGACAACGTGGCCCGCCGGGCGGCGCTGGACGCCTCGCTGTGGGACCAGGCGGCCTGCTCCTCGCTGCATACGCTTTACATCGTGGCGCCCAGGCTCAAGCACAAGGCGCTGGCTTCCGATTTCCTGAAGTTCGCGGCCAGGCATTTCGCCGACCTGGCTAAAGAACTGCCGCAGGGCAAGCTCTCGCCCGACGAAGAGGTGGAGATCACCCGCGCCCGGGAACTGGCCCGCGTGGATATGGCGCTGGGGAACGCGGCTTACGTGAGCTCCGCGCCCACCACGCATTGGACCGTTATTTACGAGAAGGACACGGCGTACCGGGTCTCGCCGCTGAACCGCGTGCTGTACGTGAAGACGGTGGAAACCATAGAGCAGGTGAAAGAACTGCTGCTGCCGATGCGCGGCTATATCCAGACCGTGGGCGTGGGCGGCTCGATCGAGCGCAAGAAGGTGCTGGAGACGCTGGCCCCGGCCGGTATAGCCAGGGTGGTCAAGCTGGGCAAGATGCTGGAGGAGGCCAACGGCTCACCGCACGACGGCATCTTTCCTATGATGTCGCTGGTGAACTGGGTGCCGATAGAGGAGAAGCCCTCCCAGCTGGACCGCCTGAGCGAGCTGGTGGACCACGCCCGGACCCGCAGCCCGTTCTACGCCCGCCATTTCAAGGGCGTGCCCAGGATAATTTCGCTGGAGGATTTCCAGAGGGTGCCTTTCCTCGAAAAACACCACGTGCTGGAGAACACGCCGCCGGACAGTTCCGACCTGCTCACTTCCAAGGTGCAGCGCGGCATCTTCTTCGCCAGCGGCGGTTCTACCGGCCAGCCGAAATACGTTTTTTACGACCAGCACGAGTACGACCATACCTGCCGGATGCTGGCCTTCGCGATGGAGGCGGCCGGCCTCAACGAGAAGGACGTCATCGCGAACCTATTCGTGGCGGGCAACCTCTGGTCCAGCTGGCTGTCGGTGGAAAAGGCCATCGCCTACACCAAGGCCATCTCGGTGCCGGTGGGCAGCAACCTGCCGCTGGAGAACATCGCAGGCTACCTGGAGGACTTCCAGGTGACGGCCGTAGTGGGGCTGCCGTCCTTCCTGGTTAAACTGGCCGAGTTCGTAAAGGCGAACAAGAAATACAGGGTGGGCATCAAGAGGATCTTCTACGGCGGGGAGTACGTGGGCGAGGAGATGGTGAAGTTCTTCAAGGACGTGTTCCCCGGGGTGGACGTGCGCTCGGCGGGCTACGCTACGGCGGACGCCGGGGTGCTGGGGTTCCAGTGCCCCGCCTGCGTGAAGGGGCAGCACCATTTGTTCGCGCACAGCCAGTTCATAGAGTTCGTGGACCAGGATACTTTCAAGCCGGTGGAGAAGGGCGAGATAGGCGAGCTGGTGGTTACGGGGCTTTCCAAGAAGCACATGCCCATCATCCGCTACCGGGTGGGCGACCTCGGGCGCTGGATAAAAAAAACCTGCGCCTGCGGCAGGAAGGAGCCGCTGTTCGAGATCCTCGGGCGCTGCGACGACCGCATCCACGTCGGCGGGGCGCATTTGTTCGTGAACGACATTCAGAACGCGCTGGGCAAGGTGCCCGACCTGAGTTTTAACTTCCAGGTGCTCATCGACAAGAAGGGCCACCGCGATACGCTCAAGATCCGCGTGGAGGTGAAGGATGAGGCGGCGCTGGCCAGGGCGGGAGAACTGGCGGACCTGCTGTGGCGCGAAGTGGAAGGCCACTGCGAGGACCTGCACGAGAGCGTGCGCATGAAGTGGCTGGACAAGCCCGAGATCGAGGTGCTGAAGCCCAACGCCATCGAGCGCGTTCAGCGCACCGGTAAGATCCGCAAGGTCATAGACAAGAGAGTGAAGGTATAACTCGGTCAACAAGGAAAACAACATGGCTAAACACCTGATCACGAGCGCGCTGCCTTATGCCAACGGGCCCATACACTTCGGGCATATCGCCGGGGCTTACCTGCCGGCCGACATCTACAACCGGTTCCTCCGGCAGAAGGGGGAAGAGGTGATCTACATCTGCGGCACCGACGAGTACGGCGTGGCCATCACCATCAACGCCGAGAAGGCCGGAGTGCCGTACAAGGAGTACGTCGACAAGAACCACGCGCTGATCAAGGCGTTCTTCGACAAGCTGAACATCCGCTTCGACCATTTCTCCCGGACCACCATCCCCGAGCACGCGGCCCTGGCGCAGGAGTTCTTCCTGGCGCTGCACGAGAAAGGCCACATCAAGCCCGCGGTGGAGGCGCAGTTCTTCTGCGTTACCTGCAACCGCTTCCTGGCGGACCGCTACGTGTCCGGCACCTGCCCCAAGTGCGGCGCCGCCAACGTGCGCGGCGACGAGTGCACCAAGTGCGGCGAGTGGCTGGACCCGTCCAAGATCGTCAACCCGTCGTGCAAAGTCTGCGGCAAGACGCCGGAGATCCGCCAGACCACGCAGTACTTCCTGGACCTGAAGGCCTTCGCGCCCAGGCTGAAGGAATGGCTGGAGAGCAAGAAGGACTGGAAGCCCAACGTGAAGAACAAGGCCCTCTCCCTTATTGAGGAAGGCCTGGTGGAGCGCGCCATCACCCGCGACATCTCCTGGGGCGTGCCGGTGCCGCTCGAGGAGGCCAAGGGCAAGGTGCTCTACGTGTGGTTCGACGCCCCGATAGGCTACATCTCCGCCACGATGGAATGGGCGAAGCTCGCCGGCAAGCCGGAAGCCTGGAAGGACTGGTGGCTGGACAAAGATACCAAGCTCGTGCACTTCATCGGCAAAGACAACATCATCTTCCACACCATCGTCTGGCCCGCCATGCTGATGGGCCAGGACAAGCAGTACATCATCCCCGACAACGTGCCCGGCAACGAGTTCTACAACCTGGAGGGCCGGCAGTTCTCCAAGTCCGACGGCTGGTACATAGACACCGAGGACTTCTTCTCCAAGTACGGAGTGGACGCGCTGCGCTACGCCATCGCCTCCAACGGGCCGGAGACCTCCGACTCGCAGTTCACCTGGGAGGATTTTCAGGGCCGCAACAACGAGCTGGCCGACTCCCTTGGCAACCTGGTCAACCGCTGTTTCTCGTTCATGAAGAAGAACTTCGAGGGAAAGATTCCGGCGATAGCTTCGGAACTTACCGCCGAGGACAAGGCGCTGCTGGACAGCTTCGCGCCGGCTTTCGACGAGGTAGGCAAGTCCTACTCTGCCTACCGCGTGCGGCAAGCGGTGTCTCAGGCTATGGCGCTGGGCCATGCCGCCAACAAGTACGTGAACGACACCGCCCCCTGGAAGCTCAGGAAGACGGACCTGGCGCGCTGCGGCACCGTGCTGAACGTGGCCTCGCGGGCCATCATCAGCGTGGCGATACTTATGTATCCCGTAATTCCGGATACGGCGCTGAAGATCCTGGAGAAGGCCGGCCTTAAGCCCGACGGCAAGGCCCCTGAGTTCAAGCCCTTCGCCGGCGACCTTAACAATATGCCGCTGGGCGCGGACGACACGCTGCTCTTCGCCAAGATCATGGACGACCAGATCAAGCTGGAAGTAGAGAAACTGAAAGCGTCAGAAAAGCCCGCATAAGTTTAAGGCCGGGAAAAGGACAGGCTGCTTAAAAAAGCAGCCTGTCCCTTTTTTGCCGCCGACCCTATCTCGGCTAATTCAAGCGATAACCGCGCTTATGTTCCCTGCAGATTTATCCGGCATCTTAAATTCCTGCTGCGTCCCGCCTGAGATTTCCGACACCATTTTTAATTTTAAGCGCCAACCACGATCCCGTAGCCAGCCAGGCGGAGAGCGAAAACAGTGTGGAGAATTTCCAGAACAAATTCTCTCCGATAAGCGCGGTGCAGCGGGAGTAAAGGGCCGGGGAATAAAGACCCATGTACAGGCACCCCATCCAAAGCGTGCAGAAGGCGGCGTAAGCCGCGTATATCCTTTCCGGACGCTGCGCCCTGGTGACAAGAGCGAACGGGACTGGCCAGATAAGATATTGGCTGCCGAAGCCGGAGGTGAAGGTTAAAAGGCCCAGGAAAGCGATGATTATGTCGTCAATAAGCCGTGTCCGTCCGCGTGAACACTGGTAATAAACCGCTAAAAGCGCCAGCAGGAGATACTTTCCGAAGCGGTTTCCCTGTTCATAAAGCCACTGGAATAAACTCAGGGAGAAGTGCTTTTTTAGTATCGTCAAGACAAGCATGTATCCCCAGTAACCGAATTTGGGCGCATAGCCTAGCACGCTTTTGAGGAAAAGCCCTGGCGCCGCCAAGAAGTAAGGCAGGCTGAAAGCCGTGATGGGAAGCAGCGAGAGTGCAAGATAATGGAACCGGTCTTTAAGGGTTTTTTCGCGGAAAAGGAAGAAGGGAAGAAGTATTATCGGATAGTTTTTTGCTGCGATGGCCGCTCCCAGGAAAAGAGCAGAAAAGGTCTTGTCGCGCGCGTCTTGAGCAAATTCAAAATAATACCAGGCCGCCAGGCAGAACATTATGACCATCGGGTCAAGCTGGCCATGAACGGATGTTACGAAGAAAGAAACCGGGTTCGCCGCGTAGAGCAGCGCGGCTTTAAAAGCCGAGACCCTGTCGGACTTGAGCCGTAAGACGGCGGAAAAGATGATAGCCGTAATGACGCAGTCGGAAATAATGGAGGGAACTTTTATCATTCCCCAGAACGGTAGTCCGGCGGCCCCTGATAAGAACCTGAACGGCCACAACAGCCACGGGATGAAAGGGGAATAATTGCTCGGCAGGCGGCTGTAGAAATGCAGCAGTTCGCCGTTGAACAGTGCCCCTGGAAGAGCGAAGATATTGGTAACGTCCGAGGTTCCGTAAACGAGGAACGCCGCCGGAACCCGTAAAATCAGGCAAAGACCCACGGCTGTCAAGATCAGGCGGCTAGTCGGCCAGGTGCGCAGCGCTAAATGCATTATCCCCCATTTCCCGTTCGGCATAATTGTTCTTTCTTCCAAAGGTTATTGCTAAATTCCCTGCAGCTAGAATAGTAATTGTATATTAATTGAAAATGGTTATTTTAAAATGCCGGCTGAAAGCCGGCGGGTTAATAGCGACGTTTAAAAAGCTCACTCGGGGTGAAAAGAGGAAAATCTCCAAGGAACTCCCGATAGCCGCTCTTATGTTTTCTGAGAAGTGAACTTTTTGGCGGGAGGGGGTACTAATTAGCAAGCGGGTGCGAACGATATGCGGATTATTAAAGGAGAAAAGTTATGAAAACTATCAAATTGGTCCTTTTAGCGGCGGTTATGACGCTGTGCGCGGCGGCGGCGAAGGCGGAAGAGCTGAACATGAAGGTGCCTCCCGGCTACCGGGCCACCGTGGTACAGGCCGACAAGGCCGAGTTCCTGTTCATCAAGCCCGGCGACAGGCTGGACATGCTGGTCACCTTCGACGCGGTGATGAAGGACAATTCCAAGGAAAAAGTAACAGCCAGCATCCTGCAGAACGTGCTGGTGCTGGACACGGTGAGCAAGGACGGGGTCAACGCCGTCGTGCTGGCGCTCAATCCCAACGAAGCCCAGTACGCCATGCTTTCCCTGGGCTACCAGGTCCACTTCACCATCCGCGGCAAAGGAGACACCGAGCTGCACCCGATGGAGATAGCCAGCTTCAAGCGCCTGCTCCGCGGCGATTCCGACGAGAAGCCCGCTAAAAAGGAAGACCCCGCCAAGCCCGCCGACAAATAAGGCGGCGGTTAAAATGAAAAGGCCCGGGCAGCCGGGCCTTTTTCATCGCCGAAGTGGTAAAATAGATGCATGATAGTTACCGACCTTGAACACGCCGGCAAACAATTGCCGTCTTCGCCAGCGTTCCGGAAGGCTCTCGCTTTCCTGCGCCGCGGGGACCTGGCGGCCCTGCCCGACGGCAGGTATGAGATAGACGGCGAAAGGGTGTTCGCCATGGCGCAGCGTTATGAGACTCTCGCGCAGGCCGAACCCCGGTTCGAAGCCCACCGCAAATATATAGACGTGCAGTTCATGGCGGCCGGCTCCGAAGTGATAGGCTGGGCGCACGTTTCCGCGCTGGCTGTAACGGAAGTTTACGACGCTGAAAAAGACGTCTGTTTCGGCCCGGTGAAGACCGGGCTTTGGACGCCTGTCCGCCTGGGGGCGGGGCAGCTGGCCGTGCTTTATCCCGAGGACGCGCACGCGCCCAGGCTGGCGGCGGGGCTGCCCGCGCCGGTGGTAAAGGTAGTGGTCAAGGTGGCCGTTTAAAATAAAATATAATTTAGCGAGACTTCTTACGGAGGATAAAAAATGAGCGTGCTCTCTAAAATTCAACTGGAAAAATACGCGGACACCATGGTGTGGGGCCTCACTACCGCCCGCACCAAGCCTTTTAAGAAATACGACAATATTCTGCTGCGCTGCGACCTGGAAGCGCGCGAACTGGGCGAACTGGTCCACCGCAGACTGGTGCAGCGCCGTTTTAACGTAGTGGTCAGCTTCCTGCCCAGCCCGGCCATAGAGAAGGATTTTTACCAGTTTTCCGACGATAAGCAGCGCGCCTTCCTGTCCTCCTGGGACAAGGAAATGTACAACAACCTCAACGGCTACGTCTTTATCCACGCGCCGGCCTCGCTGACGCACTTAAAGGACATCGACACCAGGCGCCAGTCGCAGGTGGCCATAGCCAAGAAGCCGCTGTTCAATATCCGCAACAAGCGCGAGGAGAGCGGCCAGTTCGCCTGGACTCTCTGCACCTACCCGACCGAAGAGCTCGCCCGGCAGGCGAAGCTTTCCGTGAAGGAATATGCTGCCCAGATCGCCAAGGCCTGCTATCTCGACGCCCCGGACCCCGTGAAGAAATGGGGCCAGGTCTACAAGCAGGTGACGGCCATAAAGAAATGGCTGGGCTCCTTGAACATGGACGTGATCCGTACCGAGTCCGCGTCCATGGACCTGGAAGTGAAACTGGGCGAGAAGCGCCGCTTCCTTGGCATCAGCGGCCACAATATCCCGTCCTTCGAGATCTTTACCTCGCCCGACTGGCGCGGCACCCGCGGCACCTACTACGCCAACCTGCCGGCCTTCCGCGGCGGCAACTACGTGGAGAAGATAAAGCTGGAGTTCAAGGACGGCCGCGCGGTGAAGATCGCGGCGGCGAAAGGCGACGAGTACGTCAAGAAGATCATGAACACCGACAAGGGCGCCTCGCAGCTGGGCGAGTACTCGCTCACCGACAAGCGCTTCTCTCGGATAGACAAGTTCATGGCCGACACGCTCTTCGACGAGAACCACGGCGGCAAACACGGCAACTGCCATGTGGCCATCGGCAACTCCTATACCGACACCTACACGGGCGACGTCTCCAAGCTCAACGAAGCGCTGAAGAAGAAGCTCGGCTACAACGATTCCGCGGTGCACTGGGACCTGATCAATACCGAGGATAAGAAAGTGACGGCCACGCTGAAGAACGGCAAGCAGGTCACGATCTACGAAAAAGGGCAGTTCAAGTACTGAGCCGCCCCCGCAGCCAGGAAAGCCGCCCGCGTGGCGGCTTTCTTATTTGTAGGCGCGGGGCGTATTTGGGATAATATAAACATGTCCACACTCCTCGCGGCGCTTCGAACCGAACGGGGCCGGCACGTAGCCGGCGCGGTCTTCCTCGCGGGTCTTTCGGCCATGTTCCTCTTCTGCGGCTACGAATTCATCCGTTCCCCGGCGGAATCCATCTTCATGGAACAGTTCGGAGCCGGGTACAAACCCTACGCCATAGCCTGCGTGCCTTTCATGATGGCCGCTATGATCTACGGCTACGGCCTGCTGCTTTCTTCCATAGGCGCCAAGAAGGCCATGGCGGTTTCCATGGCGGGCAGTTCCGCTTTTTTCGTGCTGGCCTGGCTGGGCCTGGGCCACGCGTGGCGGTGGCTGGCCTTCCTGCTGCTGGTGTTCAAGGAATCCTACGTGGTGGTGATCTCCGAGCAGTACTGGTCCTTCATCAACAGCGTGCTGAAGGACGAGGAGGGGAAGGTGTTCAACGGGCCGGTGGCCGGCCTGGGGGCGCTCGGCTCGCTTGTCGGCGGCTGGACGCTGGGGCATTTCGCCGTGGGCCTGGGGACCGAGACTTTCGTGCTGTTCGCCGCCCTTATGATCCTGCCCGCCGTGGTCCTGTTCTGGATAGGTTACAATAAAGCGGGCGAGCCCAAGCCGGACAAGGACGAGGCCGGCGGCAGGAAGGGGCCCCTGCACCTGAGCATCCTCAAAGAGAACCGCACGGTGCTCTTCATAGCGTTCATTATTTTCTCGGCGCAGGTGGTCGCCACGGCGCTGGACTTCCGCTTCACCACGCTGGTGCAGGAATTTATGCCGCTCAAGGACGCGCGCACGGCCTACCTGGGGAATTTCTGGATGAACGTGAACATCTTCTCGTTCTCCATGCAGTTCCTGCTGACGCCGCTGCTGCTGCGCTACATCCCGCGGCGCGGCATCCTCACCGCCATCCCGGCGGTGCACATCGTCACCTGCCTGCTGCTGTTCATCTATCCGTCGCTCGGCCTGGCCTCCACGGCTTTCCTGCTGTTCAAGGGTATGGATTATTCCATCTTCCGGGCTTCCAAGGAAACTCTCTACATCCCTTTCTCCTACGATACCCGCTACCGCGCCAAGCAGGTGGCGGACGCTTTCACCTACCGCTTCGCCAAGGGCGTTACGGCGCTCTGGGCCTCCGGCCTGAGCGCGGCCGGGACCATCGCCCAGGGCTTCTACCCGGCGCTGGGCGTGGTCTTCTCCGGGGCGTGGCTGGCCATGTCCTTCCCGCTCACCGCGAAAAGGGAATAGAGGGCTGGAGGATCGGAAGATCGGAGGAATAGCCGGAGGGGAAACCTTCCGGCTGTTTTCTTTTAGAAGGTGATGGTAGCGGAGATGCGGTGCACGGTGCCCAGGTCGCCGAACGGCGAGAAGGCGTAGTCCACGTGGTAATCGGTGTAACGGAAGCCGCCGCCCAGGGCGAAATTCCGGCTGCCGCCGATGTCGCCAATACCTCTGGTGTTGAAGCCGGCCCTTAGGAAAACATCCATATCGTCGTAGACTTTTATTTTGCCTTCGGCGCCCATGGCGAAGAAAGGCAGATTGTCGCGCGACGCTACCAGGTCGGCGGTCAGGTTGAGGTAGTCCGCCAGCGAGGTTACGGTGCCGAGGCGCAGGATAAGCGGCAGCGGGGCTTCTTCCTTGTCGTAGCGCAGCGTACCCATGATGTTCTGGGCCACCAGGCTCATGCGGAACCTGTTGTCGAACATGTACGGCATATTGACGCCCACGTCGGCGGAGACCGTGTTGTCGGCGGAAAGGATCTGCGAGCGCACGAACTTGCCGGTGGCGCCCAGCACGAAGCGCTCCTCGGGGTCCTTGTTGAACCCTGTAATATAACAGGCGAAGCCCACGTTCACCGCCGTGTCGTACGGTGTGAACGAGCCGAGGTCCATGCCGCTGGAATCGGTCTTCGCGATCTTGCCGAAATTCATGTACTTGACCGAAACGCCCCAGGCGCCCACTTCGCCGGCGGTTTCGGCGTAGGCGAAATAGTCGGCGTAGGTGCTGGCCAGGTAGGGCGCGTGCATGAACGCCATCGAATTTGTTTTTACGTTTATCAGCCCGGCCGGGTTCCAGTCCAGCGCAAAGGCGTCGTCGGCCAGGGCGGAGTACGCTTCGCCCAAGGCCGCACCGCGCGCGCCGCTGGCTATTTTTAAAAACTGCGCGGTGGCGGTGCCGGCCGAGGCGGAGTCGAACCCCTGCGCGGAAGCGGCCGTGCCAAGCGCGGCGCAAAGCAGCAGCGCCGGCAATAAAGCCGCGCCTTTAAAACCGCTTTGTCCGTGCCGCCGGTTCATAATATCTGGCCGCCTTACCTTTCCAGGGCTACCTTGAAGCTCTTGCCGGTTTTCTTATCCTTGCTCTGTATGAAAGCTATGTAGACGCCGCTGGCCGCTTTGTTCCCGGAGTCGTTCAGCCCGTCCCAGTGCGCCATGCCGTTAACGTCCGCCTTGATCTCCCGGACCAGTTCGCCCAGGAAGGTGTAGATCTTTACCTTGGCGTAAGGGGGCATGTTGGTGAAGTGCATCACGTCCGAAACGGAATTCGGCCGGTAGGGATTCGGGTAGATCTTAACCTTGGCCAGCCCGGTTTCCGATTGGGCCTGCATGATCTGGAAGGTGGAGAGGTGCCAGGTCTGGCCGATCACGCGGTGCTGGGCGGTATCCGATACCGACGGCAGCGGCACCCAGACGCGGTTCTGCTCGTCGAAGAGGGCCAGGATGAGCCTGGAGGTGTCCGTGCCCAGGGGAAGGTCCGAGAGCCGGTAGGGCAGGGTTATGGTGATGGCGCCGAAGACGATGGTCGGCGGGAAATGCGTTATCTCCAGGCCGACCCCGGTGGGGGCGAGCTGGGACACGGCGGAGATCGGCGCGGAGAACGTTGCGGTCGAGGGGGTGAGCGCCCTTAATACCAGGATGGTGGAACTGCCGATGGAGCCGTGCGGCAGATGGACGGAGATTTCGCCGTAGGAGGTTTGCAGCGTTACAATGCTGTCCTGCAGCGCCACCGCGTTCAGGACCGCGGTGGAAAGGGTAACCGTGGACCCGGCGCTCTCGTAGGCGGAGAGTATGCCGGACTGGCCCGCGGCCTGCACCTCGGCCCAGTAGGAGGTGCCTATCAGCAGGTTCTTGAAACTGCAGGACAACCCTTTTACGGACAGCGAGGAATTTATCACCGAGAAGTTCTGGGCGGTGGAGACGCGCACGTTGTAAACCGTGACGGAGGAGTTGTTATTGCTGAGCCAGTTCACGGTGAAACCGTCGGTGAGCGGGTTGGAGAAGGTCTGCTCCGGCGCCAGGATGTAAGGCGTCGCCGGCCGGGTCAGCGCCGAAGGGAGGTCCACCGGCGGGTCCACGGGCACGCCCATCAGGTTGAGCGCCGAAACCCGCATGTAGTAACTGGTGTTGGAAGCCAGGCCGTCGAACATAGCGTAGAGGTTGTATGTTACGGAGGAAAGCGTCAGGCTCGAATAATCCGGGCTGGAGGAAATGTTCACTCTGTAGGGGGTAATGACGAGCGGGTTGTCTCCGTTAAGCCAGTTAACTGTCAGGGAGCTTGCCTCCACGTCGGAAGCGGGTGCGGAAAGGGCATAATAAGCGCCGGTGGCCATGGGCGAGAAAACTACGGTGGGGGCGGCGCGGTTGAGGCGGTTTATGGAGGTTACGCGCGTATAATACGTAGTGTTCGGGGCAAGCCCGGAGAAAGTGGCGGAGGAAAGGACAGTGGCGGAAGAGACCAGGCCTATGGTAAACCCCGGGTCCTCGGCGAGGTCGGCGTTATAAACGGTGTCCTGCGGATTAGAGTCAGGCAGCCAGACCGGGGTGATGGAGTGCGGCGTAAGGGTGAACGGCTGCTCTATGGGCTGGTTGGCCATGGTGGCGGTGGCGGGCGTAAAAGAGTAGTTGGCGGTGCCGTCCCAGTTCACCGAGCCGGCCCTGAAATAATAACTGGTGTTGGGAGCAAGCCCGGTAAGCGTCAGGCGGTCCATGGAGGTCAGGCCGGTGCTGGACGAAAAAAGCACCTGGGTGAAGGCCTGGGTGGTGGCGGCTTCCAGCAGGTAGGCTTCGGCGGTGGCCAGGGGCGGGGAAGCCGGCAGCGGCGTCCAGGCTACGGTAACGCTGGAATAGAATACCCCGGTGAAAGACGCCGCGCCGAGGGGGTCCGGAAGCGTGGATTTGTTGGACGGGGCGGCGGTGGTGTAAACGGTGGCGCCGTTGTACAGGGCCGCCATCCTGAAGTAATACCGGGTGTTGGGGTCCAGGGCGTTCACGGTAAGCGTGGTTACCCCGGCGTCGAAGGTGGCCGAACTGCGCTGGATGTAATTGAAGAATTCGTGCGTGGAGGCTTCCAGCGTATAACTGTCCCCGCCGGGGATGCCGGCGAAGTTCACCGTGGCGCTGGACTGCCAGACCTCGCCCAGGATGACGCCGGAAGGGGGCGCGGGCATCAAGGTCTGGGTAGCGGGCAGATCGGAATAGCTGGGAGTATCTGTCCAGTTAAGCGTGCCCAGGCGCAGGTTGTAAGGCGTGTTGGGCCTGAGTCCGGTAAGGGCCAGGGACAGGCCGCGCGGGTCTGGCGTGGAAGAGGAAAGCACTACCCCGGTGCCGTTGAAATTGGTGGAGGAGGCCGTAAGCCGGTAGCCCTCGCAGGAGTTGCGCTGCAGGGTGCCCGACAGGGGGAAAATTAAAACCGTTAGGGCGTCGGTCTCCGCCAGCACGTATTGCAGGTTGGCGGAGGGCGGCGAAGTAAGGGTTAGGGTGGAAAGCGGGGCGGTATAGTTAAGATCGCCGGCCTGGTTTACGGAGGCCGCCCGCAGGTAGTAGGTGGTATTGGCGTCCAGGCCATCCAGGGTAAGGGTGTTCATGGCCAGGTTCTGGGTGCCGGTATAAAGCGGGGTGTCCGAGCCGTTGAAATTGACCGAGGAGCCTTCCAGCCGGTAGCCCTGCGCGTTGAGAATCGTGTCCCAGGTCAACTGGGCGGAGCTGGAACTGACGGAGACCACGGCGGCGTTCTGCGGTTTTAACGCCAGCGTGGTGAAGTACCTCTTAGTGGTAAGGTCGGAGACCCCGTTCCAGTTAAGGGTATTGACCGCGTAAAAGTATGTGGTGTTGCTTATAAGCCCGGTAAGGTCCGTAGAGGCGGCGTTAGGGTCCGCGGTAACCCAGTCAACGCTGGGGATAAGTGTTGCCGAGAGGGCATATGAAAGTTTGTAGCCCTCGGAGTCCTCGGCGCCGGAGCCGTTGACCGGCGTCCACTTAACTGTGGCGCTGTCTTCAAACACTTCGGCGCTGATCCCGGGGAGGTCTATAGCGAGGGTGGCCGTGGAAACTTCGGGGGTTTCGGCCGTAAGCGCGCCGTTCACGCCGCGGGCGCGCACTTTCATGTAATAGGTGGTGTTGGCGCTAAGGCCGCTTATGACCGCGGGATTGCCCTGCGGGCTGGTCAGGGGCACGGTCACGGGGCTGGGGAACCCGGAGGCGACGTCGTAAATAACTTCGTAGGTTGTCCATTCGGGGTTGCCGTTGATGTTCCAGGCCGCGTTGACGGTGGCGGTAAACGAGGATTGCGCCGTGAAATAAGCCGAGTTGAAATACATCCCTGTCGGGGCCGCCGCCCAGGTGTCGGTGGTAACGATGTTCGAGTAACTGGGATCGAAAGAGGATTTTACCTTGAAATAGTAAGTCGTATCGGGGTTAAGGCCCGGGTACGCGGCCGAGGTTCCGGCTATCGAAGTGCTGGAAATATAACCGAGGAAGGCGGAAGAAGTGGAGAGCAGCGCGGTGTACGGCGAGGTGCCCGCTGTCCAGGAGACATTAACGCTGCCGGTGCTGGTGCTGTTAGGCGTGGCAGTGGGGGCGGCGCGCACGGGAACGACCGCCAGCAGGATGGCGGCCGCTGCACCAAGCAGTTTGGCCTTTAGAAGCATATATATAGTCTAACAGAGAACAGCCTAAAATAAATGTCAAATATGTTACAGACAGTGGCGCTCTCCCGGTCTTTCTTGCGCGGGGCGCGGTTTCTATTATATTATAATTAAAATCGCAGCGCGCTTCCCGGAGCAAAAATGTCATCCCAGCTATACTCAGCAGCGCCCAGCCCAGACAAAAAAACGGCAAGGCCGCGGCTTTTGTCCGGCGGCCCCGCTCTTTGCGTCCTGCTTCTGGCCTTATCGGCGGCGCCCTCGGCAGCGCAGCAGCAGAGCACGGCTCCCGCCTTCGGGATCTCCAGCGGCACGCCGCTGCTGACCCAACTCGCCTCCACCGGGGTGGTGGTAGGCCAGGGCGGCAATTTTTCCATTCCTTTGCATGACGGACGCACGCTCTGGCTGCTGAATAACGTGATGGCCGGCGAGTTCCGCCCCGACGCCCAGCCGGCGGTGTGGGACATCGTCGACGGCGCCGCGGCGTTGGCCGCCAGCACCTCGCCCTACGCCCAGGCCGGCGCGCTCCGCTTTGTTACCAACGAGGCCGGGCTGCCGCTGCCGCTCCTTTCCGAGGGCGCGGCCGAGTACAGCCCCGCGCGCAAGTTCTGGCCGCGGTCGGGCCTGTGTGCCGCCGGCAAGTGCTACGTTTTTTTCTCGGTGATGAACAATTACGGCCCCGGGCCTTACGATTATTTCCGCGTGGGGCAGGGCGTAGCTTACGCCGAGAACCCGGCCGGGCCTTACAAGAAGGCGCGCTACGGCGCCCGCTATTCTTTCTGGAACGACGTCGAGCCCGCTTTTGGCTCGGCCCTGCTGCCCGACGACGACGGCTGGGTCTACGTCTACGGCCGGGTGATGACCGCCCCCGGCGATTACGCCGCCGCGCTGGCCCGCGTGAAACCCGACCAACTGGCCGCCCGCGAGAAATACGAGTATTACAGCGCCGCGGCCTCCTCCGGGCCCTGGACCGCGGATCTGTCCGAGGCTTCTACTTTCCTGGAGGGCGCGCCCGAGGACTTTTCGGTCTCTTATAACGAGTATTTAAAGAGTTACCTGGCGGTCTACCTGGACCAGGACACCGGCTCCACCCTGGCGCGCCAGGGCCGCTACCCCTGGGGTCCCTGGGGCGAGCCGTTCACCCTCCTTGCCTGCTCGCCCGAGGCGTACTGCTTCGGCGCCAAAGAGCAGCGCGGTTTCGCCGCGGAAGGCGGCAGGAAGATATTTTTAACGGTTGAAAGGAAGAACGCGCCGTACCTGTACGAGATCACATTCAAATAAGGGGAACTATGATCGAATATAACATACTCGTGATAAACCCGGGCTCCACGTCGGACGAGGTAAGCTACTTCCGCGGCGAAAAAGAGGTCTTTCATAAAACGGCGCGGTACAGCCCCGAGGACCTGAAGCCCTACGAGCGGGAGAAGATCACCGCGCAGTTCGACCTGCGCAAGAAGATGGTGCTGGCGGCGCTGAAAGAGCACGGCGTGGACGTGAAAGAAATTCACGCCGTGATAGGCCGCGGCGGCCTGGTAAGGCCCATAGAGGGCGGCGTTTACGCGGTGAACGAGGCGCTGCTGACCGACCTGCGCGAAGGCGTGATGGGCGACCACTCCTCCAACCTGGGCGGCATCATCGCCCACGACATCGCCGAAGCAGCCGGCCTGAAGTCCTTCATCGCCGATCCAGTGGTCGTAGACGAGATGCTCCCGCTGGCCCGCTACTCCGGCATGCCCGAAAACCCCCGCATTTCCATTTTTCACGCGCTGAACCAGAAGCGCGTAGGGCGCCACGCGGCGCGCCAGCTCGGCAAGCCTTACGAGGAATGCCGGCTGATCGTGATGCACGGCGGCGGCGGCGTTTCCGTGGGCGCGCACCTGGGCGGGCGCGTTATAGACGTGAACAACGCGCTGAACGGCGACGGCCCCATGACCCCGCAGCGCTCCGGCGGCGTGCCCGCCGGCGGCCTGGTGAAGATGTGCTTCAGCGGCAAGTACACCCAGCAGGACATGATGCTCAAACTCAAGGGCCAGGGCGGCCTGGTGGCTTACACCGGCACCTCGGACTGCATAGCCCTGGAAAAATATATCCTGACCGGCGAGATCAAGCCCGGCTCCGGAGTGGACCCCGATAAGATGACCCGCGACGAGGCCCGGGAAGCGGTGGACGCCATGGGCTACCAGATCTGCAAAGAGATCGGCGCCATGGCCACCGTACTGGAAGGCAAGGTGGACGCCATAGTGCTTACCGGCGGCCTGGCCTACGACAAGGTGCTAGTGCCCGAGATAAAGAGGCGGGTGTCCTGGATAGCGCAGGTGCTCTCCTACCCCGGCGGCGACGAAATGACGGCGCTGCGCGCGGCCGCTGAGATAGCGCTCCGCCACCCAGAGAAGGTCAAGAAATACTGATCTCGAATTATCGCGGAGGAAAAATGAAATTCAAAAGTTTCGAAGAACTGCTGGGGCTGGTGCGGGGGAGGAGCAACCGCATAGTGGTCCCCGGCGCCAACAACGCCGAGGTGCTCACCGCCTGCAGGCTGGGCGTGGAGAACGGGATAATCTCCGGCGGCATCCTGATCGGGCCTAAAGCCCAGGTGCGGGAGATGGCCGCCGGCGTCGGGCTCAAGCTCGACATTTTCGAGCTGGTGGACATGTCCGATTACGCCGAGATGTGCAATACGGCCGTGGACCTGGTGAAGGCCGGCAAAGGCGACTTCCTGGTGAAAGGCCTGGTGGACACCAAGTATTACATGAAAGCCATCCTGCGCAAAGAAGTGGGCGCGGTCCCGGAAGGCCGGGTGCTCAGCCATTTCGTGCTGTTCGAGCTCGCCAACTACCATAAGCTTTTCGCGCTCACCGACGCGGCCATCATGATCAACCCCACGGTGGAGCAGAAGGTGAAGATCGCCGAGAACGCCGTGGAGATCATGCGCGCGCTCGGCGTTGAAAAACCAAAAGTGTCCGTGGTCTGCCCGGTGGAGAAGGTGAACCCCAAGATCCCCAGCACGCTGGACGCCGAGGCGCTGGTGAAGCTGAACCGGGACGGCGTGCTCAAGAACTGCCTGGTGGAAGGACCTTACGACGTCTACATCTCGTTCTCTAAGGAGCTGGCGGCGGAGAAAGGAATAAAGGGCGCCGAGGTGCCCGGTGAGACCGACATCGCCCTGATGCCGGACCTCGACGCCGGCAACCTGGTGTACAAGGCGCTTTCCTACTTCGGCGCCGGCATGAAGGCCGCCACGGTGCTGGCCGGCTCCAACCTGGCGGTGATCCTGCCTTCCCGCACGGATTCGCCCGTGACAAAATTGCATTCCATCGCCCTGGCCTGCTTCCTCAAGGACGCGGCCAAGGCGGCGGTTTAAGAATAATACCAGCTTGAGAAATTAAAGGAGAACTACTATGGCATGGGATTTTTTAAAGAAAATAGTGAAAGGCGGCGAAGAAGAAAAGAAGGGCCCCGCCCCGGAGTTCAAGATACCTCCGGCCCACGCAAAGCCCGCGGCCGCGCCTAAGGCGGAGGCCCCTAAGCCGGCCGCGCCCAAAGCCACGGAGGCCAAGCCCGCCGCCCCGGTAAAAGCCAAGTCCCCTGCCGAGAAGACCGACGACGAACTGGCCGCCGAACTGGACGCCATCTCCCCGCAGATCCTGGCGCAGGCCAAAGAGCCGCAGATGCGCGCGCTGATCATAAACATCTACCGGCAGATGCTGGTGGACGGCGTGGACATCAACGACGATAAGGAAGTGAAGAAGTGGATGCGCAAGCATCCAGAGGTGCTGCAGGGCGGCCAGACCGTGAAGGTGGCCACCGTCCGCCACGAGGGCCCCAAGGTGGGCCGCAACGACCCCTGCCCCTGCGGGTCCGGCAAGAAATACAAGAAGTGCTGCGAAGGCAAGGCTTAAGGCCGGGCCAAGGCGCAAAATAAAAACCCCCGGTTAAGCCGGGGGTTTTTATTTGTACGGGTAAGCTTAGTTCCAGGAGACGGAGGGGAGAGCGGAAGGCTGTATCTCGGGAACGTTGGTCTTCACGGACTTTTCCTGCGCGTTCAGGTCCTTGAAGTTGCCCTTGCCGTCCACGCCGTAGGTCAGCGTGCCGCCGTTGGTGGAGAAGGGGGTGGACTGGATCCAGTTGAGGGAGGCCTGCAGGTAGGCCACCGGGTTCATCTTGGTGCCGATGTTCATCGGGTCGGACATCTTGACCGAGAGGTCGTATTTCCAGCCCCATTTGATATTGATGCTGACGGGCTGCACGGTGAAGTTGGTGATATAGCGGCCCTGGACCTTGGCCTCCTCCTTGGCCGAGCTGCCGGTGGCCTGCGCCACGTAATTATCCAGGCGGGCGCTCTTGCCGCTGTAGTCCTCGGAGCCGTCGTAGAAGAAGGAGATCTTGTATTTAACGTCTATCACGTTGATCCCCATCAGGTTCGTCACCACGGTGTGATAGATCATTTCCTTGGGGCCCTTCCAGCCGGAGACATTGCCCCAGTTGAAGGAAAAGCCCGGGATAGCGCTGGCGTAGGCTGTAGCGTAGGAGCCGCTGGGGGCGCCGCTGGTTATTACGCCCCAGGCCGTGGCGCCCGCGTTGACCAGGCCGCCGGCCGCGCCCTTGTTCATCCCGGCCATAGAGGAGGGAAGCGGGGCAAGGTGAGGAGGCTCGGAAGCTTTGCCCGGCTTTATCGAAGTAAGGGTGACCGCCTGGGAACCTACAATATAGTACTCCTTCTTGGAGGAGTCGGGCTCCTGCGCCAGAAGCGGGGAAATTATTGAAAACACCGCGGTAAGGGCAAGGGTTGTTTTAAGGGTTTTCATAATTAGATTATACCTCACTTTGAAGAATGCGCAAGGGGGGAAGGGCCCAGGCCGTTCATGGGCCATAGGGCACCTACCAATAGCGCACCGGCCCCACGTCCACGTGAACGAAGCCGTCGGACGGATAGTACCCCACCCCGCCGGCCTTTACCGACTTTGCGATGTCGCGCAGGGCTGAAGTGCGCAGGCCGTTTACCTTTATATCCGCGGCCCATCCTTTCATATGCAGGCTTTTCTTGGCTACCGCGGCCGAGTTGCTTGAAAGGGCGCCGTTAAGTTCGGGGCTGCGGTAGCCGCAGATAATGGTGAGGGTTTTGCCGCCGGCTTTTTCCTGTATTATGTCCAGGAGTTCCACTAGCTTGGGCGGCACGTCCATTTCGCGGCCGGTCAGGCGGCAGCGGAAAAGGTGCTTGATCCTGGCCAGCGCTTCGGGGATATAGCGGCCGTCGGCGTCCCGGTAGCGGATCTCCAGGGATTCCTTGGTCCACTCATGATAAAATTTTACCAGGCCGTCGCCCCCCAGGTTCACGGGGGCGGGTTCGCCGGGCAGGCCCTTCTTGAGAGTTTCAGGGGCGGTTTCGCGGTCCGCCAGGTAGGAAGCGGCTTCGGCCTCGGCCATAGCCGAAAGCTCCGCCCTGGGGAGAGAGGGGGCGGGGATGCCCTGCACCGAGCGCAGGTCGCTGGCGGTAAGGAAGACCATGGCGAAATCCTCTGCTGCGGCGGGCAGGGCGCAGGCCGCGAGGAGCAGGCTAAGGGTTACAAGGATGTTTTTGGTCTTCATAAACTTGTACCGTTCCCATAGTTTAGCTGAAACTGAAATGCCGGCAAGTTCCTTAGGTCCCGGCCAGGGCCAGGAAAAGGGCCCAGGCGTTTAGGACCACGGGCCCTTGACAAAACTCAAACTGCCCTTTATCCTATCTATAAGATAAGTGTGTCCTTTGGATAATATGAGGAAGATACTTTCTGCCTTCTTATTTTTTGCCCTTTCCTCCGCGGCCCTGCCGCTTGCGGCGGAGGACGGCGCCGGCGTTACGGCGCCCGCCGCTATAGCGGGGACCGGAGCCGTTCCCCGGGAACAGACCGGCTCCGGCGCGGACGACGTGGCCGTCTTCCGCAACAACGCCATAGACCATCCCGACGTAGCGGCGGAGGCCCTGCTTCGCAAGGTCTCTTCCCTGCCTCCGGAGGAGGTTAAGGCCTTCCGCGAGCAGAACTGCGAAAAAATAGTGGAAATGATCGGTTCCCTGCATTCCTCCGCCAAGGACAGCCGCATCAGCAGGGAGGATTATTTTGACCTGACCAATCGGCTTTCTGACTACGGTATCCGGACCATGCAGGCCAGGAAACCCGGGCCGGGCTTCCGCAAACCGCCGGAGAAGAAGGACCCGGTGGAAGCGTTGGTGGACGTGCGCGTTTACGAGGAAGCTGGGGACCACCAGAAGGCCGCCGCCGCCCTGGAAACCGCCAGGACCGCCTACCCCGACAATTCCGGGGTGCAGACCTCCGTGGCCGTTTCCTATAACGAGGCTAAAAATTTCAAAATGGCGGAAAAATCGGCCACCGACGCCATAAACATAGATTCCAGGAACCCCGACGCCTACAAGGCCCGGGCCCTGGCCAGGGCTTCCCTCGAGGACAGGAAAGGCGCTATCGAGGATATACGGAAGGCCATGGAGATAGACCCCCAGGACGAATCGGCCAAGGTGCTTTCGGCGCTGCTGGAGAGCCGCAAGGCGGTGCCCACCCTTAAGTCTATTTCCTCCGTGGACGAGATCAAGCGCGCGCTTGGCGCCGTGGAAGAGGCTCCGGACGTGGTGGCCGCCGGCCCCGGTCCCGGGGGGGAGATGGGCGCGCTCGAGCCCGTCAAGGCCGCGGAACCGGATTACGCCAGGTCCAGGGCTTACCTGCAGACCGCGGCGGCCAAGAACCGCCTGGGCGACTACGAGAACGCGGCGCGCTACGCCGGGCTCGCCATAGAAAAAGACCCGGCGAATTTTTCGGCTTACCTGGAGCGGGCCAACGCCAATAATTTCCTGGGCCGTTACGACGAAGCGGTGCGGGACGCCAGCCTGGTTATAGAAAAGGACCCTTCCAACCTGCAGGCTTTCAACATGCGCGCCTGGGCGCTGAACCGCAAGGGGCAGGCCCGCGACGCCGAGACGGACGCCAGCCGCGCCATCGGGCTCAATCCCAATTTTGCCGACGCGTGGTTCAACCGCGCGCTGGCCTACGAGAAGCAGGGCGACTACAAGCGGATGCTGGAGGATTTCAAGCAGGCCGCCGCGCTGAGCGGGTCCTATTCCAGCCGCTACCAGGACGCGGTGGCGCAGTATGGGCAGCAGGTGCCCGGCTTCGCGGCGCTGACGGCGGGGGCCAACCGGGCGGTCTCCGCCCAGGAAGACGGGCCTGTACGCCACCGGCGCAACCCTCTTACCCGGTTCCTCGTAACGCTTTTCTTCACCCTCACCGGCGGCGCGCTGGTGGCGATGGGGCTCATCCATATAATGACCTCCAAGCGCGACGGCGAAGCGGCCGCGCGCGTTACGCATCCCGACGTGCTTTCGCCTTCCATCTTCTACGAGGGCGTGGCCACCGGCAAGTACAAGATCGAGCGCAAGCTGGGCGAGGGCGCCATGGGCGTGGTCTACGAGGCCACGGACCAGTCGCTGGGCCGCAAAGTCGCCATCAAGAAGATGAGCGACGAGATCAAGGTGAACGAGCGCGAGAAACAGCGCTTCCTGGACGAGGCGCGCACCGTGGCGCTGCTGCACCACCCGGGGATAGTGGAGATCCATACCATCTTCGAGGAAGAGGATAATATCTATTTGGTGTTCGAACACGTGGACGGGCAGACGCTGGACAAGGTGCTGGACCTGGAAGCCCGGATCCCTTTCGAGCGGGCGCGGGAGCTGTTCGGGGAAGTGGCGGGCGCGCTGGCCTACGCGCACGCCAAGAGCGTGGTGCACCGCGACCTGAAACTCTCCAACATGATGCTTTCCTCGGAGGGCGGCGTGAAGGTAATGGACTTCGGCCTGGCGCGGCACGCCCTGGAATCCGCGGCCAGGTTCTCCAACAAGGAAGTGGTAGGCTCGCCCGCCTACATGGCGCCGGAGCAGGAGCTGGGCGTCTCGTCCGTGGAATCGGACATTTACGCCCTTGGGGTCTGCCTGTACGAATGCGTGAGCGGCGTACTGCCGTTCCAGGGGCCGGATTTCCACCAGCAGAAAATGCGGCTGGCCTACCAGCGGCCGTCCGAGATGGTGGCCGGCCTGCCCAAGGGCGTGGACGCGGTCATAGCCAAATGCCTGGCGGTAGAGCCTGAAGAACGTTTCCATAGCGCGGACGACTTCCGCCGCGCCCTGAACGCGGTCTCTTAAGAACGAGCGCTCGAAAAAAGAAAGGCCCGGGAACCCCCGGGCCTTTCTTTTTCTGCCGCCGCGTTCAGTGGAAGAACGCTTTCTTAACGCCGTCGATAATGAACTGCACTGCGGTGGCGGCCAGCATAAGGCCCATCAGGCGGGTGGTGATGTTCATGACGATGGGGTTGATCTTGGAGGCTTTCTTGATGGCGACGCGGAAGATGATGTAACAGGCCAGGCCCACGAGGAGGAACAGCAGGAAGAGGATGCCGTTGTAGAGCAAGTTCTTGGCCCGGGATTCCAGCAGGATGGCGGTGGTGATGGCGCCGGGGCCGGACAGCATGGGGATGGCGAGGGGGGTGATGGAGACGTCGGCCTTCTCGGCGCCGGCGGCTTTTTCTTCCTCGGTCTCCTGCACGCCGGAGCGCCTGGCGCGCAGGTTGTCGAGCGAGACCAGCAGCAGCAGCAGGCCGCCGGCCATCTGGAAGGCGGCGATGGTGATGCCGAGCACGGAGAAGAGGGCGTTGCCGGTGAGGGCGAACAGCATCAGCACGCCGGTGGCGGTGATGCAGGCGGTGCGGGCCATGCGCAGCCGCTCGGCCTCGGTGTTCTCCGGCGTCATGGCGAAGAAGGTGGGCACGGCGGCCAGCGGGTTGATGATCGCGAACAGCGACCCCGCGCTCATCAGCGCGAAATTAAGTATTTCCATTGCTCATAGAGTATATAAATTTCCTCTGATGGAATTGAACAAGTTTAAGGAAGGCGCGTCCTTGCTTTGGAATATCGTTCAGGGGCTGTGAAGCGTAGAGGGGACGCTGCTTCCTAACTTCCTAATTTGTCATGCCCGCGGTCGATGACTATAAAATAGGAAGTTAGGAAGCAGCGTCCCCTGGCCCGCTTTTTCTTTTTAAAGCGGTATAATATTGGTATGGAATTTCAGGCGTTTAAGGAGCCCATTTATGAAAGCCCTCGTAAAAGCTAAAGCGGAAAAAGGCCTTTGGATGCAGGACGTGCCGGAGCCCGAAGTGGGGGACAACGACGTCCTTATCAAGATCAGGAAGACCGCCATCTGCGGCACCGATATCCACATTTACCAGTGGGACGAATGGTCCCAGAAGACCATCCCCGTGCCGATGCACGTGGGACACGAGTTCGCGGGCGTGATAGTAGGCCTGGGCAAGAACGTGAAGGGGCATACCATTGGAGAACGGGTCTCCGGCGAGGGCCACATAGTCTGCGGCCACTGCCGCAACTGCAAGGCCGGGCACCGCCACCTCTGCATCAACACCAGAGGCGTGGGCGTGAACCGCCCCGGTTGTTTCGCCGAGCTGCTGAGCATCCCGGCCGAGAACGTGTTCCCGCTGCCGGACGGCGTTTCGGACGACGAGGCCGCCATCCTGGACCCGCTCGGCAACGCGGTGCATACGGCCCTCTCTTTCGACCTGATCGGCGAGGACGTGCTGATCACGGGCGCGGGCCCGATCGGCATCATGGCCGGCGCCATCGCCAACCACGTGGGCGCGCGCCACGTGGTTATCACCGACGTGAACGAGTACCGCATGGCCCTGGCCGGCAAGCTGGGCCTTAAGAACGTGGTGGATTCCCGCAGCGTGAAGCTGCCGGAAGTGATGAAGAGCCTGGGCATGACCGAGGGTTTCGACGTGGGGCTTGAGATGAGCGGCAACCCGCAGGCCTTCAACGACATGATCGCCAACGTCAAGATGGGCGCCAAACTCGCCCTGCTCGGCATCCTGCCGCCCAACACCACGATCCCGTGGGGCAACGTCATCTTCAAGGCGCTTACGCTCAAGTGCATCTACGGCCGCGAGATCTTCGAGACCTGGTACAAGATGTGCGCCATGCTGACTAGCGGCCTGGACATAAAGCCCATCATCACGCACCGCTTCCCGGTGAAGGACTTCAAGGAAGGCTTCGAGATCATGTCCTCCGGCAAATCGGGCAAGGTGATCCTGGACTGGACGAAGTAAGGCCGGTTAAATTAAAAAGGCGGAACAACTGATGAAAACCCGTAACCTGCTCCTGCTGCTGGCCGCGGCGGTAATGCTTTCCGGCTGCGGCATGCTAAAGCAGAAGGCCGCGGAGTATTATTTGGGCCGGGCCCGCAAAACGGCGGCCGCGCAGAACCCGCCGCCCGCCGCCATAGAGGCCGCTTTCACCGATATCGAGCTGGCTTTATCCTACGCCCCGGATTCCCGGCAGGCGGTAACGCTGCTGGAGGACCTGGCCGAGGCCGCTTCCAGGAACGGTTTCGCCAAGGCGCAGGAACTGGAAGCCGGGGCGCTCAGGAAAGCGCTGGCCGCCAGCCCTTCCAACTGGGCGGCCCGCGAGGCCCTGATAAACTTCTTCGCCGCCCGCGGCGATACCGCGGGCCTGGAAGCCATGGCCGCCCAGTCCCAGGAGTTGGCGGCTTCGGGGGACGCGCAGAGCCGCTATTGCGCGCTGCTCGCCGCGCTGGCCGCGCGCGCCTCGGCGCTGCCCTGGCTGGAGTCCGAGGGCTACCTGGCCCTCAACAAGACCCCGGAAGTTTTTTTCGAGAAGACCGCCGCTTACGCGGCCGCCGCGGAAAAGATCCCGGGCCTGAAGGCGGAGACGGAGAAACTGGCGGCCGCCGACCCGTCGCTGAAGAAGGCCGCGCCGGCGGAGCTGCTGTCGGCCGCCGAGGTGGCCGCGGCCGACGCGCTGCGCGACCCGGCGGCTGTCAACCGCGTGGTGCTTTTCAGTTCCAGGACGGCTTCCGACCAGGCCTTCCGCAAGGCCGTGGAATCCACCGTGCTGGGCAACGCCGCGCTGATCAGGCGCGACTACCCCCAGGCCCGGGCTTTCTACCAGGGCGCGCTTAACAATTACCCCGGCATGCTGGACGCCGCGCGCCAGATCGCCGAGGCCGATTTCCAGGAAGGGGCGGGCATGGCCGCCACCGGCGGCGACCAGAAGGCGGCGGCCAGGCTGCTGTACAAGGCCTACGGCGAGGTCAGCGGCGCCATAACCGAAGCCCTTAAAAGCGGCAACGTGCTGCCGTTCATAAAGCCGGATAAATTCCTGGGAGAACTCTATTCGCTCAAGGCCGCCGACCTGGCGGCGCTGAGGGCGGTGGAGGGAAAGCGCCTCAGGAATACGGCCAGGCTGCAGTCCGAGTTCAAGGCCGCCCTGGACGAGGCGCTCAAGCTGAATCCCGAAGGCCGCCTGGCCCGTGAAATGCTGGACCGCTACAACAAAGAGGGGTTCTGACCGGGTGGAACGATGATGCGGAACGCATATAGCCGAGTCCTGCTGGCGGCCGCCCTGGGCGCCCCGGTTTTTTGCGGCGCGCAGGAGCCCTCCGTTTCCACCGGCGCGCCGGCCTCCGCCGCAAGCCCGCTCATGCTTAATTTCACCAAGGATTCCCGCGACTCCAGGGTGGGGCTGGATTACGCCGTAAGGTGGGATTTCAAGGACCTGCCCTCTTTCCGGCCCAGCCTGGGCGGGCTATACGAAGGGGTGAAGGCCGTTTCCTCCTGGGATATCACGGAGAACACGCGGGTGAATTATTACGGTTTAAAGGTCAACCCTTGGCGGATCATCATCGGCAAAGAAAAGACCGTTCCCGCGGGCCCCGGCCCGGCGGCGGGCGAGGGCGTGGTGGCCCGGCCTACCCCGGAGTATCATAAGCGCCTGCGCCTCTCCGTTTCGCCGCTGGTGGACGACATAAAGCGAAACTTCGACGAGAACCTCGGGGAATTTCTTTTAAAGGCCTCCCTGCGCGGCACTTCGCCCGAATGGGAGAAGATGGGGGCGGCGAACCGCAGGATACTGGTGCGGGACGTGCTCTCGCTGGACGTCTGGCATCTGCCCGTGCCCGGAGTGGCCTCCGCCAGGCAAGGTCTCGAATTTATCAGCAAAGATAGAAAGCCGAAGCCGGCCGCCGTGGACAGTTCCACCGCCGCGGCCAGCCCCGGAAAGTAATTCCTTAACCGATCCTGTACTTAAAGCGCCACCGCGCCGCGGCCTTCGGAGCCGTCTATCCGTATGTCCATCGGGCGTTCGAAGCGCAGGTGGCGGATGTAGTTGAGCTCGGTCAGCGGCTTCTGCGCCGTAAGGCGTTCCCAGTTTATGAAGGCGTCGGGCCCGGTCTTGTGGATCGTGAGGTAGCCTAGGCCGAGCGAGGTCACGTTGTGGAAAAAGTGCGTCCCGTACGACGGGTCCACCACGAAGTCCCCGTAGGCGGCCTCTATGATAACGCGCGAACCGGAGATGTGGTTCCATTTCACCGGGATGCCCAGCGCCGGATCGCTGGAGCCCCAGCGCCCCGGCCCGATGATCAGGTAAGGCCGCCCTTCCGCGCGCAGGCGCGCGTTCAGCTCGCCTATCTCGGCGGCGATCTCGCGGGTCTTCATGGAATCGAATTTTTCCGGGATCACGTAGACCAGGTCGGAGATATCGCGGTGGGCGCCGTTGCCCAGCGCCTGCTCGCTCAGGCACAGCAGGTTCTCCGGCTTCATGTCCTTCAGTGTAACCTTTTTTATCGGGCTGCGCGAGACCATCGGCCGCATCTGCAGGATATTGAAGGCGGCCTCGCCCGAAGCGGGGTCGTAGTCGCAGGCGAACTCCATCTCGATGTTGCCGCCCATGGCGTCCTTGCCCAGCGCGGAGATCGCGTTCAGGATGTCGGAAAGCGGCAGCGCCTCGTTCTTGAGGATCGGCGCGAAAGTTATGAGCCTGGGCCCCGGGTTCGAGATGCCGTCGTAAACCCGGTCGTCCCCGGCGGAGTAGGTGGAGCCGACCAGCTCCAGCGAGCCGTCCGCTTCCGCCTCGGGGATCCCGCAGGTGACGAGCGCGGGCTCTTCCTCGTAGCCCAGCGGGGCCACGCTCTCCGCGGTGGAGAGCGCGATGAACTCTTTCTGGGAATTGCTCAGGAAGTCCGCCAGCGTGGAGAACTGGTGCAGGTTGTGCGGGTGCGCGGGGGAGAAACGCAGGGCGTTGTAGCCTTCCACAATGGTTTTGCCCAGGCCCAGCGCGATGTGCGCTATCGGGTCCTCGGCGCCCAGCGGCGGCACCGGGTAATAGTTGTAGGACTGCATCACCCCGGCGAAGGCCGGGTAGTAGCGGCCGCTCCCGCGCGGGCGGCCCACCACGCGCTGGATCACCACGGCCATTTTTTCCTCGTCGATGATCAGCGGGTTGAGCCTGCGGTAGGCGCGCGCCTCGCTGGAGAACACCGAGGCGTAAACGAATTTAATGGCCCGTTCCAGTTCCGCCAGCCGCGCGGCCGGGTCGGGGCTGCAGTTGGAGAGCATGTAGGTCTTGTAGACGCCGGCGAAGGGCTGGGTCTTGGAGTCCTCGAGCAGCGAGGAGGAGCGCACCGCCAGCGGTCCTTCCAGCTTCTCTATCACGGTCTCGAGGTCGCGCGTGACGTAGTCCGGCAGGCGCGCCTTCTCGAACACGGAGGCGATGTGGGCGCTGGAACTGTTCTCGTTGATCAGCGTCTCCAGCCCGTTCTGTTCCATGAAAAAATCGAACACGTCGGTGGCTATCACGATGGTGTTGGGCACCGTCACCTTGACTCCGGGCCAGCGGCCCTCCAGCTCGGTCTTGCTGAGGAGAAAGTCCACGAACGCCAGCCCCCTGGCCTTGCCGCCGATGGAGCCCGCGCCTATCTTCACGAACGGCGTGCTGCTGTCGAACAGCTTGTGGTCGAACTTCAGCACCGTGCCCAACTGCGTCTTGTAGATGAACTGGTGCAGCGTCTCGATCAGGTATTTGCGCAGGGCTTCCGGGTTGCCGAACTCGGAGATCTTCTTGGGGCGGATGTTGTAGGCCGCCTCGAACTCGGTGCGGGCCAGCAGCCACTTTGAGAAATGGTTGCGCCCGGCGTGGTAGAGCACGCTGTCTATGGGCACCACCTTGAGGAACTTCAGCATGGTGTGCAGGTCCGACGCGCGGGCGAACTCGCCGCCGCCCTTGTCGGAGAATACGAAGTCGCCGAAGCCGAAGTAGCGCAGGATGAAGCCGCGCAGCTGCTTGGACAGGTCGGGCGCGGCTTTGTACATGAACGCGGCGCCCATGGCCCCGGCCTGGCCCGCGAACTTGGAATTGGAGGACTGCAGCAGCACGGGCATGTCCGGGTTGTCCGCCTTGATGCGGCGCGTCAGCTCCAGCCCGGCTTCCGGGTGGCAGACGCCGCCCTTTGGGTATTCTATGTCGCTGATCACGCCCAGCAGGTTGGCCTTGTACTTGTCGTAGGTTTCCCAGGCCTCGTCGTAGGTGCTGCAGAACAGGATCTTGGGGCGGGCGCGCAGGCGCAGGCTTTTCTTGGCGGGGTTCAATTCCTCGGCCATCACTATCTGGGTCTGCTTCATCAGCTCTGAATAGATCACCGGCAGGTACGAGGAATAGAATTTTATGTTGTCCTCGACCAGCAGCACCGCCTGCACGCCCACCTTCGCGTCGTGCTCGAAGTTCCGCGCGTCCTCGATGATGTTGATGATGGCCGAGAAGATGCGGGTATCGCCGTTCCAAAGGTAGATGCCGTCGGCCAGTTCCCGGGCTTCCTCGGGGATGTTCTTGATGTCCTGGATGTTGAAGGAGAGCAGCACCACCGGGAGGTTAGGGCGCCCGGCCTTAAGGCCGCGAAAAAAATCCGCCATATCCGTTTCGCCCACCTGGATCATGGCTATCACTACGTCGTAGGAGCCGGTTTCCAGCTTCTCCAGGGCCTTTTCGGCGGTGGCAACGCGGGTTATTTTCGGGGCGGAGCGGGGGGAGGAATCCAGCATCTCGCCGAAGAGGGCCTCGTTCAGGCGGTCGTCGTCGGCCAGCAGGAAAGAGTCGTAGAGCGAGGCCACCAGCAGGACGTTCTTGATCCTGTTCGGCATCAGTTTCTCGAAACCGCCGAATTCCACCTCGTAGTCGCCGGGTCTCTTTGTTGTGGGCATGAATATATTTTACAAATTTACCAACAGATGGCGGCGCCGCCGCGGGAGTTCCGCCGCCGTCCGGGCTCGTCTCACCTTAACATTGAACCCCGCTTCGGCATTTGGTAGAACAATAGGCAGCGGGAGAAGCATCCCCGCGAAGCGGGACGGACTGACACGATGGGAAACGATATTTTTATCAGCTTGATCTTCAACACCAGCCTGCTGCTGGTCCTGGTCGGAATATACTCCGGCATTACGTTCGGTTCAGCTCTGCCCTCCCGGTGGAAAGATGTTATTGCCGGTGTCACGTCGGGGCTTATCGGCGTGGCGGTCATGGCTTACCCCTGGACGCTGCGGCCCGGCATAGTTTTCGACGTGCGCTCCATCCTTCTGGCCGTTACCGGCCTATTCTTCGGCATTGTGCCCGCGGCGCTGGCGGTGGCGATAACAGGCGCGTTCAGGATATTTTCCGGCGGCGCCGGGATGTGGACCGGGCTGGGCGTTATAGTCACTTCCGCGGGTTTGGGCCTGGTGTGGCGGCGCCTTCGGCCCGACCTTAACAAGAATGGCGGGCTGTTCGAGCTTTACCTGTTCGGTCTGTCGGTGCACCTGGTCATGCTGGCCTGCATGCTGCTCATGCCCTGGCCTGTCGCGCTGGACGTCCTGAACAATATCAGCCTGCCGGTACTGTTCCTCTACCCTGTCGGGACGGTGCTGCTTAGCGTCCTCCTGATCCATCAGCGCGCGAACAGGCAGCTGGATAAAACGCTGCGGGAATCAAGGGACCTGCTCGAAAGCGTCGTTGAGAACGTCCCGCTGATGATCTTCCTTAAGGACGCGGCGGACCTGCGGTTCGTCCTGTTCAACCGCGCCGGCGAGGACTTGCTGGGGTATGACCGCAAGGACCTGCTGTCAAAAAACGACCTGGACTTCTTCCCTCCCGAACAGGCGCTGCGTTTCGTAGCCAAAGACCGGGAAGTTCTCAGGGACGGCGGGATATTGGACATCCCTGAGGAAACCGTGGAAACCGCGAACAAAGGACAGCGGCTGCTGCATACCAGGAAGGTCTGCGTGAGAGGGCTGGACGGGACCCCTAAGTACCTGCTGGGTATTTCCGAGGATATTACGGAGCAAAAACGGTCCGAAGCGGCGCTGCGCGACAGCGAAGCCGGGTACCGGATCCTCTTCGGACAGGCCAGGGATTCTATCCTGGTGCTGGAGATCGTTCCCGGCGGGGACCCGGTTATCCGTGACCTGAACGACGCGGCCGTGCAGGAACTCGGCTATGCCCGCGGAGAACTTGTGGGCAAGCCCGTATCTATACTGCAGGATAAAGACGACGACGCCGTCTTAAAGCTGAAGAAAATCCTCGGGACGCAGTGGGAAAAGGGCGTGGCCTTCGAGGTCAGGCATAAACGCAAAGACGGTTCTGTCTTTACCGCCGAAGCGTCCGGGCGGGAAGTGACTCTCGGCGGCAAGCGGCTCATAATCTCGGTGGAGCGGAATATCACCGAAAAGAAAAAAAGCGCCGAGCGCCTGGAAAAAATAAACTCCACGCTGCTGTCGCTGGGGCCTGACACCGCCAATAACCTGGCGAGGCTGGTGGAGCTTTTCGGCAGTATGCTGGGCGCCGACTGCGCCATGTATAACCGCCTCGAGGGGGAGAACTTCAAAGTTCGGGCGCTTTGGGGCGTTTGCTTTGAAAGGACCGAATTCAAAGCGGAGAATACCCCCTGCTATAAGGTTCTTAGCAATTCCGAGGCCGCGCGAGGGATGGTTTTTAACGAGCTTGCCGAGTTTTCGGAATCCGCCTGCCTGCGCGGGAAGGGGTTCAAGTCGTATTTCGGGCATCCGGTAAAGTTCGAGTCCGGAAAGGGCGTAGTGTGCGTGCTCTACAAGCGGGCTTGCGAGCCCGGCGAGGAGGACCGTAAGGTGCTGGGGATAATAGCTGCCGCCATAGGTATGGAGGAGGCGCGCGGCGCCGGCGAAGCCGCCGCGCGTGAAAGCGAGGCCAAGCTCCGCCAGTCCCAGAAAATGGAGGCGGTCGGGCTCCTGGCCGGCGGCATCGCCCACGACTTCAATAATATCCTCACCGCCATAAAAGGCTATTGCTCCCTGGTCGACAACGCGCTGGTTCCCGAGGACCCGAGCCGGGAGGACATGCGCGAGATCATGAACGCGGCGGACCGCGCCACGAACCTTACGCGCCAGCTTCTCGCCTTCAGCCGGAGGCAGATAATGGCGCCTAAAGTAGTGGACCTGAACAAGACGCTCGGCGATATGCTTAAAATGCTCAGGCGCGTTATAGGCGAAGATATCCGTCTGTCCACAAAACTCTTTTCCGCGCCCTGCCTCGTAAAGGTGGATCCCAACCAGATCGAGCAGGTGGTGGTCAACCTGGTGCTGAACGCCCGGGACGCGGTTTCGAAAGGGGGGGAGATAACGATGGAGACGGAGGTACTTCTGCCGCCCGATGAATTCTTCTCGGCGCGGCCCGAACTGGCGCGCGGGCGGCTGGTCTGCGTTAAAGTGCGGGACAACGGCTGCGGCATAAGTCCCGAGGTTAAAAAGCATATGTTCGAGCCCTTCTTTACCACTAAAGAACAGGGTAAAGGCACGGGGCTGGGGCTTTCCATGGTTTACGGGACGGTAAAGCAAAGCGGCGGGGATATAGAGGTGGAAAGCGAGCCGGGGCAGGGCAGCGTATTTAAACTTTATTTCCCGCTCGTAGAAGCGGCGCTTCCCGGAAAAGCCGGGGAACCAACGCTGGAAACGCTTAAAGGCGGCAGCGAAACGATCCTGCTCGTAGAGGACGAGGAGAGCCTGCGCCGCCTGGGCGAGCGCGTCCTGCGGGCCGGTGGGTACACCGTTATCAGCGCAATCGACGGCAAGGCCGCCCTTGAAGCCGTTGAACGCTACGGTAAACCGGTGGACCTGCTGCTGACGGACCTGGTGATGCCGGGCATGAGCGGCCGGGACCTAGCTTTGGAACTGGCGCGCAGGCGCCTCGCGGGCCGGATCCTGTACATGTCCGGCTATACGGACGAAGCCATCCTAAAGCACGGCGTGCTTGAACCCGGTATCGCTTTCATCTATAAACCGTTCACGGTGGACGCGCTTGCGTTTAAAGTGCGCGAGGTCCTTGACAGCCCCGCAGACCAGGCCAGGGCGTAAGCCGGCCCAGTATCCGATCCAGGCGGGGTTACTGAAACCGGGCCGTGCCAGCCCGGGAAAACGCGCTAAGCCCGATTCTGCCGGCTTCGGCGCCCGCGCTATTCCATAAGGGCTCCAGATTTACTATCTTTGAGTGACGGCTATTGTCGGGCGATCTTGAATGCTTAAAAACCGGATAACTTGCGCTGCGCTGCTCCTGGGCTTGCTTGTTCCCTGTCTTTCCGCGGAATTCAACCCCGCGGGCTGGCAGACGAACCGTAATTTCCCGCTGCTCGGCTCGCCCGAGGCGATAAAAGGCGGCGAACTCCGGTCTACCTGGACGGATTTTCCTCCCACTTTAAGGGCCATGGGCCCCAATAACAATTCCGCGGCCGGCAGGGACCTGCAGGGCATGGTCTACGAGACCCTGCTGGGGCTGAACCCGGAAACGCTGGAGTACATGCCGGCGCTGGCCGACTACTGGAAAGTCTCCCCCGACAAACGCAAATTTTATTTCCACATAAATCCGAAGGCCCGCTGGGCCGACGGTTCCCCGGTGACCTCCGCCGACGTGGTGGCTACCTGGGAGTTCAGGGTGCGGAAGGATATCAAAGACCCTTACTCCCTGATGATGTGGGGGGACAGTTACGAGAAGCCCGTGGCCGAGAGCCCGGATGTGGTTTCCGTTAAGACCAAAAAACTCCACTGGCGTCTTTTTTATTATTTCGGCGGCATGGCGGTCTACCCGGCCAAGGAGCTCAAGGGCCTGACGGGAGAGAAGTACCTTGAGGATTACAACTGGAAACTGTTCATGGGCTCGGGGCCTTATGAGCTTAAGACCGGGGATATAAAGAAAGGCAGTTCCATAACGCTGACGCGCCGTCCCGATTACTGGGGCGTGAACGAAAGAGGCAATATAGGCCTCAACAATTTCGACAAGCTGATCTGGCTGGTGGTGATGGACGAGGAGCTGGCCTTCGAAAAGTTCAAGAAGGGCGAGCTGGACTACTACTACGTCAACAAGTCCCAGCGCTGGCTGGAGGAAAGCGATTTCGACAAGGTGCGGAAAGGCTGGATCCTGAAACGCAAGATCTTCACCAAGGCCCCGCAGGGCTTTTCCGGCCTGGCCTTCAACATGCGCAAGCCGCCTTTCGACGACCGGAACGTGCGGAAGGCCTTCGCCTACCTTTACAACCGCGACAAGCTGATAGACAAACTCTTCTTCAACGAATACGGTTTTATAGACAGCTACTACCCCGGCAGCGACTGGGCCAACCCGGATAACCCGAAGATCCGTTATAACCCCAGGATGGCCAAAAGCCTGCTGGCGCGCGCGGGCTGGAAGACCAGGAACAAGGACGGCTGGCTGGAAAAGGACGGCAAGATCTTCGAGATAACGCTGGAATACGGCGACCCCGGTTCCACCAGGATAAATAAGGTGGTACAGGAAGACCTGGCGAAGGCCGGCATCAAGATGAATCTTAAGCTGATGGACCGCAATACGCTGCTTAAGAAGGTGGGGGAGCGCAACTTCACCGTTTATTCCGCCGCCTGGGGCGCCCTGCTGTTCCCGAACCCCGTCAGTTCCTGGGGCGGGGAACTGGCCGACAAGCTCGACAACAACAATCTTCCCGGCTTCAGGAACGCCGAGGTGGACGCGCTCTGCAAGGAATACGACCTGGCTTTCGACATCAAGGACCAGCGGCGCATCATCCGCAAGATCGACGGCATAATTTTCAGGGCGCATCCTTACGCCCTGGGCTGGAGCGCCAGCTTCAGCCGCATCCTTTACGTTAACAGGTTCGGGCACCCGGAGAAGTACTTCTCCAAGATCGGGGATTACCGGAACATAATTTCCATGTGGTGGGCGGACCCGGCGAAGGAAAAAGCCCTGGCGGAGGCGGCCAGGACGGGCGCGAGCCTGCCCGCCGGAGAGATAGAACAGAGGCCCTGGAACTGATATGCACGGAATGGTAACCTATTTTATCCGCCGGCTGCTGCTGATCCCGGTCACTTTCATCGCCATCACCTTCCTGGTCTACGCCGTGCTGCGCGTGGTGCCGGGCGGGCCGATAGAGCAGGCGCAGCTGCAGATAAGGATGGCCATGCAGGGCGAGGGCGGCGCCGCCGGCATGGCCAGCGAGCAGGGAGAAATGCAGATCCCGGCGGCGGCGATGGCGGAGCTGAAGAAGTATTACCACCTGGACAAGAGCATCCCAGAGGGCTACGCGCGCTGGCTGTGGGGCGTGGCGCACCTGGATTTCGGCCGGTCCTACGTGTACAGCGAGCCGGTGCTCGACGTGATAATTTCCAAGTTCCCGGTCTCCATCTACTTCGGCCTTATAGGCTACTTCGCCTCCTGGCTGATCTGCGTGCCGCTGGGCGTCACCAAGGCCATCCGCCATAAGTCCGGCTACGACACGGCCACCTCGGTGCTCGTGTTTATCGGCTATTCCATTCCCGGTTTCGTGGCCTGCCTCATCCTTATGGTGCTGCTCGGCGGCGGCAGCTACCTGGACATCTTCCCGCTGGGCGGCTTCAGGTCGGAGAACTGGGCGCAGCTCGGTTTCTTCGCCAAGATCGCCGACCAGCTCCACCACACGGCCATTCCCGTTTTCGGCTACATCATGGGAGGCTTCGCCTCGATGACCATGCTGATGAAGAACTCGCTCTTGGACAACCTGGGCGCCGACTACGTGCGCACGGCCTTCGCCAAGGGCCTGTCCGAGAACCGCGTGCTGTTCGTGCACGCGATGCGGAATTCCCTGATCCCGCTGACCGTGGGCATCGGCCACGCGCTGGGCCTGCTGTTCGCGGGCTCGTTCCTGATAGAGAAGACCTGCAATATCCCCGGCATGGGCCTGCTCAGTTTTAATTCGGTGATCCAGCGCGACTACCCGGTGATCCTCGGCACGCTGGTGTTCCTGGTGCTGATCCGGCTCACCGGCAACATCTTCTCAGACGTGGTCTGGGCGCTGATAGACCCCAGGATAAGGTTCGGCAAATGACCGTGATCGTGAAACTTCTCGAAACCGCCGTCCTGCTCTGGGCCGGGTACCTGTTAACGCACAGGGCCCTGCCTTTTCTCTACGTTAAGGCCGGGGCCGCGCTCGGCTTCGACATGAAGCTGGCCCCGCACTGGGAGAAGCGTATCAGGCGCTTCAAGACCATCAAGCGCGGTTACTATTCTTTCCTTATCATCACCACGCTGTTCGTGCTGTCGCTGTTCCTGGAGCTGATGGTGAACAACAAGCCGCTGTTCATCCGCTACGGGAGCAGGGTCTCTTTCCCCGCGGTGACGGACTGGGCGGACGGGCTGCTCTTCTTTAAACACCCTGCCGCGATGAACAGGAAATCCGATTTCGGCCAGATAGGCGGCGACGAGGTGGATTACAGGCGCTTCGCTGCGGCCCGCAAGAACCCCGCCCTGTTCGACGCGCAGGCGCGCGGCCTGGAGGGGGAAGCCGCCGGCATCCGCAAACAGCTGGCCGTTAAACCAGGGCCCCGCGCCACGCCGGAAGAGTTGCAGGATTACAAGGACCTGCAGGAGATGGTCCCGGCCATAGAGGCGGAGATAAAAGCCGTCGTCGAGGCCAAAAGCGTGTTCGCCGCCGGCAAGGCGCAGATCCTGATGCCGGTCTATCCCTATTCCCCGCGCGAGCATTTGCTGGACATGCCCGGCAGGCCGCCGCACCGGCCTGGCGCCGACCACCTGCTGGGCACCGACGACTCCGCCGCCGACGTGTTCGCGCAGCTGGCGTACGGTTTCAGGACCTCGCTGTCCTTCGCGCTGATAGTTTCGGTGCTCGGCTATCTCATCGGCATCGTCGTGGGCGGGGTAATGGGCTACTTCGGCGGCTGGGTCGACATCCTCATGCAGCGCTTCATCGAGATCTGGTCCTCCATCCCTTTCCTGTTCCTGCTGATCATCATCGCCTCCATCATCCAGCCCACCTTCCTGCTGCTGGTCTCGCTGATCGTGCTGCTGCAGGGCTGGGTGGGCATCTCGTATTATATCCGCGGCGAGTTCTACCGCGAGAAGTCCCGCGACTACGTACACGCCGCCGTGGCCATGGGCGCCAGCGAATGGTCGGTGATGATGAAGCATATCCTCCCGAACTCACTCGTGCCGCTGGTCACCTTCGCGCCGTTCAACGTGGTGGGCACCATCGGCTCGCTGGTCTCGCTGGATTACCTCGGCTTCGGCCTGCCCGTGGGCACGCCCAGCTGGGGCGTGCTGCTGGACCAGGGCATGAAGTACCTCAAATATTACCCGCACCTGATCCTGACGCCGTCCATCGCGCTGGCCGTGACGCTGTTCATGGTGGTGATGATAGGCGAGGCCGTGCGCGAAGCTTTCGACCCCAAGGTTTTTTCGAGGCTCAGATAATATGACTTACCAGAAAAAGAAACTGCTGGAAGTAAAGGGCCTCAGGACAGGCTTCCAGGTGGAGGACAGGTTCGCCAGGGCCGTGGACGGCGTGGATTTCCACATCTACGAGAACGAGGTGCTGGGTCTCGTCGGGGAATCCGGCTGCGGCAAGTCCGTTACCGCGCTGAGCCTGCTGCGCCTGATCCCCGACCCTCCCGGCAGGATCACCGACGGCGAGATCCTTTTCCGGGGCAGGGACCTGCTCAAACTTTCGTATCCCGAAATGAGGAAGGTCCGCGGCAAGGACATCTCGATGATCTTCCAGGAGCCGATGACCTCGCTGAATCCCGTGTTCTCGATCGGCTGGCAGCTGATGGAGGCTATCCGTTTCCACCAGGAGGGCCTGAGCCGGAAGCAGGTGGAAGACCGCGCCGCCGAGATGCTGGGCCTGGTGGGCATCCCTTCGCCCAGGGCGCGCCTGAAAGATTACCCGCACCAGTTCTCCGGCGGCATGCGCCAGCGCGTGATGATCGCCATGGCGCTGTCCTCCGATCCCGCGCTGCTGATCGCCGACGAGCCCACCACCGCGCTCGACGTCACCATCCAGGCGCAGATCCTGGACCTGATGCTGGAGGTGAAGAAAAAGACGCGCGACGCGGCCATCCTGCTGATCACGCACGACCTGGCCGTAGTGGCCGAGACCTGCCAGCGCGTGGCCGTGATGTACGGCGGCAAGATCCAGGAAATTTCCGAAGTGAAGCCGCTGTTCGACGGGCCGCTGCACCCGTATACCATCGGGCTGCTCAAGTCGCTGCCCGGTTTCAAGAACGAGCCCGGCAAACGCCTGCCCGTGATAGAAGGCATGGTGCCGGACATCCTGAGTTTCCCCCAAGGCTGCAAGTTCAACAACCGCTGCCCCGACGTAATGCCGGAATGCCGCGAAACGGAGCCTGAGCTGGTAGAGGTTTCTCCCGGCCGTCAGGTAAGGTGCCATAAATGTCACAGATAAAAGTCGACGAGCTTCCGGCCGCGGGCAGCGGCAACATCCTCGAGGTCGCGGACCTTAAGGTGCATTTTCCCATCCATGGCGGCCTGTTCCTGCGGCAGGTGGGCGAGGTGAAGGCCGTGGACGGCGTCTCGTTCTCGGTAAAACCCGGCGAGACCCTCGGCATGGTGGGGGAATCCGGCTGCGGCAAGACCACGGTCGGCAAGGCGCTGATCAACCTGGTTCGGTCCACCGGCGGCAAGATCATGTTCCCCGGCAAGGACGGGCGGATGACGAATATCGCCAACCTCGGCCGCTCGGCCATGCGCCCTTTCCGCTCGCGCATGCAGATGGTGTTCCAGGACCCGTATTCCTCGCTCAACCCGCGCATGTCGGTGGAGGCCATCGTAGGCGAGCCGCTCGATATCCATATGCCGGCGATGAGCCGTAAGGAAAAGCGCGAGAAAGTGGCCTGGCTGCTGGAGAAAGTCGGGCTCCGGGCCGCCTACGCTTCCCGCTACCCGCACGAGTTCTCCGGCGGGCAGCGCCAGCGCGTGGGCCTGGCCCGCGCCCTCGCCACCAACCCCGCTTTCATCATCGCCGACGAGCCGGTCTCCGCGCTGGACGTTTCCATCCAGGCGCAGATCATCAACCTGCTGCAGGACCTGCAGGACGAGTTCGGCCTGACCTACCTCTTCATAGCGCACGACCTGTCGGTTGTGGAGCATATCAGCGACCGCATCGCCGTGATGTACCTGGGCAACATGGTGGAACTGGGCTCCAGCCGGGAGATCAACAAGCACCCGCTGCACCCTTACACCAAAGCCCTGATGTCGGCCGCGCCGCTGCCCGACCCGTACAAGACGAGGGGGGAACGCATAATTCTCAAGGGCGATGTCCCGAGCCCGGCCGCCAAGCCTTCGGGCTGCGGGTTCAGGACCCGCTGCCCCATAGCCAGGCCGGAGTGCGCGCTGCAGGCGCCGCCGCTGCTGGAAAAGGCCCCGGGCCATTTCGCCGCGTGCCCTTACGCTTAGCAGCTTTCAGGAGGTTAAGTATGATCAGGATACTTCTAATAGCAATGCTGTCCTCACCCGGGTTCGCGCAGGCTGTGTCTCCCTCCGGAGGTAAGCGGCAGGAAAAGAAAGAACCCGAAGTAAAGACCAGTACATACCGGCAGATCGCCTCAGAGCTGCTGAAAAACTGCGAAGGCAAGGATAAAGATATCGCCGTGGCCGGGTTCTCCTATTCCGACAAGCGCGAGTCCAGGGACGGCAGCGTTATAGCCGAACGCCTTACGACCGAGCTGGTGAAGGTGAAGAAATTCAAGATCATCGAGCGCGAAGAGATCGAAAAAGTCTTCGCGGAACTGAAGCTCCAGGAATCCGGGGCCGTGGAAGCCGATTCGATCAAGAGCGCGGGGAAAATGCTGGGCGTGGACTGGATGATCCTCGGTACGCTGACGGAACTGGAGGGCCGCAAGATCGAGATCAACGCGCGCCTGGTGGACGTGGAATCCGGCGAGATCATAAACGCCTATACAGCCGCCGTTAAAAAGAACTGGCGCGACAAGCCCGCCAAAGAGAGCGCGGGCGAGAACGAACTGCGGGAGAGCGACGAACTGAAAGAGTACGACAAGGCCATCCTTAAGTATATGGACGACAAGACCGGCAATAAGCAGCAGATAAAGCAGCCGCCGTCCTTTTAAGAACGCCGCCGGGCCAAAAGCCTGCGCGCGTTTGGGCACAAAGGCACTTGAACGGGCGGCCCCTTAGTGCGATACTATTCATGTAGTCGTTACAGACTTCGCTAAAGCCCGGAGATCCAAAAATGAAGACGAAAATGGCTGTGTTTTTTCTGGCAGGCGGCATAGCGGGCCTGTTGATGATCAACAGGACGAAGATCGTTATCCCCTCGGATCTCAGGGACGCCGTGGGGGCCCCCGAGTTCAACACGGATATCCCTGTTTTCGCGAACGACGACCGGAATATCCCGGTCTCCAAGCCTTCGCCGGCCGCCGCGCCAGCGCAGGACCTGCGGCTCTGGAACGAATACCTCGAACAGAATTTCGGCGGCCGCCCGGCCATGGCCGAACGGGACGGCAATAAGGGGATAGCGGATGTAGTGGAGTCCGTAGACCTGGGCCGGATCCTGAACTCCAGTTTCAAGAGCGGGCTCACCTTTAAAAGTTCGGCCAACACCATCCACGTGAGCGGGGCCGAGGCGCTTAACTGCGCCGACGGGGGCACAAGCTGCTCCTCGAACGATAAATATTTCCTGGTCTTCACTACCGAGAAAGGCCAGACGGTGCTGGTGCGCGCCAAGGACGTGGCTAATGCCATGTTCATGAGCGGCGAGAAAGAGATAACCTTCGGCGACGGCGATAAGTTCAAAGTAAAGCTGAACGTGAAGCTTACCAGCCCCTCGCAGAGCAGGCTGCAGGTCCAGGGCGCGGGCAGGGAAGCGCTTAACGTCTCCCTGGCCGACCTGACCGGAGCCCTGCTGCGGAAAGCCTTCCCGCTGACCGTGGGCGCCCGCCACAACCTGTACTACAATACCGGCATCGTCCAGGACGCCAAAGGCAACGGCAGCTTCTCCAGGGAGAAGGTCCTGATCTTCTCCCCCAGGGGCAGCGATCCCAACCAGACCGTTAAAGCCTCCGCGATCAGTTCCTCCGGGGTCCTCCTTCCCGCCGTGGAAAAGAATTTCGGTTTCAAGCTGCAGGGCGAAAAACTGGACATCTACAAGATATAAGCTGGAAAGTCCCTGCAGGATAGAAACCGCTCGCGAGGGCGGTTTTTATTTTTCCTCATCCCGGGCGGCGTGCCGGGTTGCCAAAAAAATTTTATTATGTTTATAATATAGTCAGCGCTTTTCATAATATAAACAGGAGACTCCTCATAAAATGGAAAAACCCACGCTTAAAACCAAATGCCCCAACTTTTCTTCCGGCCCCTGCGCCAAGCGCCCCGGCTGGACCGTCGACGCTCTGAAGAACGCCCTCGTAGGCCGCTCGCACCGCTCCAAGGAAGGCAAGGCCCGCCTGCAGGAAGTTTCCGACCGCATGAAGAAGGTGCTGAACCTGCCCGCCGATTACCGCATCGGCGTGGTGGCAGGCTCCGACACCGGCGCCGTCGAGCTGGCGATGTGGACCATGCTCGGACCCCGGACCGTGGACATCTTCGGCTGGGAATCCTTCGGCAAGGGCTGGATGACCGACGCCAAGAAGTACCTCAAGCTCCCCCAGGTCAACGAGTACAAGGCCGACTACGGCCAGCTCCCCGACCTGAAGAAGGCCGACCCCAAAAACGACATTATCTTCACCTGGAACGGCACCACCTCCGGCGTTAAAGTGCCCAACCTCGACTGGCTCCCGAAGAACCACGAGGGCATCGTGATCTGCGACGCCACCTCCGGCGTGTTCGCGATGGAGATGGACTTCGCCAAGCTGGACGTGGTCACCTTCTCCTGGCAGAAAGTGCTGGGCGGCGAAGCGGCCCACGGCGTTATCATCCTCTCGCCCAAGGCCGTGAAGCGCATGGAAGAGCAGAACCCCAAGATCACCTGGCCCGTGCCCAAGATCTTCCGCCTGGTAGACGAGGGTAAGCTCAAGCCCGGAGAACTTGAATACAACACCGTCAACACCCCCTCGATGCTGTGCGTCGAGGACGCGATCGACGCGCTGAAGTGGGCCGAGGGCCTGGGCGGTTCCCCGGCGCTGGTGAAGCGCTCCAACGCCAACCTGGCCGCGTTCGAGAAATGGGTGGCCAAGTCCACCTGGATAGACTTCCTGGCCGCGTCGAAGGAGATCCGCTCCAACACCTCCGTCTGCTTCAAGATCAAGGCCGACTGGTTCCTGAAGCTTTCCGACGAGGACAAGACCAAGGCCGCCAAGAAGATCACCTCGCTGCTGGACAAGGAAGGCGTGGCGTACGACATCAACTCGTACGGCAAAGCTCCGGCCGGCATCCGCGTATGGTGCGGCGCCACCGTGGAGACCTCGGACATAGAAGCCCTGACCCCCTGGCTCGACTGGGCCTACGAAGCCGTGGCTAAAGAATACACCAAGGAGACCGTGAAATGATGAAAGTCCTCATTGCCGACAAAGCCGACTCTCTCTGCGAGAAAGTGCTCAAGGAGAAGGGGCTCGAGCCCGTGGTGAAGACCGGCATGAAGCCGGAAGAGCTGAAGAGCGTCATCGACCAGTTCGACGCCATCATCGTGCGCTCCGCCACCACCCTTACCCGCGACCTGATCGAGGCCGCCAAGAACCTTAAGGCCGTGGCCCGCGCCGGTTCCGGCGTGGACAACATCGACGTGATCGCCGCCAGCGAGAAGAAGGTGCTGGTGATGAACACGCCGTTCGGCAACACCGTCTCCACCGGCGAACACGCCGTGGCGATGATGATGGCGCTCGCGCGCATGATCCCGCAGGCCAACGCGTCCACGCACGCCGGCAAGTGGGAGAAGAAGAAATTCGAAGGCGTGGAAATAACCGGCAAGACGCTGGGTGTGGTGGGCTGCGGCAATATCGGCTCCGTAGTGGCCGACCGCGCCAAGGGCCTGCGCATGAACGTGCTGGCCTTCGACCCGATGATGACCCCGGCCCGCGCCAAGGAACTGGGCGTCGCCCTCGTCACGCTGGACGAGCTGTACGCGAAGTCCGATTTCATCACCTACCACGTGACCATCAACCCGGCCACCAAGGGTATGATCAACAAGGACACCATCGCCAAGATGAAGAAAGGCGTGCGCCTGATAAACTGCGCCCGCGGCGGCATCATGGTGGAAGAGGACATAAAGGCCGGTATCGAGAGCGGCCAGATCGCCGGCTTCGCCTGCGACGTGTACGCCAAGGAACCCGCCACCGAGCACATCTTCTTCGGCAACGAGAAGATCATCTGTACGCCGCACATCGCGGCCTCCACCAAGGACGCGCAGGTAACCGTGGCCAGGCAGGCCGCCGAGCAGATAGCCGACTACCTGCTCAACGGCGTCCGCAAGCACGCGGTCAACGGCGACAAGATATAGCTTGCCGCTCGCCCGGGGCCCGATCGGGCCCCGGGTCGTTTTCAGTAACACTCTTTCTCTAATCATTGACAGCTTCCCGGGTCCGCCACGGGAATGGATTCGTCGGGCACGGCGTCGCGCACACCGTGCGCGCGCCTCGTCACTCGGCCTCGTCGCTTGCGCAAGCCTCGGCCTCCGTGACGGCCCTCCGAACCCATCCCCGCGCCGGCCCCGGAGTTCCCACGACCTTAAGGACAAACGACCATGAAAAAACTCCCTCTGTTCTCTCCGATCTACGGCATCAGGCCCGCGCCGGGCAAGGCGCAGGAGATCATAGCGCCGCCCTACGACGTGATGGACTCCGACGAGGCCCGCGAGATGGCCAAAGGCAAGCCCAACAGTTTCCTGCACGTCTCTAAGGCCGAGATAGACCTGCCGCCCGGTACCGACGTGCACGACGAGAAGGTCTACCTGAAAGCCGCCGAGAATTTCGAAAGCATGCTTCAGAAAGGCCTGCTGGTCCGCGAAGCGAAGCCCTGCTTCTACGCCTACCGCCTGCAGATGGGCCAGCATATTCAGACCGGCCTGATGGTGGGCGCCTGCGTGGAGGATTACGACAATAACCGCATCCGCAAGCACGAGTTCACCCGCCCCGTCAAAGAGGACGACCGCGTGAACCAGATAAAGTACGTGAAGGCGCAGACCGGCCCCGGGATCATCGCCTACAAGCAGGTGCCCGAGATCGACGCCGTCATCAAGAAGAACGTTAAGAAGGAGCCGCTTTTCTCGGCCACCGGCCAGGGCGGCGTGATCCACACGCTGTGGCTGATCGACGACGAAGCCGACATTAAAGCCATCTCCGACGCCTCCGAGAAGCAGAAGACCGTCTACATCGCCGACGGGCACCACCGGTCCGCGGCCGCCAGCCGCGTGAAGAAGTTCATGGTGGAGCAGCGCGGCGCCAAGCACACCGGCACCGAGCCCTACAACGTCTACCTCGCCGCCGCCTTTCCGGTGAACGAGATGAAGATCTGGGACTATAACCGCGTGGTGAAGGACCTGAACGGCCTCGCTCCGGACGCCTTCATGGCCGCGGTGAAGAAGAGCTTCGATGTGAAGGAAGTGAAGGGCCAGGCCAAGCCGGCCGCGCGCCGCGAGTTCGGCATGTACCTGGGAGGCAAGTGGTACCTGCTGAAGCCCACGGTGAAGACCCCGACAAAAGAGGAAGACCCCGTGAAGGCACTGGACGTCAGCGTGCTCTCCGACCTGGTGCTGGACAAGGTGCTCGGCATAAAGGACCTGCGCAAGAGCGACCGCGTGGACTTCGTGGGCGGCATCCGCGGCCTGGGCGAGCTGGAGAAGCGCGTCAACTCCGGGGAGATGGCCGCCGGCTTCGCGCTGTTCGCCACCTCTCTGGACGAGCTGATCTCGGTGGCCGACGACAACCAGGTTATGCCTCCCAAGTCCACCTGGTTCGAGCCTAAGCTGGCCGACGGCGTGGTCTCCAACCCGCTGCTGTAAGGCCCCCCGGCCTGACCGCACGAAAGAGCCCCGCCGCGCGGGGCTTTTTTTGCCCTTGCGCTGGTGTAAAAATATAAAATATAGTCAGATAAAGGACGCGTCAAATGCTCAAACTGCTTAATTACATCTTTGCGGGGACCAGGTCCCGGGCTATGACCACGGGAGTGATCCTGTTCCTTATCGTTTCCGGTTTCGACTATTGGCTGCGCAACGAGATCTCCATAGACGTTTTCTACTTCCTGCCGATCTTCATCCTCACCTGGCACGGAAGCCTTCGCTGGGGCCTGGGCGCCGCCCTGGCGGGGGTGTTCGTCTGGCTCACGGACGAAAGGATCTTCGCCCTGGATTTCGCCGACCAGTACCACATAGTCCTGTGGAACGCCGTGGTCCGCCTCGCCTTTTTTTCCACGGTGCCGCTCCTGGTCAACGAGATCAGGGTGGTGCTGGCCAGGGAGCGGTCCGTGGCCAGGCTCAAGTCCGCGATGATCCATACCGTCAGCCACGAGTTCAACAACGCCCTTACCGGCCTTTCCGCCGGGCTTTTCCTGCTGAAGGAAACGGACCCGGCTGCCGGGGACGCTACCCGCGACAAGATCTATACGGCTATGGACGCCTCCCAGCATAAGCTGTCGCTCTACGTGAAGAACATCCTTAACGAGGCCAGGATGGCGGAGGGCAGGTTCAAGATCGAGAAGCAGCCGGTGGCGCTGCGCGAGCTAGCGGCCGGCGCTATCGCTTCGGTCAGCGAACTTGTGAGACAGAAGGAAATAAAACTTTCGCTGGAAATGCCCGATACCCCCGAACTGGTGAGCGTGGACCGCGAGGCGTTGGCCCTGGTTATCAGCAACCTGGTGGGCAACGCGGTGAAATACACTAAGCCCGGCGGGGAAATAACGGTGCGTATAGAGCCTACCGGCACCACGCCCGGGAAAGTGGTCTTCTCGGTGGAGGATTCTGGTATAGGCATTTCCCTGGCGGACCTTAAGAAGATCACGGCCGGCTTCTACCGCACTCAGGAAGGGCAGGACCAGGCGGAGGGCTTCGGCCTCGGGCTCAGGATCGCCAACGAACTGCTGGGGCTGCACGGCAGCCGCCTGGAGATCTCCAGCGAAAAAGGGAAGGGCTCGCGGTTCTTCTTCGAACTCCCGTCCCTGCCCGGTGAAAAGAAACATAAAGCGGGACACCCTGTAAAATCATGAAACACAAAATACTCATAGTGGACGATGAAGAAAATATCCTTTTAGTCGTTAAAGCGGCGTTCGTTTCGAACTACGAAGTTTTTACCGCCAGCGCGGGCGAGGCCGCCCTGGAGATCATCAGGCGGGAAAAGCCCTCGTTCGTTTTCCTCGATATCAAGATGCCCGGCATGTCCGGCGTTAAAGTGCTGGAGCGGATAAAGGAAACCGGCGCCGCGCCGGTGGTCTGGATGCTGACCGGCGACGAGGATATGGAGATGGCGCTCGCCACGCTGCAGGGCGGGGCCAGCGGCTACATCACCAAGCCCTTCGAGGTGGACCGGATCCGCACGGTGGTGCTGAACGCCCTGGAAGACCTTGAAAAGGGCGACAAAGAGCGCGGCGAGAACGATAAGCCCTGGCATGTGGGGAAAAAGAGCCGGTGAAGCGCAAGGCTATCTTCCAGGGCTTCCCCAAAGAGCACGAAGCGGCGCTGCGCCGCCTGGACACCCCGCGCAAAGTGCAGGATTTCCTGGACTACAAAATTTCCTATAACGACGGCCCCGGCACCTGCCTGTCCCCCCTGGAGGTGCTCAGGCAGGGCAAGGCCCATTGCATAGAGGGAGCCATGCTGGCCGCCGCGGCTTTCCTTTACCACGGGCGGCGCTCCCTGCTGCTGGACCTGCGCGCCAACCCGCGCGACGACGACCACGTGATAGCGCCGTTCATCGAGAAAGGCCGCTGGGGCGCGGTTGCCCAGTCCCATTTCTGCGGCCTGCGCTACCGCGAGCCGGTGTACGCTTCCTTCGCCGAACTGGCGCGCAGTTATTTCGAGTTCTACTACAACAGCCGAGGGGAAAAGACCCTGCGCGAGTTCTCGGACCCGCTGGAGACGGCGCAGCTGAAGCCGGACTGGCTGTGTTCCGATAAGAACGTTTTTTTCGTGAGCCGCCGGCTGGACGCCCAGCGCCATTACCGCATAGTGGGGCATTTGCTGGAGAAAGAACTGCGCCCGGCGGATTCGCTGCTGCTCGAGGCCGAGGTGCTGGGTGGCTCGCGCACCCCGCTGGTGCGCCGCCGCCCGCGGCTTTACTCCAGGCTGAAACTGCCGCGCGCCCCGCATTAGCCGCTTTTAAAAATATAGGCCTTTTGGCTCTTGTTCCGGGCTTACACGGGTCGTATAGTATAGGTACCTGAAATTCACGGAGGCGACATGTCAAAAAGTCAGACCAGGCTCTTCACCGCTCTTTTCCGCAATTCCTTTCTGGCCCTGTTCCTGACCGCCGGGCTGTTCTCCGCGGTCCGCGCCGAAGAAAGTTTCTATTACCTGCGGCCCGGCGCCTCCGCGCTGGTGCCGGAAGCCACCGCGCCCGTTGCCGTAGCGCGCGCGGCCTCCTCCGCCGGCTACCTGACTGCCGCGCAGGAAGCGATAACGGATTTTCCGCCGCCGCCCGCCGCGGGATCGGCCGGGGACAAGGCGGACCTGGCCGCCGTGCTGCAGTGGCAGAAGGACCGCACCCCGGAGCAGTGCTCCGCGGCCATGGCGCAGTCCGACCAGAGCTTCGTTTCCTTCTTCGGGGACGTCAGCCCGTTCAAAAAGCCGCTGCCCGCGGCGGTCGGCGCCTTCTTCAAGCGCGTCAGCGGCGATTCCGGCAACGCCAACCGCTATATTAAAAAGATCTACCGGCGTGACCGCCCGTTCCTGCGCTCTTCCGAACTTGATCCCTGCCTGGGGCGCGCGCAGGGCTTTTCGTATCCCAGCGGGCACGCCACCGATTCCCGCTTGTTCGGGCTCATCCTTTCCGACCTGCTGCCCCGCCAGGGCGCCATCTTCATGCGCAACGCCGACCAGGCCGCTCTTAACCGCGTGATCGGCGGCGTGCACCACCCTTCCGACGTGGAAGCCGGCAAGCGCCTTGCCGACCGCCTGTATAAAGAAATGCTGGCGAACCCGGCCTTCGTTGCCGATATGCAGGGTCTCACGCAGTACTTTCGCTAAGACATGCCTATAAAAGACGAACTTCCCGCCGCGCCGGCGCAGCGGCCCTGCTGGGCCTGCGGGGCGGTAATCGACGCGCCCGATAATTACTGCCGGGTCTGCGGGAAGGGGCAGGGAGACCGCCTGCCGTGGCAGTACAAGCACTGGGGAATAGTAGTAATTACCCTCCTGGGGCTCGGCCCTTTCAGCCTCTTTTACCTGTGGCGCTCGCCGGCTATCTCGCGCCCGGCCAAGATCGCTTATACCGCCGCCATCCTGCTCCTGACCTGGTTCGTACTGGACCAGCTTCACAGGCTGTGGGACGTTTTTCAGAACACGCTGGGCGCCATGCCTGTTTATTGAACTGACAGGGAAACGGAGGCGTTCTGAATATTGCGAAACGCCCCGCGCTCTGATCTGGATAAATAAAAAAACCGGCCTTAGGACCGGTTTTTTTATCGATTCTGAGCGTTTCCTTATTGAAGAGTCGGGACGGAAGCCACGCTGTTCAGGCCGGGCTTTACTTTTCCGCCGGCGTCCAGGAAGCCGTTCACGATGAAATCTGAGAGCTGGGCGTTGTCGAAGGGGTTCACCGCGGGCGCCGCTTCGCCGTTCTCGCGGTCGGAGGTTGAAAGCTGGCTTACGAAGAAAGCCCTGGCCTGGCTCCTGTTCTCGCCGGCATCGGTGATGAGGTAGGTCATACCGTACTGCATCCAGTCGCCGCCGGTGTAATAAACCTCGATCCGGTGCTGGGTGTTCTTGGCGTCGGCGTAAGTGAAGACCTTGATGATCCGGGAGTTCTCTTCGCTGGGGAACATCTTGTACACCGAGGGGAAGGCGGAAACGACTTCGTCGCCGTGGGTGCACTTGTCGGTTATGTCGGTGAGCTGTATTTTGGAGGCCGTGGCGCGGGCTATAACGGGCTCGGGGACGTCCAGGTCCCGGGCGGCGGGGATGACCGCCGCGAACTGCGCGTCGGTGTGGGAGATGGCGTTCTCGAGCGCGTAATTTACCGGGCCGGTTTTAGCGAAAGCGGGCCCCGACAGGCCGACCAACGAAACAGCGAGAGCGAATTTAGCGAACTTTGTCATAGCAAAAGCCTCCGAAATATAATTTTTATTATATTCCCGATACTTTGTGCTAAGTTTCGCTTAGGTGGGAGAAACTTAACGCGCTTTCCGAATACGATCTGGGAAAGACATCACTGCAGGAGGTAGTCGTAGGACTTTAAGGATACCTTCGCAGCTTGTAAGATACGGAAAAACTCCAAACACTGCCTGACGAACTTACTGCCTTACAAATTTTGGATACAACTAGTATAGCAAATTCCGGGACCCTTGAAAAGAGAAAAATCAGTTCCCGCCTATCCTGTATTCCTGGGTGCCGCCCATATCGGTGCGGAAGACGGTAGCGCCTACGGCCTGTAAATTGGATAAGGTCACCGGGGCGGGGAAACCGAAAGTATTGCCGGTGCCTACTTCGATGTAGGCGTACTTGGGTTTTACCGCGTTGAGGAAAGCGGCGCTGGTGGCGGTATTGCTGCCGTGGTGGCCGACCTTGAGCACGTCGGACTGCAGTTCGGCGCCCCAGGTGGTGATCATGGCCGCTTCCACGTCGCTCTGCATGTCGCCGGTGTAAAGGATGGAGGTATTCTGGTAAGTGACCTTCAGCACTATGGAGCAGTCGTTCAGCACCTGGCCGGAATTGCTGCCGCCGGCGCTGGAACAGGTGTTAAGCACCTTGACCTGCACTTCGCCCGGGTCCCAGTCCAGATTGTCGCCGGCCGCGGGGTAAACCACGTTCACGCCCAGCGCGGCGATCTTGCCGCGGATGGCCTTGGCGCCGGCGGCGCCGGTGTTGTCTTCGCGGGTGTCGTAGAAATTGTCCACTTTCACGTGGCTGAAAACATAATCCAGCCCGGCGTAATGGTCCAGGTGCGGGTGGGTAAGTACCACGTAATCCAGCTTGGTAATGTTGTGCTGGGCGAGGAAAGCGGCGAGGGAGGCGTTGGGGTTGGGGCCGCCGTCGATCAGCACGTTCTTGCCGTTGGGGAGTTCTATGTATTCCGCGTCGCCCTGCCCCACGCTGATGAAATAGGCGTTAAGCGCCGGGACGGATCTGAGCGGGGGGCGGACCGCGGCGGGCGCGCCAGCTTCGGGAATGGCCGCGGTTTCAAGGCCGGCGGCGGAGCGGGAGAGGGACTCGAAAGCGGGAGCGGCGGAGTTCCCCGCGGCGAACGAGGGGGCGAGGAGTCCGGCAGAGAGCAGCGCCGCGGAGAGTAAGGCTTTTAGTTTCATCGTAGAGGTTATCCGTTATAAAGCCGTATCTGTACTTGATATATTATAGGCGACCTGGCGCGGCCTACCAAGAGGCTTAGGGCCCAGTTCGTGGTAGGCCTTAAAGCCCAGACGGACGGGACGGCGGTCTGGCTTAAAAACGGGGGTTAATTTAGGGCGCCGGTCCTGGCCAGCCAGGAGAAGAGCAGCCCTAAAAGGGCCGCGGTCAGCATTACCAGCACCCAGGCGGAAGAAGAGGGGGTTATGGGTTTGTAAGATCCGGCAGGCGGCCTTTCAGCCCAGCCTTCGGCCGGGGGCGGGGCGGGGGAGCGGTGGTTCCGGCGTGGCTGGCCGGCAGGGGCCGAGGCCTTCAGCGCCAGGCGCATAAAAGAAAGGATGGGCGAGCCGGCGTCCAGGCCGGTCTGCAGCTGGAATTTCTTTAAGGCCTCGTCGATCTCCCGCTCGGGGCCGGGTCCCTTTTCCTGCGGCTCATTCTTGTCTCGCCGGGTATTATCCTGCATACGGGGATTATAGTATTTATCCTGGCAGCGCCCGGTGGGCCAAATGACAACGCGGACCCGGGACCTTTGGGCCTATCGCCCGCCGGGGATTTATCCTACGATATGGTTAGAAGTTCCACCGCGAGGTTTTAACTATGGCGAAGACAAGCAATTTCGACAGGGATAATTTCGGCCGCCGTCAGGGCAATAAGCTGATCCTGCGCATTCCGCCGGGGCATTCCGTAGGCACCGACTCGCCCGCCGTAAAACCGGGCAAGAACTGTTCGTACCTGTGGATCCTCGGCCCGCGCCGCCGCGCCGGCAAGAGCTGGCGGGACGTTTCTCCGGTAAATTGAGCCGGCGGCGACATACGATCTGAACAGCGGGTCCGGGAGCTTATATGAAAAAGAGCGGGAAGATAATAGGCGCTGGGATAGGGCTGGCGGCATTGACGGCCGCGGGTATTTATTTCCTGTACGGGGAAAAAGGCGCGAAGAACCGCGAGCGGGTTTACGGCTGGGCCCTCAAGATGAAAGGCGACGTGCTGGAGAAGATCGAGTCCATGAAAAAAATAGACCGGGAGACGTACCTGCGGATGGTGGACAAGATCGCGGAGCGCTACGCGAAGCAGGGGACGATAAACGCGGCCGAACTGCGCCACCTGACCGTGGAGCTGAAGAACGCCTGGGTCCATATAGACAAGGAACTGGAATAACGGGCGTTCACGCGGGCCGGTGCAAAGAGAACGGGCGGAGCTTTTAAAGGCTCCGCCCGTTCTTTTAGGTCAGTCCGCTGCTTCTTAGACGAGACCCTGGGCCATCATGGCGTCGGCGACTTTCTTGAAGCCGGCGATGTTGGCGCCCATCACGTAGTTGCCGGGGTGGCCCGCTTCTTTGGCGGCGGCCACGCAGGCGCTGTGGATGCTGATCATGATGTTGTGCAGGTGCTTGTCCACCTCTTCGGAGGACCAGCTCATGCGCATGCTGTTCTGGCTCATTTCCAGGCCGGAAGTGGCCACGCCGCCGGCGTTCGAAGCTTTGCCGGGCGCGAACAGCACCTTGGCTTCCTGGAACACGGTGACGGCTTCGGGCGTGCAGGGCATGTTGGCGCCTTCGGTCACGCACATTACGCCGTTCTTCACCAGCGTTTTCGCGTCGGCTTCGTTCAGCTCGTTCTGGGTGGCGCAGGGCAGGGCCACGTCGACTTTGACTTCCCAGGGCTTCTTGCCGGCGTGGAATTCGGAACCCGCGAACTTCTTGGCGTAAGGAGCCACGATGTCCTGGCCGGAAGCGCGGATCTCGAGCATGTATTCCCACTTTTCGCCGGAGATGCCGGCTTTGTCGTAGATGTAGCCGTCGGGGCCGGAGATAGTGACCACCTTGCCGCCGAGGTCGTTGACCTTCTTCACCGCGCCCCAGGCCACGTTGCCGAAGCCGGAAACGGCCACGGTCTTGCCTTTAAGGCTGGTGCCCTTGGTCTTAAGCTGCTCTTCGCAGAAGTAGACCACGCCGAAGCCGGTGGCTTCGGGGCGGATCAGGGAGCCGCCCCAGGTGATGCCTTTGCCGGTCAGCACGCCGGTGAACTCGTTCTTAAGGCGCTTGTACTGGCCGAACATATAACCGATCTCGCGGCCGCCCACGCCGATGTCGCCGGCGGGCACGTCGGTGTCGGGGCCGATATGGCGGAACAGCTCCGTCATGAAACTCTGGCAGAAGCGCATAACTTCGGCGTCGGACTTGCCTTTGGGGTCGAAGTCGGAGCCGCCCTTGCCGCCGCCCATGGGGAGGGTGGTCAGGGAGTTCTTGAAGATCTGCTCGAAGCCGAGGAACTTGAGGATGCTGGCGTTCACCGAGGGGTGGAAGCGCAGGCCGCCCTTATAGGGTCCGATCGCGCTGTTGAATTCGAAGCGGAAGCCGCGGTTGATGTGGTATTCGCCTTTGTCGTCGGTCCAGGGCACGCGGAAAATGATGCCGCGCTCGGGCTCCACGAGTCTGTCGAGGATCTTGGCCTTAATGTATTCGGGGTGCTTTTCCAGGATCGGGGTCAGGGTCTCGAGCACTTCTTTAACCGCCTGGTGGAATTCCTTCTCGCCGGGGTTCTTGGCGACTACGTTGGCCAGCACGCCGTTAACGTAATCATGAACGGACTTCTTGCCTTTTTCAGCTACAGCTGTGTTTGTGGACATAAGCTCCTTCCTTGATTTGATTTTTCGGGTTTGATCTTGAAACAGACAAAACTGAAATCGCTATAGATTTATATTACAAACCTAAATTTGGGTTGTCAACCCGGCGCGGGAACGCCCGTCTACGGCGGGGGCTGGTCCCGCGGACGCCGAATTCATACAATTACTTATATGAATTTCCTGCTGGCCCTCGCTGCCGCCCTGCTTTTCGCCGTTTCCGTGCCTGCCGGCAAGGTGCTGCTCTCCTATTTAAAGCCGCTGGAACTCTCCGCCCTCTGCTACCTGGGCAGCGGGCTCGGGCTGCTGGCGTGGCGCGCTGTTTCCGGCGCCCGCTCCGCGGAGGCGCCGCTGGACCGCAAAGACCTGCCGTACGCGGCCGGCTTCGTGCTGGCCGGCGGCGTGCTGGCGCCGCTCCTGCTGTTCAGCGGGCTCCGGTTCACCGCTTCCTCGTCGGCCTCCATGCTGCTCAACTTCGAGCTGGTCTTCACGTCGCTGATAGCGGTGGCGGTCTTCAGGGAGCACGGCGGCGGGCGCTTCTGGGCCGCGGCGGCGCTGATAACCGCGGGCGGCATGGCGCTTACCTGGGGAGGAGGCGGGCTTAACCTCGGCTGGGGCGCGGCGCTGGTGCTGGGGGCCAGCCTGATGTGGGGCGTGGACAACAACCTCACCGCCCGCGTTTCCGCCAAGGACCCCGTGACCCTGGCCATCATAAAAGGCCTGGCCGGCGGGCTTATCAACGCCGTCCTGGCGCTATACGCTTACGGTGCCTTGCCGCAGCTGAAATGGGCCGGCGCCGCGCTGCTCCTCGGTTTTTTCAGCTACGGCGTAAGCCTGGTGCTTTTTATCCTGGCCATGCGCGGCATGGGCGCGTCGCGCGCCGGGGCCTTCTTCGGTTCCTACCCGTTCATAGGGGCCGCGCTGGGCGTGCTCCTGCTGGGCGAGCCCGTTACCGGGCGGTTGCTGCTGGCGGGCGGGCTAATGCTGGCCGCGTTCGCGCTGCTGGCCCTGGAGCGGCACGCGCACGCCCACCTGCACGAAGCGCTCGAGCATGAGCATGCTCATACCCACGGCGACGCCCATCACGCCCACGCGCACGGGGCCGCCCCGGCCGGGCCGCATTCCCATCCGCACCGGCACGAGCCGCTGGAGCACGAGCACCCGCACCTGCCGGACGCCCACCACAGGCACCGGCACGGCTGAAAGCCCGCGGTTTTTGGATGTGACTTGAAATACGAAATATCCTATACTTTATATAGGCGTTTTATTTCAGCGCAGCGCATTCCGCGTTCATATGAAGAAAATCAATCTTGCCTGCATCGCTTTACTGCTCACCCTTCCTTACTTCTCCTACGCCGGGGAGTTCAAGGACAAGGGAGAGGTCATCGCCGTAGATTTTCCCGGCGGCTGGGCCCCCGGCAAAAGCGACGACGCTACGGTAACGCTCAGGCTCGCCAAGGGCAAAGCCTTCTTCGAATTTTCCAAACAAGATTCCGAGCTCAGCGATTATTATCTTAAAGCCCGCGTGAAAGAACAGGTGGATTCCCTGCGCGGCAAAGGCACTTCCCTTTCCGGCGAGATAAAGCCGGTGAGCCTGCACGGCGTTTCCAGCGCCTACTATACGACTTACGACTCCATGGGGTCGGCGGGCTACATGGCCTTTTTCACCTATAACGGGGTTTCTTACGCCGTTTCGGCCAGCGGCCTGGACGAAGGCGATTTCCGCGGTATCATGGCCAGCGTGCGCAAGCCGGGCGAAAAGATAGAGATGCCCAAGCCCAGGAAGGTCAGGGTGGCGCGCCGCATCAAGAAGCAGAAAGAGGAAGACGAGGAAACCGGCACGCAGATCTTTAATGCCGACGGGACCGAGGCTTCCACCGCCGCCGTGGCCGGCTCCAGCTCCGCCGCCGTCGCCGTGGACACCGCCGCGGCTCCCGCCGAGGCCGTCACCGCCTCTACACCCAACGCCACGGCCCAGGCTGCGCAGAATTTCCTGGCCGGGCTGTCGGAAAAACAGGAGGCAGGCCTGCCGCCTTACCTGCCGCGCAAGCCGCTTCCTTTTGTTTTCTGGGGCGCTCTCATCGGTCTGTGGGTGGCGGGTTCCTTCGCCGCCCGCGCCGCCGCGGCGGCCTACAAGAATCCCAAACTGCCGCCGCCGCCAACCGAGGTGCCGCCGGACTTCTTCTTCCCGTTCATCGTTTCCAAGGTTTCCTCCATGAAGGACGTTACCTATAACGTGGTGACCAGGCAGAAGCAGCTGCTGTTGGGGGACTATCCCTGCGAACACGAGCTCTACCTGGCCGGGGGGATTTACGGTGCTATCTTCTTCCACATAGCCTGGAGCCTGCTGGCCTTCGCCGGCCGCGGCGACCTGTTCACCAACGTGCTGCTGCGCGTGCCGCTGCTCGGGCGCGCGCTGGCCTCGCTGCCGGAGATCTTCTTCATCATCCCCGTAATAGCGGGCGCGGCCATGTATTTCAGCAAGCAGCGCAGCCTGCAGCTTTACGACGCGCAGTCCAACCTGCTGATGGAAGTGAAGCCGGAGATAGTCTACGGCCTGCTGCGCGACGGGGGCGGCAAGGAGGTGGCCCGCCTTGTGCGCAAGGGAGGCCTGATGGCCCGGCGCTGGGAGTTCGTGGATACTGACAATTCGGTGGTGTTCACGATAAAGGACGATTTCCCCAAGGGCCACCTGCTGCGCCTGCTGTTCGGCAGCCTGGGCGGCGCGCTCAGGGCCCGCTACGGTCTTTTTCAGCAGGAACGCCGCGCCGGTTACGTTTTCCTCGACCCTTCTTCGGCCGACAGGTTCCAGATCCACATGGACTACGCCTTCGCGCGCATGGGTCACCCGGCGCAGATCCTGGCCGCCGTGCTTTACATTACCTCCAGGGAAAAAGACCCCATCTATCCGTCGCCGTTCTAAGGCGGCGCGGGCAGGCGGGCGCATGCTTCCATCCAATTACAGGAGAACTTTATGAAAATAGGAATTCTTACCGGCGGCGGGGATTGCCCAGGGCTTAACGCGGTGGTGCGCGGCGTCACCAAGTCGGCCTTGCGGCGCGGCTGGGAGGTTATAGGCTTCCGCGACGGCTACCGCGGCCTGGTGGAAAAAGATTTCACGCACCTGGGCGACCAGGACGTGTCGGGGATCATCATCCGCGGCGGCACTATCCTCGGCACTTCCAATACCGCCAACCCTTTCGCCTACACGCTGGAACCGCTCGGTTCCGCGGACAAGCCCAAAGACCTTTCAAAGCTGGCGTTCAAGAATTTTAAAGAATTGGGGCTCGGCGCCCTGGTGGCTATAGGCGGGGACGGAACGCTGACGATGGCTAACCAGCTTTACAAAAAAGGCATGCCCGTGATCGGCGTGCCCAAGACCATCGACAACGACCTTTCCGCCACCGACATAACTTTCGGTTTCGATTCGGCGCTGCATGTGGCCACCGAGGCGGTGGACCGGGTGCACACCACGGCGGAGTCGCACAACCGCGTGATGATAGTGGAGACCATGGGCCGCTACGCTGGCTGGATAGCGCTGCGCGCGGGCATCGCCGGCGGCGGCGACATCATCCTGCTGCCGGAGATCCCTTACCGGGCCGAGGATATCGTTAAGGCGGTGATGGAGCGCAAACGCAAAGGCAAGAAGTTTTCGATCATTGTGGCGGCCGAAGGCGCCCGCCCCGAAAAGGGCGAGATGACCGTGACCAAGGTTGTAAAGGGCTCTCCCGACCCGCTCAGGCTGGGCGGGGTGTCCTACAAGATAGCGGAGCTGCTCGACGGCAAGATAGGGTTGGAGAGCCGCGTGGTGGTGCTGGGGCACGTGCAGCGCGGCGGCGAGCCTACGGCTTTCGACCGCTGGCTGGCCACGGGCTTCGGCGTGAAGGCGGGGGAACTGCTGGCGGCCAGGAAGTTCGGCCAGATGGTGTCCTTCCGGCATTACGGGTTCACCGGCGTGCCGCTGGCGAGCGCGGTGGGGAAGCTCCGCCGGGTGCAGCTGTCCTCGCAGGAAGTGCAGACGGCGCTGGCCGTGGGGACCAGCTTCGGCAATTCCAGGATCACCGGGAAGTAGGCGGCGTTCTTTAAGGACCTATGGCTACTGAAATTTTATACGGCATCAATACCGCGGAAGAGATCCTGAAGGCGGGCCGGCGCCGCGTGGTGCGGCTGCTGATCTCGCGCAACGAAAAGAGCCAGCGCGTGAACGACCTGGCGGACCTGGCGCGCCGCAGCGGCGTGCGGGTGGAGTTCTGCGCGCCCGCCGCGCTGGATAAGCTGGCGGACGGGGGGAACCACCAGGGCGTGCTGCTGGAGGCGGACCCGGCGAGGAAGATGACGCTGGAGGACGCGCTGGGGCGCGAGAAAGACCTTAAGAAGACGGTGTGGGTGGCGCTGGACGGGATCACGGACCCGATGAACCTCGGGGCTATCATCCGGTCGGCGGCCTGTCTTGGCGTTTCTACGGTGCTGCTGCCGGAGCGGCGCTCGGCTACCATGAACGCGGCGGCGCAGAAGACGGCTTCGGGCGCGGCTGAGCGGATCAATATTATCGAGGTGGTGAACCTGAACACTACTATCCTGAAACTGAAGGAGAAGGGGTTCTGGGTTTACGGGCTGGACATGAAGGGGCAGGCGCTGCCCAAGGTGGATTTTACGCTGCCTTCGCTGGTCATCATCGGCTCCGAGGGCGAGGGCCTGCACCAGAAGACGCGCGAGCATTGCGACGTGATCGTTTCCATCCCCCAGAAGGGCGGCGTGGAGAGCCTCAACGCCGGCAACGCCGCCGCCATAGTCTTCTACGAACTTTCCAAAAGACTCTAATATCCCCAGGCGCTAGTCGGCGCGGCCAAGGGGACCGGAACGCAAAACCGGCGTCGCGCACACCGTGCGCGCGCCTGCTTCACTCGGCCCTCGCGCTATGCAAGCTCGGGCCTGCGCGAGGCTTTTGCTAACCCGGCCCCCACGTCCATGCTTCTGCTCCTTTGTGGAAAAATTACACGCTGCTGGAAAGTTCGCAGGAGACTATTTGCTATATAAAGAACACAACGCGGGCCTGCGCCCGCGTTGTCTGTCTCCCTCAAAGTTATGGAGCGGAAGGCAACCGTCGATAAGGTGTTCCGCTCCGTGAATAGTATAGCAGATTATTTTTGTTTGTCAAGGGGTACGTATTGACTTGTCAATGGCTGGGTGTTGACAAGGGCAAAAAGAGGCCGCTCCGGCGTGGGGCGGCTTTTATTTTTCGATGAAGAAGTAGAGTTCGCCGGGGGCCTTCATGGAGGAGGCCTCGGTTTCGGCGGTGTCGCCGGCGCCCCAGAACAGGTCCACGCGGCCGGGGCCGCGGATGGCGGAGCCGGTGTCGTGGGTGGAGACGAAGCGGGCGAAATCGGCGAAGGCGAGGCTGTCGCCCTGGGCGACAGGACGCTTGGACTTGAGCAGGCCGAACAGGCCATAGGGGATATACTTGGGATCGATGGCGATGGAGCGGCCGGGGGTGAGCGCCTTGCCGATGGCGCCGTAGGGCAGGCTGTCCTTGGAGCGCTGCCGGAAGTAAATGTAGCGCGGGTTCAGGTCCGCCAGGCGTTCCTCGCGCGGACCCTGGGACGACAGGTACTTGATGAAATTCTTGAAAGACATGGACTGGATCTCGCCGCAGTCCATAAGGATGCGCTGCACGCTGCGGAAGGGGTGGCCGTTGGCGCCGTCGAAGCCCGCGCGTATATAGTCCCCGTCGGGGAAGCGCAGCACGCCCGAGCCCTGGATCTGCAGCAGCATGATCTGGCTGGGGTGCGCCGACCAGACCAGCTCCAGGCCCTTGCCGTTCAGCGCGCCGGCGTGGATCTCCTGCGTGGAATAATGTTTTACCAGCTTGCCGTCGGCGTCGTAGCGGCCGTAGTCGAAATCCACGCCCATGTCGGCCGAGGTCTTTACCAGGTCGGCGGGCTTAAGCAGCACCGGGTACTTGTGTTCGGCGTCTGCGGTCTTAGTGACCTTTATTTCCGCCTCGTAGTAGCCGGTTATAACCGTCTTGCCGGTGCCGTCGTCGGCGGAGGCGCGGTAGATCTTGAAGCGGTCCTTCAGCGCCTTCTGCAGCTCCGCCGCGGAAATGGGGGAGGAGAAGAGCCCCTGCAGGGCTTTTATGGTGCGGCGCATCCTGGGGGCGTCGTAGACGTCCGCGCCTACCTGGATCTTAGTGGAATCCGGGCGGGCGGTCCAGTAGTCCAGGTCGGTCTTTAAGATTTCAAGCAGGCCCGCGCGGTCCAGGTCGTCGGCGGGCAGCGGCAGGGCGGCGGCGGCCACTTCGGACACTTCCCGCACGGCGGGCTTGTCGGCGTAGTCCTCTATGGGCGAAAGCGCGCGCAGTTTGGGGCAGGCGGCCAGCGCGTCGGCCGGTTCGGAAGGGAGTGGAATAGTTATTTCAGGTCTGCTGACCTGGTACCAGGGTTCCTGGCAATAGGCGGCCGGGGCGGTTAATGACAAAATTAATATTAAGGCGGCCTGCTTCATAGCAAGATACTACATAAAGAAGTTGAGCGAAATCAACCTTTATGGCGCTTGGGGGCTATGAAGCCGCAGGTGGCGCAATAAGCCGGCATGGGGGTGAGCCCGGCAATGCTGTCTTTGAGGGCGAGCGCCTGCGGACTGCCGAGTATCGCTTCAAGCGGCTTCTCCTTAATGTTGCCGAGCGCCAGCACGCCGTCGAAGTCCAGGCAGCAGGGCACCACGCGCCCGTCGCTGAGGATGCCGAAGTTATGCCGCAGCCCCAGGCAGCCGGCCTTGGCCTTGCCGCCGCTGCCGCCGGGCCAGGCGAAGATCTCGCCGAAGTTAAGGAAAACGTTGCCGGCCAGCTTGATGGGGCCGGTGACCGGCTCCGGCGCCCTGCCGAAAGCGGCCAGCAGGGCTTCCAGCGTTTCGTTGAAAAAACCGTCCGGGCCGCCGGAGCGCAGGCGGAAACTCACCGTAAGTTCAGTCGGTTTGGTAAGGGCGAATTCACCAAGGCGTTTTACCGCCAGCGGCCGCTCGTCCGCCGGCAGGGAGGAAAGTGCGTGCAGGGAGACGGAAACCTGCGACAGGCACTTCTCCTTAAAGACGGAGGGCGGGACTTTATGCAGCAGCGTGCCGTTGCTCACCAGGTTTATCTTAAGGCCCAGGGCGGAGCAGATTGAGAGGATCTCCGGGAAAGCCGGGTGGGTGAGCGGCTCGCCCAGCACGTGCAGCGAGACCACCTCGGAAATCTTCCCCGTCTGTTCCGCCGCGCTCCTGAACAGCTCCACGGGCATTAAGGCCTTTGGCCTGGCCGAGCGGGCGCAGAACCCGCAGGCCAGGTTGCAGCTGTTGGTGATCTCTATAAAGGAGTGCCTGAAAGGTTTCTTCACGTGAATATTATAGCAAGAGCAGGCTTATCCGCCGGCCGCTACAACTTCAGCATGCCGGCTATCTCGAGCAGGTCGGTTTCGTTCAGCGGGCGGTCGGTTTCCGCCAGCCATTCGGCCTTCAGTTCCGGCTGCACGGCGTTGGACGTTATCTTGCCTATCAGTTCGCCGCGGCTGCGCAGTTCGAAAAAAGCGTGCCTGCCGCACTGGCCGGTGCCCCAGGAGGGACGTTTATAGATGAAGACCATCTCCCCGTCCTCGCGCGCCGCCATGTACCCGCCCGAGATCCACCCTTTTATTTCCCAGCACATAAGCCCCCCTTATAGCTGACAGCTTTCCTTAGTAATGGCCCGCACAGGCGGCGCAGCGCGAAAGCTGCTCCTGTCTGCGGGCGGCCGCCTGCCAAAGCTGCAGCGAGAAGTAGAGGTCCGGGCCGCAGCCCGAATCCAGCGTGTATACGCGCAGGCTGGCCCTTACCCTGCCGCCGAGCAGCCCGGCTTTGGCGTTCAATAACGAAGTTCTTTTTTTGTTGTTCATGCCTATAGCATAACAGACGAACCCGACAAGGGCGTGTCGGGTTCGTTCTAGCCTGTTATGGCTATTTTTTGGCGCGGCGGCTTACTTCATTATCTCGATCTGCCCTATGGAGGGCTGGGGGACGAGGGCCTTGGAGATGGCGCTTACGCCTTCGCCCACGTAGAGCGCGGCCACCAGCACCACGGCGGAAAGCACTATGCCCACCGCCAGATTGCCCTTCTGCAGTTCCTGCCCGGCGTGGAGGCTCCGCACCAGCCGGCCGAACAGCCGCAGCGTGATCGAGATGGTGAGGACCGCCAGCAGCATGGAAAGCCCCAGGTGGCCCGCCGAAAGCAGGGCCAGCTTGCCCAGGCCTATGCTGCTTTCGCCCGGCGCGGAGATGTTCATGCGGAACATGCTCACCACGGAACCCATGCCGTTCTGCAGGATCATGGAGGCCGCGAACAGGATGGAGCCCACCAGCGTGCCTACCGCCACGTTGCCTTTCTTGATCTCCGCTTCCATGTCGAAGTCCGGGTTGGCCTTGATGAAGATCCTGTAGGTGACCGAGATGATCACCCCGGACATGATCACCGCGAGAATGAATTCGAAAACGCTGACTATAAGCCTGGTCGTGAACATTTTTCCTCCTGTCCCAATTCCCAAATCTTAAAAGAAAGGCTCTACCCTGTAGCCCTCTCCCGCCGCCAGCAAGGCCGCGGTGTGCGCGCCTACGGAGCCGGGCTCCAGCCACGCGGGGCCGGCCGGCTCCACCAGCACGTATTCCAGCCCTTCGTAGCGCACGAACATGTCGCCTTTGCCGGGCAGGCGCCTGATGGCCATAAGATAATGGCCCGGTACGGCTACGCCCACCATGCGCATCCCGCTCCAGTTGCCGAGGATCGAGGCCAGCAGCGCGGTCTTGGTGTCGCAGTCTCCCCAGCCGGAGAGCATGGCGCGGGCCGGTGGCAGCAGGCCGCCGGTATGGACGCCGTTCTCGATGTTAGGGGGAACCTTGTAGCGCAGCGCGGTCTGTACCAGCGAAAGCGCCGCGCCGACGGTGTCCTCGTCCGAATAGCCCTTTTCCGCCGAGATCTTCTGGAAGCCGGCCGCCAGCGGATTGAACAGTTTGATGTTCCGCTTCACTATGGCAGGGATGTCGCATTCGATCAAATTGCCGGCGCGCAGGGCCATGCCGCGCGAAAGCAGGATGGCGCGCAGGCGGGTGTCGTAGTCGGTATCCACCCCGGCCAGGGCCTTCTCCCCGGCGGTTTTCCCGCCCAGGAGCAGCGCCTTTTCCCAGGCGAACTTCCTGGCTTTTTCCCGCCAGGCCTTAAGCCGCGCCATGTCCGCCTCGGAGTAGCCGTAGCCGGCCAGGTAATTTTTATAATCCCGCGCGGTCATGCCGAAATCGGCGGCGAGGCGGTCCTTGTCGAAGTTGACGAAGGTGTAATGCGCCCTGAGGCCGCCGCCGTCGCGGTAGATCCGCTGCGAGGTCCCGTTCTCCACCCGGGTCTCGCGGCTGGTGTAGTCCTGCTCCTCTTGCTCGTCCCCGCCGGCGGCCTGGGCGCGCAGGATGTCGGGGCCGGCCTGGGGCGCGTCCAGTTTTTTCTCCCAGGCCAGGCCGAGCGAGGCCGAAACGGCGAAACACGCCGCCAGCATTATAAGGTAGAGGGGGGCGAGTTTTGGTCCGCGCAAGGTCAGGCGTCCGCCTTTTTCAGGTAGGCTTTTATGCGGGTCTTCACTTCGTCCCGCAGCCCGGCCGGTTCTGCTATGGTTATTTCCGGCATCCAGTGCAGCACCAGCGGCACCACTTCCATGGGATGGTGGATGACGGCCTTCACGGTGACGGAGCCGTCGGGCGCGGGCTTCGAGACTTTCTGCCGCGGGAAGACTTCCTTGCTCTGCAGGAAATCGGCCGCGGCGCCTTCGGCCTTAAGGATTATTTTTATGCTGGTCCCGTCGTTCACGCCCCAGATGGAGGTGGCCGCGCCCAGGAGTTTCTTTATCAGCTTCGGGTCGGGCTGGGGGAATTCCTCGGGCAGGATCTCCAGGCTCTTGACGCGGTCCACCCTGAACTTCTGGAACTGGCCCGCCGCGCCGCCGTCGATGGAGGCCAGCATGTAGAAGAAATTCTCGCTGGCGAGGATCTTCACCGGGCAGAGCAGCCGTTCTTTCTCGCCGTTCACCGCGGCGTAGCGTACTTTAAGCTTCTTGCGGTTCTCGATGGCGAAGACGATGTCCTCGTAAAATTTCCTGGTGAGCGGGTTCAGCGCGCGGGGGCCCACGGAGTAAAAGGGGGAATCCGCGGTGCCCGCGGAGGTGGCCCGGTCGAAGATCTTGTCGAAGGCGTCCTTGATGGCGCCGCCCATGCCGCCGGCCATCTCGCGCATCAGCACCAGCACCGAAAGCTGCTCATTGGAGAGGTTAAAGCTGTTGAGCGACACCCCCGAGGCGAAGGTGTATACGCCTTTCTGCGGGGTGTCCAGGTGAAAGCCCGTCAGGTTGATCCGTTCCATGTCGCGCTGGATGGAGCGCTCCGAGACGCCGAATTCCCCGGCGAGGTCGGGCAGGCGCACGGGCCCTTCGTTAAGGCGGTTGAGGATATTCAGCACCCTGAAGTACTTTTTGTCTCCGGAATCCTTTTTGTACATACTTTCCTTTCCCCCTTGGTGCTTTAAATTATATAATTTAACAGCGGGTAACGGCAGTTCCACGGCCGGTTGGGAGTTCAGCGTAAGGCGCCGCGCGGCCTTAGCCTTGACTGCATAAGGCTAAATACATATAATTTAACTTCCGCGGGCGTAGTTCAATGGTAGAACACGAGCCTTCCAAGTTCGTTACGTGGGTTCGATTCCCATCGCCCGCTCAAGATTGGTGTCAGGCATCAATGCATCTGACAGGTGTTAAAATCGGCGAACGGTGTTGGCGCGGGCGCGATGGGAATGTCCTTATAGAGAAGCTCGCTGCCGCTCGCAAGTCGCCCGCACGGAATTGATCTTTTAATAGTTTAGCTCTGCATACCTCTTAGGGAGGGGTTCAGCGAGGCCCAGTGGCCGAGCGACGATGAACGGGGAACCGTAGGTTCCCCTTGTAGAGCACCCGGCCGACGAAGGCCGGGCGGTTTAATCCGCCTCGCGTTACCAGACGCGAGGTGCGACAAGTGCTGGGGTAGCTCAGCTGGTAGAGCATCTGCATGGTAAGCAGAAGGTCGTGGGTTCAATCCCCATCCCCAGCTTGTTTTTTGCAGGCATAAATAAAAAAGTCAGGAGAATCAATATGGCAAAA
>JAJZPL010000068.1 GCA_021811185.1 bacterium
TTTTTACGAAGTAAAAATGGCGGAGAGGAAGGGATTCGAACCCTTGATACGGGTTTACCCCGTATGCCGGTTTAGCAAACCGGTGCCTTCAACCGCTCGGCCACCTCTCCATCTGACGCTACGTTATTATATAAAAATAAAGAACCGTTTTACTTGAAGGTTTTCTTTATGCCTTCTTTCAAGGGGGTCCAGGCCTTCCAGCCGGTGTCGCGTTCCCATTTGGAGGAGTCGGCGGTCCAGTTCAGCTCGGCGCCTTCCCTGGCCTTGTCCCGGTTAAAGACCGGCTCCGCCCCCCCTACCCAGGAGACGGCCTCGTAGGCCAGCCCCAGCGCGCCCAGCAGCGGCCGCGGCAGGTCCAGCATGATGGGCATCCTTACGCCCATGGCTTCCGCCAGCATGGCTATGAACTTCTTCCAGTGGTAGGGCTTGTTCTCGCAGATGTAGTAGGTGTTGCCGTCGGTGGCGGCGTTCTCCATTGACGTCACTATGGCGTTCACCAGGTCGTCCACGTACACGAAGCTGAAGATGCCCTCGGCCCCGGCGGTCACCATGAAGCCTTTCCTCACCCAGTCGGCGATCTTGGAAACGGCGTGCTCGTTGGGCCCGTAGACTATGGACGGGCGCAGGATGGTGCGGCGCACGAAGGGCGGCAGCTTCATTATTTCTTTTTCCCCTCCCAGCTTGGTGGAACCGTAATAGGACACCGGAGCGTCCGCCTCGGTTTCAACGCGGGCGGCGGCGCCTTTGGACGGGCCTCCGGCGGCCAGGCTTGAAACGTAGACCAGCTTGGCCGGCGGCTTGGGCAGGCCGGCTATGGCGGCCACCAAATTGGCCGCGCCAGTAACGTTGGCTTTCTCGAAACCGGCGCGCGTTCGGGAGAAGAGCACGGCGGCCATGTGCACTACGTAGTCCGCCCCTTCCACGGCCTTTTTAAGCGATTCCTTATCGTCGAACGAGACTACGGCGTATTGCGCGCCCTCCAGGCGCCGCGCGGGCGCGCTGCGGGTGAAGATCCTTACCGTGTAACCGCGCGCCAGCAGGCTTTTGGCCAGCGCTGTGCCGATGAACCCTGTCCCCCCGGTTATAGCTACTGTTTTTTCGTTCATTGTTCCTCTTTAAGCCTGTTCAGCGCGTGGTTCACTTCGGAGTCTATCCCGCGCAGCTGGGTTTTAACCCTGGTATCCAGGTGTATGCCGAAGCGGAGCAGGCCCGCGCGCATGGTATCCTTGTCGGGGTAGCGGCGCGCTTCCACCTTTTTCAGCACGCTGGTCCCGTCCCGCTGCGGCATGGTAGCCGCTATGGCGCCGGTCATCAGGGCGAACGCCGCCAGGTTGAGCACGAAGCCGGCCGCGCCGCTGACGAGCCGGACCAGCCTGGCGCTGGTGTTCACGAAGATGATGAAAACGCTCCAGACCAGCAGGGAAACGCTTAAGTAGTAATTTCCATAGGGGCCGGTTTCAGGGTAGGCGGCAAAAAGGAACAGGTGCACCAGCGCCACGCCTACGACCTTGAGCAGCAGCGTCATATTACCGGCGGCTCCTCTTTCTTGGGCGGGAGCAGCGCCGGGTAGTTTATGCCCAGCCGGAGCAGGCCCTTGTAAATGTCAATCTTGGAAGGGACATAGCCGTCCGCCAGCTTAGACAGCGGGCTGACCGCGTCTTTCTGGGGCAGCAGCGACAGCGCGGCTATGGCGCAGGCCACGGCGTAGGTGGCCAGCACGCCGGCCTTGTCGGAGGTTTTAAGGCCGGAGGCCGGCTTGTACAGGAGGAGGCCGAAGGCCGACCAGAGCAGCAGGGAGATGAAGGTGAAGGTGGGGCCCATCCGGCCGCTTTCCGGAAAGCAGACGAACGCCGCCGCGTGGACCAGGGCCGCCAGGGTGATGAAGCCGGTTATCATCTTATTCCATCGCCTTGAACTCTACGTGCACGGTAAGCCTGTCCTCGTAAAAATCGTCCGGCAGGGTGGCGAACGGGGCCGAGCTCTCCACCGAAGACTCCGCCGCGTTGTCGAAAAGCCGGTTGCCGGAGGATCTTTCCACGCTCACGCTTTTGACTGAGCCGTCGCGGAGGATGGAGAACTGCACCGTGCAGCGGAGGTTCCCGGCGGAGGGCATTTTGCCGGTCCACGCGGTCCAGAGCGCCTCGCGCACCTGCGTGATGTACCAGGGGTACGGGAAATTGGCGGAATCTGTTATCATCGGGGCGCCGTTCTCGCCGCCGGCGCCGCCCTCGGGCTTTTCTTCAGCCACCAGCCTGGCCCCGCCCGCGAGCACGCTGGGCTTGGGCAGCGCGCCCGAAGAAAAATCGTCCTCGTCCGGCTGGGCCGCTTTGTTCGCCCGGGCCGCCTTGCGCTCAGCAGCCGCGGACTTGGGCGCTTCGGAGCCCTCTGCGGCCGCCGCCTTCTGCATGGTGACCACACTGGACGGGCCTATGAAATCGACGTAGTAGGCTTCGGGTTTTTTAAGGTGGAAGGCGTTCCGGCCAAAGAACAGGATCACCGCTAAAAGCAGGAAATGGGCCGAAGAGGAGTAGATCAGGTAGGAACGCATCGAGTTCTCTAATTTTCGGGTTTTACGGCGATGCCGATCTTGCCGGCGCCGAGTTTCTTGGCGGCGTCGAACACGGCCACTACCCTTTCCACCGCCACGGATTTGTCGGCTTCTACCAGCACGGTTTTCTTGTAGGACTTGCCGAAGCGCAGGATCAGTTCTTTCTCCAGCGACTGGGGCCTGACCGGCTTGCCGTCCACCGCCATGGACCCGTCCGCGCCCAGCTGCACCTTGAGCACGTTCTCCTCGCCGCCCTTAACGCCGGTGGCGGCTTTGGGCAGGTTCACCTGGATCTGGGACTGCACCAGGAAAGGCGTGATGACCATGAAGATTATAAGGATTATCAGCGAAACGTCGATCAGCGGGATCATGTTGATCTCCGCTATGATGCCGCTTTTTACCGTGTGTACGCGCATAAGGTGTTGTTCCGGCTTTTACAGGGTCCCGCTGTATTCCCTCGACGTGGAGCGGTCTATGATCTGCTCGGTCAGCCAGTTCACTTCGTTGGCGAACTCGTTGGCCTTGTGCGCGAAATAGTTGTAAGCGACTATGGCTGGGATGGCCACGAAGATGCCCGCGGCGGTGTTGACCAGGGCTTCGGAGATGCCCATGGCCACCACGGAGGGGCCGGCCCCGGCGTAAGTGGACAGGTCCTTGAAAGCGCGGATCACGCCCACCACCGTGCCGAACAGGCCGATGAAGGGGCTGATGCTGCCGATAGTGGCGATGGCGGTGAGGCTCTTGCCCATGCGCGAAACGTGCCACTCTACGGCCTTTTCGGCCAGCTCGCGTTTCTCCAGCGGCGTGCCGTAATGCGAGATGACCTTGTGCACGATGTCCCCCGCCGGGCTCTTGGACCTGGCGCAGAGTTCGGCTATCTGGCGGACCTCGCCGGTCTTAAGCAGGGCGTGGGCCTTGTGTAAAAGGTCCTGCAGGCCGCTGAAGGTCTTGCGGTAAACGGTCCAGCGTTCCCAGATTAGGGCGATGGAATAAATGGACAGGCCCAGCAGCAGGAAAAGGATGGGGCCGCCCGCGGTTATCAGTTGTTTGAAAGTGGCGTTCATGTGCTATCTCCGTGGCTAAATCTATTTAAAATTATACCAATTAGGGAGGCGGAGAGTGGGAGCAAAGAAAAGCCGGGGAATGGCCTGAAACTCCTGCCATGCCCCGGCCTGGCCGGCGCCCGGTCGTTCGCGCGGCTTACGCTTTTTTGAAGGCGTATTTTACGCGGGCTTCCAGGTTCTCGAAGTAGCCCGTGAGCAGCTTGAGCTTGGAACTGAGCACGCCGTAGAGCTCTTCCTGCTCGCGGGACTTGAGCTCGTCCACGGCTTCGAATTCCCTGATGCGGGTCAGCGCGTCGGACAGTTCCTCGCGGACCTTGTTCATTTCCTGGTCGCGCCATTTAAGGTCGGCGCGCAGGCTGCCTATTTCCTCGCAGAATTTTTTGGCCTGCTCCTCGGCGTCGCGGCGCTCGTCGAGCATGATGCGCTGGAACTCCTCGTTCTTGCCCAGGAGCGAGTTCATGTTATCGTTGAAGGACCGTATCACCATTTCCTTCTCTTCCAGCTGGGACCTGAGTTCCTTAAGTTCGGCTTCCAGCTGTTCCGCCCGGGCATTGCCGGCGTTCTCGTACTTGTTCTGGTTGAGCTTGGCCGCTTCCGCGGAAGCCAGCAGGCGCTCCTTCATGCGGGAGATCTCGGCGGACTTCTCCGCCAGGGCCTGGTTGGCCTCGCAGAGTTTGTCCTCGGCGCGCTTCTTGAGCGTCTTGTAAAGCATTTCCCACGACGGGTGTTCTTTGACGCTCTGGGTGTTGTCGATGGAGCGCTTGAGCTTGTCGGCGAGGGCTTTGGCCTCCCCCTCCTTTTTCTTGAGGGCTTCTTCGAAGTTGTGTTTTTCGGCGTTGTAGGACTTGCGCAGTTCTTTGACTTCGCGCTCGAGCGAGGCGTTCTTGTTGATGGCCTTCTCCAGCAGCGAGCGGGCAGCCATTTCCTCGGCGGCCTCCACCGTCATCGGCGGGCGAGGCTTTGCCGGGGCCTGCGGCGGGGTTTCCAGCAGCGCCTGGAAAGCGGCTTCGTAAGCGGCTTCCCGCCACTGGCCGAGGGCGTTCTCGGGGCACACTAAAGTGTTGCGGGTAAAGCCCTGCTGGAGCGCCGCGTCCTTAGGGTAGAAGGGGCCGCGGATGCTCTTTTTCATGTAAGCGTAATAGCGCAAAATCGGTTCGGTCATATTCAAATGATAACAAAGCCATGTTACAAGAACATTACAGGAAGGTTTAGAGGTTGATAAGGCAGGCAAGGGTAAGGGCCCGTCGGGCACGCTATCGGCCACACCGTGGCCGCGCTCCCGCTCGGGCTCGGCGCTTACGTAAGCCTCGCCCTGCGCGAGGGCCCGC
>JAJZPL010000069.1 GCA_021811185.1 bacterium
GCTCGCGCTACAAGATAAAGCGCATCGTCGTTAAGCCCGACCAGAAACTGAGCCACCAGCTGCATTACCACAGGAGCGAGCACTGGATAATAGTGAAAGGCACGGCCAAGGTCACGATAGGCAAGACCACTTCGCTCGTGCACGAGAACGAGAGCACCTACGTGCCCAAGTCCACCATGCACCGCCTGGAGAACCCGGGCAAGGTGCCGCTGGAGATGATAGAGGTGCAGAACGGCGAGTACGTGGGCGAGGACGACATAGTGCGCTACGGCGACATCTACGGCCGCGGCACGAAGAAGAAATAACGGAGACGATATGAAAGTGGTCATACTTGCGGGCGGGATGGGGACCAGGCTGAGCGAAGAGACGGACCTGAAGCCGAAGCCGATGGCCGAGATAGGCGACAAGCCGATACTCTGGCACATCATGAAGACCTATTCGCACTACGGCTTCAACGACTTCGTGCTGTGCCTGGGCTACAAGGGCTACATGATCAAGGAGTACTTCGCCAACTACTTCCTGCACCAGGCCGACGTGACGATAGACATGAAGAAGAACTGCATGGAGGTGCACCACGGCAAGGCGGAGCCCTGGAAGGTGACGCTGGTGGACACCGGCATGAGCACGATGACCGGAGGCCGCCTCAAGCGGGTGCAGAACTATCTGGAGAACAGGCCTTTCATGCTGACCTACGGCGACGGAGTGGCCGACATCGACATCAGGAAGCTCGTGGCCTTCCATAAGAAGCACGGCGGGATGGCGACGATGACGGCCGTGCAGCCGCTGGGGCGTTTCGGCGCGGTGGAGATCTCCGGAAACAAGCGGGTCTCCTCTTTCGTGGAGAAGCCGCACGGCGACGGGGCCTGGATAAACGGCGGCTTCTTCGTGCTGGAACCCGGAGCCCTGGACTACATCAAGGACGGCGACCCGACCATCTGGGAGCGGGCTCCGCTGGAGGGCCTCGCCAGGGACGGGGAGCTTTCCGCCTTCGAACATACCGGCTTCTGGAAATGCATGGACACGCTGCGCGACAAGCGCGAGCTGGAAGACCTGTGGAACTCGGGCAAGGCCCCGTGGAAAGTCTGGAAATGAAAGGCTTCTGGAAGAATAAGCGCGTTTTTCTGACCGGGCACACCGGCTTCAAGGGGGCGTGGCTCTCCGTCTGGCTGGATTCGCTGGGCGCCAAGGTGACTGGCTACGCCCTTAAGCCGCCCACGAAGCCCAGCCTTTTCGGGCTGTGCCGGCTGGACCGGCGCATGAAGTCCGTGACCGGCGACGTGCGCGACGCCGCGAAGCTGAAGAAGGCCCTGCTGGCCGCCAGGCCGGAGATAGTGCTGCACATGGCCGCTCAGCCGCTGGTGCGGGAATCTTACCGGGATCCCGCCGGCACTTACACCACCAACGTGATCGGCACGGTGAACCTTCTGGAGGCCGTGCGCGCGGCGCACGGCGTAAAGGCAGTGGTCAACGTCACCACCGACAAGTGCTACGAGAACAACGAGCATAACCGCCCGTTCCGCGAGGACGAGCCGATGGGCGGCTACGACCCTTATTCCTCGTCGAAGGGCTGTTCGGAGCTGGTGACCGCGGCCTACCGCAGTTCTTTCTTCAACCCGAAGGATTTCCGGAAGCACGGCACGGCGCTTGCCAGCGCCAGGGCCGGCAACGTGATAGGCGGCGGCGACTGGGCCGCGGACAGGCTGATACCGGACATCATCCGCGCGGCGCTGAAGGGGGAGAGGGTGCTGATACGCAGTCCCCGCGCCATACGTCCCTGGCAGCACGTGCTGGAGCCGCTTTCGGGGTATCTCATGCTGGCGGAGAAACTTTATAAACACGGCCCGCGGTACGCCTCCGCCTGGAACTTCGGACCGGATGCCGGAGACGCCAGGGACGTGGAGTGGATAGCGGAGCGCATGTTCTCCCATTGGCCCGAGGCCCCCGGCTACGTGATAGACAAGGGCCGTCACCCGCACGAGGCCCATTACCTCCGGCTGGATTCCTCCAAGGCCCGCCGCGAGCTGGGTTGGAAGCCGCGCTGGCATGTCGGCCAGGCCGTGGACAGAATAGTGGAATGGACCCGCGCCTACCAGGCGGGCAAGAACCTGCGCGAGGTCTGCCTGGGGCAGATACGGGACTACGCTGATTAGCGGACCCGTGGCGATCGAAGCTGGAACTTGAAACTTGTGAAGAGGTCTCCTGATGAAACGTGAAGAGATTCTGAATGCCGTGAAAGCCTACCACTCGGCCGCTTTCCCGGCCAAGCCTTTCAACCGGGAAAAGGACACGGTCCGCTACGCGGGCAGGGTCTTCGACGAAAAAGAGCTGGTGGCGCTGGTGGATTCCTCGCTGGATTTCTGGCTGACGGAAGGGCGCTACGCCGAAAGTTTTTCCGAGAAGATAGCCGACTTCCTGGGCGTGGACAACGTCATCCTTACCAATTCCGGTTCGTCCTCCAACCTGCTGGCGCTTTCCGCCCTGACCTCGAAGAAGCTGGGCAAGAAGAGGCTCGTCCCCGGGGACGAGGTGATAACCGTGGCGGCGGGTTTCCCCGCGACCGTCACCCCGATACTCCAGAACGGGCTGATCCCGGTCTTCGTGGACGTCTCGCTGCCGACCTACAACATAGACGTCGAGGCTCTCAAGAAGGCCGTATCGCCTAAGACCCGCGCTATCTTCATAGCGCATACCCTCGGCAACCCTTTCGACCTGGACGCCGTGATGAAGGTGGTCAAAGAGCACGACCTCTGGCTTATCGAGGACAACTGCGACGCTTTCGGCAGCCTCTATAAGGGGAAATACACCGGGACGTTCGGGCATATAGCCACGATCTCCTTTTACCCGGCCCACCACATCACCACCGGCGAAGGCGGCGCCGTGGTGACCAATAACGAGCAATTGGCGCAGATCGTGCGGTCTTTCCGCGACTGGGGCCGCGACTGCTACTGCGGCGGCGGGGAGAACAACACCTGCGGCAAGCGGTTCACCCAGCAGTTCGGCACGCTGCCCGCCGGCTACGACCACAAGTACGTTTACTCCGAGATAGGCTATAACCTGAAGATGACCGACATGCAGGCGGCCATAGGCTCGGCGCAGATGGATAAGCTGGAAATGTTCGGGAACAGGAGGCGCGAGAATTTCAGGCGTTACCAGAGGATCTTCTCGGCCTATGAGAAATATTTCATTCTCACCGAGGCTACCCCCGGCGCGGAGCCGTCCTGGTTCACCTATGTGCTTTCCGTAAGGGAGAACGCTCCTTTCACGCGCAACGAGCTGGTGACCTTCCTGAACGAGCGCCGGATAGAGACCAGGAACATCTTCGCGGGGAACATTCTGCGGCAGCCGGCCTTCATCGACAGGCCCTGCCGCGTCGAGGGAAAGCTCCCGGTCACGGACTTCATCATGAACAATACGTTCTTCCTCGGGACCTTCCCCGGCATGACCGAGGAGATGTTCGCCTACGTGGAGGACTGCGTCGCTGAATTCATGGGGAAGCACCTGAAATGATAGTGAAGAAATACAGGTCCGAGGTGGTCTCGGTAGAGAACCCCATACCCGACATCCGGGTAGTTACCCTGCGCCCGCTCGAGAAGGCGTACAAATACAACCCGGGCCAGTTCCTGCACCTGGCGCTGGACGAGTTCGACCCGGCCCGGCCCTGGCCCGAATCCCGCTGCTTCTCGATGCAGAGCTCCCCCGACCAGGACACGATAAAGATCACTTTCGCGACCAAGGGGAAGTTCACGGAGCGCATGGCCCGGGAACTGGCGCCAGGCAAGGTCGTCTGCGTAAAGCTGCCTTACGGCGACCTGTTCTCCTCAGGACAGGACGAGGGGAAGGCGGTCTTTGTCGCGGGGGGGACCGGGATCACGCCCTTCCTCTCGCTGTTCACGTCCGCGGCTTTCGCGGCGTACAAAGAGCCCCGGCTCTATTTTGGCGTGCGGAACCCCGCCCATCATTTGTACGCGGCCGACCTGGAAAAGGCCGGAGCCCTCAATCCCTCGTTCAGGCAGACCCTCCTGAACGAGGAGAAGGACGGCCGTCTGGATATACGGAAGATTTTTACGGAGAACGGGCCCGCCGCGGTATATTTTATTTCCGGCCCGCCGGCCATGATCAGGAGCTTCAAGGCGCAGCTGGCGGCTGACGGCGTTCCGCCCGAGAATATCCGTACGGACGATTGGGAGTGAGCGGTCTTCGCGCATAGCTGGGTGAAATGACGGTCGTTTTGAAAGAATGAAAAGCAAGAGAACTATCCTGCTGACCGGGGCCACCGGCTTCCTGGGCAGCAACCTGCTCGGCACGCTGACCGCCGACGGCTACGACGTGATCGTGCTGGCCAGGCGCAGCTCCGACCTCTCGCGCCTTAAAGTCCCGCCCGCCAGGCTGCGCGTGGTCTATACGGAGGATTGCGATTACGAGGCGCTTTTCAGGGAGTCCCGGATAGACGCCGTGGTGCATTGCGCCACCAACTACGGCCGCCGGATGGATTTCCCGGTCTCCGTGCTGGAGGCGAACCTGATGCTGCCGCTGAAGCTGCTGCAGATAGGGCATG
>JAJZPL010000037.1 GCA_021811185.1 bacterium
CGGTTTCCTGCAGTTCGATGGCGATGTGCAGGATCTCCTTTATGATGCAGGTTACGGGGATGGAGAAGATAACGCCCCAGATACCGCCCAGCTCCCAGCCGGCCATCAGCGCCAGCAGGATGATGGCGGGGTTGAGTTTTACCGCTTTCTTCATGATGTAGGGCTGCAGGAACCAGTCGTCGAAAAAGCGGATGCCGGCGAAAAATATCAGGATCTTCAGGATCGGCAGGAAGGTGCCGAACTGGAGGTACGCTACTATCGAGGAGACCACGGCGCCCAGCAGGGCCCCGAGGTAAGGTACCAGGCTGGAGACGCCTATCAGGATGGCGATCACCGCGGCGTAATCCAGGTTTATGTAGATCAGGCCGGTGAACGCGATCAGGAAAATTATAAAGGCTTCGGTAACAATGCCGCGCAGGTAGTTGCCCAACGAACCGTCGATGCGCGAGGCGATGTGCAGGATCAGCTCGGCGTGGCGGGAGGGCAGGTGGTCGATCAGGTAGTCTATGATGCCCGAACCGCCTATCAGCATAAAGAAGGTGATGAACGGCACGATGAACAGCAGCGTCAGCGCCGGCAGCAGCCCCAGGATGAACTGCGGCGCGGCCTCTAGGAAGCGCTGCAGGTTCTGTTCCACTTTAAGCGACGCCATGAAAGGGTAGCTCTTGACCAGCCTGGCGTTAAGGTTGAGGACGAACTGCTGCATTCGCCCGGCGTATTCCGGCCAGGACTGCTGCAGCGATTCCAGCTCGAAAGAGAGGAAATGGAAAAGCAGGTAGACCACCACGAACAGCAGCAGGCCGATGCCCAGGTAGAGGCCGGCCACGGCGTAAGTGCGCTTGAACCCGCGCACCTCGAAGTATTTTATGATCGGGTTCAGGATGTAGGCCAGCGCCGCGCTGAGGATGAAGGGGAAAACCGCGCCCCTCGCCACCACTACGAAGTAGACCAGCGCCAGCCCGATGCAGGCGGGCAGGATGAACTGGGCGTAATTCTTTTTAAGCGCGGTTTCCGTGGGCATTGTCAAGCCTGGTCGGCGGGCTGTTCCAGGATGGCGCGCAGCCTGGCCGACAGGATCTTGGCCAGTTGCGCGGCTATGGTCACGCCTATCACCGGGCGCGCGAACAGCAGCGAATCCAGCTTTATCTTGAACAGCATGAATACCTTGGTGTCTTCCAGAGCGCAGGCGGTGGCGGTGCGGGGCATTTCCTCCAGCAGCGCCATCTCGCCGAAGAATTCCCCGGGGTGCACCTCGGCGATGGTCTCGGTCTTCTGCGTGGTCTTGTCCAGGCGGGCCAGCGCGATCTTGCCGGAGAACACTATGAACAGCGCGCGGCCTATGTCGCCCTGCGTGAAGATGGTCTCGCCTTTAAGGTAGGTGCGTTCCTGCAGGCTCTCCAGCACGTGGATCAGCTGGCGTTTTTTGATGCCCTCAAAAAGGCGGATGCTTTTTAAAAACCCCAGTTTGGCGAGGATCTCCTCGTCGTAGAGCCTGTTGAAGACGTTAAGGAATTTCATTTACTTCCTCGCGAGCATTCCGTAGAACACCTGCGCCAGCTTGAACCAGCCGGAACTTACCGCGGTGGTCACGGACTGGACCGCGCCGATCACAGGGTCGAGGGCGGTCAGTTTCCCGTCGGCGTTAAGCGCCAGGAACTCCACTGCCTTGGCCGTGTGCCTCAACTGCTGCAGCGTGAGCACCGCCTGCACGACCAGCGCCACGAAAGCTACGGTGACTATGACAGCGCAAACAATAAGTATGGTTTCCATGAAAACCTCCACCGCCCGTATTTTGATTAGAGTATATAAAATTTTTTAAGCGTGGGGGGAATGCGCCGCCACGAACTCCCTGTCGCCCAGCACCGCGTCGCGGTTCTTGTCGAAAGGCCGCCAGAACTTGCCCGGCACGGGTTCCGCCATGAACGCTTTGTATTTCTCGAGGGCCTTAGCCGCGTCGCCGTCGAACAGCGCCAGCGCCTCGTCCTTGTCCGCCGGGCCCCCGTTCCTCCCGGCGTATTGCGCCGCGCTGGACCACTTGTAGTCCTCCGGGTTGCAGGCCAGCCCGGCCTTGACCGGCTCAAGGTGGATGAAGCGCGCCAGGTGGGCGGCGTATTTTTCGGGCTGTATGATCTTGTACTTGCAGTTTCCGGCCGCGTAGCCCGGCAGGGATTTGTCGCGCCCGAGGCCGCCCATAACCGAGTGCAGGTCCGCTTCCGCGGTGACGAAGTAGACCAGCGCGCACCCGGGCAGCAGGGCGTAGGCCGGCATTTTAAGACCGAAATCTTTTTTGGCTTTTTCCAGAAGGCCGAGGTATGCCAGTTTTGCCCCGTCGTCCGCCAGGGCGGCCCCTCTGTCCGTAACCAGGCAATGCGCGTTCTTTATGGCCATAGGCCTAAATTGTAGCACATGGGCGGCCCCGCGGCGCGGCCCTGAACAAAGGAGGGAGAGTTTTTGTATAATTAATATTGTATTTGATAAAGGAACGCTACAATGACCACAGAGAACAAAGACTACTCCAAGACCGTTTTCCTGCCCAACACCGCTTTTTCCATGCGGGGGGACCTTACCAAGAAAGAGCCCGGCATCATCGAGGCCTGGAACAAGATGGACCTGTACGGCAAGATGCTGAAAAAGCGCAAAGCCGCCAAGCCTTTCGTCCTGCACGACGGGCCCCCTTACGCCAACGGCCCCATCCATATAGGCACCGCGCTCAACAAGATCCTGAAGGACATGGTCATAAAGTCCCACGCGCTGATGGGCTACCACACGCCTTACGTGCCCGGCTGGGACTGCCACGGCCTGCCTATCGAACAGGCCCTGCTGAAAGAAATGAAAATGGGCAAGCGCCATATCGACGACATCCCCGCTTTCCGCCGCTCCGCGCGGGATTTCGCCAACCGCTTCCTCGACATCCAGCGCGAGGGCTTCAAGCGCCTCGGCATCCAGGCCGACTGGGCCAACCCGTATATCACCATGTCCAAGGAGTACGAGGCCACGGTGATAAAGGCTTTCCGCGAACTGCTCGAGAAGGGCCACATCCACCGCGACAAGAAGACCATCTACTGGTGCGTCTCGTGCGAGACCGCTCTGGCCGACGCCGAGGTCGAATACGCCGACAAGACTTCCCCGTCCATCTACGTGCGCTTTCCGCTGGAAACCCTGCCCGAAGGCGTGGACGCCGCCGCCGGCCGCGCCTCCATCGTGATCTGGACCACCACGCCCTGGACGCTGCCGTCCAACATGGCCGCCGCCGTGGCCAAGGCCGAGGATTACCGCGTGCTCGAGACCGGCGGGCAGCAGCTGATAGTTGCCGACAAGCTGGCGGACGCTTTCCTGGCCGCCACCGGCCTGGAAGCCGTTAAAGGCGCCGTGATCCCCGGCGAAAAGCTCGTCGGGCTGAAGTATAACCACTGCCTGGCGCCGCACCTGCCCGAAGCCCGCCGCTTCGCGCGGCCGGTCATCGCCACCGACTTCGTGGATATGTCCACCGGCACCGGCATCGTGCACATAGCCCCCGGCCACGGCGAAGAGGACTTCCACGCCGGCAAGAAATGGGGCCTGGAGATCTTCTGCCCCGTCAAGGAAGACGGCCGCTTCAACGCGGACGCCGGCATCTTCGAGGGGATGAAAGTTTTTGAAGCCAACGACAAGGTCGTGGACACGCTCCGGGCCGACGGGCTGCTGCTGGCGCTCAAAAAAATAGAGCACAGCTACCCGCACTGCTGGCGCTGCAAGCAGCCGGTGATCTTCCGCGCTACCGAACAGTGGTTCCTCAAGGTGGACCTGGACGGCTTCCGCGAGAAGCTCATGAAGGCCGCCGACGGCGTTAACTGGCTGCCGCCCACCGGGCACGACCGCATGATAGGCATGCTGAAGACCCGCCCGGACTGGTGCCTTTCCCGCCAGCGCTACTGGGGCACGCCGATCGTAGCCGTGTACTGCAAGGAGTGCGGCAAGGTGCAGACGGATTCCGCTTTCCTGAAAAAGATAGAGGACCGCGTGCGGGCCGAAGGCAGCGACTTCTGGTTCTCCGAGCCGGTGGAAAAGCTGATGGGCCCGGGACACAAGTGCTCCTGCGGCGGCACGGAGTTCCGCAAAGAAAAAGACATCATGGACGTCTGGCTGGACTCCGGCGTGTCCTGGTACGCGGTGCTCGAGGGCGGCATGCTCGGGCCCGGCAAGTTCTTCCCCGCGGACGTTTACCTGGAAGGCTCCGACCAGCACCGCGGCTGGTTCCAGACCTCGCTGATCCCGGCGGTGGCGCTGCGCGGCGAGCCGCCGTACAAGACCGTGCTGACCCACGGCATGGTGCTGGACGACAAGGGCCGCGCCATGCACAAGTCGGCCGGCAACAGCATCGCCCCGCAGGAGATCATCACCAAGTACGGCGCCGAGATCCTGCGCCTGTGGGTGGGGCTGTGCGACTATTCCGAGGACGTGCGCATCTCGGAGAAGATCCTCGGCGGCGCCATCGACACCTACCGCAAGGTGCGCAACACCCTGCGCTACCTGCTCGGCAACCTGAGCGACTTCAACCCCGCCAAACACCGCGTGCCCGACGACAAACTGGTGGAGACGGACCGCTACATCCGCGCCCGCCTGGCCGTTACGGCGGCCGCGGTAGAGAAGCACTACGAGGCTTTCCAGTTCCGCCAGGCCATCCGCGCCGTGGCGGACTTCTGCATCCTGGACCTCTCGGCCTTCTACCTCGACTCCATCAAGGACCGCCTCTATACCTTCAGCCCCGACGCGCCCGAGCGTCGTTCCGCGCAGACCGTGCTGTACGACACGCTAATCGCCGTGATGAAGATGACCGCCCCCGTGCTGGCCTTCACCGCCGAAGAGGCCTGGGGCACCGCCAAGGCGGAGATCGACCCGTCCCTCGAGGAAAGCGTGTTCCTGTCGGACTATCCCAGGTTCCCGGCCGCGTGGGCGGACCAGGCCCTGCTCGAGCGCTGGGGCAGCATCATGGCCGTGCGCGAGACCATCACCAAGGCCATCGAGGAAGTCCGCCAGACCGGCGCGGTGGGCTCGTCGCTGGAAGCCCGCATCACGCTCCGCACCTCGGACCCCAAGACCAAAGAATTCCTTGAGTCCGCTTTGCCGCTGTGGCCGCAGGTGGCCATCGTTTCCGCTGCGGCGGTGGAGTTTGACCCGGCGGCCCCCGCGCTGGAGGTAAAAGTGGCCAAGGCGGCCGGCGAGAAGTGCCCTCGCTGCTGGCAGTGGCGCGCCGACATCGGCGCCGACCCCGCCCAACCCGGCGTCTGCGGCCGCTGCGCGGGAGCCATAGGGGCTGCCGCAAAATAATGAAGAAGCGCCTCCTGACCCCGGCCGTCATTCTGTCCGTTTTCCTGCTGGACAGGCTGGCCAAGGCTTGGGCGCTCAACCACCTGGTCTGGAATTCCGTGCAGGTGCTGCCGTTCTTCCGGCTCACCTACGCCCAGAACACGGGCGTGGCGTTCGGCATGTTCAAGGACAGCAACCTGTTCTTCCTGGTCTTCAGTACGGCGCTGGTGGGCGGGCTGCTGCTGTTCCGCCGGCGCATCCAGGCGTACGGGCCGCTGGCCTCGCTGGGCCTGGCTCTGGTGCTGGGCGGCGCGCTCGGGAATATCTACGACCGCATCTCGTACGGCTTCGTGGTGGACTTCTTCGACTTTTCCTTCTTCCCGGCGGTGTTCAACGTGGCGGACAGCGCCATCACCGTCGGCGCGGCGTTCCTGGCGCTGGGCCTGAAGGACGAAAAAAAAGCGGGCGCCGGGCAGGCGGGGTAACTTACGGGGAGCTTATGAAAAAAATACTTTTCTTTGTCGTGATCGCCGCGGGGCTGGCGGGCTGCAACCGCTCGCCGGAATTCTACTTCACCCGGGCCAATTCCCTGCTGGCCTCGGGTAAAGATCTCGAAGCCTTGTCCAATTACGACAAGGCCCTGCTGCTCCGGCATAATTTCCCGGAGGCCCTTACCGCCCGCGGCATGCTTTACGAGCGCCAGGGCGACGCGCAGAAGGCCGCGCTGGATTACCGCAAAGCCATTGAGATGAGCCCCGCCTACCTGCCTGCCTATAACGACCTGGGCGCGCTGCTGATGGACGGCGGCAACTACGCCGAGGCGGCTAAACTCTTTTCCACGGCCCTGGCCGCCAACCCGGACTATCCTTACGCCCTGCTCAACCGCGGGCTCTCGCGCTACAAGCTCGGGGATTGCGCCGGCGCCACCGAGGATCTGTCGCGGGCCATCGACCTGAACAAGAAATTCGAACTCGCCTATTACCACCGCGCGCTCTGCGCCCGGAACGCCAGGAACCTCCCCGCCGAGTTGGACGACCTGGACGCGGTGCTGGCGCTCGACCCGGCCGCCGTGCTTGCCCGCTTTGAGCGCGGCAAAGCCCTTTTCTACATGGCCGACTACGCCGGCGCCGCCCAGGAGTTCGACAAGGCGGCCAAGCTGAAGCCCGAAGACGCCCTTTACCCTTACTGGGAAGGGTTCGCGCTCCTGCGCTCCGGCGACGCCGCCGCAGGGTTGAGAGCCGCCCAGGCCGCGGCCGCCCTCGCCAGGACCTCCCACCAGTTGGAGGGCCTGCTGGGCGACTGTTATGCCGCCCTCGGCGATAAAACTTCCGCCGCGGAGCATTACCGCAAGGCCGCCGCCCTTTCTCCCAAATACGCGGCCGGCTACAACGCGCGGCTGGCCGCCCTGGAAAGGCCGGCGCCTGCCAGGCCTAAAGCGAAAAAGCGCAGATAACGAGGCGCGGTCCCTATTCAAATCCCGAGGATGGAAATAACAAATGGCTGAAGATACGGAAATGTCCCCCTGGCGTAAAAAATTCCTGGCCACAAGGATGACTTTCGAAAGCATCCTTTTCGAGAAGGAACTGGTGCAGCCCAAGAGAGAGAAGCTGAGCACCGGCCTGCTGGTGCTGGGCGGGATCTGGCTGTTCTATTCCCTGCTGCTGGCCCAGTGGGCGCTGCGCCGCGGCTACTTCTTCGGGGGGGCGGACGCCGACAGTTTCACCTCCGTGCTGCGCTACGCGGCCTACCTAAAGAGCGAGGGCTTCTGGGCGCTGGTAAAGCCTGAGTTCTCCAGCCTTACGCTGAACCCGCCGCTCTATTACCTTTCCTACGTGCCGGTGTTAGACTATATTACAAAGGACCTGAACCTGGCGCTGATCCTGGTGAATTCCTTCTTCCTGCTGGTGCTGGCCGTGTCCATTTTTCTGGCCGTCCGCCGGAGCCGGCCCAACCGGGCCGGGTGGCTCGGCGCGGCCTTCGCGCTGGGCATGCCGTTCGTGCTCGAAACGGCCCGCCGGCCCGCGCCGGAACTGGCGCTGCTGGCCCTTACGGCCGCGGTTTACGCCTGCTACATCAACTCCGACGAGTTCGAACACCCCAAGTGGACCTTCGCCTTCGCCGTCTGCCTGGGCCTTGGCTTTTTCTCCCACCGGTTCTTCTGGCTCTACGCCCTGCCGCTGGTGCCGTTTATTCTGAGCGGTTTCGCCAACCCGTTCAGCCGTGACTCGCTGTTCAAAGGGTTCTTTCCCGCCGTAGTTATAAATATGCCGTGGTACCTGTTCTTCGCCGCCGCGGCCGCGGCGGGCTTCGTGCCGCTTTGGGGGCCGTATAACGGCTTCTGGCATTACTTCAGCCTGGCCGTTTCGGCCGCCGGCCTGCCGTCCTTCCTGCTGGGCCTCGTCGGGCTTACCTGGATGTACTTCTCCGTGTTCATGCCTTACGAGAAGAAAGGCGTGGTGGCGGCCTGGTGCTGGGCGCCGTACCTTATGCTCACCTGGCTGGTGCGCGGCAGCAGCCCCGAACTGCTCTACCCCGCCCTGCTGCCTTTCGCCGTGGCGCTCCCTGTGATGACGCCGCACCAGGCCCGCAAGTACCTGCTGGTCTTCGTGCTGGCGCTGGGCGCCGTGAACCAGTCCGGCCTGCTGCGGCCGGTGGCGCTCGGCGCTTACCCGCTGGCCGGTCTGCCGCTGCCGCCCTCCGCCGATTACCACGCCGCCGAACTTGTCGCCCAAATAAATGCCGCCGCTCCCGCCGGGGGGGGGCTGGTGGGGATCTACGGCGGCGACGCCATCCTGAACGAGGACAGCCTGCGTTTCGACGCGGCCCGGAAAACTTCCGGCCTGAAATTCTCGGACACGCCCGCCTGCCCGGGCTGCGCTTTTCTCCTGCTGCACAAAACGCCGCGTTACGGCTCGCTGCCTACCAGGAGCGAAAAGGCTTTTCAGGCCATAAAGGGATCCGCCTGGTTCCCCGGCCTGTTCGAAAAGAAGACCGAACTGGAGCTCGCCGACACGTCCAGGGTGGAGGTGTACGCGAAGATGCCGGTGCTGACCAGGTATTTCCCGGAAGGGCCGCTTAACGTCACCAACCTGGTTTTCGGCCCGCTGCGCATCGACGAAGGGACTCTCACCCTTAAAGACTTCGACCCGTCGTCGGGGACCTACGCCTCGGCCGAGTTCTTCGCGCCCTACGCCGCCGTGTACGGCGCCGACGTGTACGGCCTCACTCTGGCCATTTCTAACCTGGCCGCCGCCGGGCCGCAGGCCGACCCGTTCGTGCCCGCCGGCGTAACGTCGGTAAAGGTGACCTCCGCCAAGATCAGCGCTTACGCGGTGGAGCGCTACCTCTCCGGCCGTTTCCCTTTCCTCCAGGGCCTCAAGGTGAGCCTGGACGATACGCTGGAAGTTTCCGCCACCGCCCGCGGCCGCAAACTGAACGCCGAGTTCAATATCTCCGCTCCGGGCGGGGCGGCGCTGGAAGCCAGGCCCGTGTATTTCTCGCTGGGCTTCGTGTCGGTTCCGGATTTCATGCTCAGGCTTTTCACTTTCAGGCTGGATTTTTCCGATAACCCCTACGGGATAAGGATCCGCGGCCTGAAACTGGAGAACCAGCTCCTCGAACTGCGCTGAGAAGTTTTGCCCGTGCCGTGACCCGACTATGAAAAAACTCCTGCCCTTGCTGCTGCTGTTCTGCTGTTCCTGCGTGGACGTTCCTACCAACGGGGAACTGGCGCCCGAAGCCGCCGCGCTCCCCGTGGCGTCCCCTTTCAAGGGGCTGGACCCAGGCTATAAAACGCAGGAAACGGCCCACTTCACCGTGGACGCCTACACTTCCACCGGCGCCGCGCTTTATTCTTCGCTTTGCGAGGAGAATTACAGCCGCATCATGCAGGACCTCGGGCTCTATTCCTTCGTCCCGGCCAGGCCGTACAACGTGGTGGTCTACCGCGACGCCGCGGAGTACCACGCCAAGACCGGGCAGCCGGACTGGTCCGGCGGCGCCACCTACGGCAACGCGCTGCTGCTCTACGAGGGCGACGGCCTGAAGGCGACCATGGGCCACGAGATGACCCACCTCATCTTCAATGAGTTCATGGGCCTGTCCCAGGCTTCGGCCCTGCGCTGGCTTAACGAGGGCGTGGCCGTCTACGAAGAAACCCGCGCCAACCAGGCCTCGTCGGCCTTCTACACCGGCAGGGTGGCCGACAGCATCTCCTCCAATCCCATACCGTTCTCCCAGATGGTGAACCTGGCGCCGCAGGACGACGCTAACCGCGGCGTGGACCGCTGGTACGCCCAAGTCGGGGCCGTGGCGGGTTTCATGATCCGCCAGGGCGGTTCCTTCAATTTTTCCCTTTTCCTGGGCAAGCTCCGCGACGGGGCCGCCATGGATAAGGCCATACAAGAGACCTACCGCGGGATGTGGGGCAATCTTGCCGACGTGGAGAAAGCCTGGCTGCTCGAAGTTAGGAAACAGTAGGTTTTCGCGGACTACCATTATGGATAAAGCTATCCCCGCGCAGAAGTTCAAGAAGGCGGTCGTCCCGCTGGAGGGCGTGCATTGCGCCTCCTGCGTGGCCAGGCTGGAAAAGGGCCTGGGCGCCCTGCCCGGGATGGCCCGCGTAACGGTTCATCTGCCTTCCAAGACCGCTTTTCTGTCTTATGACCCGGCGCTGCTCGGCGCCGAAGTTATCACCGCCAAAGTGGACGACCTCGGCTACCGCGTGCTGGCCTTCTCGGAATCCACTGTGTCCGCCGGCAATACCGCGCTGGCCGAGCTGGACCGGGAAAAGAACATGTTCTTCAGGCGCCTGCTGCTGGCCGCGTTCCTCACCGGCTTCATGCTGCTGGACCCTTTCTTCAATTTCTCCGAGTACACCATGATGGTGGTGGCGGCGCTGGCCTGGGGCGCGGCCGGCTGGCATTTCCACGTCGGTTTCCTGCGGGCGCTCAAGGCCAGAACGGCGGACATGAACTCCCTGGTCTCGCTGAGCACCAGCGTGATGTTCATCTACAGTATTTATATCACCGTCAGCCCGCCCGAGGGCGGCGTGCATTACCAGGCGCAATGGGCCGAGCTGGGGATGCTGATAACCTTTATTAACCTGGGCCGCTGGCTGGAAGCGCGCTCCAAGAGCAAGGCGGGGGAGGCCATCTCCCGCCTGTTCAAAATAGCGCCCAAGTTCGCCCGGCGTCTCCGCGAAGGGCGCGAGGAGACCGTGGCGGCGGAAGAAATAGTGCCCGGCGACATCGTGCTGCTGCGCCCCGGCGAGCAGGTGCCGGTGGACGGCCGGGTGACCGGCGGCTTTTCCGACGTGGACGAAAGCCTCCTTACCGGCGAGTCCGTGCCCTCGGGGAAAAGCCCCGGCGGGCGCGTTTACGCGGGCACGGTAAACAAGACCGGCGCGCTCGAGTTCGAGGCCGAAGGCGTGGGCGAGGCCACCGTACTGATGAAGATCGTGAAGGCCGTGGAGGAAAGCCAGGCCGAAAAGAGCTCCGTGCAGCACATGGTGGACAGGATCTCGGCGTGGTTCGTGCCGGCGGTTTTCCTGGCGGCGACAGTTTCCGCGGGGTTCTGGTTCCGCTATTCCGGCGTGGACATGGCCGTGAATATTTTCGCCGCCGTTCTCGCCGTGGCCTGCCCCTGCGCCATGGGCCTGGCCGTGCCGATGGCGGTGGCGGTAGGCTTCGGCCGGGCGGCCTCCGCCGGTATCCTTATCCGCAACGCGGACGTGCTGGAGCGGATCTCCGGCGTGGACGTGATCATTTTTGACAAGACCGGCACCGTTACCGAGGGGCGCCTGCGCCTGGCCGCAGTGCGCCCCTACGGGGTAACGGAGCGCGCCTTCCTGGAATTGCTAGTGTCCGCCGAAGACAAATCCGAACACCCCTTCGCCGAGGCGGCGCGGCAGCGCGCCAGGGAAGAAGGCCTTAAGCCTCCGGCGGTGACCTCTTTCGAGGCCGTGCCCGGCAAGGGCGTCAGGGCCGGCTCCGTCGGGGGGGAGATCCTGGCGGGCAGTCTCAAATGGTTCGACGAGCTGGCCCTCGACATGCCCGAAGCCGCGCGCCTCGAAATAGGCGCCTCTCCGGATTCCATGCTGCTGCTGGCGCAGGGCGGCGTTTTTAAAGGCTATGCCCGGCTGGGCGACACTATGCGCCCAGAGGCCGCCGGTCTTGTAAAGGAACTTGAGAGCCTCGGCATCGAGCCCGTGCTGGCCTCCGGAGACAGGCGCGCCGTGGTCTCCGCGGCCGCCGCCGCCATAGGCATTAAGACTTTCCACGCCGAGGTTTTCCCCGAGGAAAAGCGGCAGCTGGTCATGCGCTATAAAGCGCTCGGCAAGAAGACCGTGATGGTGGGCGACGGGTTCAACGACGCGCCCGCCCTGTCCGAGGCCGACATCGGCATGGCCATGCGCTCCGCCACCGACGTGGCCGCGCAGGCCAGCGACATCACGCTGATGCACAACGACCTCCGTTCCGTGATCACCGCCGTACGGATCTCCAAGGCCATCCGCAGGGTGATCAAGCAGAACCTGGCCTGGGCCTTCGCCTACAACGTGGTGCTGATCCCGCTGGCGGCCGGCGCGTTCTACCCGGGCTGGGGCGTGGTTATCCCGCCGTATTTCGCGGGCGGCGCCATGGCCTTAAGCTCGGTTTCCGTGGTAATGAATTCCCTGCGCCTGAAGCGCATGAAGATCTAACTTAACTAAGGAGAAGCATCATGAACGACAAGTCCACCAAATTCGGCTACACAACCGGCCAGGCCGAGAGCGTGAAGCACATCCGGCTGCCGGCCATCGAGGCCTGGGAGAACCAGTACAAAAGGGACTACACCATAAAGATAGTGCACCCGGAGTTCACCTCCGTGTGCCCCAAGACCGGCCTGCCGGACTTCGGCACCATCACCATCGACTACGTCCCCGGCAAGCTCTGCCTCGAGCTCAAGTCGCTGAAATATTATTTCCTGCAGTACCGCAACTGCGGCATCTTCATGGAGAACATCGCCAACCGCGTGCTCGACGACGTGGTCAAGGCCATAAAGCCTAAGAGCTGCACCGTCACCGGCGACTTCACCCCGCGCGGCGGCCTCCGCTCTGTTATAGAAGCCAGGTACCCTTACAAAAAGTAAATAAAGGGGACAGGCTACTTTATTTTCAATAAAGTAGCCTGTCCCCTTTTTGATATAATAATCCAAGTAGCGTTCGGCCCAGTTGGCGCAGCGGTAGCGCGTTCCCTTGACATGGGAAAGGTCACAGGTTCGATCCCTGTACTGGGCACCAGTTTTAGCGTATTCGGAAAGCCCGTTAGGACCCGCCCGGGTACTGGCGGGCTTTATACTTAAGGAACCAAAATTATGGCCGAAGAAAACAAAGAAGAGATCCTGCACATGATGCGCCACAGCCTCGCCCACGTAATGGCGCAGGCCGTGTCCGAACTGTTCCCCGGCGTGAAGTTCGGCATCGGGCCCGCCATCGAGAACGGCTTCTACTACGACTTCGACCTCGAACACCACTTCACCCCCGAGGACCTGCCCAAGATAGAAAAGAAGATGAAGCACATCATCGCCCAGGCCCAGAAGTTCGAGCGCGTGGAGCTGCCACGCGCCGAAGCGCTTAAGCACTTCGCCGAGAAAGGCGAGAAATATAAAGTGGAGCTGATCAACGACCTGCCCGAAGGCAGCGTTATCAGCATCTATAAGAACGGCCCGTTCGAGGACCTCTGCAAAGGCCCCCACGTTGAGCACACGGGCAAGCTTAAGGCTTATAAGCTTACCTCCATCGCCGGCGCCTACTGGCGCGGCAGCGAGAAGAACCCCATGCTGCAGCGCATCTACGCCGTGGCCTTCGAAACGCCCGCCGAGCTGGACGCCTACATTAAGCAGCAGGAAGAGGCCGCCCGCCGCGACCACCGCAAGCTCGGCAAGCAGCTGGACCTTTACAGCATAAACGAAGTGGTGGGCCCCGGGCTGGTGCTGTGGCACCCCAACGGCGCGCGCATCCGCCACGAGATCGAGACCTACTGGAAGGACGAACATTTCAAGGGCGGCTACGACCTGGTGAACACGCCCCATATCGGCCGCGCCGGGCTCTGGGAGACCTCCGGCCACCTGGGCTTCTACAAAGACTCCATGTACTCGCCCATGGACATCGACGGCATAGAGTATTACGCCAAGCCGATGAACTGCCCGTTCCACATCGAAATCTACCAGAGCAAGTCCCGCTCTTACAGGGACCTGCCCCTGCGCTGGGCCGAGCTCGGCACCGTGTACCGCTTCGAAAAAGCCGGCGTCCTGCACGGCCTGCTGCGCGTGCGCGGCTTCACCCAGGACGACGCCCACATCATCTGCACGCCCGAGCAGATGGAGGCGGAGACCATCGAGGTGCTGCGCTTCAGCATGAACCTGCTGAAGGCCTTCGGCCTTACCGAGATCAAAGCTTACCTCGCCACCCGCCCCGAGGGCGCCGTGGGCGAACCCGCGCGCTGGGAAGAGGCGCAGAAGAGCCTGATGGCCGCCGTGCAGAAGGAAGGCGTGGCCGTGGAGCTGGACGAGGGCGGCGGCGCCTTCTACGGCCCCAAGATCGACCTTAAGGTCAAGGACGCCATCGGCCGCGAATGGCAGATGACCACCATCCAGTTCGACTTCAACGAGCCGGAGCGCTTCGGCATGGAATACACAGGCGCCGACGGGGCCAAGCACCGCCCGTACATGATCCACCGCGCGCTGCTCGGTTCGCTCGAGCGCTTCTTCGGCGTGCTCATCGAGCATTACGCCGGGAACTTCCCGCTCTGGCTCGCCCCCACGCAGATAAAGGTCATCAATATCAGCGAGGAAACGGCTGGATACGCCGGTGAGGTAGCCGCCAAACTCAAGGCCGCCGGCCGCCGTGTCAGTTCCGATCTTGGCCACGACACCCTCAACGCCAAGGTCCGCGAGGCCGCCATGGAGAAGATCCCTTACGTGGTAGTCGTAGGCCAGAAGGAGAAGGAGGCCGGCACTATAACCCTCCGCCTGCGAGGCAACAAGAGCGTCTTCGACGTCAAACTGGACGAGTTCATCCAGAAAACCTCCGCCGAAGCCCAAACCCGCGCCCTCACCAGCCCTTACTAACAAAGGGGACAGGCTACTTTATTTTGCAAATAAAGTAGCCTGTCCCCATTTTTTATCCCGACAAGCCCTTGTCGGGTTCTTCTGCTATAACTTAATGGGGACAGGCTACTTTGTTTGGGGTCTGCCCATAAATGTATAAGGGGGGATTATGCCTAGAATATGCCGGGGGTTAGCGGAAAATCATATCTATCACATTATCAACCGGGGAAATAACAGGAATCAGGTCTTTCATAAGTCGGAAGATTATGTTTCATTCGTGACTTTGATATCTAAGGCGATAGAGCTGCACCCGATTAAACTCTTCTGTTACTGCCTTATGCCAAATCACTTTCACCTGCTGGCTGCCGCTTCTCCCGCTGAAAATATCAGCCGCTGGATGCAATGGCTTATGACCAGTCACGTAAGAAGATATCATGCACATTATGGCAGCCTTGGCCATATCTGGCAGGGACGGTTTAAAAGTTTCATCACAAAAGCCGATTCGCACTTATTGACCGTAGCCCGCTACATAGAGGGGAATTCTGTCAGGGCGGGCCTTGTAAAAACAGCCGCCGACTGGCCATGGTCCTCACATGGAGAAACAATCGGTCTTAAGCCAAGGGTCCTAACCAGCGGCTTACCGCTTGATTTACCTTCTGAATGGACCCAATATGTTGATACTCCTGTGAGCGAAAGGGAACTGGAAAAGATCCGGCGCAGCGTTTCAAGGCAAATGCCATATGGGGATAGTGAATGGCAGGAGCGTGTTTCCAGGGAGTGCCACCTGGAATCAACTATGCGGCCTATCGGACGCCCGTGGAAACTCCACACTAGTTGAGGAATTAAAGTAGCCTGTCCCCTTTTCTTATTTGATAAAATTATTATATATAGGAAGAGGTGAAGAAATTGAAAAGATTTATTGTTTTGATATTACTTATCGGGGCGGGCAGGCCGGCGGGGGCGCAGCCGCAGTTGTCGCAGTTGAGCGAGGACGAGGCCGCTTTCCGGAACTTGGCCTCCCTTTATGAAAGTTCCACAGATCGCGCCGCGGTCATAGACGCTTTTCAGAAGTTCGTGAAGCAGTACCCCAAGAGCCCGCGCGCTCCCGACGCCCGCTTCATGCAGGGCGAGGCCTACATGGTGAAAGGCCTGCAGCTGCTGCGCCAGGAAACCATCTCCAAAATGGCCTCGGACGACCGCGTACTCGCCGGCGCCAACCCCGCCGCCATAGCCGAGCTAAATTCCGCGGCCGCGTCCTATCTTTCCGTTATAAACGATTATTCAAAGAGCGGCCTTGAGGCCAGCGCCCAGTACCGCATCGGCGAGGCCTATTACAACATGGGCAACTGGGACCGCGCGCTGAAGGAATTCCTTAAGACCGAGGACAAGTATTCCAAGAGCTACATCGTGCCCGAAAGCCTGCTTGGCGCCGTTTACGCCAACATCGCCGCCGGCCGCTACCAGGACGCGCAGGCCCTCCTGTTCCGCCTGGAAGAGACCTGGCTGCCCTACGCGCGCGAGCCCGAGGTGATCTTCGCCAAGGCCGTGCTGGAGCTCAACCGCAAAAATTACCCGTCCGCCCAGAAGCTCTTCCTGCAGCTCTCCACGCCCGAAGCGCGCTTTTTCCTGGGCAAGGCCTACCTGTACGAGGGGAAAACCTACATGGCGGCCTCCGTGTTCGAAAAACTGCTGAAGGATTTCCCTAACGCCGACTTCAGGGAAGAGGCCGAGTTCCTGGCCGCCGATTCCTTCTTCCACGCCGGGGATTACGACGGCGCCATTGTGAAATACCAGGCCTTCATCGCCAAATATCCCGCCTCCAAGCTGCGCAGCGCCGCGGTGTTCCGCATCGGCGCCAGCCTCTTCAACAAGAAGGACTACCCCAGCGCCCGCTCCAGTTTCCAGAACGTGATAGACAAGAACCCGCGCGACTTCTTCGCCCCGTACGCCCAGTTCTTCATCGCCGAGAGCTACCTGGAGAACAAGCAGACGCGCGACGCGCTGTTCGCCTACACCAAGGTCACCACCAACTACAGCAACTCCGCGGTGGCCCCGCAGAGCGGCTACAAGCTGGCCTGGTGCCAGTACCTGCTGGGGGATTACCCGCAGACCGTGCACGCGCTCGAGAACTTCCTGGTGCTTTATCCCTCGAACGCCCTGGCCAAGAACGCCTACTACCTTATGGGCGCGGCCCAGCTGGAACTTAAGAAGACCGACGAGGCGCTGCGCTCCTTCCAGAACGCGGTGGACCTGGCCCCGTCGAGCGAAGTGGCCGAGCAGGCGCTGTTCATGATCCTGCATGCCGAGTACGAACGCGGCAATTACAACAGCATCCTCACGTCCTACCAGTTCATCTTCAAGCATTTGCCGCCGGCCGGCTCCAAGTGGCGGGCGCTGAGCCTCTTGTACGTGGCCGAGGCCTACATGGCCCTTAACCTGGTGGACGACGCGCGAAACATCTACACCACCATCGCCCGCATCTACCCCAACGACGTGTCCGCGCTTTACGCCCAGGACGGCCTGGTATGGTGCCTGGCCATAGCCGGCGACACCGAGGGCGCCGCCCGCGCGCGCGATAAGCTTAAAACCCTCCGGGCGGCCTTCCCCGACGCCGAGCAGCCCGGCGGCTCCGACGCCATGGCGCTGGCCGACAGCCTCTTTAACCAGAAGGAATTCGAAAAATCCTACCAGATGTACGAGGCCTTCGCCGAAGATCAGCCTAAGGACGCCTACGCCCCCGCCGCGCTGTACCGCGCGGGCCTGGCCCTGTACCGCCTGCGCTACTACAGCCAGGCCGTGGAAACCTGGACCAAGCTGCTGAAGGGCTACCCCGCCGCGCCCGAGACCGAGCTGGCGGATTTCCAGATAGCCGACACCTGGTTCCGCGCGCAGAAATACGCCGAGGCCGCCGGCGCTTACGAGGGGATCATCGCCAAGTACCCCAAGAGCGACAGGCTGCCGCTGGCCTGGCTGCGCCGCGCGCAGATCAGCTATAACCTCAAGCAGGACGCGCAGGCGCTAGACGAGGCGCGCACTACCGTTTCCACCTATCCCGATGCGCCCGAAGCCGCCGACGCGTTCGACCTGGCCGAGGCCGTGTTCGACCGCGCGCCAGCGCTGGACTTCAAGGCCTGGTTCTCCGGGCTGGCCGCCCGCACGCCCCCTGACAAAACCTCCGGCGAGGCCTCTTTCCGCCTGGGCCGCCGCCTCTTCGAGAAGAAGGACTACGCCGGCGCGGTGGAGATCCTGAAGAAATTCAGCGTGGAATACATCTCGCACCCCGCCATCAAGGATTCCCAGTTCTACCTGGGCGAGGCTTATTTCCAGCTCGGGGACATGGAGAACGCCGCCTCGGTGTTCGACCGCTTCGTGCGCAACTACCCCGACGCCAAGGAACACCCGGTGGCGCTGTTCCGCCTGGGCAACGCCTACTATAACCAGAAAAAGTACGCGGAAGCCTCCGCCGCCTACGCCAAGCTGGCCGAGCTGTACCCGCAGAGCGAGTACATCAAGCCCGCGCTGTTCAACCTGGCGCTGTGCTACAAGAGCACCGGCGATACCGACAAGGCCGAGGAGACCTACCGCAAATATTACGATCTCACCGGCAAGACCGACGACGCGCTGGCCGCCCTGTGGGAGATCTACAACATCCAGAAAACCCGCGGCGACCTCGCCGGCGCGCTGAAGACGCTGACGCAGATCTACGGCGAGGCCGAGGGCAAGGAAGACGGGCTGGAGGCCATGTACTACATGGGCGAGATGAGCTACGACAGCGCCCAACCCGACGAGGCCCGGGACTACTGGGAACGCCTTGGCCAACAGAAGCCCGCCGGCAGCCCCTGGCGCCTGCAGGGCCTGGTCAAGCTCGGCGAGATCTACGAGGCCGAGAAGAACTACCAGGAAGCGGCCAAGGTTTACGAGGATATCGCCCGCAACTCCGGCAAGCCGGAGGTGGCGCGCGCGGCGGCGGACAGGGCCAAGGCCCTCCTGAACATGGGCAAGGCCGAGCCGGCCTCCCGGACCCCCGCCACCAGGAAACAGAACCTGCCCGGCATGGGCGCGGGCGCGGACGAGCCGTCCGACGAGGCCGCTGCCGCCCCGGAGCCGGCGCCGGCGAAGAAGCCGGTCCCCGCGAAAAAGAAGGTAATGCGCCGCGCCGTTAAGAAAGCCGCGCCGGCCCCCGCCGCCGGGCAGCCCTCGGCCGGAAACTAAGTTCTAAAACAACAAGGAGTTGGAAAATGGAAAACATAAATTACTTCGCGATCTTCAAGGACAGCTTCACGCTGGTCATCCTGCTGTTCTGCTCGCTTATGTCCTTCACCTTCGCCTTCGAGCGCTACTTCTACTTCCGCAAAGCGCGCCAGAAGAAGATGGACGACTTTCTGGCGCACGTCAGCGGCATGCTGAAGAAGGGGGAACACGACAAGGCGCTGGACTATACCGGCAAGATCGATTCCCCGGTCTCCCGCATTTTCCACTACGCGCTGCAGAACCGGCACATGGGCCGCAGGGACCTGGAAGAGCTGCTGGCCACCAAGCGCCAGGAAGAGCGCCTCAACCTGGAGCGCAACCTGGGCGTGCTGGGCACCATGGGCAACATCGCCCCGTTCATCGGCCTGTTCGGCACCGTGGTCGGCATCATCAAGGCCTTCAGGGACCTGGCGCTGTCCGGCTCCGGCGGCCCCACCGTGGTGGCCAAGGGCATAGCCGAGGCGCTGGTCGCCACCGCCGGCGGCCTCGCCGTGGCCATCCCCGCCGTGATCATCTACAACTATTTCATGCGCAAGACCAAGGTGATCTCCAGCGAGCTGGAAATCTTCAGCGCGCGCCTGATCATCATGCTGGAGGCCAAGTAAGCCTTTAAAGGCACTATGGCCGTATCCTCCAACGCCGACGAGCCCATAACGGACATCAACCTTACGCCCCTGGTGGACGTGTCGCTGGTGCTCGTCATCATTTTCATGGCCGTGGCGCCGTTCGCGCTGCAGGCCGGCATCAAGGTGCTGCAGTCCAAGGCCAGCGCGCAGGTGGGCAAGGTGTCGCTGTCCGAAAGCGTGCAGGTGAAACTTACCGAAGCGGGCGCGCTTACCATCAACGGCGTGGCCGTGCAGCGCGAGAACTACCCCGCCGGGATCGCCAAAGCCCTGGAGAAGAGCGCGGACAAGTTCGTGATCATCAAGGCCGATACCGGCAACCGCGTAGGCCAGGTGGTCACGCTCCTCGACGACGCCAAGCAGGCGGGGGCGCTCAAGATGGCGCTCATGAAGAATTAATATGTCCTTTAAGACCGAGAATAACGAAGAACTGATGACCGGCATTAACGTGGCGCCGCTGGTGGACGTCTGTCTGGTGCTGGTGATAATTTTTATGGTCACCGCGCCCCTGCTCTCCGAGCCGGCCATCAAGGTGAACCTGCCCATAGCCAAAACCCAGGAGGGGGAGGAAAAAGACAAGATCACCGTTACCATAACCCCGGAAGCTCGCTACGCCGTCAACGAAAAGATCTTCACCGACGAGCCCTCGTTCATGGCAGGCATCGACAAGGCTCTTAAGGAAAGCGAGGCGCGCATGGTGGTGATCAAGGCCGACGCCGAAGCCCCCTACGGTATTTTAACGGACGCCATGGCGCGCGCCAAGGAAGCCGGAGCCTCCAATATTACCATAGCAACGGAGCAGAAGAAGAAGTAATGTACCAGGGCAATCCCAGACACGTCTCCTACGCGATGCTCGCATCGGCGGGGTTCCACGCCCTGCTGGCGGTCCTGTTCATTTACCTGGTCGTCATGCGCCCCGAAACCCGCACCATCGTGCTCAGCAACGTGGACCTCATCATGCAGGAAAAAGAGGCGCAGGCTAAAGCGCCCGCGCAGAACAAAACCCTGAATTTCCTCAAGCTCGCGCTGCCGCAGATCCCCAAGATAGCCGCGCCGGAAATGCCCAAGATCCCCCAGCTGGATATTAAGACCCCGGACCGCCGGCGCGCCGCGCTGGACCTGCCCAAGTCCCTTTCCGAACGGAGCGGCAGGGTAAGCGCCGCCCAGAAACTGGACATGGAGGCCGGGCGCCGCGTGGACACAGGCATCAAGGACGCCGGGCTGGACATCAAGGCCGAGCGCTCCGCCCAGGCCATGGCCCCGCGCATAGAGCTGGAAGAAGTCGGCTTCAAAAAAGCGCCCCCTATGCCGCAGGGACTCAAGTTCGAGGACGCCGGCCCCGCCGTGCGCCCGCAGAGCATGCAGGAGCTCAACCTGGCCGTCGACAACGCCCGCCGCTCCGCCGCCGCCCCGCAGGCCCTTTCCGAACGCCAGGGCTCGGTGGCCGCCGCGCGCCAGCCCGCCGTAATAGCCGCCGCCCCGCAGCGCCTCACCGAGGCCCGCAACGCCGGGGTGCAGGCGGCCGTGCGCCAGGGCCCGGCCATCACCGCCGAGTCCATTTCCATGCGCCGCAACGAGTCCCTGCGCCAGGCCGACGCGCCCGCGCAGCGGCTGGAGATCACCGGCCCGCTTTCCCGGCGCAAGGTGCTCAGGTATTACGCGCCGGCGTTCCCGGCGTGGGCCAGCGAGCGCGGCATCCTCGAGGCCGCGGTCGCCATTAAATTCTACGTCGATAATTCCGGCCGCGTGCTGGACAGCGCGACCATCGAAAAAACCTCGGGCTACGGCGCGCTGGACCGCCTGGCGCTCGACGCCATCAAGCGCTGGGCTTTCGAGCCGCTCTCCGGCCCGGCGTCCAAGCAGTGGGGTATCATCACTTTCAGGTTCGTCTCGGAGTAACCAGGAAAAAACTATGTTAAAACTAATCGCTCTCCTCTCCCTGTTCGCCGGCGGCGCTTCCGCCCAGGACCTGCCGGACCCCGCTACTTCGTACAATGAAGTCCCGCAGGAAGTGGTGATAAAATCCGAATCCTCCGAAGAGCTGCGCACTAAAAAACCGCCGCTCAAAGTGAAGTACGATAAATTTGAAAGCATCGAAAAGTCGCTGGAAGCCGACAAAGGCCTGTTCCTGTTCGAATCCGGGGACTTCGTGAGCTTCTCGCGCAACCACCCGGAAACGCTCTTCAGCAGCCGCGTCATCAAACCCTGGCGCACCTCGTTCAGCGACCGCACCGTCATTACCTTCTACCCGCTGCGCAAGTTCGAGGAGCTTTTCAGCCGCACCGCCTACAATGAGAAGAATTCCAAGGACCTGCAGTGGACCCTCTCTATCACAGACGAAGAGGGCAAGGTCTTTCACCGGTACTCCGGCAACGGCCTGCCGCCGGAGAGCATCAGCTGGAGCGGCGAGAACGACCAGCGCGACTGGGTGCGCGCCGGCCACAGCTACGCCCCGGTCTACGTTTTCGTGGACGAGTACGGTTCGCCCAAAACCATCATCGGCGAGCTGGTCAAGTTCACCGCCATCGTCTACCAGAAGGGCCCCAACCTCACCATCAGCCTGGACTCGGCCGCCCTGTTCGGTCCCAACAAGACCGCCCGCGCGCTGGATAAAGATAAAGGCGAGCCGCTGCTGGCCGCCACCGCCGACCTGATCAAGCGCCGTTACTACAATATGCCGCTCAAAGTGAACGTGTACGCCCAGACCAAGGAACTGGCCGACCAGCAGGCGGAACAGGTGAAGAACTACCTGAAAGCCGCCCTCATGTCCGGCGAGAACCTGCTCTCCTACGAGGGCTTCGAGGATTCCTACGCCCAGCAGCGCACGGATATCGTGCTTTTAAATAAGTAAAAAATATAAAATATAGACGTTAGAAGGGGTTCGTTCTTAATTCAGCTCCGCGCCAAAGGGACCTATGTCAAAAGTCGTCGTCGTGCTTCCGGCCTATAACGCCGCCCAAACGCTGCCGCAGACCATGCAGGACCTGCCCGAACAGTACCGCAAGGACGTGATCCTGGTGGACGACTGCTCCAAAGACGACACCGTGAAGGTGGCCGAAGCCATGGGCCTGCGCGTGGTGCGCCACGAGAAGAACACCGGCTACGGCGGCAACCAGAAAACCTGCTACAAACTGGCCATCGAGGCCGGCGCCGACATCGTGGTGATGCTGCACCCCGACTACCAGTACAATCCCAAAGTGGTGCCGCACCTGGCCGGCCTGATCGAGAACAATATCTGCGACGTAGTGCTCGGCAACCGCATCCGCACCCGCCGGGAAACCCTCAGCGGCGGCATGCCGGTCTACAAGTACCTCTCCAACCGCTTCCTCTCGCTGGTCTGCAACGTGGTCACCGGCGAGAACCTGGGCGAATGGCACAGCGGCATGCGCGCCTATTCAGTTAAGGCCCTTAAAGCCCTGCCCTGGCAGGGGAATTCGGACGATTTCATCTTCGACATGCAGTTCCTCGTTCAGGCGTCCTACTTCGGCCTGCGCATGGGCGACATCCCCGTTGAGACCAAGTATTTCGAGGAAGCTTCCTCCATAAATTTCAAACGCAGCCTCACCTACGGCCTGCTCACCCTGTGGGTGCTGGCGCAGTACGCGCTGCGCCGGACCGGGCTGTTCTCGCCCGCCATCTTCAACAGGAACGGCAATGGCGGATAACGCCGCCGCCGGCCGGGAAGGGCTCTGGCACGCCTGGGAAAAGCTGGCCGGCAGCGACGGGCTGCTCATAGCGCTCCTGCTCATCGCCTGTTTCATGCGCCTGGGCGACCTGCCCCTGGCCGAAATGGACGACATCACCCACGCGGCCATGGGCAAGGCCATCCTGGCGACCGGCAACTGGTTCACCATGCACGAAGGCCTGCAGGTGAGTTTCCTCAAGCCGCCGCTGTATTTCTGGACCGAAGCCGTCCTCTTCAAACTCTTCGCCGTTACCGACTACTGGGCCAGGTTCCCCGACGCCGTGTGCGGCTTTGTCACCCTTATCCTGGCTTACCGCATAGGCGGGCTTACCGCCGGGCGCAAGGCCGCCTTCTGGGCGGTAATGCTTCTTTGCACCAGCACCTTCTTCATGAAGTCCTCCCGGCGCTGCATGCTGGACGTGCCGGCCGCCATGGCCCTCTGTCTCGGCGTGTGGGCCATGCTCAAGGCGGAACTGCAGGGCCGCAACCGGTATTATCTCCTGGTGGGCCTCAGCCTGGCCATCGGTTATTACTTCAAAGCCGTGCAGGGACTTTACCTGCTGGGCATCGCAGGCCTCTTCTTCGCGGTTTCCGGCAGGCTGCGCAAGCTGCTTAACCCCTGGCTGCTAGGCGGGCTGGCGCTGGCGGCCGCGCTTATAGCCGCCTGGACTTACCCGCAGTACCTGCGCAACGGCCTGGACTTCCTGTATTCCCAGTCCGGCATCGGGCCCATAGTTTCCAGAGGGATAGACGGTAAAACCAACCCTTTCTACACTCCCTTGGTTAAACTGTTCGGCGTTTTCATCTGGACGCCGCTGGCCCTGTACGGGTTCCGGCTTGCCTTCCGCAAAGGCTCCACCTGCGAGCGGCCCGCCCTGGTGCTGTTGGCCTGCTGGCTCCTGGTGGTGATGGCCGCGCTGGCGATAAGCAAGGCTTTCTACCTGCGTTACCTGCTGGCGCTCTTCGTGCCGCTCGCCATCTTCGGCGGCATTACCGTAGAATGGCTGTTCAGCCGCTACGACCACCAGCAGTTCCGCGCCGCCGCGCTGGCCGTCTTCGCCGCCGTGCTGGCGGCCTTTATAGTTTTCCCTATTCCTACCGACGGCCCCGGCACCAGCTACCGGAACCTGTACCGCGTGGCGGACGCCGTTCTCCCCAAAGACGCGGCCATGGTGCTTTATAAAGACAAGTCTTACCGCTTCAACCAGGGCCTTTCGTTCTACAGCGACCGCACGCTGTGGAAGCAGGTCATGACCCCGCAGGAAGCCGCCGCAGCCATGGCCGGCCAGGGCCCGGCCTGCCTTATAGTGACCCCGGCCGATTTCGCGGAAATAGAAGCCGCCCAGAAGTCTGGAAAATTAAAACTTAAGACCGCAGCCGCCACCCCCGCCTGGCGCCTGCTGACACCTTAGAACAATGGGGACAGGCTACTTTATTTGCAAAATAAAGTAGCCTGTCCCCATTATTAAACTATGAGATTTTTATTTAAAAAGACTAGGATACCGGGGCTTATTATCGTAAAGCCGGAGGTCGGAACCGATACGCGCGGTTCATATTCGGAGAATTATAAAGCCTCCGAGTTCCGCAAAGCCGGGATAAAAGACGTTTTTGTGCAGGAAAACCGCTCTGTTTCGCGCAAAGGTGTGCTGCGCGGCCTGACCTACCAGCTGCCGCCGCATGCGCAGGCAAAACTGGTGCGCTGCGGCCGGGGCCGGGTGTTCGAAGCCGCAGCCGATCTAAGGCCTGGCTCCAAAACCTTCGGCAAAAGCTTCGGCCTGGAGTTGTCGGACTCCAACGGCCTGATGCTTTATATCCCCGCTGGTTTCGCGCACGGTTTCCTGGCCCTTACCGAGGGCGCGGAAGTAATGTATAAATGTTCCAAAGAATACGCGCCGGGTTATACAGCCGGCCTCCGCTGGAACGACCCTATACTGGACATAAAGTGGCCTATAAAGCGCCC